>MNXA01000035.1 GCA_001871195.1 Zetaproteobacteria bacterium CG1_02_55_237
AGAAGCACGAACGCACAGTCAACAAAGACAACACCGTCAGCTTTGAGGGCAGAACCCTGCAAATCCCCAGCAATGAATACCGACACCATTATGTCAAAGCCAGAGTGCGTGTTCACTGCTATACCGATGGCAGCATGGCCATCTTCCACGGGCCAAGAAAACTCGCCGAGTTTCAGCCTCTTCTGAAGCCCAAGGCCAGCAAGCCGGAACTACCACTACCAAGGCTGAAGGCAGCAATATGAACCAAAACCAAACCGGACAACCCTTGTGCTCTAAAACCGGACAACTCTATTTGTTGCCAACAGCCTGCCAATCGGGTCTCTGAAAGTGTGCTCAACAGGGTAAAACAGGGCTAAAGGTATGTGTCCCAAGGGCTTGGGGATTTCATCCACAGAATCTGTGGATAACTTTGGGGATAAAAGTACCTCATGCCCTGAAAGCTACCTCTCCATGACATACTGCTGTCACCTGCCTAAAATATAAGCAGTCAATAAAACACATATAAAACAGTATGATACGCGTTATATGTGAATCTATATGGTAAGCTGTGCGTGCATCTGGCTTAAAGTGTCACATAGACAAGGCTGCTGGTGAATAAACTTAAGAGAATTAAGGTAAGCAGCACCGCTCAGCCGCCTGATTGCCGCGTTTTACGGCATATTCAATGGTGGATGGAAGTTCTCCCGGAAAGGGGGCTTCACATGCATCAATCAGACCATCGGGAAGCTCTGGTCTGAGGCGGTTCCCGGGCACGTTATCTGTCACGCTGGTAGTGGCATGATGTTCGCTGATGATGCGGGTATGTTCCGGGATTAACCGGCGATGATTCCCGCTTAGTTGAGACAGCTCGCTACAAACCAGTTGAACCAAATCATCGCTATGCAGCATTCCATCATCGGCGCTGATGACAGCGCAGATATGGCGCATTGGTATGTTGTTGTCCCCGCCATTACGCATCTGGTTGCTGACATCGAAAAACCACTGGCCTGCTGTTCCGATACCGCCAATGAAGGGGTGCGATAGGGCGGGCATATCGCGCAACCACATGTGGATATTGGTGATGCGACGTGTCACCGCTGTTTTCGGAAGACCGAGTAGCTGTTGGCCGGAACGTAACGGTAGAGCGAGGATGCAGGCATTAAAGCCTTGGCTTCCCTGTGCCGACTGAAGTTCGATGCCCTTGCTACCTGCCTGGATGTTGCGGACACGGGTGTTTTTATGGATGCGGACGCCAAGTTCTTGTGCCATGTTGAGCAGCGGCTCAATCAGAGCCTCGCTGAGTGGTTTGCGGAACCAGCCGAGACGGGCGCTGGTATGATCGGCAAAGGCGTTGTGCAGAACCGTTCTGAAGCTTGCCGCATTGGCATCAATTAGCGTTTCGTTCATAGCCCCGAGGCACAGGGGTTCAAGCAGATCCCTGCACAGGGGGGCTGTGATGTTTGCGCGATTCAGCCATGATTGCACGCTTTCTGAGGCCGATGGTGATTGCCTCAGAAGCAGTGCCAGTCGCAGAAAGGCGGGGATATCCGCCCAGCTGTGTCCGGGAAGGCGCGCACACGCAAACGGCAGGGTGAGTGCCAGTGGCAGGGATGCATTCGGTTTGAGCAGGAAATGGCCGCGTTCGCTGTCCCACAGGGGAAGGCTTAGGGATACCTGCCAGGCAATGTTATCGCTTGCTCCTGCCTCTTCCAGCAAGTTTAGTGTGTCATGGTAGGCACCGGATAGCAGATGCGGGCCGTTATCCACCCATTGCTGCATGTGCGGTTCGAAAAAAGAGCGGGTGCGGCCACCCAAGGCGGGTGCTGCTTCGAACAGTTCGACTTCAACGCCACGCTGCGCCAGCCGAATGGCTGCAGTCAATCCGCACAATCCGCCGCCGATAACGCTTACGCGCATTGAGGACCCTTAAATTGCGAAGGTGACCGGCAGGCTTTTGCGTGCCGCGCGCTTCTCGTAGCGCCACATGCGCCAGGCAATCCATATCTTCTGAATCGGCAGTAGCCGTGGCGGTTCGTCCCACAGTCGCTCGCCGGCCTTTTGAAGACGCGTGAAATGGGCGAAATAGATGGCCCCCATGAGCAGCGAGGGGCGCAGCGATTCGCGATCCTCATCGGGAAGCTGTTCGATGGCTTTGACGTAGAGCTTGCCCACCTTATCCACATAATGGGCAATCAGATGACGCATACCATCGCTCATCGTGCCGTCGTTGAAATCCTGATCGGCAACCGAGAAGCGGATGCGATCCTCCTGCGGGATATAGATACGGCCGCGGGCTGCATCTTCGCGCAGATCGCGCAGGATATTGGTCAATTGCAGTGCTTCGCCCAGCGTGGTGGCAAAATCGCCGGCCTGTCGCGAGGTGTGGCCGAAAATTTCGATGGTCAATAAGCCGACCACACCGGCCACGCGATGGCAGTACAATGCAAGATCGGAGGCTTTAAGAAATGGCTTGTGATTCACATCCATCAGCATGCCGTCGAGAATCTCGATAAACAGCTCCTCGCTGAGGGGAAAGCGCTGCCGTGCCCAGTTCAGCTCCTTACCCACGGGATGGCGTGGCTCGCCTGCAAAGGTGCGGCTGATTTCCTCGCCCCAGAAGGCCAGTTTGCGGGTGGCGACAGCACGGTCGCTGACCTCGTCGGCAATATCGTCCACCTCGCGGCAGAAGGCATAGAGGGCCATCATGGCACGGCGCTGATCCTCGGGCAGAAAGAGAAAGGCATAGAAGAAAGAGGAGCCGGAACCGCGTGCTTTGTCCTCACAGTATTTGGCCGGGTTCATGACGATACGCCCCCTGTTGTTGTTTTTGCGCCGGCGGGTGGTGCAGACGGCAGCAGCGCATCGAATAGTGCCCCGGGGCCGATGCTTAGCCATGCGGTAGCTCCAAGTTTTGGGCGGACATGCAGCGGGTCAATGCTGCTTGTTTTGCGCAGCACAGCCTGTCCGCCGCGCATGGTAGCGGTGATCTGCAGGCGCAGACGGAAAGGTAAAAAGGCCGGCAGAACGTGACCTTGCCGCATCAGTTGCGAGGTGTATTCAACTGCATGCTTCAAAACAGGTTGCAGGCGGATGGATAAATCTTCGGATGTTTCTTCCTGAAGTAAATCGCGGTGGCTGAGACCTGCATCGGCAAGCCATTCATCAGGCAGGTAGCAGCGCCCGTTGGGGATGTCCCGGCTCAGATCCTGCCAGAAATTTATCAGCTGCAGCGCAGTGCAGATGGCGTCGGACGCGTTTAGTGCCTGTGGTTCCCGCACGCCATGCAGGGCCAGCATCAGGCGACCCACGGGGTTGGCCGAATGGCGGCAGTAGAACAACAGCTCGTCGAGGCTGGCGTAGGCATGAATGCTGACATCCATGCGAAAGGCGGTAAGCAGGTCGTGCAGGCAGGCTACGGGCAAGTCATGTCTGCGGATGGCATCGCCCAGGGCCAGAAAGACGGGGTGATCCACTTCGGTTTGCGCACAGCGTTCCAGCAGGGTTTCCCATGCATCGAGCTGTTTCAGACGTTTATCCGCAGGCTCATTGCCCTCATCGGCCATGTCGTCGGCTGTGCGGGCAAAGGCATAAATGGCTGCTACGGCAGGGCGCAGGTCGGCTCGAATCAGGCGAGAAGCTGTGGGAAAGTTCTCGTAGTGATCCCGTGCCAGCGCCATGCAGTGCTGATAGGATTTCTGCACATGCTTGGCGGGCGGCGCTTCAGGGTTTTTGGGCATCGCGGCATGTTAGCCGCAATATGGCATAAAGGCATCCGCAGGCTTTCCTGTTCTTAAACAGGGCGAGACAATGCATCAAGGGAGAGGAACATGGCGATATCCCCGGTTCGCGTAGCCATTATCGGTGGCGGCATCATCGGCAGCCTGACTGCGTGGCGGTTGAAGCAATTGGGTATGCAGCCGGTCATTATCGAGCGCGGCCGGATGGGTTGCGAATCCTCATGGGCTGGTGCGGGTATTCTTTGCCCGATTCAGCCGTGGTTGTATCCCGACGATTTCAGCCACTTGGTGAATGCCAGTCTGGCTATGTATCCCGAGTTACAACAGGAATTGACCTCGCTCAGCGGTATCTCGCCCGAATGGCTGCAAAGCGGGCTGATGGTGCCGTTTTTCCCCGACGATAAAGTGAACCACAAACAAGCAGCACTGGATTGGTCGCAGCGTTTCCAATGGCCAGTTGCGGAACTGGATGCCGAACAGGTGCACCATCACGAGCCGTTGCTCGCAGGCGATACCACAGGTGCGCTGGTCTGGCCGGATGTGGCACAGGTACGCAATCCGAGGCTGCTGGCAGCCGTGCATACGGTATTGCAACAACAGCAGATTGAGGTGATCGAGCAGGCGGAGGTGACCGGTCTGATTGAAGTGGCAGATCAGGTTGCAGGTGTCGAGCTGGCTGATGGTCGATCCATCCATGCCGATGCGGTGCTGCTTGCTGCCGGCAGCTGGAGCGGCAGGCTGGCTGAAGCCATTGGCATTTCACTGCCGGTGCAACCGGTGAAGGGGCAGATTGTGCTGCTGCAAAGCGAGCCGGGCTCACTGCGTCATATCGTCAAACATGACAGCGCCTATTTCGTGCCGAGAAACGATGGTCATATCCTGGTTGGTGCGAGTATGGAGATGGTCGGCTTCAAGGCAGGCAATACGGTGGTTGAGGTGCAGACCATGCTCAATGCCCTGACGCGCCTGTTGCCCGGATTGGGTGCGGCAAGCATCGAACGCCAGTGGATGGGCTTCCGGCCCGGCACGCCCGACGGTCTACCCTTCCTGGGGCCCGTGCCCGGTCGGCACGGCCTGTGGGTGGCCAGCGGGCATTATCGCAACGGCGTGGCCTTGGCGCCGATTACTGCGCACATCATCAGTCGCTGGATGAATGGCGAGCCGCCGGAGCTGGATATGTCCTGTTTCCTGCCGGGGCGCACTATGCTGGCCTCGGACAAGATTGGTTTTCCTGTTGCTGCAAGCTGAGTCGGTCTTAACTGTGCAACTGTAGGGGAATGCGGCGGGCGCCGAAGGCCTTGTCGAAATGTTCAAAGTGCCCGGCGATGCTTGTGCCGCAATCGGGGCAGTGGCCGTCGTCAGTCAGGCGATAGCTGAGGATATTGTACCAGTCGCGCACGATCAGGGCTGCGCCGCAGCCGGGGCAGAAGGTGGTGTCGCCCGCGGTATCGTGCACATTGCCGGTGTAGACGTAGCGCAGGCCAGCCCTTAATCCGATTTGTCTTGCGCGGGACAGGGTGGCAGGCGGTGTCGCCGGTACATCGCGCATCTTCCAGTCGGGATGGAAAGCCGTGAAATGCAGCGGCACATCCGCCCCCATGTGTTCAACGATCCAGTCGCACATGGCGGTGATTTCCTCATCCGAATCATTGTGACCGGGAATCAGCAGGGTGGTGATCTCGGTCCATACTTCGGTTTCTTTGGCCAGATATTCAAGCGTATCGAGTACCGGTTGCAGGTGGCCGACGCACAGTTTGTGGTAGAAGTCTTCGGAAAAGCCTTTCAGATCAATATTGGCTGCATCCATGTGCGCGAAGAATTCCCGCCCCGGCTCGGGATGGATATAGCCGGCGGTAACAGCCACGGTTTTGATACCGGTCGCGTGGCAGGCTTTGGCGGCATCAATGGCGTATTCGAGGAAGATGACCGGATCGTTGTAGGTGAAGGCGATGGATTTGCAGCCGTAGCCTGCTGCTGCGCCAGCCAGTTCCTCTGCCGAGGCCTGATCGCACAGGCGATCCCATTCGCGTGATTTGGAGATATCCCAGTTCTGGCAGTAATGACAGGAGAGATTGCAACCGGCGGTGCCGAAAGAGAACACACTGGAGCCGGGAAAAAAATGATTCAGCGGTTTCTTTTCAATCGGATCAATACAGAAGCCGGAGGAACGGCCGTAGGTAGTAAGCACCATCGCATCGCCTTCGCGCTTGCGCACGAAGCACAGGCCACGCTGCCCCTCATGCAGCTTGCAGTCGCGCGGACATACATCGCACTGGATGCGACCGTCCTCAAGCCGATGCCAGTAGCGCGCCGGCGAATGGGAGAGGTCCTGGGGGTCAGCGATTTGTTTGTCGGGTTTCATGCTGCATCTCCCGGTTTTTCGCTGTAGGCCTGTACGCTGTAGCGCGACACGCGCATATCTGGATGCCAGAAATCGGCAGGTAGCCCCCCCTTTTGTTTCAGGTGGGCCAGAAACAGTGCCGGATCGGGCAGCTGTTCCCATACCTGCGGCAGGAAGGTGGAGCGGTGCGGCCCGTATTCAATGATAACGCCGTCTATGCCGGGGCGAAGTTGTGCCATCAGCGTTGCCTCGTCGGTGGGAAAAACGGGTTCGGGTGTGGAAAGTACTGACACCTCGATATCTATTTCGGCAAACTCATCGCGGGCCAGGGGCTCAAAGCGTGGATCGTGAAAAGCGGCCGATAACGCATTGACCGCTACATCCTCGCCGAGCGGTCGGTGGGCCAGAAGGCTGCCGATGCAGCCGCGTAAGTTTCCGCCTTTATGCAGGGTGACGAAACACGCACCCTTATATCTGAGCCATGCGTCATCAGGCTGTTCAGGGTTTTCAGCCAGACCCAAATGTGCCGCGATGGCCTTGCGTGCAATGCCGAGCAGAATAACTCCTTTGAGGGAGTTGTCGCCACCAGCTTTATGCGCCATGAATGCCATCCTCATAGAATGCGAAACTGCCGTAGCCGACTACGCCTTCCTTGTCGCCGGCTGTATCGCCCGAATTACGCAGGTCGAGTTGCAGACATGTCATGTCCTTTTGTGCCGCAAGCTGCAACAGGCCGTTGACCGGCGTGGCACCGCAGGCCTGCTCGTGATGCAGGGGGAAATGCAGATGCCGAATGGTATCCGCGGTAAGCACATCGATGCGCCTTGCTTCGATATAGTGATGGTAATGCGACAGATCCGAACTAATCAGGATCAGGGTTTCCTCGCCGCCCCATACTGCGTCGAGCACCCCGGCGACCTCTTCGTGCGTGGCATCGCCGACGGCCAGCGGCAGCAGGGTGAAGGTATCGAGGCAGCGTTGCAGGAAGGGGAGTTGTACCTCCAGCGAATGTTCCTGCTGGTGCGCGAGGGCATTACGGCTTACCTGCGGCAGTCCTTCGATGGCCTGCATGCCTGTGGTATCCAGTGGGATGATACCCAAAGGAGTGGCGAAGGCATCAGCATCGGGCAGGACAAGGCCGCGCACCGGGACGCGATGCACCGGCCCGAGCAGCACCACACGGCGAATGCGTTGCCGGTCCAGGGTGGCATAAGCCATGGCAGCAGTTGGACCCGAATAGATGTAGCCGGCATGCGGCACAATCAGTGCCTTGGGGGAGTCCGCATGATTGGAGCTGGCGACCGCCAGCATGGCATCCAGCATGCGGGTAAGTTCGCTTGCATCGCCGGGATAAAACATGCCGGCAACGGCCGGTGGTCTGATTCTCTGTTCTGCGCTCATGTATGGATTATAGCGCAGATGAATGTGCGTGCTTGAGACTTAGTCTTCTTTCTCTTTCTCGTTGTGAGTGAAGTGGCGTTTGAGATGGTGATGGCCGTAGCGCCAGTAGCATAGCATGCCGGTCAGCGCAGCCAGCCCTGCGGCGACTAACAGGCCGACGACGCCGAAATGGTGCACGATGGCCATGCCGGCCATACCCAGTGCGTGGCCGATGGCATAGATAATGAAGGCCCAGGAAATACAGTTGATGATTTGCAGCAGGAAGAAACGCCAGAACTCGATGCTGGAACAGCCGAACAGGATGGCTGCAACGATGCGCGTACCGTACAGGTACTGGAAAATGAAGATCGACCAATGCGCATATTTATCGAGGATGAGATTTGCCTTGGGGTAATGCCTGGCCAGAAACGGCACAGACAGAATGATCTGCATGCCCCTCCAGCGGCCCAGTGCGAAGAAGGCCATATGACCGGCGAAGGCCCCGCAGGCAGCCACGACGATGACCTTCCACGGATCCATAAGGTGGGCGGCGGATAGTGCTGCGGCGGCGATGAAAACCGATTCACCTTCGATGAATGTCCAGATGAATACGGCCCAATAGCCGTATTGCTCAACGAATTGCTGGGCCCATTCCATCAGCTGAGTGTATCAGCAGGCACAGGAAAACAGGAGGAGGGCTTTGCCTTTCGCTTTCCGGCCTGCACTGGGCGCATCATGCAAGCCGTACCGGAATGCCCCTTGCTGCAAGGAATTCCTTGGTCTGCCGGATGGTGAAGGTGCCGAAATGGAAGATGCTGGCAGCTAGTACGGCATCGGCGCGGCCTGCGGAGAGGCCCTCGGCCATGTGCTCCAGCGTACCCACACCACCGGAGGCAATCACATTGGCTGTGATGGCATCGGCTACGGCGCGGGTCAGCGGGATGTCGTAGCCGGCCTTGGTGCCGTCGGCATCCATGCTGGTCAGCAGTATCTCGCCGGCGCCGAAGTCGGACATTTTTTTCGCCCATTCCACGGCATTGATACCGGTGGGTTTGCGTCCGCCGTGCGTGAAGCATTCCCAGTGCCCACCGTTTTCATCTTCCACTCTTTTGGCATCAATGGCCACGACAATGGTTGAGGAGCCGAAGCGTTCGGCGGCATTTTTGACCAGTTCCGGGGTAAAGAGCGCTGCGGTGTTGATGGATACCTTGTCGGCACCTGCATGCAGCAGGTTTTCGATATCTCCCAGCGCCTTCACGCCACCACCCACGGTGAGCGGCATAAACACATGTTCGGCTACCTCGGTGACCATGTGGTAGAGGGTATCGCGGCTTTCATGCGAGGCGCGGATATCCAGAAAACACAACTCATCGGCACCCTGTTCGTCATATTTGATGGCGGCTTCAACAGGGTCACCCGCATCGATGATATCGACGAACTGCACGCCCTTGACCACGCGCCCGTGCGCTACGTCCAGGCAGGGGATAATGCGTTTGCTCAACATGATTTATTCACCATGAAGGACAGGCATAAACTTGAACCGCAGAGGACACAGAGTTTCGCAGAGTTAGAATCTGATCCATTGGATATACGCCTTACTCTGTGTAACTCTGCGCACTCCGTGGTGAATGCCTTTATCATTTAAGGGCCTGCATGGCGGCGGCGAAGTCGAGCGTGCCTTCGTAGATGGCGCGTCCGGTGATGGCACCGCAGATACCATCGGCGAGATGTGCAGCACAGGCCTCGGCATCTTCCATGCGGGCGATGCCGCCGGAAACAATCACCGGAATGGAAATGGCACGCGCCAGATTCACGGTTTCCTCGATGTTCGGGCCGGTGAGCATGCCGTCGCGGGCGATGTCGGTGTAGATGATGGCCGATACGCCGTCGTCCTCAAACTTTCTGGCCAGATCGACTGCTGCCACATCGGTGACATCGTCCCAGCCATGTACGGCGACCATGCCGCCCTTGGCATCGATGCCGACGCAAACCTGACCCGGAAATGCAGTGCATGCCTCGCGCACCAGTGCGGGGTTGGATACGGCCACGGAACCCAGAATCACGCGCTGCACGCCCAAATTCAGCATGCCCTCAATCATCGAAAGATCGCGCAAGCCGCCGCCCAGTTGCACCGGGATATCCAGTGCCGCGCAGATGCCTTCGATGGCGGCACGATTGGCCGGCTTGCCGGCAAAAGCACCATCCAGATCGACGACATGCATGCGTGTGGCGCCCAGACTCTGCCAGTGCAGGGCCATGGCTGCCGGGTCGTCTCCGTAGACTGTGGCATCCTCCATACGACCCTGCTTGAGGCGCACGCAGTGGCCGCCCTTGAGATCGATGGCGGGGATAAGTTCAAACATGGTTCCGGCTCCGGTTGCTGATGATGCAGCAGATGTTTGCATGGGGCGAATCATGCAGATATTCCGGTCGGAATGCACCCGGCACTTCGTCCTGGAGGGGATGGGGCACAAACACATCACGATATTCATCGGAACAAAGATAGGGAGATGGCGTAACAATATTGTCACAGCGAGCATGCGGTTATAGGTTCTGAACGTGCTTGCTTGCGATTTCAGGTATCAAGGCGGGTTTTCTATCCAGGGGAAGTATCTATGATTACAGGAAGCTGTCTGTGCGGGCAGGTGAGGTATGAAATTCGAGGTGAGATGGGGCCAATCACCCATTGTCACTGCCCCAGTTGCCGCAAGGCGCATGCTTCAGCCTTTTCATCGGTAGCAAGCGTCCAGTTGGCCGACCTCGCTTTTACAGCCGGTGAAGCCTTGTTGAAGTTCTACGAATCCTCACCGGGCAAACGGCGTTACTTCTGTAGCAACTGTGGCTCGCAAATTTATGCCAAGCGCGAGGATCAGGAACACTACGTATTCCGCATGGGAACGATTGACGGCGATCCGGGTGTGCGTCCTGTCCAGCATATATTCACCGGCCACAAGGCCCCTTGGTACAAGCTCCATGACGATCTGCCCGAATATCTTGAATGGCCGCCGCAGGTGCAGGCGGATGCACCTGCGGCGCATGTTAAATACAAGCACCTTTACGAGCTGATGAACGGGGTCTTCAAGCTGGCCGCCAGAAAGGAAGCTTCCACCTCACTGTTGTTGCTCATGGTCGATATCAATACAGAGCAGGCGGAGCTGCAAGAACTGACGCGTGAGGTGCATCATAAAATTGAAATGAATGTGCGCGAGTCTGATATGATTGATCGGCTTGGTGACAACCTGTTTGCCGTCATTCTTCCCTACACGGATGCAAAGGCTTCGATGATACTGGCGGAACGAATTCGCAATGCATTCAAAGGGGTGATTCAAGCACATGGTGGAGCCTGCTGCATTGGTGCAGCCACAGTGATGTGTGATCGACTGCATATGGACAACCTGATGGTCAGTATCGATGAACTTGTTGCCATGGCAGAAAAAGCCTGTCGTTTCTCCAATAGAACGGGTGGCGATAAAGCCATCCATCATGATTCTTTGCCAAGGTAAATAAAGGGACCAAAACTCATGCGCCAGGGTGAGCAGAGACCCTGCACAAATCCAAGCCAGGCAGTGATGCGAATGACCTAGGTCGGCCGGTTTCAAGCACTCGATGAAGTAAGATGTTGGCCTGCTTGATCTGGTAAGCCCTTAAACACTCGACAGTCTGGTGCAATTTCGGCCGTTCTGCTTTGCTTCATAGAGCGCCATATCAGCCCGTTTTTTCCACTCGGAGATGCTTTCCTTGGTGAAGCGGGAGGCGGCACCAATACTCAGGGTGACGGGGATTTCTCCGGCAGCCGTGCTGATCGCCTTCTCCGTAACGGCTTGGCGAATCTTTTCTGCAATGCTGAGAACCTGCCAAACGGCCACACCCGTCAGGACGGCGACAAACTCTTCGCCGCCGATGCGTGCCACGATGTCACCTTCACTGGTGTTTTCTGACAGGCGCTTTCCTATTTCCGCCAGCACTTCATCGCCGGCATCATGGCCGTAGGTGTCGTTAACCTTCTTGAAATAGTCCAAATCCAGCATGAGCAGGCTGGCAGGCCCGTCACCCATGGCATCGAAGTAGCTTCTGAGCTCGCGCCGGTTGGCCAGACCTGTCAGCGGGTCATTTCGGGCTTCCTTCTGAGCCTCTTCGAGATGGCTGCGCAATTCACCCAGTTCCTGGACATTGGTTTTCATCTGCTCGGTGATGCTTTTAACGGCGGAACCCAGTTTGCCTTCGGCAGAGGCGAGGGCATCACAGGCACGGCGCAGGTGAGCCAGCGCTGCCTTCGGGTCTTCGGGCAGTTGTTCGGCAAGGATGTTTCTGGCCTGATTCAGCTCCGAGTTGTCGTCCCCCATATTGCTGGTGATCTCCTGCAGGCTGGTCAGGGAGGCGACCATGGATTGGCTCAGATTTGCAACCTCCTGCCGCAGACTTTCATCCATGATTAAATGGTGGCTGAGGTAACTCCGCAGCTCTGAAACGCCCTCACTCAGGTTTTGCGCCTTGCATACATGGCCCAGCAGCGAACAAAGGCGGTGGATGCCGGATAGTGCTGGAGGTACAAGCAGGCCTTCGCTAAGGAATTGCTGCCGTTCCTCCACATGCTGGGAAATCTCTTGAATATTGATGCGGCTTTTATCCTGTCTGCTCAATTCGGCGGCATATTCCTCAGCGAGGAATAACTGCAGCCATTTGCTTATCTGTTCGGCGAGCGGGTCGGAAGCATTCTCCTCTTTTTCCGCGCCTCTCTCGGCTTTGACAATGAGCTGGCGCAATTTGGCGGATGCCTGATCGGTATCCTCGCCCTTGAGCAGTTCCCGTATTTCAAACAGTTCATCGACCAGTGTGGAACTCATGACATCAGGCTCCCGGTCACGACATGGCGTGGAGTCATCGGTGGAGATGCTGGGGCCTCCATTGCTGATCCTGCTCCTGGGTTGCTCAACGAAGTTGTATTCATTTTTCTCCCTTTATTTCCGCTGTCATCATGTATGTCGTTCAGGGGATATATGCCCATTTTTTGGCAGCATACTGTCCATATGCTTTTTATCGGCATTTACGGGTAATACCTTAATGTTTTTGTTGGATCGGCCACGGCCGGAAGGGTTTTAGTTGTTCCTGTAAATCATGCCGCGGCGCATGAGGAGTTTTTCGATTTCCACAACAAACAAAACGAGGGAAGACAAGCCCAGGCAGACAGCCAGATCGAACAGGGGCAGGGGCTGGGTGTGGAAGATGCTGTTCATCGCGGGCAGGTAAATCACGGCTAGTTGCAGCAGTAGGGTGAGCAGCACGGCACCCAGCATGGGCAGGTTGCTGAACAGGCCGATGCGGAACAGGGATTCTGTTTCGCTGCGCACGGCCAGCGAATGAAACAACTGCGATACGGTGAGCACGGTAAATACCACCGTCTGCCAGTATTCGACGCCGCGCGAGATGGCCCAGGCTTGGGAGGCAATCGAGATACCTCCGACGAACAGGCCCACCCAGACGATGTGCTGCCACATGCCGTGCGCGAAAATGCTTTCCTCAGGCGGCCTCGGCGGGCGGCGCATGATGCCGGGCTCGGCTGGCTCGGCCGTGAAGGCCAGTCCGGGCAGACCATCGGTGACGAGGTTGATCCACAGGATGTGAATTGGCAGCAGGGGGATGGGCAGGCCGAGGAAGGGGGCTAAAAACAGCGTCCAGATTTCGCCCGAGTTCGAGCTCATGGTGTCCTTGATGAACTTGCGGATGTTATCGAAGATGCGCCTTCCCGATTTGACCGCCGTGACGATGCTGGCGAAGTTGTCGTCCAGCAGCACCATATCCGCCGCCTCACGCGCCACATCGGTGCCCTTCAGGCCCATGGCCACGCCGATTCCGGAACGCTTCAGCGCCGGGGCATCGTTCACCCCGTCGCCGGTCATAGCGACAAACTCACCATTGGCCTGCAGCGCCTTGACGATACGCAGCTTCTGTTCCGGCGTAACCCGAGCATAAACCCGCACGGATTCGACCATGCTGGCAAATGCCTCGTCGCTCAGCTTGGCCAGCTTCTCACCGCTGAGCAGGGCATGCGCATCGTCGGTGATGCCCATGCGCCTGGCCATGGCCATGGCCGTGCCCGGATGGTCGCCGGTGATCATCACCGGGGTAATCCCCGCCGTCAGGCAATCTGCCACGGCCTGCGGCACCTCGGGTCTCGGCGGATCGATCAGCGCAACCAGACCCAGAAAGGTCAACGCCTGTTCAATCGTTTCGGTAGTTGTTGATTTCGGCATGGCTGCAAATTCGCGTTTGGCGAAGGCCAGCACGCGGTAACCCTCGTGCGCCAGCTTTGTCGCCTCGGCCAGCACCTCCGTGGCATCGAATGCCCCGTCGGCCTGAAGGCACTGAGACAGCACCCGCTCCGGAGCACCCTTGATATAGGCGACAACGCCTGAATCTGATGCGTGCAAAGTCGTCATCTGCTTGCGCTGGCTGTCGAAAGGGAGGACCGCAAGCCTTGGCGATAATGTCTCCAAAGCAGACTTGTCGAAACCGGACTTCAGGGCTGCCTCAAACAACGCCAGTTCGGTCGGTTCGCCCGCAGCCTTGCCATTGATCTCTGCCACATCGTTGTTCAGAGCCATGGCTCGGCCCAGCTCCGCCCATGCAAGTTCACTCGACGGGTCGGGTAGCTCCGTGTGCCGCGCGCCTGCGGCAAAGAACAGCTCGGCGCTCATGCGGTTCTGGGTCAGGGTGCCGGTCTTGTCGCTGCAGATATAGGTGACCGAACCAAGGGTTTCCACAGCGGGCAGATTGCGCACCAGTGCGTGATGCCGGATAAGCTTTTTGGCGCCGAAGGCCAGCGATATGGTGACCACGGCCGGCAGGGCCTCGGGGATAGCCGCCACAGCCAGACTCACGGCCGTCAGGAACATCAGCATCACCGGCTGGCCCTGCAGCAGGCCGGCAACGAAGACCACCACACAGATGGCCAGGATGGCCAGAGCAAGGTAACGCCCGAAGCGCGCCAGCCTGATTTGCAGCGGGGTCTTTACGCCTGCCTCGCCACGCAAAAGTTCGGCAATCCGCCCGATCTCGGTGTTTGGCCCCGTTGCGACGACCACGCCCAGGCCTGCGCCGCGCGTGATCAGGCTGCTCTTGAAGGCGATATTATGCCGGTCGCCCGGCGGTAGTTCGGCATTGTCCAGGCAGGCGGCCAGCTTGCCGGCCGGATGCGATTCGCCGGTCAGGGCGGATTCGTCGGCCTGCATCTCTTCAGCCTGTAACAGCCTGAGGTCGGCCGGCACGATATTGCCTGCCTCAAGCAACACCACATCGCCCGGTACGAGCCCGGCAGCAGGCAGGGTAACAGTCTGTCCGTCACGCAATACACGCGCTTCCGGTGCCGCCATGGCGCGCAGAGCGGCGACGGCGCGTTCTGCCCGAAATTCCTGCACCACGCCGATCACGGCGTTGAGCAGCACGATTACCAGAATGGCGATGGTGTCCTGTGGCTCACCGATGAAGCCGGAGATGAAGGCCGCTGCCAGCAGCACAATGATCATGAAATCGGAGAACTGCCCCAGAATCATGGCGAAGATGGAGCGATGCCGTTCTTCCGGGATGGCGTTCGGGCCATGCTCGGCCAGGCGTTGTCCTGCCTCTTCCGATGTTAGGCCCGTAGCGGAGGATTTTAGAATTTGCAGGGCCGCATCAGCTTCAAGCGTGTGCCAGACGGTGGGTGTTTTATGCGGGGTAGGGCTCATTGCGCTGGCTTTTTCTGCATGCCACAAATAATTTTGCCAAACATCTCGACCTGTTCCCAGTCGGTAAAGTCGGCCTCCGTGTCGGGATGGGTCGGGCCGTGGGTAAGGTACATGATCAGGCGGATCATCTGGCGGTCCAGGAAGCGATATTTCTTATAGTCGATCTTGCCGGCGAAAACGGCCAGCGCATCGGGCTGCCATGCAACCTGTTTGAGAAACTTCAGCATGTAGGGGTTGGTGTCGGGTTGATTCTTGTGCGCTTTGCGGGCAACAACATTCACCGAGAAGAAGGCGCTTGGCCTGCTGGCCAGAAGCTTTTCATTGTGAGCGACAAAATCGAATACCTGCTTTTGATGCTTGCCGTAGCGGATGCTTGCCCCGACAACGATTTTATCAAACCCATCGAGTTTGATATCTGCTGCGTCGTTCATCGAGATGCATCGGGTCTCATGCCCGTGCTGATCAATGATCGATTGAATCCTGCCGCATATTTCTCTGGTGTGGCCATCGGTGCTGGAATAGAGGATAAGGATCTGTGCCATGGCAGATGGGTCAGTTTGTATCTCTGGCAGGCATCCCCGAAGGCCCTATGCGCCGGAATGTTCGGGCAGGCGGCGGATGATATCGCGCGCTGAAATGGCTCCGAGAAGCTGACCGTCATCATCAATGACGTACACATGGCTTGAGTCGCCCGTCGCGGTGATGATCATGGCGGCCACTGCACTGGTGGGTGTTTTCTCCGTCACGCTCTGCACGTCCAGCGACATCACCTTGGAAAGCGGTTGCTCCAGTTCTGCCTCAAGGTTGGCGTATAAGGATTTGATGTCAGGGCCGCTACGCATCGCTGCCAGCAGTTCACTGGAGGCGTAAGCCGGAACCGCATAATGCAGGACCGAACGGGAGCTGACCTCACCCACCAGCTTGCCCATGCTGTCCACAACGGGGAATTCATGCACTGCTGATTCCCGGAACAGTGCGACAGCATCCTTGACCAGCGCATCCGCATGCAGGCTGAGCAGGTTTGTAGTCATGACGTTCGAGGCGATCATATCTTCCTCCAGGCTCTGGTTTCAGGGAAGCATCAGCCCAGATTGCTGATGGTCTGAGTATAGAGGAAAGAGGCTTGTAACCGCAACTTCGGTACCGTTGTCGTTCCAAGGAAAGGTCATAAGTTTGGCTCTGGATGGGACTTTTCCATCGTTGAAGCTTGTGCCATCATCTGCACATGTTCAGACCGATACGGTTTGGGGATTACGTTCACGAAATCGCCAGTAACCAGCATCAAATCAGTTACAATGAGCTTGCCTCGCGGAAGGTGAGCGGGCGGCGTTCCCGGCGACGGGTAAGGCTTCGCCCCCTCGATGTTTACAGGCTGCTAACGCCTTATATCAGCGTACGTTTTTTCGATCAGCTGAAAACCGTGCTTCCTCTGGCTATCTACCTGGCTCTGTTCCAGATACTTATTTTGCGCACGCATATAGCTGAGGCGGGCGCGATTACCGCTGGCCTGACCGCTGTGATCATTGGCCTGATGCTGTTCATGGAAGGGCTGAAGCTCGGCCTGATGCCCTTTGGCGAGACCATCGGCAGTGTGCTGCCGGCCAAGTCGCCATTGCCCGTGGTCCTGCTTGTCGCGCTACTGTTGGGCATCGGCGTGACCTTCGCGGAGCCCGCAATAGGTGCGCTGAAAACTGCCGGTTCCATTGTCGATCCTGAAAAAGCACCTTACCTGCACGCCATGCTTAACGGCTGGTCGGAGGTTCTGGTTCTGGTGGTTGGCCTCGGCGTCGGCTTTGCGGCAGTGCTTGGCACGCTTCGCTTTCTCAATGGCTGGAGTCTTAAACCCCTGATTTACGCCACGCTTGTGCCCATTCTCGGGCTGACGGCCTATTTCATGACCGATCCCAATCTTTCGCAGGTGCTCGGGCTTGCCTGGGATTGCGGTGCTGTTACCACAGGGCCGGTTACCGTGCCCTTGGTGCTGGCGCTTGGTATCGGCATTGCCGGTGCTGCCGGTCGCGGGAACTCCTCGCTGTCGGGTTTCGGCATTGTGACACTAGCATCCCTGTTTCCTATTCTCGGTGTTCTGCTGCTGGCCCTCTACATCACGGCAACCGTGACGCCGGATCAACTGCTAGCGACTGCCAGCCTTGTATCTGCGGCTACCGATGTTCCGTGGTATGAGAGTACGCCCGGGCAGGAGGTTATCCTCGGTATGCGGGCTATTCTGCCTCTGGTTGCCTTCCTCTTTCTTGTCATGCGCTATCTGCTGCGTGAGAAAATTCAGCATCCCGCTATTCTTACCTACGGCATTGTCCTTTGCGTGCTGGGCATGATCGTTTTCAACCTGGGTTTGAGCTACGGGCTTTCCGCGCTCGGCGGCCAATCCGGCGGACTGGTGCCGGCGGCCTTCCTGCAAATCGATACGGTGTCACTTTCCCCCCTGTATGATTACGGCGTCGGCATCGCCATTGCCGTTGCTTTTGCCTGGTTCCTGGGTTTCGGAGCGACCATGGCTGAGCCGGCACTCAATGCCCTGGGCCTGACCGTCGAGAGCCTTACCAATGGCGCTTTCCGCAAGTCCATGCTGATGATGGCAGTGAGTATCGGTGTTGGCTGTGGCATCGCTCTGGGTCTGGCCAAGGTGGTCTTCGATCTGCCGCTCGCAGCCTTGCTTATCCCCGGTTACCTTGCTGCCGCCGTCCTGACGTTTTTCTCCAGTGAGGAATTCGTCAACATCGCATGGGACAGTGCCGGTGTGACCACAGGTCCGGTTACTGTGCCGCTGGTGCTGGCTCTTGGTCTTGGCTTGGGTGGAGCTATCGGAGCGGTTGACGGTTTTGGTATTTTGTCGATGGCATCCATCGGGCCCATTCTGTCCGTGTTGACCACCGGTCTGTGGGTCCAGTGGCAGATCAAGCGACGGCATGCGGCAGCGGAAGAAGCTATGGAGGTGGCCTGAATGAAACAGCGAGCGATTACCGTGCTGACCGATGCATCCCTGATTACATGCATCGTGCAGCGAGGCAAGGCGGACGATATCGTGCGGGTTGCCATGGATGCCGGTGCACAGGGCGCGACGACCTACTACGGGCGCGGCAGCGGTGTGCGTACACGTTTGGGTATTCTGGGTGTGGCTGTGGAAGTGGAGAAAGAGGTGATCAGCATCGTGGTTGCCAACGATCAGCGCGACCATATTTTTGAGAAGATGTATCTGGCCGGAGAGCTGGATACACCCGGCATGGGATTCATGTATGTCACGCATCTGGAGAAAGCCGCGACCTATATTCCGCCGGAAATTATTGCGCGTCTGGAAAAATAGTTGTGAAGCCTTCCAAGCCCAAGCTCATTACCTGCATCCTTGCAACGGGCAAGGCTATGTCGGTGATCGCGGATCTGAAGAGTGAGCGCGGCGTCACGCGCGCCACATCACACAAGGCGCGCGGTATCGGTCGCTTTGCCGCCACCAGTGGAAAGTCGCTGTCGCAAACGTCAGAGAAAGAGATAGTGAATGTGGTTGCCGAAGCGGGTGAAGCCGATGCTCTGTTTGCCTGGCTCTACGAGCGTGTGGAGATAGACACCCCGCATGGCGGCATTATGTTTATGCAGAAGCTTGAAAGCGCCTTACCCTTCCTCCTGCCCGACCTGCCTGAAGAGGAAGACTGATTCGTTTACATCCTGTTGCCGGATCGGATGATGCTTTCTTTATCTGCTTTGCTTAATTTTTTGATGGCCAATTCTGCTTTAAGGGCTTCGGAATGCGAGCCGGCTTGTTGCTGAAAAACGAGCTGCAGAGGGCCTCTGCCGCGCAGGTATTTTGCACCCTTGCCTGATTGATGTTCGGCAAAGCGACGCTGCACGTCGGTGCTGATGCCGGTATAAAGCTGGTCATCCTTGCAGCGAATCATATATATAAACCAGTCAGTTATGTCCTTCTGTTTGTTTTCAGTCTGAGCTGGCATCAATACACCGTACATACTTCGTAGTAGCGCTCTACACCTGCAATGCTGATATCAAGTTCGTCGCCTGCGGCTTTGCCGATCAGTGCCGCCCCCAAGGGAGATTTGGGTGTAATCACGGTAATGGTTGTATCGGCATATTGGATTTTCATGCCACCCGCATCGGCAGCAAGCCAGAGCAATTGCTCATCACCCTGCTCATCACGCAATACGATGAGCGAAGACAGGCCGATTGAACCGGTAGATGCAGGCAGTTTCAGTTGCATGAAATAGGCCAGCGAACGCTCGACCTCGAGCAGGCGAAGTCCCTGTCCCTGCGCCAGATAGGAGGCCTCCAGGCCCATGGTTTCATATCTGCTCGAACCCTGCGCATCGGCATGGGTTGCTGTATCACGGGCGATTTTCACCGCCTGTTCGCATACCGATAAATCAGCGCGCAGCTGATTGATCATCAGGGACAGAATTTCATGCTTGTCGATGTGCATACAACCGCTCGGGCAGGTGTGGGAACGGGCTCAGGCCTTCTTTGTCCTTGATTCCTTTTCAGCAATACCCGAAACGCCGAAGCGGCGGGCGAGCTCGGCAAGTACGTCGTCAGCAGAGAGTCCGCGCTCGGCCAGCATGACCATGGTGTGAAACCACAGGTCAGCCGTTTCGTAAATGATCTGTTCGCGATCATTGTTTTTGGCTGCAATGATGGTTTCGGTTGCTTCTTCGCCGACCTTTTCAAGTATCTTATCCAGCCCCTTGGCATACAGCGATGCAACATAGGATTTGTCGGCGGGCTCGCTCTTTCGTGCTTCGAGGATGGCGGTCAATTCTTTCAGAATATCATTGTTGTTCATTTTAGCGGCTCCTCGATGCTGACCCATTCTCCATTCTTCTGCTGCTTGAAGAAACAGCTTTCGCGATTGGTGTGGCAGGCGGGACCCGTTTGCTCGATCTTGAGCAGCAGGGTATCACCATCACAATCCAGATACATTTCCAGCACCTTCTGCACATGGCCGCTTGATTCGCCTTTCTGCCACTGTTTGTTGCGCGAACGGGAGAAGTAGTGGGCGAAGCCTGTTGCAATCGTCTGCTGCACCGCTTCTTCATTCATCCAGGCCATCATCAGCACGCGGCCGCTTGTGGCGTCCTGCGCAATAGCGGGGACGAGCCCCGCTTCGTTGAACTTGATACCGTCAATCAGGCTCATGCGGTCAACTTGGCCAAGGCACGACCGGCGGCGGCGATGGTGGCATCGATGTCCGCATCGCTGTGCGCAGCCGACATGAATGCTGCCTCGTACTGCGAGGGGGCGAGGTAGACGCCCTCATCAAGCATGGCGTTGAAGAACTTGCCGAAGAAGGCCAGATCGCAATGCTTGCTCACATCCGTGCAGCAGGTAACAGCATCAAGATCAGTGAAGAATACGGTGAACATGGCACCGACCTGATTGGCCACAGCCGGGACACCGGCTTCCTTGCAGCCTGCCAGCAGGCCCTTGACCAGACGGGTGGTTTTACGCTCCAGTTCTTCATAGAAACCCGGTGCACGCAGGCGTGAAAGTGTTTCCAGTCCTGCCCGCATAGCCAGCGGATTGCCGGATAGCGTGCCAGCCTGATAAACCGGGCCATCCGGTGAAATCTTGCGCATGATTTCCTCACGGCCGCCGTAAGCGCCGACCGGCAGACCGCCGCCGATGATTTTACCCAGGCAGGTAAGATCGGGCATGATGCCGAAGCGCTGCTGCGCGCCACCGGCACCGACACGGAAACCGCACATCACCTCATCGAAGATCAGCAGTGCGCCTTCGGCATCGCAGATGTCGCGCAGTTGCTGCAGGAAGCCATTGTCATTGAGCAGCATGACACCTGTATTGCCCGGCACAGGCTCAACGATAATGCAGGCGATTTCGCCCTTGTTTTCGGCGAACAGATTTTTCACTGCTTCAATATCGTTGAACGGGGCGGTCAGGGTCAGCTTGGCATAGTCGGCAGGCACGCCGGCGGAGTCGGGCTCACCGAAGGTAGCGGCGCCGCTTCCTGCCTTGACCAGAAAGCCATCGGCATGGCCGTGATAGCCGCCGTCAAACTTGATGAACTTGTCGCGCCCGGTAAAGCCGCGCGCCAGACGCAGGGCGCTCATGGTCGCCTCCGTCCCTGAGTTTACAAAACGGATGACCTCGATGGATGGCACCATATCGATGACCAACTGCGCCAGCTCGATCTCCAGCTCACACGGTGCGCCGAAGCTCATGCCCAACTCGGCAGTCTCCTGCACGCCCTTGACCACATCGGGGTGCGCATGGCCGAGAATCATCGGCCCCCAGGAGCCGACATAATCGATGTATTTGTTGCCATCGACATCCCAGACATAGGCGCCACTGGCTTTGGCAAAGAAACGCGGTGTGCCGCCGACCGATTTGAAAGCGCGAACCGGGGAATTCACGCCGCCGGGTAACAGCTTGCGGGCAGCGGCGAAATCGGTTTCGGATTGTTGAATGTTTGGCATGAATGTATCTCGCTAGGGTTTAAATAGAATAGAGGTTGAGACGTTAGAAAGGCGGCACCATGATGTCAAACCGATGTTGTCTTAATCGGCGTCCCAAAAGCAGGGAATAAAAAGGTTCTACTCCTGTTGCCCGACCCAGGTATCATGAATGCCAAGTTGGGTTTCAAGCGAAGGGCGTGCGGCATTTGCCTCGTCATGGCTGCCAAAACCAGCCACCCGGACACGGTACCAGACCTTGCCTTTGGATACGGCACGGGAACTTTCGGCCTTGATGCCCATGCCTTGCAGTCGGGTAACTTCCTGATCGGCTGATTCAGGATTGCTGACCGAGGTGATATTGATCACCCAGGCACCACTTGAACTACTCTTGCCGGTGGCAACATCAGCCCTGCTGATTGGAGCCGGCAGGGACTGATTGCTCCTCGACTGTTTGGCGGGCGCTGCCGGCGCACGCTGCTCGGCAACAGGTTGAATCGGAAGCTTGCGAGAAAGGGCCGGTGGGGAAGGAATTGTGCGTGGAGGGAGGGCTTTGGGCGGCGGGGGAGTCGATAATGTCCCCTGCGATTCCGTGCTGCTCATCTCCAGTGGTTTCAGATGATTGGCAAGTGCCTTGATGACGCTGTCCAGTTGCTTGCTGATTCTGGATTGATCCTGTTGGAGTGTGTTGATGTTTCCCTCAAGGGTGGCCACCTGTGAGAAAAGTCCAAGCGTCATCCACAGCAGTAATAGTGCTACACCCGCAGCGGCAAGCCGAAGCATAAGGCTAAGGGGGAAGGTCCTGGCAGCGGGTGCCGGGCGTGCGCCAAATTCGTCTTCCCTGGCAGTGGGTGCCGGGCGTGTGCCGAATTCGTCTTCGTCCAGATTGTCCATGTTTGCCCCTCGTTCTCTGTGTTGGTACGCCAGTGTGATGGAAAGACTGGTGTCATTGCAAGTTGAAGATACAGGTGTTTATTGCCAAAGGGCGCTTGCAGGGTGCCGTTCAGGAAGATATGTCGGGCTTCTGTGGCATCAGGGCAGAGGCAGGAAAGTTGCGGATTTTATTGTCGCCATCGGTTTTAAGGATTTTAGCCTTGCCCTGTTTTTCAACCTCGTCGATTCGGATGACGCAATGCATGGGGATATAGCTGCGCTTAACTCCGGAGAATTCGTTTTTCAGGCTCTCCTCGGAAGGATCGAGCAGCAGGGAGGATTTTTCACCGAAGACCAGCTCGCCGATTTCGACAAAGCCGGGAATACCGGACGGTCCGGCGCTGTGCGCATAGACCTCGTACACCTTCTCCTGATTGATAAATTGAACTCTGTATATGGGTTTTTGGCTCATGTTCTCTCGTTTTTGTTCAGCTGGGGCTTGGCAAGCCCTGATCAGGGGCGGTAGATGACTTTTGCCGTGCAGGTTTCACCAATGGCGATACGCGATACGCGCAGACGCTCATCATTAAGTCGTTTGGCCATGCGCTCATACAGAACGCGGGCGACATTCTCACTGGAAGGGTTGATGCTGTCGAAGGGTGGCACGTCGTTGAGATTGTAATGGTCCCAGTCGGCCAGGGCTGCCTTGAGTTCCTGCTTGAGGATTTTGTAGTCCACGGCAAGGCCGATATCGTCTAGGGCTTCACAGGCGACGTAAAGCTCTACCCGCCAGTTGTGTCCGTGCAGTCGGGCGCAGTCCCCGGGATAGCCGCGCAGGCTGTGCGCAGCCGCAAAATCAGTCTCAATCATCAGTTCGTAATATGCCATGCGCGAAGAATAGCGCTTTCTTCGTCACGTAGAAATGGCATGTGCGCATTATGTGCAATAGGGGAGTTGTATTGTATAATGATAATGGTTATCATTCCACCCATGCAGCGACTAACCATACAACGACAGGCAATCCTTGATTTAATTAACTCCAGCAATCGGCATTGGGATGCCGAAGAGGTGAACCGCGAATTAAGTGATCGCGGGCAATCAGTGGGCATTGCAACGGTTTATCGCGGATTGACCGCCCTTGAAGAGGCGGGACTGATCGAAGGCATCCAGTTTTACGATCGCAAGCGCTATGAGCGTGCCGACAAGTCTCACCACGATCACATGCTCTGTACCGTCTGCGGTCACATCGAAGAGTTTTCGCATGAAAAGATTGAAGCCTTGCAGGAAGCCATTGCGCTTGAGAAGGATTTCGAAATGACCGGCCATCAACTGGTTCTGTTCGGCCTTTGCGCTGTTTGCCGCAACGCTTCCAAATAAAGAGGATTATTATGACATCAGCACTGATTATTGTTTTTCGCGAAATGCTTGAAATGGCCTTGGTACTTGGTGTGCTGTTCGCAGCCACTAAAGGCATGCGACTTAGCCGCCAGTGGATCGGTGCGGGCATCGGTGCGGGCATTGTGGGTGCGGTGCTTTTTGCCCTGTTTATGGAGGAGATCGAAGGCTCCGCAAATGGCGATGGGGAATTTATTTTTAATGCAGCGATTCTGGGTATTGCCTCAGCGCTGATTGCTTGGACGGTGGTGTGGATGAGCAGTCATGGCCGTGAGATGGCTGAAAAGATGCGCCGTGTTGGGCAATCAGTGATGGATGGCGATGCACCGCGTACTGCGCTGGCCGTAGTTGCTGCTGCCGCCGTGTTGCGCGAAGGTGGGGAAGCCGTGTTCTTTCTTTTTGGCGCGGCGCAAACGGTACAGCAGGACGGGGCCTCGGTATTGATGGGCGCAGGCCTCGGGGTTTTGCTTGGGGGAATTACCGGCTATGTGATTTATCGCGGGCTGGTGCGTATTCCATTGCGCCATTTGTTTGGTGTCATCGGCTGGGTGCTGATTGTACTGGCGGCCGGCATGGCATCACAGGCAGTGGAGAACCTCGTCATGATTGACATGCTTCCGGCCCTTGTCGATCCATTGTGGAACACATCGGCCTGGCTGCCACAATCCGGTATGATCGGGGAAGTGCTGCGTGTGATGACCGGTTACAGCGATCAGCCGAGTGGTATGCAGATGCTGGTTTTCGTGCTTGCTCTGGTGCTGATGGCACTGCTCAATCGGTATGTGCGTTCTTCATCGGTACGCCCGGCCGTGCAGGAGTCGCCTGCCGCCGCCTGAATCGGGCGGCTTTCCACAAGCTGGACAATTGATAGCTGCCGTCGGACGATCAGCCCATGATTGAAGCTGATAGTTCGCCGTCGGAGTCCATGCTGCGCGCAGAGGGTTTATTACACCGCTTGGCCATGCTGCGCGGCTGGTCGCCACGTACCGTTTCATCCTATATGGCAGACCTGCAGCAGGCCGGAGCCTTCCTCGAAAAGCAGGGAAGCGATCTATTTACCGCTGGCGAGGAACATATCGTTGCCTATCTTTCCGCACTGAGGCGCAACGGGCTTGCCGATGCCTCCCTGCGGCGCAAGCGCAGTGCCTTATCCACATGGTTTTCCTTCCTGCTCGCTGAAGGCACACGAAGCGACCACCCCTGTAAGCGTCTGCCGCCACAGCGCCGTCGCAGGCCGCTGCCCAAAATGCTTAGCGAAACCGAGGTTGAGGCTCTTTTGGCTGCTCCGGATACGGCGACGCTGCATGGCCTGCGGGATCGTACCATGCTTGAAATCCTCTACGCCTCGGGCCTGCGGGTCAGCGAACTGGTCAGTCTGCGTGTGTCGCAGGTGGATACAAGGGCCATGCTGCTGCGTGTGATTGGCAAAGGGGACAAGGAGCGGCTGGTGCCGTTTGGCGAGGAGGCTTGTGAGTGGGTGAATCGCTGGCAGGCCATGCGCCGTATCCAGAAGCCGGCCATTAGCAGTCAGTTTCTTTTTCCCGGTCGTGGCGGGCGCGCCATGACGCGACAGAATTTCTGGCAGCGCCTGCGTATCTATGCCCGGCAGGCAGGGCTGCGTCAGATGCCGTCTCCGCATACCCTGCGCCATGCTTTTGCCACCCATCTTTTGAACCATGGCGCTGATCTCCGCGCTGTGCAGATGTTGCTTGGCCATGCCAATATCAGCACTACGGAAATCTATACCCATATTTCCCGCGTTCGCCTGCATGAGGCGGTCAATCGGGCACATCCTCTGGGTAAGGGCGGCTGATTCCGACAAGACGGAAGGCTTTCGGTCTGTTCATCACAGGCTAATTTGCTATCCTGCACAGCCTCATCATCCGAGCCAGTGAGCGGCTACAGAAAAAAACGGAGCACAATCCATGACCGATAAGCCCGAAGCCAAGGAAAAACCCACATATTCTCCCGGTCTGGCAGGCATCCATGTAGCCGAGTCATCGGTGTCCTATGTCGATGGTCAGCGTGGTCATCTTGAATATCGTGGCATTGATATCGAGGAGCTGGCTGAAAAAAGCAGCTATGAAGAGACAGCTTACCTGCTGCTCTACGGGCACCTGCCCACAGCGGATGAATTGAATAGCTTTGACAATGAGTTGCGCCATCACCGGCGCATCAAGTTTCGCATTCGCGATATGATGAAATGTTTTCCTGAGTCGGCGCATCCGATGGATTCCCTGCAGGCCACGGTGGCTGCGCTCGGTATGTTTTATCCTTTTCCCAAGGATGCTGCTGGTCGCCTGGATGAAGATACCGTCAATCAGGTATGCATTAATCTGATAGCCAAGATGCCGACGCTGGTAGCAGCGCATGCCCGCATGCGTCATGGCGACGACCCCATTGCACCGCGCGATGATCTTTCGCATGCCGCCAACTTTTTCTACATGCTGACTGGCGAGGAACCGAATGAACTGAGCGAACGCATTATCGATGTGGCGCTGATTGTGCATGCCGAGCACACCATGAATGCAAGCACCTTTTCAGCACTGGTAACGGCTTCAACCGAGGCTGACCCCTACACCTCAATCAGTGCGGCGATTGGCACACTGTCGGGCCCCTTACATGGCGGCGCCAACGAGGATGTGCTGTATATGCTCGATGAAATCGGCACCGTGGATCGGGTTGAGTCGTATCTGAATGCCAAGCTGGCCAACAAAGAGAAGATTGCCGGTCTCGGGCATCGTGTGTACAAAACGAAAGACCCGCGCGCCACGCTTCTACAGGCGCTTTATGTACAGCTTACCGAGACAGTCGGCTCGGATTTGACCTATGAAATCGCCCGCCAGGTCGAGGAGCTCTCCAAGAGCACGCTGGGCGCCAAGGGTGTGTGCTCAAACGTCGATTTCTATTCCGGGATTGTCTATCGCAAGCTGGGCATTCCGACCGATCTGTTTACCCCGGTTTTCGCAGTGTCGCGTGTGGCCGGCTGGCTGGCGCACTGGAAGGAACAACTGAGCAATAATCGCATCTACCGTCCTAGCCAGATTTATATGGGCGAGCACGGCCTGCACTACACCCCCATGGATCAGCGCTGATCCGGATTCCTGCAAGGGGCTGAGAGGCGTTGTTGCGCAAGGTTGAAAAGTCCGCTCACCGCCAGCACTGCCCCTAACGTGTCCGCCAGCCAATCGCCAAGGCTGGCATCGCGTCCCGGTACAAAGCTCTGGTGCCACTCGTCGCTGAGTCCGTATAGCGAACAAAATAGTACGGAAACGATACAAACCATCATTAGCGGGCGTTGCTCGCGGGAAAACGTCATCCATGCAAGTAGGCCCATCAGGGCATAGGCGGCGGCATGGATAAGCTTGTCCTCGGCTGAAAACAGCATGGGCATGGGCAGCCTCGATTGGCTGGACAGGAAAAAAATTAAGCCGCAATACGCGGTGAGCAGGAAGCCGGCAACAGGAGGGCGCATTATATGCCTGCGATTGGCGCAGTCCGGCTTTTCAGTATACGTGTCATACGCCAATCTATTTTTTAACGGTTATCGGTGTGCCCTGCACGCCAGAATAGACTATAATGATTTCTGCCGGTTCATCGCCTTCATTTTTTCCGTAGTGCCACTTATTAACCAGTTCGACTATTGAATCGCCAGCTTTCAGATGCAGTGTCTTGCCATCTTCCCTAACAACAGTGAGTTCACCTTTTATTAATACCCCTGCATTGATTACAGGGTGTTTATGCACCGGTAATTTCACCTTCGGCGGAATCACAATCCTTAGAACCGTCACCTCTGGAACACCTGTTGAATAGTTGGGTAGCGCGCTTCCATCCCAACTTGAGCTCGTTTTGGCTAAGGTTTCAACGGTAACCGTCTTTTCATACTCATCGCCAGCCCAAGCGTGGCTTGATAACAATAGTGTCAGACATATTCCGCAAAATATTTTTTTCATTGTTTCTTCCCCATCAAAAACATGAATCGAATATAGGTGTGCCGGATTTTTTACGCAATCAAAGGATATTCTGAACATTCAGAAACTTCTTCACTAATGTATAGGTATGTTATGACGTTGCTGGCCATAGCTCCGGCGAGCGTTAGCGGTGCAAGCTGACGCGACAGAAACATCCAGATTATCTGTGTATTTGCTTATGCCTTATTGCCAATGTGGTGCACCCAGGGTGCCGGAGAGAACGAGTTCAGGCTTGTCTTTTGCGGTACGGAGGGAGCCGTGCAGTTGCCACTGGCGGATATCCATGCCGCCAGACATGATTTTTCCCTTGCCGCTAATTATTTCCGGTTGGCCGCCAATCTGCCACGACCATTCCTTTGCACCCTGCGTTTCGCTGGCGGCAAGATTGACCTCAATGCTATCCATGCCGGCGGTCAGCAGGGTAGAAGAGGGTTTGTTCCAAAGCAGGTTCACATCACCATCCAGCGGCAGGCCATTGGTTGCCTGTAGCAGAGCATGTCCCTTGAGCGCCATTTCACCCTGCAGGCCAAGCAACAGAAGGCGTGAATCGAATCGGGTCAGCTTTGAAGCATCGGCGATGATTGTCACATCGCTCAGCTTCAATTTTCCATCCTGCATGGCAACAACCGACTCAAGGTTTATTCCTTCAGTCCTGGCCCGGACAAATAAACCCTGTTCGCCGTGCAGAAGTGCTGAAAATGCCGGGCGCAAGATGATTTCATCACAGGCTATGGTTTTGCCATCCGGCAGGGTGATATTAGCACCGCTCAGCTTGAATCCCGGGAAAGATTTTCCCACGTCGGCATAGCTGAGTTTACCTGCCAGGCCGTTGGCAGCCAGTTGATTGTCAAACCATGCCTTCGGCTGCCATTGCAGCCAGCAAAACAAAGGCAGGGCGAGCAGGAACAGAGCTACCAGCCACAGGTGTTTTTTCAGCTTGATGGATGTCATGCGAATACCGACCTCTTCTAATTTTCAATTCGGTTTGCGCACCGTATCGCAGTATTGTTATCAGGCAAGGGTTTGTTGACCAACAACATATTCATCCTTGATTAGTTTGTGGTTTTGAACTATAATGTTTTCACTCGGGCTGGGTGCCCACGATCCATTCAAACTCAAGGAGAAGTAGTCATGATTGATTTTCGGGCTCACGCGCAGCGCACGGTTTTTCTTATTGCTATATTTCTAGCGGTGGCAGGTATATCTGCATGCGGTGGAAATGGCACAGCAGTAAACCCATCTCTTTCTGGCACCGTGGTTGACGGCAGGGTGAGCAGCGCGACCCTGACGCTATATAGCGATCAGGCGATGACTACGCAGGTGGGCACAGGCTCAACTGATACCGCTGGCGCATTCACCATCACCCTGACGGTTGCCACGGCACCCGATCCGATCTACATCAAGGCCACTGGCGGTACCGATATCGATACCGGTATGCCTGCTCCCACCATGCTGTTTATTGGTAACACCACCGGTGCCAATGGACTGACTACATTCAATGTGACGCCGCTGACCAAGGACGTGTTTGATCGCGTTGACAGGGGCGACACTCTGGCGACTGCGCAGGCCAATGCGCTTACCGCGTTTGGCCTGACCGCCAATACTGGCACCAACGGTCTGTATGAGGATCCATCCCTGGCCGCCAACGTCGGCCTGAAGACCGCTGCCTTCAAGAAGCTGACGGCAGGCACCCTCGGAGGTACGGTTTCTGCAGGAACCTATAAGCTGTTTGCCATCGCGGTTTCTGAGACTGATGTTACAACCGCGAAGGCCATTGCCAACACTGCTGCCCTAGTTAATCCGGCGAACGGAAATTTCGTGGATGGATCCATTACCGTGGCAGCCAATGGTGATGTTTCTGGCACATCTGGCGCCAACTTCATTACCGGCAAGGTGGTTGGTTCCAGTGTGGTGCTCAATATTGTTGATAATGCAACAACGCCAACAACAATTAACCGTGTGGTCGGCAATCTGGGCTTGAACGGTAGTATGTCGGGCAATTTCAGCAATCTCGTTGTAGCCGGGTCCACGTGTTGGCAACAAATAGAGTTGTCCGGTTTTAGAGCACAAGGGTTGTCCGGTTTGGTTTTGGTTCATATTGCTGCCTTCAGCCTTGGTAGTGGTAGTTCCGGCTTGCTGGCCTTGGGCTTCAGAAGAGGCTGAAACTCGGCGAGTTTTCTTGGCCCGTGGAAGATGGCCATGCTGCCATCGGTATAGCAGTGAACACGCACTCTGGCTTTGACATAATGGTGTCGGTATTCATTGCTGGGGATTTGCAGGGTTCTGCCCTCAAAGCTGACGGTGTTGTCTTTGTTGACTGTGCGTTCGTGCTT
>MNXA01000027.1 GCA_001871195.1 Zetaproteobacteria bacterium CG1_02_55_237
GCACGAACGCACAGTCAACAAAGACAACACCGTCAGCTTTGAGGGCAGAACCCTGCAAATCCCCAGCAATGAATACCGACACCATTATGTCAAAGCCAGAGTGCGTGTTCACTGCTATACCGATGGCAGCATGGCCATCTTCCACGGGCCAAGAAAACTCGCCGAGTTTCAGCCTCTTCTGAAGCCCAAGGCCAGCAAGCCGGAACTACCACTACCAAGGCTGAAGGCAGCAATATGAACCAAAACCAAACCGGACAACCCTTGTGCTCTAAAACCGGACAACTCTATTTGTTGCCAACAGTGGAGCCGGATTTCCATCCGGCTCCTCTCGCCTCTCCCCAGCGCTTGTTTTGCAAACCGTCACCGCGAAGGTGACAGCAGTGTTTACATTACTTCCAGATTGCCTTGCCCGAGGTGTCCTTGAGCTCGCTGGCCCAGGTTGCCTCAACCATCTTCACGACGGCTTCCGGCATCGGCACATAATCCAGATCCATCGCGGCCTGGCTTCCGTTCTTGAAGCTGTACTCGAAGAACTTAAGCACTTCCTTGGCCTGTGCAGCATTGTCCTGCGACTTGTACATCAGGATGAAGGATGCACCGGTGATCGGCCAGGAATTGGCACCCGGCTGGGCGGTCAGCACCATGTAGTAACCCTCGGCATGCGCCCAGTCGGCACCGGCAGCTGCGGCCTGAAAGTTGGCTGCAGTCGGAGCCACATAGTTACCCGCCTGGTTCTGCAGCAGAGCGGCAGTCATCTGGTTCTGCAGAGCATAGGCATACTCGACATAGCCGATGGAACCATCGATGCGCTTCACATAGGCAGCCACACCTTCATTACCCTTGCCACCCAGACCGACAGGCCACTGCACGGACTTGTTGTTGCCAACATTATCCTTCCAGTTATTGCTGATCTTGCTCAGGTAGTTGGTGAAGATCCAGGTGGTGCCGGAGCCGTCGGAACGGTGCACCACGGTGATGCCCTGCTCAGGCAGCTTCAGATCAGGATTGTTGGCCTGAATCTTCTTGTCGTTCCAGTAACGGATGTTACCCAGAAAGATGTCGGCCATGTTTTCGGCACTCAGTTTCAGCTGACCGGAAGCAACACCGGCGATATTCACGACCGGCACCACACCGCCCATGACCATCGGCCACTGGATCAGGCCGAACTTGTTCAGATCGGCAGGCTTCATCGGGGCATCGGATGCGCCGAAATCAACCGTCTTGGCCTTGATCTGCTTGATACCGCCGCCGGAACCGATGGACTGGTAGTTCAGGCGAACGTCAGTTTCCTTGTTGTAGGTATCGGCCCACTTGGAATAGACCGGGTATGGAAAGGTTGCGCCAGCGCCGGTAATGGATGCGCCAGCCTGTGCAGTCGAGGCAGCACCCATGGCGCCGGCAACGATCATTGCTGCTGCAAAAATCATCTTTTTCATATGTTATCTCCTGTTGGGATATCTATAGAAATAAAGAAGGGGGCGCGAATGCGCCCCCATCAGGGTTGCTACTTAGAACTTCACCTGCGAGTACACACCAAAACGGGTGTCCTTGCGGGCATTGGCTGCGACAGCGCCACGGTTGGTCAGCTTGGTACGGTCATACACCAGGGAGAAGTCGACACCCTTGATGACGTTGTATTCCAGACCTGCCACATAGCGGGTGAGCTTTTCCTTGGTGCCTTTCACGCCACCGGTGGTCAGCTGGTTGGTCATGTTCTCGTAGCGAGCGAGACCACCGAAGCTGGTGCCAGGAATCTTGCCCCAGGCCCATACTGCGGTACCACGGCTATTAACTTCGTCGTTGACGGCTGCGGTGGTAAGGCCACTGATGACGTTGCCGCCATGAGCACCGGAACCAAACACTGCAGTGTTGCCCTTGTCCTTGTTGGCAACATAGTTCAAGCCGATGCGCCAATCTTTCTCGGAACCATAGGTGACCATGCCCTGCAACAGGGTGGATTTGATGCCGCTGTTGGTAACACTGGCGATGTTGGTCTTGGTGCCCTTGTAGCCGTTACGGTACTGGACGTCCAGGGTCAGGCCATCGATCGGGTAGACGCCAACACGTGCGTCGAAATCAAGACCGTTGGTGCTGCCGGTTGTTGCGCCGCCTGCATTTGTGGTCCTATTGCCGTATCCGCGACCAGTGGTCTCGGTGACAAAGTAGCCGACCTTGCCGTCCAGCAGCTTGCCCTTCAGGCCCACGCCGAGGTCGGCGGAGCTATCGAAGCCATAGGTGTCGATCATGGTTTTGGCGACATAACGGTATTTCCACAGGTCCTGCTCGTAGTCGATCCACGGAGTGTGGGACTGACCGACGCGCAGCACGGCGGCGTCTCCAGCCAGCTTGCCTTCAAGGTAGGCGTACTTCAGGTAGATGTTCTGCGACTTGCTGAGAGCACCGTCGGTTCCCATATCGGTGGTCAGACGCATCATCCAGTCATCATTGAAGTTGTACTTGGCGGTGAAGTAGGCGCGATCCACGACCAGACCGGCGGTCTTGGTGCTTGTGGTGCCGGCGGCGGTGGTGGTGTCAGCCTTCTGAGAGTAGGTGTTCAGGTAGAACAGGGCTTCCAGTTTCAGCTTGCCGTCTTCGTTCTTGGCAACCTGCTTGGCTTCTTCCTTGGTCAGGACGCCTTTCTCAATCAGTACGTCGGTCAGGCTCTTGTTGTCGATCTGTACGCCACCAGCGAATGCCGACGGGGCCAGGCCCATCAGAACCACTGCAGCTGCAACAGATTTCTTGATGTTCAAATTCATTGTCTATTCCTCCTAAGGAATTGGGTTGCGGCGAAGATTAGGAATCGATTGTGACACCCGTATGACACGGTCTATCTGTCATGAACTTGTCATATTGAAAAAGCAATGTGCGGACCTGAGACAAATGTAATTCATACATATGGCAGGGAGACCAAGGATGACTCATAATAATTTAACGGCGTTTGTCGCCTCGATAGCGGCCAATCCGCTGTTTATGTGTTTCCGCGGTCTGGCGATCGGGCGGGAGCTTCCGGTGAACGATGCGATGCTGCTGTTTTCCTGTTTTGAAGAAGAGTGCTTCAGAAAGGGCGATGTTCTATATACCGCAGGCAGTAAATCGGAGCGTACGGTGTATATCATCCTGCAGGGCTGTGTTTCGGTGCGCGATGCCTCGGGCAATATTTTTTCCACACTGAGGGCCGGCGATATCTTCGGCCTTTTCTCCTTTCTTGATGATCGGCCGCATTCGGTAACGGTAACGGTGCAGAATGAATTGATGGTGCTGAGCCTGAAGCGGGCCTATTTTGATTTGATTACGCTGGAAGACCCCGTGCTCGGCAATCAGCTGCAACAGTTTATGTTCCGTCGTCTGTCGCATATGTCGCTGAAGCTTGAAAGTGAGTATGCAGCCTTGCGCAACTATACGCGCAGCCTTCATATTTAAATAAAGAGGTTGATGGGATAGCTATGAGTGACTGTAGGCAAAGAACTTGTCATCCAGGCAGCCTGAATCCATGATAGCCGCCATGTTGGATGATACCCGCCCCGTACTGGTCGTTGAGGACGATGCCCCCATCGCCCGCCTGATCCAGATGCATCTGGAGGCTTCAGGGCTGAAGGTTCAATGCTGTGGTAATGGCGACGATGCTATTGCCCTGTTACAGGAAGGCGCTTATCGCGCCGTGGTGCTGGATCGCATGCTTCCGGGTTCCGGTGGTATGAAGGTTTTACGCTTTATTCGCCGCAATCCCGAGGAGATGCTGCCCGTGCTGATGGTGACCGCACTCGGGCAGACAGCCGACCGGGTGCAGGGCCTCAATGAAGGAGCGGACGACTATCTGGCTAAACCGTTCGAGCCGGAGGAACTGGTAGCACGCCTGTTTGCCTTGCTCAGGCGCAGCGTGGCAAAGGCCGAGGCTGCCCTTTCGCATGGCTCCATCTCGCTGGATTCCGATACCTATATGGTGAACGTCGGGGGACACACAGTCTCTCTGCGGCCGCTGGAATATCGTCTGTTGCAGGTGTTGATGAAGAAGCCGGGGAAGACCCGTAGCCGCGACTACCTGCTCGACCATGTCTGGGGGCAGGACACCTATGTCGAGCCACGTACCGTGGATGTAACCGTTAAACGCCTGCGCAAGGCACTGGAGAAATGTGGAAGCGGCGATTGCGTGCAAACCATTCGCGGCATGGGTTACCGTTTTAACGGCGATGAATCAGGCCCACATACATGATTTCTGCATGGTGGCTGGCGGGAGATATCCTGTTGATTCTGCTCTTGTTGTTCTTGGGACGCAGACTGAACCAAGTCAAACATGAGCTCTGGAAGAGTCGATCTGAACTGGCCTCGCTGGGCGAGATGCTGCAGCAGCGCAGCGAACGGCTGGATGCGGTTTTTTCCACCGTCAACGAAGCCATTATCCGGCTGGATACAGAGGGCAATGTATTATCGCTCAATGAGCAGGCCAGACGTGTTTTCCGCCTGCCACGCAATATGCTGATGCCGCAGCCCATGGCTGTGCTGTATCGCGGCAGCAAATGGAATGCTGTGCTGCGCAAGGCACTCAAGCAAATGCCGGAGCCGATGGAAGTGCCGGATATTCATTTGGGTGATCATGTGTTGGCCGTGCGGCTGGCGCCGCTGGGTGAAAACGAGGCACTGCTCCTGTGTCTGGATATAAGTGGCCAGCGCGAGTTGGAGCGGCAACGTGATCAACTGGTGCGCGATTTGATGCATGATCTGAAAACGCCGCTGACCTCGATTCTGGGCTATGCGCGCAGCATCGAGAGCTTTGGCGACGATAAAAAGATACGCACTGAGTCGGTGCAAACAATCGTGCAGGAATCACGGCGGCTGAATCAGCTGCTGGAGTCGATGTTGACCCTCGATTCGCTGAATCATGGGCGTCCGACGGACGATGTGCACTGCGATGCTGCGCAGGTGGCGCGCGAACTGGAGCAGTTGCTCAAGCCAGTGGCCGACAGGCAGGGCGTGAGCCTGAGTATTTCCACACAAGGGGCTTGCGATAAATTCCCCATGGATGGGGCCGATTTCTACCGGGTGCTGACCAATGTGGTGGAGAATGGTATTCGCTGCACACCTGCCGGCGGCAGTGTCGCGCTTGCTATCAGTTGTGATGCAAAGGAAGCGATGTTCAGCGTGGTTGATGAGGGGCCGGGCATCGATCCGAAGCATTTGCCGCACGTCACCGAGCGATTCTACCGTGCCGAGGATGATCGCGGCCGCCAGGCAGGTGGAGGCGGGCACGGCATGGGTCTGGCCATCGTGCAGGAAACAGTCAATCGCTATTCCGGACGTATGCAACTGGCCAATCGGCCGCAGGGCGGGCTGGAGGTTCGGGTGCAGCTGCCTGCCATCCAGGAGCGGGGAGAGTCGTAGCAGACTTGCATTCCCGGGACGTCTGAACCAGATTTGGCAGGCATCTGAGGGGTGCAATAAACCGATATAGGGGAATAACAATGAAATATATGATTTCCATGGCTGCTGCCGTGGTAATGATGGCTGCGCCTGCGTTCGCTAGCGAGCATGGTGGAGGCCACGGTCATGCTAAAGCAGAAGGCCATGCCGCTACGTCAGAATCTATGGATCACGAGGCCGTTGCCGATAGCGTCCTTGAATTCCAGCGCAACAAGCTCAAGCAGAACACCAAGGGGAAAGGCTTCGGTCCACAGTCTCCGCGGGACATCGACGCCAAGGCCGGCAACAACAAGATTATTTTCAATAGCGCTCCTGCCTATACGGACATGAACCTGTGCAATATCCATTTTCACAAGAACGCTGAGCATAAGGGCGGCGAGTTCACCATCTACGCCGGCAATGGCGATGGTCATGGCAACCAGAGCGGATACCGTTACGACACTTCCGGCCTGAGCGCAGCCGAGCTGAGTTCGACCGGTCATGCGATTTGCAGTGGCGATCATGGGTCCTTGTCTGCAGGCGATACCATTGAGGTTCATTACGTCCATTCGACCGCCGATATCACACCGGGCCCGACGCTGGCTTCCTGCCTGGCCAAGGATGTCATCAACAACCCGCAGCTACGTGTGGAAACCCAGGTGTATGTGCTGGTCAACGACAAGCACGCGCTGGATTTCGGCAAGCTGACCAAGGTTGGCAAGGCGAATGGGCATTATCAGGCACTGGGCATCCCGGCTAACACCGGCACGGCCATTCAGTACGAAGGTTCCACCACGGGCCCGGGTTACAACGAGGCCGGTTCGCCTTTCCAGGTTACCTGGAATGTGCGCCCGCAGGTGGCCAAGGTGAACATCGATACCGTTGGCAAGTGGTGCAAGGGTAATGAATTCAACGAGGATCATGCCCACGGTGTTCGCAACCTTGTTATGAACAAGGACCTGCTGTCCGTGATCAAATAAGGGTAGATGCCGGGGGGTACAAACCCGGGCATTATCAAAGGCCCGCCTCATCCGAGGCGGGCCTTTTCTTTTAGCGATATGCATTTTGAGCTTCAGCCTGAAGTTTGCTTTGCAGAGAGTAAGATCTATATTGTGAGTCGAGGTTGGCGCATGCAAACAGTCGAAGAACATAATCACGTACAGAGTCCCAACCTAGGTAACAGGCTGGAGGATATGGCGCACCTGACCTGGCAGGAGGCTTTGCAGGGCGAAGGTACCATTCTCCGCCTGAGCAATCCAGACGATGAGATTCTGAAGGCAGTGCAGCAGCGCTTTGAGCTGGACGAGCTTCACATCAAGGATATTCGCAACCCGAATCACCCACCGCATTTCACCCGCCTGGAAAACGGCGCGCTGCATATTATTCTGCGTTTCCCTCTCGAACATCCTGATGCGGAGGGTGAGGGTGAACAGCGCAGCACCAGCATCTCCATTCTTGCCGACAGCCGCATGTGTGCCCTGATCTGGCCGCTTGAGCGCCATCACAGCATTGCCAAAGGCGAGCTTGCCGGTCTTGATGTGGATGAATGCGTCTGCAAAATCATTCACATACTGGTCAACCGCTTGCTGCATCGTGTGTATGAGATGCGCGATGACATGGATGAATTCGAGGACGAGTGCCTTGCTGATGTCGGCAATGCCGATCTGAACCGCTTGCTTGATATGCGCAAGGATATCGCCGCGCTGACCCGCATGGCACTCAGTAGTGCCACGGCCATCGAAATGCTGATGCTGGACCCGGCCTATGCCGGCAATGTGCGCCTTGCCGATGCTCATGAGCATATGCACCGTGCTGCGACGCTGGCCGAATCGAAGGCCGAGCATGCGCTCAATGTGATGCAGGCGGTGCAATCCCTGCTCAGTCAACGGCTGAACGATGTGATGAAATTTCTGGCCGTGATTACCGTGGTTCTGACGCCAATGGGTGTGATTGCCGGCATCTTCGGTATGAACTTCGTGCATATGGAGGTGCTCAATTACCCCAGCGGTTTTGCTATTTCGATCTGGGGCATGCTGTTGTTTGGTTCTGCGCTGGCTATCTACTTCAAAATTCGCAAGTGGTGGTAAATCACGTGGATGAGAGTCTGGAAAAGGTCATGCTTGGCTGGCGCGAATGGGTTGCGCTGCCGCAGTTGGGTATCGAGCGCATCAAGGCCAAGGTAGACACCGGTGCCCGTTCTTCGGCTCTGCATACCTTTGAGTTGCAGACCTTTGAGGAAAATGGCGTCGCCAAAGTGCGTTTTTCCATTCACCCCTTTCAGCGCAATAGCACAAAGGTTAAACACTGTGTTGCCGACCTGCTGGACGAGCGTTATGTCACCGATTCCGGTGGGCATCGCGAAATGCGTCCGGTGATTCGCACGACGATTTGTATGGGCGATGTGCTCAGGGATATAGAGATTACACTGACCAATCGAGAGTCGATGAAATTCAGAATGTTGCTTGGTCGGACGGCCATGTGTGGTAGCGTTACCATTGATCCGGCGGCTTCCTATCTTCTGGGGAAGCCAGATTCCAGACACCCCCCCCATGGAGCATCATCAATATGAAAATCGCGATTTTGTCACGAAATCCAAAACTCTACTCGACCAGACGGTTGATGGAGGCGGCGAAAGCGCGAGGTCACGATGTGTATGTCTATGACCACCTGCGTTGTTACATGAACATCACCTCGATGCGGCCATCCATTCGTTACAAGGGTGAAAAGCTGGAGGGTTTCGATGCCGTGATTCCGCGTATCGGCGCGTCGGTCACCTTTTACGGTACGGCCGTGCTGCGCCAGTTCGAGATGATGGGTGTTTATCCGCTCAACGAATCGGTAGCCATCAGCCGTTCGCGCGACAAGTTGCGCTCGGTGCAGTTGCTGGCGCGCAAGGGTATTGGCCTCCCGGTGACCGGCTTTGCCCGTAATCCGGACGATATCGACGATCTTTTGAGCTCGGTCGGCGGTGAACAATTCGTCATCAAGCTATTGGAAGGCACGCAGGGTATCGGTGTGGTTCTGGCAGAAAACAAGAAGGCTGCCGAGAGCGTGATCGAGGCCTTTTTCGGGCTTAATGCCAATATTCTTGTGCAGGAGTTTATCAAAGAGGCTGGCGGTGCGGATATCCGCTGTCTTGTTGTTGACGGCAAGGTGGTGGCGGCGATGAAGCGCCAGGGCAAGGATGGTGAGTTTCGCTCCAATCTACATCGTGGTGGCAGTGCCGAGGTGGTGCGCATTACACCGGAAGAACGCTCGACTGCCGTGCGGGCGGCATCCATCATGGGCTTGAATGTGGCCGGCGTGGATCTGCTTCGCTCCAATCACGGCCCGGTGGTCATGGAAGTGAATTCATCTCCTGGCCTTGAGGGTATTGAAGGAGCTACCGGTAAGGATGTTGCCACCATGATTATTCAGTGCATCGAGAAGAACGCCAAGTCAGGGCGCACGGGTACGCGGGGTAAGGGTTGAGTAAAGCTCTTTCGATCTGCGGCAGACAAATCGCCCCCGGTAGCCGGGAGATTATCGAGGTTCCTCTGCCACCGCTTTCCACCCATTCTGCCCTGCACATGCCGGTGCATGTGATTCGCGGCAGGAGGGAGGGACCATGTCTGCTGGTGTGCGCAGCGCTGCATGGTGATGAGATCAACGGCATCGAGATTATCAGGCGGCTTGTCGGCTTAAGTCAGCTTGGCAGGATTCGCGGCACCCTGATCGCCATCCCCATCGTCAATGTTTACGGCTTTATTCATATGAGCCGCTACCTGCCGGACAGGAGGGATCTGAATCGTTCATTCCCCGGTTCGGAAACAGGATCGCTGGCCGGTCGTCTGGCCAATCTTTTTATGAAAGAGGTGGTGGAGAAAGCTACCTACGGCATCGATCTGCACACCGCAGCCATTCACCGGGATAATTTCCCGCAGGTTCGTGCCACGCTGGATGATCCGGAAACCCGGCGTATAGCAGAGGCATTCCATGCTCCGCTGGTGATCGATGCAGCCCTGCGTCCCGGAACGATTCGTGAGGCAGCTATCGAAATGAATATCCCGTGGCTGGTATATGAAGCGGGCGAAGCATTGCGTTTCGATGAGGTGAGTATTCGCGCCGGGGTGCGCGGCATTGTCAACGTCATGCGCGAGGTCGGCATGTTGCCGAAATCACGCCGCAAGAAAACCTTTGTACCGCGTATCGTCAAATCCAATTTCTGGATGCGTGCGCCGCAGAGCGGCATTCTCAGATTAACCGCTGCACTGGGCGCGTCGGTTAGCAAAGGAGATACCCTGGGCTATGTCGCCGATCCGTATGGCGAGAATGAGGTGCATATAACCGCTCCCGACAGCGGTATCATTATCGGTCGCACCAATCTTCCGCTGGTGCATGAAGGCGATGCAATGATTCATTTGGCCCGGTTCCGCGATAATGCTTCTGCCGGCGAAACGGTGGATGCCTTTCAATTTGAACTGGATCCTGTCGAGGGTTCCGGTCTTTCCGGTGTGGAACCTATCGCCTGATAACCCTGAAAGGCAGGGCTTGCAGGGAAAAAATCCATGCAGCCAAAGCGATGGAAATCCCCTAGCATGCGACGCCGCGTTTGCCTCCTTTGGCGAGGCATCTACGTTGGAGAGCATGTCGATTGAGCAGGAGTCGAGCAATGCAGCAGTTCAATAACTGGAATCTTCCGCTGCGCGGGCTAGCGCGGGTACGGCTTGCTGCTCTTGTTCTTGTTGTGCTGATGCTTGGTGCTTGTGCCTCCGCGCCCAAGGGACAGGCCTACGACCCGATTGAGAAGGTCAACCGCGCCACCTTCACCTTTAATGATTATTTTGATCGTATTGTCCTTAAGCCGCTGTCGGAAGGTTATGTTGCGGCCGTACCGAAGGATGGTCGTACTGCGGTATCCAACTTCTTCGACAATGCCACCTATATCGACACCATCCTCAATGATTTTCTGCAGGGCAAAGGCAAGCAGGGTTTTTCCGATGTCGGCCGCCTGCTGATCAATACCACTGTCGGTGTCGTTGGCCTGTTCGATCCGGCCACCTCGGCAGGGCTGGTGCAGCATGATGAGGATTTCGGTCAGACCCTTGGTGTATGGGGTTTTGGACCGGGCGCTTATGTTGTGGTGCCGGTGTATGGCCCGAATACGGTGCGTGATTTGCCTGATCTGGCAACCAGCGCGCTGACCAGTGCGGTCTTCTGGTCCGGTTTCTTCGTGACCCCTTATGTCACCATACCGCTGAGCGTGCTTAGCGCTGCGGACCTGCGCAGCCGGGCCTCCAATGCCATACGCTTCGTTAATGAATCTGCGCTTGATCCCTATGTGTTTACGCGTGAGGCATGGGTGCAGCATCGCACTTACCTGATCTTCGACGGTAATCTTCCGATGACGGATGATGATTTCTCAGATGAGGGCTTCGGCGACTAAGCAGGGGTTCTATCACTGGTCTTGAATGTAATGGCGAGGCCGCTTTTTGTATTTCAACAGGATAATTGAGCAACCCTGAGGGTTGCCATACTCAAATGGTTAAGGCTTCCATTGCAGGAAGGCTTCCAGCAGGTCGTGGCCGGCTTTCTGGGATTTTTCGGGGTGGAACTGCACACCGATGAAGTTGTCGCGGCCGATGGCGGCGGCAAAGGGATATTCACCGTAGGAACAGGCTGCGAGGATGTGCGCCGGATTCAGGGGGGCACAGTAGTAGGAATGCACGTAATAAACCTGTTTGCCGGCCAGGGGGGCAAGCACCGGATGCGGCGTGCTACTGCTGGCCAGAACGACATCATTCCAACCCATATGCGGAATCTTGAAGCCGTGCTCAGGATGGGTATCGGGAAATTTTTTCACCACGCCGGGGATCAGGCCGAGGCCTTTGTGCTGGCCGAATTCGTATGAGGCATCCATCAGCACCTGCATACCGAGGCAGATGCCAAGGAAAGGCTTGCCGGAGGCGATGAAGTCCAGAATGGCTGCATCCATACCGCTTTCGTTCAATGCGCCGATGCAGTCGCGGAAGGCACCGACACCCGGCAATACGATGCGTGAGGCCTGCGCCAGTTCTTCAGGTTTCTTGACGAGCACGACCTTACCGCCGGCTTTTTCAAGCGCCTTGGCAACCGAGTGCAGGTTGCCCATGCCGTAATCAATCAGTGCAATCATTATCGTTCTGCCCGTCCTGAATCCATCAATCTTTCGACTTATAGTTTATATGTTTTCTTCTTTATTGAGCGGCCAAGAAAGAAGCAAAGAAGGCCGCCCACGGGTAGCTATGAATTTCCGGTCCGGGTGTTTATGAAACGGGCGCAAACTTTTTGCGCAACTTCCGTTTCATAAACACCCGGACCGGCATAGCTACAAGTGGGACCCGAAGTCAAAACCCGGTCAAAGAGCACCCTTCGTTGAAGGGATGCCGGCATGTCTTGGGTCGGGTTCGACAGCCATGCGCAGGGCGCGGCCGAAGGCCTTGAACACCGTTTCGATGATGTGGTGGTTGTTGGCGCCGCGAATAGCATCCACATGCAGGGTGATCTTGCCGTGATTGGTCACGGCCTGGAAAAACTCCTTGAACAGATCGATATCGAAATCGCCGACCCGTTCCCTGGGGAAGTCGATGTGATATTCCAGGCCCGGACGGCCCGATAAATCGAGCACAACGCGGCTCAATGCCTCATCCAGTGGTACATAGGCATGGCCGTAGCGCCGTACACCGGCCTTGTCGCCGAGTGCATCGCGCAGTGCTTCGCCAAGGCAGATACCGATATCTTCCACCGTGTGGTGATCGTCGATTTCGCGGTCGCCCTTGGCTTCGACGGACAGATCAATCAGACCATGGCGGGAGATTTGTTCGAGCATGTGGTCGAGGAAGGGGATGGAGCTGTTCAGATTACCCTTACCGCTGCCATCGAGATTCAGGCTTAGGCGGATGTCGGTTTCCTTGGTGGTGCGTGTGATCGAGGCTTGGCGACTCATATCAGCTCCTTCAATGCATTAACAAAGCGATCATTTTCCTCTGGCAGGCCGATGGTGACGCGCAGACAGCCCTCCAGCAAGCTGCCCTTGGCATGCAGGTTCTTGATCAGGATGCCGGCCTGCTTCAGGCCTTCGAACACGGCCGTGGCATTGGCCACGCGCAGTAGCAGGAAATTGGCCTGCGAAGGGAATACCTCAAGCTTGTCCAGTGCGCTTAGCGCTGTACTCATGCGCTCGCGTTCCTGACAAATCATCTTCGCCTGCTCCTCGAACACTGCGTAGTGTTCCAGGAAAAAGCTTGCGGAGAGCTGGGTCAGGCTGTTGATGTTGTAGGGCAGGCGCACCTTGTTCAGGTCGGCAATGATAGCGGCATCACCCAGCGCGTAGCCGAGCCTGAGGCCCGCCATGCCGAGTTTAGAGAAGGTGCGCAGCAACATCACGTTGCGCGTAATCATGTCACGGTAGGTATCCGTAGCGAACGGGCCATAGGCCTCGTCGATGATCAGCAGGCCGCGAAAATTATCGGCGATCTGTTGCACATCTTCACGCGGCCACATATTGCCGGTGGGGTTGTTCGGGCAGGAGAGGAAGGCGAGGCTGGCCTTCTCTCGGGCGCACATATTAAGGAATGCCATGGCATCGAGTGAAAAATCAGCCTTCAGGGGCATGGAAGCGACGGGGCGCTTAAGCCATTTTGCGATGTGTTCATACATCACAAAGGTCGGCTTGGGGACGGCGCAGGCACCCGGATCAGCGGCCATGATCAGCATCTGGATGATTTCATCCGAGCCATTGCCGATGAGTACCTGATCGGCATCGACCCCTTCGCGCTCGGCAATACGCCGACGCAAATCCAGCATGTCGGCATCGGGATAGCGGTTGATGTTGCTGCTGCTGAGCAGGTGGCTCCATTCGCTGCGCAGGTTATCCGGCAGCGTATACGGGTTTTCCATAGCATCCAGCTTGATCAGGCCGCTGGAGTCCGGCACGTGGTAGGCAGTTAGCGAGCGGATATCGCTGCGTATCATATAGGCTAGTCCCTTTCCGTATCTTTCAAACGGAGTTCGACACTCAGGGCATGGGCCTGCAAGCCCTCGCGGTGTGCCAGATGGGCGGCTGCCGGACCGACGGTGGCGACGGCCTTGCGCGTAGCGCGAATCAGGCTGCTGCGCTTGGTGAAATCGTACACACCCAGGGCAGACGAGAAGCGAGCCGTGCGATTGGTCGGCAGCACATGATTGGGGCCTGCGACATAATCACCCAGTGCTTCCGGCACAAAGTGTCCGGCAAAAATGGCGCCGGCATGGCGGATTTTAGGCAGTAGTACATCCGGGTTCTCAAGGGCGAGTTCGAGATGCTCGGGTGCAATGTGGTTGACGACATCGGCAGCAGTGTCCAGATCAGGTACCAGAATCAATGCGCCGTGGGTTTCCACGGAGCTTCGCGCAATCGCCGCACGCGGCAATACGGCAAGGTGGCGTTCCACAGCAATGGCAACCGCATCGATCAATGCCTCGTCGGTGGAAATGAAAATGCTCTGCGCCGCCTCATCATGTTCGGCCTGCGACAGAAAATCGGCAGCCAGCCATTCCGGATGGCCACCATCAGCCACCACAACGATCTCCGAAGGGCCGGCAATCATGTCGATACCGCAGGTGCCGAACACCTGGCGCTTGGCTGCGGCGACGAATTTATTGCCTGGTCCGACAATCTTGTCCACGGAAGGCACGCTTTCCGTTCCGTAGGCGAGGGCCGCAACAGCCTGCGCGCCGCCAACGGCGAAGGCGCGACTCACGCCGCACAGATAAGCGGCAGCCAGCACCAGTTCATTAAGCTCACCATCGGGGGTCGGTACGACCATGATGATTTCGGAGACACCGGCAACGTGAGCCGGAATGGCATTCATCAGCACCGAGGATGGATAGGCGGCTTTGCCACCGGGTACATACAGGCCAACGCTGTCTAGCGGCGTGATAATCTGCCCGAGGGTCAGGCCTGCATCGTCAGTGTATTCCCAGTTTTCCTGCTTCTGATGTTCGTGATAGGCGCGGATGCGGGCGCTGGCCAGTTCAAGTGCATCGCGATCTTCGGCGGAAACCGCATTCCATGCTTCGGCCATGCGGGCGCGCGGTATTTCAATATTGCCGCTGGTGCATTCCCAACCGTCGAAACGAGCGGTGTACTCACACAGGGCTGCATCGCCGCGCAGTTTTACCTGCTCCAGAATATCCGCGACGATGTGCTGCACATCGGCACCCGTGTCGGTTTCGCGCGACAGCAAGGCATCCAGACGTGCGTTGAAATCGTCCTGCGTGGCATCAAGGCGTTGAATCTTGCTCATACTTGTCCCTCCGTCTGATTCACGGCCGCAGTGAGGGTATCGAGAATCGGCTGGATTTGTGATTTTCGTGTTGCCATGCTGGCCGGATTGATCACCAGCCGGCTGGAAATATCGTACAGGGTTGTTTCTTCAATCAGATTATTGGCTTTCAAGGTGCTGCCGGTTTCCACCAGATCGACAATGCGGTCTGCCATGCCGACTAGCGGCGCCAGCTCCATCGAGCCGTACAGGTGAATGATGTCGGCATGCACGCCCTGCGACAGATAATAACGCTCTGTCAGGTAATCATACTTCGTTGCCACACGGATACGGCTGCCTGGTTTGGGAGCACCCTTTTCCACCAGTTCGCGCGGCCCGGCCACGCACAGGCGGCAGCAGCCGATGTGCAGGTCGAGCGGTTGCAGAACATGCGGCCGGTGCTCAAGCAGCAGGTCGCGTCCGACGATGCCCATATCGGCGGCACCGTGCTCGACATAGGTGGCAACATCGGCAGCGCGAATCAGCAGAAAGCGGACGCCACCGGTTCCATCCACCATCAGTTTGCGTGTTTTATTCAGATCCTCATCCGGCATCAGGCCGGCGCTTTCCAGCAGCGGCAGGGTATCGTCGAGGATGCGCCCCTTGGACAGGGCGATGGTCAGTGGTCGGTCGGCTTGCAGTAAATCAGATCGGGGCACTTTCAGGTCTCCGGAACATATCGGTGTGTGGTGTGTTGCGCCGGATGCAGGCACCCAACTGGCCAAGCTTTTCCTCGATGCGTTCATAGCCGCGATCGATGTGGTAAACGCGGGAAATCACGGTTTCCCCCTGCGCTGCCAGTCCGGCCAGAACAAGGCTTGCCGAAGCGCGCAGATCGGTGGCCATGACCGGTGCGCCGGAAAGAGCTTCGATACCCTCCACCACGGCCGTGTTACCGTTGAGGACGATACGCGCACCCATGCGGCGCAGTTCCTGCACATGCATAAAGCGATTTTCGAAAATCGTTTCGCGAATCACGCTGCTACCCGAGGCAACACACATCAGCGCCATGAACTGGGCCTGCAAATCGGTCGGGAAACCGGGATGCGGACTGGTTTCGATATTCACACTCTTCAGTCGCCCGCTGGCCTTGCAGCGTATCCAGCTATCGCTGTCCTTGCTTGCATTGCCTACCTCAACAATGGCTCCAGCATCGCGCAGGCGGGCCAGAAAGGCATCAAGCAGATCGGCTTCAACCTTGCGCACAGTCACATCGCCACCGGATATCAGTCCGGCTGCCAGGTAGGTGGCGGCCTCGATGCGGTCGGCAATGACTGTCAGGTCGGCGCCATGCAGGGATGTGACACCGCAGATGCGGATGTTGCTGGAGCCATCGCCTGTGATATCTGCGCCCATGCTGCGCAGGGAATCGGCCAGATTAACCACCTCCGGTTCGCGGGCGGCGTTTTCAAGAATTGTTACGCCGTCAGCTAAAGCCGCGGCCATCATCAGGTTTTCCGTGCCGGTCACAGTGACCTTGTCGAAGGCGATGCGGGCACCGTGCAGGCGGCCAGCGGGAACGGTTGCATCAACGTAACCATGCTCGACCTCGATGACAGCACCCATGGCCTCCAGACCCTTCAGATGCATATCCATCGGGCGTGCACCAATGGCACAGCCACCTGGCAGGCTGACACGGGCACGGCCAAAGCGGGCCAGCAGCGGGCCGAGCACAAGGGCTGAAGCGCGCATGGTTTTAACAAGTTCGTAGGGTGCTTCGGGATTGGTACTTGTCGATGTGTCGACATGCACACAGCCCTGATCGTCCATCGACACATCGGCACCCTGATTGGCCAGCAGGGTGATCATGGTCGTGATGTCGCGCAGGTGCGGCATGCGGTGATAAATCACCGGCTTGTCGGTCAGAATGGCGGCTGCCAGCAGCGGAAGCGCCGCATTTTTTGCGCCGCTTGCTTCCACTGTTCCGTTTAATGGGCGTCCGCCCTGTATAATGATACTATCCATTCGAACCTTCCGTTGTTGAGGCGCGAAACCTAGCCGATGAAAGCGGCGCATGCCACAGCCGTTGCCTGCTTGCAGCATATGGCCAAATGCTCTGCAGCACATGCTACTGAAGCTTGCAATCGGGCAGTCATGCAGGACAATCGCCCATTATTACCTTGTACTGATTACTTCCGGGGAGCTCCATGTCTGTTTATACCGAACTGAACGATGCCGATGTGGCCGCGATTCTGAGCGGTTATGGGCTTGGATCCCTGCAGTCTTTCGAGGGCATTGCAGCCGGTATCGAGAACAGCAATTTCTTCGTCAACACCGATCAGGGGCGCTACGTACTGACTATCTTTGAGCGCATGGATGCGGATGAATTGCCGTATTTCATGCATCTGATGCATCACCTCTCGGCGCATGGTTTCTCCTGCCCGGACGTCATGCGGCGCAATAACGGCGAATATCTTTTCGATGTGACCGGCAAGAAGGGCGCGATTGTCTCACGCCTGTCCGGCCGCACACTGGATGCCTTGTCATCCAAACAGTTGCAGCAGGCAGGTCGGGCGCTTGCCGCCCTGCATCTGGCCGGTGCGTCGTTTGATGAGCGACGCGAGAACTCGACCGGTTTTGCCTGGCTGAAAGAACTGGCCGGCAAGATGGAAGGCGATGTGGCGCGGGTATACGGGGCGGATGCCGCACATTTGTTGCACGATGAAATCAGCTGGCAGGCCGGGCAGGATGATAGCGCGCTGCCGCGTGGTGTGATTCACGGTGATCTATTTTGCGATAACATCCTGTTTGACGGGGATGCGCTGTCCGGCGTGATCGATTTTTACTATGCGCATGATGCTGCATATGCGATGGATGTTGCCATTTCTCTTAATGCGCTGGCCGTGCGGGTCGGCATGCCGGACGCAGGTCAGGAGAGCGATGCAGAACGCATGCAATGTTTTCTCGCTGGCTATCAGGCACTTCGCCCACTGGACGATGCTGAGCATGCGTATCTGCCGGCCCTGCTCAGGCGGGCGGCGCTGCGTTTCTGGTCTTCACGTTTGTTCGATGCGCTGTATCCGCGCGGTGGTGCCATGACCCAGACCAAGGATCCCGAGGAATATCGCCTCAAACTTCTGTTTCACCGTAGCGGCAATTAATTAGCTGTTTATAAAGGTTTTCTTCTTTCTTGAGCGGTCAAGAAAGAAGCAAAGAAGATCGCCCACGGGTAGCTGTGAATTCCCGGACCGGGCACTCGTCCGGCGGGCGCAAACCGGGAAAAAGGCCCCCTCTTTTTGCGCAAGGTCCCGCCGGTCAAGTATCCGGTCCGGCACAGCTACAAGTGGGACCCGACGTCAAAATCAAAAACAGGACAGCGGTTGGAGCTACTTGGCAGGCGGAGTCCAGTTGGGGGTGATGACGCCGGCGGAGATGACGCATTTCATGCCGTCTTCGACGGTCATGGTCAGCGGTGTCGTATCCTTCTCCGGGACATAAAGCAGGAAGCCTGAGGTTGGGTTCGGAGAGGTCGGTACGAAGACGGTAATGACCTCATCCTTGGTCAACCCCTGCACCTCGCCATGCCCTGTACCGCTGACAAAACCGAGTGCATACGTGCCTTTACGCGGATATTCGATGAGCACGACGCGGCGGAATGAATCCTGATTGTCGCGTAGCACTGTCTCCAGCACATTTTTCAGCGCACCGTATACCGTGCGCACCAGCGGGATGCGTTCCAGCATATTTTCACCGATACCGACCAGCCAGCGTCCGATAAAACTGGTGCCCACCATGCCGGTGACCAGCACGATGACAAAAGTGAACAGCACACCCAGTCCGGGGATATGGAAGCCGAGCAACTGATCCGGTTGCATGGCTGCGGGAATCAGGCCGATAAGCCCATCCATGGAACGCACGATACCCACGAACAGATAAATGGTGACCATGATTGGCACCAGCAGGATCAGCCCGGTGAAGAACCAGCGTTTGAGCGGAGAACGTTTTTTCATGCTAACTCCCAAAATGTTTGCGGCATTGTGACCGGATAGCGCCTGGCCGCGCAAGTTCTCAGGGCTTGTTGGTTCGACAGATGCTAGAGAAAGTTGTGGTAAGCCGGGTTGTCGTTTTCTTCCACATAGGCATAACCCAGTTCGTCGAGGAAAGCCTGTAGCTGGGTGTGCTCGGCAGAGGGGACCTCAAGGCCGACCAGTACGCGGCCATAGGCGGCGCCGTGGTTGCGGTAGTGGAACATGGAAATGTTCCAGCGGCCGGCCGACTGGGTGAGGAATTTAAGCAGGGCGCCGGGGCGCTCGGGGAACTCGAAGCGATAAATGACCTCATCGTGTACCAGATCGCTGCGCCCGCCGACCATGTGGCGCACATGCAGCTTGGCCAGTTCGTTGTCCATCAGGTTGAGCACCGCATAACCGTCATCACGCAGTTCTCCCAGCAGCTTGTCCATCTCGCCGATGTTGCGGATGGATGCGCCGACAAACACATGTGCCTCCTCACGGCTGGACAGACGATAGTTAAATTCGGTGATATTGCGGTCGCCCAGCATGCGGCAGAACTGCAAAAAGGAGCCGGGCTTCTCGGGAATAGTGACGGCAAACAGTGCCTCGCGTTTCTCACCCATTTCGGTGCGTTCGGCGACATGACGCAGGCGGTCGAAATTCATGTTTGCGCCGCTGTTGATGCAGGCCAGCACCTTGCCCCTGATGCCCTCGCGTTCCACATACTTTTTCATGCCGGCCACGCCAAGTGCGCCCGCAGGCTCAACAATGGAGCGGTTGTCGTCGAACACATCCTTGATGGCAGCGCAGATTTCGTCGGTATCCACCAGAATGATTTCATCGACGTATTTGCGTACCAGATCGAAGGTGTGCTTACCCACCTGTTTTACGGCCACGCCATCGGCAAAGATGCCGACCTGCGAGAGTACGATACGTTCTCCAGCTTTGATGGAATCGTGCATGGCTGCCGAATCCACAGGTTCCACACCGATGATTTTCGTGTCCGGTGAATAATGCTTGAGATAGACGGCCATACCGGCAATCAGGCCGCCGCCGCCGATAGGGACGAACACCGCATCCATATCGGTGGTGACCTGACGCAGCATTTCCTCGGCTATCGTGCCCTGTCCGGCGATCACCTGCGGGTCGTCGTAGGGATGCACGAAATGCATGCCGGATTCTTCACACAGCTGCATGGCATGGGCTGAAGCATCGGAGTAGGAATCACCAAACAGCACAACTGTTCCGCCCATCGCTTCGACAGCGCGCACCTTGATGTCAGGTGTGGTGGTCGGCATGACGATGGTGGCATCGCAGCCGCGGTGCGTAGCACTCATGGCCACGCCCTGCGCATGGTTGCCGGCCGAGGCGCAGATCACACCCCTGGCGCATTCGGCATCGCTCATCTGGGCAATTTTGTTGTAGGCACCGCGCAATTTGAATGAGAATACAGGTTGCATATCCTCGCGTTTGAGCAGAACTTCGTTACGCAAACGGGCGGATAGCCGCGGGGCCAGCTCCAGCGGTGTTTCGCGGGCGATGTCGTAAACACGCGCGTGCTCGATGGCTGTAAGGTATGAATCAGGCATGCGAGCTTATAGCATGCGATGCTTCATCACGGAAGAAAAACCGTTCACAGGAGGCAGTCATCAGCAGCAGTAAGGACCCGGATCGCGGCCTGCTTTACGGCGAGGCATGTTTTGAAACGATGCGCGTCATCAAGGGCGAAATCTTTGTCTGGGATGCGCATCTGGCCCGTCTGCAGCAGGGCCTTACTGCCTTCGGTCTGGCATGCCCGCAGGACTTGCTGCCGCGCTGTCTTGAAGCAGCTGAAGAGGTTGCGGAAGATGCTTTGCTGCGACTGACACTCAGTGGAGGTGTGGCGCCGCGTGGCTTGATGACGAGCAGCGAACGCTCTCCACAGGTACACATTCAGGCATGGCCTTATCACCCAGCAACAGAGCCGCTTGTCTTGCGCACCCTGCATTGGCCGCTGCTTGGCATGGCGCGCATTGCCAAATTTACCGCCGACTATGCCTTTACCATTCGCCTGCTGCATCAGGCACGGCATGCAGGCCAGATTGGCGAAAATGAGCAGGCCCTGTTCACGCTGGGCGACGATCTTCTGTGTATGGAAACGGCCAACATCCTGCTGCTGGTAAACGGCGAGTGGCTGAGCCCGGACAGCGATGCGCTGCTGCCGGGTGTGGTGCGTGCAGCGCTGCTTGAGTCTGGCGCGCTGCGTGCCTGTCGCTGCCCTGTCGACTGGTTGCAGGTCTGTGATGCGATGGCCATCTGCAACAGCGGCTGTTTCATCCGGCCGGTCACGGTGGTGAACGGGCGCAGGCTTGATGTGCATGCCGGACGCTTTGCCGTTTTGCTTGATGCACTGCGTGGCAGAAAGGGTGTGCCGGAGGATATCCTGTGCGCATAACGTTTGTCGGCCTGCTTATCTTTATCGCCCTTGCTCTGGGGGTGGGTGGATATTTCGCCGCTCAGATGACGATGCTCGTAAAGCCGGCAGGGCCGACGCTGGTGGTGATTGCGCCCGGCACAGCCACCCAGGGCATTGCGCGCCAGCTTGAAGCGGCAGGGGTCATCCGTTCCGCCCTTATGTTCCGCCTGCTGGCCCGTTTGCGCGGCGATACGCAGGAATTGCAGAGCGGGGAATATAGTTTTACTGAAGCCGCCACCCTGTCACAGCTTATGCAGCGCCTGCGTCACGGGGATGTACTGCTGCATCGTCTGACCATTCCCGAGGGACTGCGCAACGATGAGGTGTTTTTCCTGCTTGCCAGTCAGACGCAAACACCACTATTACTATGGCAGAAGACCTTCCAGAAGATACTCGGTGAGAGGAAGATAGACGGGGAGGGGGAAGGGCGCTTATTGCCCGAAACCTATACCTATCGCCTGCCGCTTGATGCGCATGCTGTATTGCTCGACATGCTCAAGGCGCAGCATGCACTCATGCAAACCCTGCTGCCGGCCTGGCAGGAAGAGCAGGGGTTGCGCATCGTGGCTTCCATCGTCGAGAAGGAAACAGCCGTGGATGCGGAGCGGCCGCTGGTTGCCGCCGTGATTCGCAATCGCCTTGAGCGGCGTATGGCCCTGCAAATGGACCCAACCGTGATCTATGGTCTTTGGCATGAGGATGGCCGTTTTTCCGGCAATCTGCATAAGGGCGATCTGCAACGCGACACGCCGTGGAGCAGCTATACACGCAAGGGCTTGCCGCCCACGCCGATCTGCAATCCGGGTGCGGCTAGCTTACGCGCCGCAGCCAGTCCGGCGGATGTCGCATATCTGTATTTTGTGGCCGACGGCAGCGGCGGGCATGCCTTTGCGGCAACGCTTGAGGAACACAATGCCAATGTGCGGCGCTGGATGAAGATTGAGCGGAAACGATGAAGGAGCGGAAACGGTGAATGGCAGCGATGTGATGATTGTGCGCATTGCCCTGTCTGATCGGGCGGTTCTGGGTCTGCAGGGTATCCTGATGGGTGAGGACGGTCTGGCGACCTTGCGTGGAGAGAAAGGCGGAAGCGGGGAGCTTGAGCTGTGGAGCACATGGGCGCAGGAGAAGGAGCTGGACGACTGGCTGAGCTCGCTGCCTGCCAGTCTGGAGCTCAGGGTGCTTGATCGCTATGCTTTTGAGCCCGCGACGACGAGCGGGACCGAGGGAGTTGCATGAGCGGACATTTTATCACCTTTGAAGGTATTGACGGTTGTGGCAAGACCACCCAGCGCCGCCTGACCGCAGCATGGCTGCGCGAGCAGGGTTTTGATGTGCTGGAAACATTTGAGCCGGGTGACACCGCGCTCGGTGCCGAAATACGCACCCTGCTGCTCAGCGGCGAGCACGTGCCTTCTCCTGAAACGGAATTGCTGCTTTTTCTCGCCGATCGCACCCAGCATGTGCGCGAGCTTATCCAGCCGGCGCTGCAACGCGGCGCGATTGTTCTCTGTGACCGCTACACCGATTCGACGCGCGCCTATCAACTGGCCGGGCGGGCGCTTGATGCGGACATGTTGGAAGCGATGCTGCAAATTGCCGAGTTGGGCGCAAAGCCCGAAATGACGCTGTGGTTTGATCTGCCGGTTAAAGAGGCGTGTGGACGCATGCAGGCACGCGTCGCCATTGGCGAGGCGGCGACACGCCTGGACGAGGAAGGGCAAAGTTTCCACGAACGGGTGCGGGAAGGTTTTTCCGCTATCCATGCGGCACAGCCGGAGCGCGTACGATGCGTGAATGCGAGCGCCGGTGTTGAAACGGTACAGCAGCAGATTCGGCAGTTGCTGACGGAGCTGATTGGCTGATGAGCGTACTCGGGCACGATACTGTTCGGCAGCGCTTCGCCGATCTGCTCGGTAAGGGCAAGCTGCATCACGCCTGGTTGTTGCACGGGCCTGCGGGTATCGGCAAACGCATGCTGGCGCAGGCTCTGGCTGCGGATTATCTCTGCGAGGCCAATCGTTCGGAAGGTAAAATCCGTCCGGCCTGCGGGGAATGTCATGCCTGCCGCATGATGGCTGTGGGCAGCCATCCTGATTTCATGCTGTTGGAACGTGAACTCAACGAAAAAACGGATCGTCTGAACCGGGATGTCAGTATCGCTCAGGTGCGCAATATGCTCGGTTTTCTATCTTTGAGCGGGGCTGAGTCGACCCGTCGCGTGGCGCTGATCGGCGAGGCCGGAAGAATGAATGCGCAGGCCGCCAATGCCATGCTCAAGGGTCTGGAGGAGCCGTCTGCAGGCTCCCTGTTGCTACTGGTTTGTGAGGATGCGCTTGCCTTGCCGGCAACGGTGCGCTCACGCTGTATGCTACAATTTTTAAGCCCGCTGGCCGATGGTGATATGCAGACCATCCTGCAGGATATCAATATACCGTCCGAGGCCCTGGGATTTGCCATGCAACTGGCCGATGGACAACCGGGCAAGGTGGCGGCTCTGGCCGATGCCGAGATCGCCGCGGCGCTACTCGGCTGGCATGATCTGCTCAGTGATCCGGCCAGGCTTGATATCGGCCGGACCCAGCAATGGATCAGCCGGCATGTGCAGAAGGTGCCGCATGATCTGATTGTCGATGTGGTACTCGATGCGATTCGGCCTTTGCTGCTGCGACCCGCTGATATGCTGCATATGGATGCTGTGTTCGAGGCAGCGCAGGACCTGGCTGCATGGCCGCAGGATGTTTTTCGCCGTACGCTCAGGCCGGCGCCAACGCTTCTGGCGCACATGCTGGCTCTGCGGTTAGCCTTGCGCGCATTGAATGAGAAACAAGCTGCCTAAGGTGCCGGAAACTCCCCACAGGAAGAAATGATGCAAAGCTATTATGTAAGCACACCGATTTATTATGTGAATGACGAGCCGCATGTAGGCCATGCCTACACGACGATTGCCGCCGATGTGCTGGCACGTTACTACCGCCTCGCCGGGCGTGATGTGCTTTTTCTGACCGGTGTGGACGAGCATGGTCAGAAGGTGGAGCAGGCAGCCAATGAGCGTGGCATCACGCCGGCAGCTTTGGCCGATGCGGTAGTTGATGGTTATCGCAGCCTGTGGCCCTCACTGGAAATATCCAACGACGATTTTATTCGCACCTCGGAAGATAGGCACAAGAGGGCGGTAAGCGAGATATGGCGGCGGCTGGATGCTGCCGGCGCCATCTACAAGGGTTTTTACGAAGACCTGTATTGCGTGCCCTGCGAAACCTACTGGACGGCAACCCAGCTCAAGGATGCCGGTCATGCCGACGACAAGCGCTGCCCGGATTGCGGTCGCCCTGTGCAGCAGGTCAAAGAGGAATCCTATTTCTTCCGCCTCGGCAACTATCAGGAAGCCTTGCTGGAGCATATCCGCAACAACCCCGATTTCATCGGCCCCGAGTCGCGGCGCAATGAGGTGCTGCGTTTTGTCGAGGGAGGATTGCGCGATCTGTCGGTTTCCCGCACCACCTTCACATGGGGTATTCCGGTGCCAGGTGACCCGGCGCATGTGATTTATGTGTGGATCGATGCGCTGACCAACTACCTGACGGGAGCAGGCTTTCCCGATGGCGATATGCGCCACTGGCCCTGCGATGTGCACCTGATCGGCAAGGACATCCTGCGTTTCCATGCCGTATACTGGCCGTGCATGCTGCTGGCCGCCGGCATCCCGCTGCCCAAACGTGTCTATGCGCATGGCTGGTGGACGGTTGAAGGCGAGAAGATGAGCAAATCGAAGGGCAATGCCCTGCGCCCGGACAAACTGCTCGAAGAATTCGATGCCGACACCATCCGTTATTTCCTGCTGCGCGAGGTACCTTTCGGACACGATGGCGATTTCTCCCATGCCGCCTTAAAGCAGCGTTACAACACGGAGCTTGCCAACGACATCGGCAATCTTCTCAACCGCAGCCTGTCCATGCTGCACAAGTATCAGGATGGTGTGCTGGCTGCCGTGGATAGTGAGGAAGCCGCTGATCGCGAGCTGGTTGCGGCTGTCGAGGCCATGCAGCGCAGTGTGGACGATGCCATGCAGCGGCAGGCATTTCACGAGGCGCTGGAACATATTCAATCCGTGGTGCGGCACGGCAACCGCTATGTCGAGGACAATGCGCCGTGGGCCCTGTTCAAGCAGGGCAATGCGGACCGGCTGGCAACGGTTTTGTATCACCTTGTCGAGTCGCTGCGCCTGATTGTGCTGCAGCTTGTGCCGTTTATGCCGGTGAAAACTGCGGTCATGCTGGCCCAGATTATGAATGCGGAGCAACAGGTGAATGCCCTGTTGCTGAGCGAGCATGGCGGTTGGGGATTGCTGGCTGCGGGGCATGTTTGTGCCCGTCCGTCACCGGTATTCCCCCGCATGGAGTAGGTTCATTCTGCAACAGAAGATTGCCAATTCTTCGCCATGACTGCACACTGAAGCGATGCCTCGCAAGCTGATCAAACGCTTCATGCCGGATCATAAAAAGATTCGTGAGCAGAAATGTTTACGTTTTCTAGGTACTCGCCTGCATAACCCTTCACTCTGGCATCTCAACCGGCACTCGGTGGCCGGCGCATTTTTCATCGGGTTGTTCTGTGCCTTTATGCCTATTCCGTTTCAGATGGTGCTTGCCGCCGTTCTGGCTGTCTTCTTTCACGTTAACATTCCGATATCGGTGGCGCTGGTCTGGCTGACCAATCCGCTGACCATGCCGTCCGTTTTCTATTTTTGTTATGAGGTCGGGCAGTGGATGCTCGGCATGCCGGATGCAGAGGATTTTCATTTTGAGGCAAACTGGCAATGGATGATCAATCTGTTCTCGCACAGTTGGCAGCCCTTCCTGCTTGGCTGTCTGGTGTGTGGCCTAGTCTTCGGCATTGTAGGCTATGTTGCCGTTCATGTTCTCTGGCGCAGCCATGTCACGTTCCGCTGGCGTAATCGCCGCAAGGGCATCTCCAAAGTCAAAGTCAAAGTCGATGCCGTGTCCCCCGCATCAAAACAAACCGCTTCTCAGGCAGCTTCAAGCCCTCACGCCAACTCCATTCACCCCTGATTTTTTGTTCAATCCGCTTCAGCAAGGTATTCAACAGCACATCCGGCGTTACGACAGCAGTTTCAAACTGCGTGCCGTGCATGCCATTGGCGGCGGTTGCATCAGTCGGGCCATGCGTTTCGACGGTTCCACATGCAGCTATTTCGTCAAGCTGAATGCAATTGAGCATGCGGATATGTTTGCCGCCGAGGCCGAAGGTTTGCAGGAACTGGCATGGGCCAGAGCTGTACGTGTTCCGGGGCTTGTATGCCAGGGGGTGGAAGGGGATACGGCTTTTCTGGTCTGCGAGTGGCTGAATTTTTCATCCGGCAGTGGCAACGCCGCCATGCTGCTTGGCCGGCAACTTGCACAGCTGCATCGTTGTAGGCAAGAGGATTTCGGCTGGAGGCGGGATAACACCATTGGCGCCACGCCCCAGATTAACACGCCTGATCCCGACTGGTGCGATTTCTGGCGCGAGCACAGGCTGGGATTTCAGCTGCATTTGGGGGCGCAGAACGGTCTTTCTTCCCGCCTGATCGATAAGGGCGAGCGCTTGATGGCGGCGCTGGATGGTCTGCTTGCCGGGCATCAGCCGCAGGCCTCGCTGCTGCATGGCGACCTATGGGGCGGGAACTGGGCTGTGGATGATGCGGGCGCCCCGGTGTTGTTCGACCCTGCGGTGTATTATGGCGATCGCGAGGCGGATATTGCCATGACGGAGTTGTTCGGCGGGTTCCCAGAAGCCTTTTATGCCGCCTACCGCGAGAGCTGGCCGCTGGACGACGGCTATCCTCTGCGCCGGACCTTGTACAACCTTTACCACATCCTCAATCACTTTAACCTATTCGGGGGTGCTTATGCCGCGCAGGCCGAGGCCATGATGGACAGACTGCTGGCCGAGGCGGGCTGAGATGCGCCGTGCCTGCCTTTCCCTTTTTGAGCCGGGGCAAAAAAACGGGGCGCCATGCGCCCCGTGCTAAACAGAAGGTTTGTATCTCTCAGTCGAGATGTTCGTTGATCATTTCCACCAGCTTGGCCTTGTTGATGGCGCCAACCTTGGTGCCCTGAACATTGCCGCCGCTGAACAGCATCAAAGTAGGGATGCCGCGCACGCCGTATTTGCCGGGGGTGTTGGGGTTGTCGTCGATGTTGATCTTGGCAATGGTGATTTTGCCCTTCATGTCATTGGCCACTTCATCGAGAATCGGAGCAATCTGCTTGCATGGGCCGCACCATGGAGCCCAGAAATCCACCAGAACCGGACCTGCTGCGTTCAAAACGTCGCTTTCGAAGCTGTCGTCGCTAACATTGGTGATGTGTTCAGATGCCATTATCATGCCTCACTTTGTGTAGTCTAATGAAGAGCAAAGGTAGCGGTTCAGAGGGGTCAGCGTCAACCATGTCGAAAGCATTTGTCGGCAGCACATAACCTGTCCTCATCAGTAGCTCATAAGTTGTCCGGTCTGAAGATTACCCGAGAGGTAATCAGAGATGAGACGAACGACAGTGTTACAGGAGGTCAGGAAGATGAGATTTGATGAGGCATATGGTGGTTGGCAGAGAGGCCAGTTGACCCAGGAAGAGGCGGGACGACTGCTCGGCATGAGCGAGCGTAACTTCCGGCGTTATGTAGAGCGTTATCAGGGGGAAGGCGAAGCTGGGTTGATGGACAAGCGTTTGACGCAAGCATCCAGCCGGTGTGCCCCGGTGGACGAGGTGTTGCGACTCACCG
>MNXA01000011.1 GCA_001871195.1 Zetaproteobacteria bacterium CG1_02_55_237
AATCTTGAATTCTTCCGAATAACGTTTGCCACTCACTGTAATCTCCTTTGAGCTGAATTATGTAGCTCTTAGGTGTCTAGTAAATTAGTGGCGATTCAGTTTTTCCAGTGCCTTTGCTACCTACGATAAGAACGTGACTTTTTTCTAGAGCCGCTCTGTATTCCGGGGTTTCTACAAAATAATACTGGAGCCTGTCCCTTTCCTGCTCGGCTATGCCTTCACCAATTGCAAGCTTTAAGAGATCCAACTTTCTATCAATAACAGGTTGAGCAGTTTCTGATGACGGTTGTTTTGAATCATTTAGCCATTCGTTGATAAGTGGCGTAGCGGAATCAATTAAATTACTTGGGTCTCTGTATGTAATAACAATTTCGTGGAGATCTAGGGGCGGGCGGAATTTTGCCGGGGCTGTAATAAGAACTTTTCTATCGAGAGATAATGCAAGGCCTGCGTAGAAGGCTTTCCATGCATTTTCATAAGAAGCTCCCGCCATATTGGAGCCAATAAAATCAATGAGAACAACTTGAGTGGCAAGGATGCTTCGAGCGTACCAATCATTAGTCTTGAATTTGCTCTCTGCAATATCATCAACTATTTTCAATACACTCAATTTGTCGATATAGGCTGTGAGCTCAATGGATGCTTCGGTTGAGACGGAGCTCTTGATATAAAAGAGGTCGCTAATTGTGCTAACCTTTTGATCTAAAAGCTGGCGGCCTATATTATTCGAATAGTGTTTATTTTGGAGAGCCGCACTGATTTCATTTCGGTTTGTAAACGGATGGTAACGATATCCTTTTAAGAACGAGTCATGATACCTGGCTGCTGCCCCATCAACCGTTTCATTCAATAAAATAAGAATTTCTTTCCCTTTTCCAATTGCGTACCCAAGTTCAAAAAGAACGTTTGGGTTAAAATGTGTGGCATCACATGCGAAAATTGAGCATCCAGAAATAGCGCTCTGGACTTCTTGGGATATCTGGGCCGAAGTTTTAAAGTTCTCCCATGAGATAGCTGTGAATTTCTTTTGGTGGCTATTGAATGACTGAATAGCACTTCTTAGAGCATCTGCGCAGACGTCGTTCTCCCCTTTCGGGGGAGCTTGGTATGCGAAAAAGATAGTTTCTTTTCTTTGCCTATCTGTGTGTTTCACAATCAAGCCCCCAAGGGAAAATCACCCACATTTGGAGTCGCCGCACTCCAGACAAGTATTACAATTATCTAAGCGCACGACGGCCATGGCGCCGCATTTGTCGCACATATTGCCTTTGGCGATGGCATCATCACCAAGCTTGTCCTTGGCTTCGCGGCGCTTGGCTTCCAGTTCCGGGGTGGAAAGCTGGCCTTCCATCATGCCGATGGTGACCAGATGCTGCTGAATCACCTCGCCGATTTCGGCGACCATGGATGGCATGTATTTGCCACCCTTCTTGTAGTAGCCGCCGAGCGGATCGAACACGGCCTTGAGCTCTTCAACCAGGAAGGTGACGTCGCCACCCTTGCGGAAGATTGCGGAAATAACGCGGGTGAGCGCCACAATCCACATGAAGTGCTCCATGTTCTTCGAGTTGATGAAAATCTCGAAGGGGCGGCGATGCTCATCCGGCTTGCCGATGTTGATCACCACATCGTTGATGGTGATGTAGAGCGCATGCTCGGAATGCGGTGTCTTGATCTTGTAGGTGGAGCCTTCAAGTACATCGTCGCGCTCCAGCAGCGGTGCAATATGCGCAACATTGCTCTCTTCCTTTTTGTTTTCCGGGCGCACTACTTCGTAGGCGGTAATCTGCTTTTCAATCTTTGTGGTCATGGGTTTCTCCCTGAGCGGCCTGTATGGCTGTTGTCGCTCCATCATTGTGTTTGGTGTTTACGCCGACCCGGAAATTCACCGGGTGGACGTTTGCCGAATAGAAATCGCGTAGCAGTAAATTCATGCGCTCGCACATGGCTTCCAGCTCCTTCTTCTCCGCCTGCTCCATGATGAGCGCGTCGATATCTGATTGACGGTACTCTTCATTGAGCTGCTTCTTAGCCATGGCGTGCACCTTCATTGCGCGCCTTCAGCCAGCTTACGGCTTGCTTAGAACTTGCCATAATATCCTTCTTTGAGGGCATCGAAGAGGTTGGCGGCACTGTGCATTTCGCCGTCGTACTCGATTTCCTCATTGCCCTTCACCTCGATCACGGAACCATCTTCCAGCGTGAAGCGATACATGGTTTTCTCCAGATCGGCATCCTTGACCAGTACGCCCTGGAAGGCCTCGGGATTGAAGCGGAAGGTGGTGCAACCCTTGAGTCCCTTCTCGTAGGCGTAGAGGTAGATGTTCTTGAAGTCTTCATAATCGAAGTCGGTCGGAACATTGGCGGTCTTGGAGATGGATGAATCCACCCATTTCTGCGCGGCTGCCTGAATATCGACATGCTGTTTGGGGGTCACATCGTCGGCGCTGATGAAATAATCCGGCAGCTTTTCGTCCTCTTCCTGCGAGAACGGCATGGCCTGCGGATTGATCAGCTCGCGGTAGGCGAGCAGCTCGAAGGAGAATACATCCACCTTCTCCTTGCTCTTCTTGCCCTCGCGGATGATGTTGCGCGCATAATGGTGGGCAAACGACGGCTCGATGCCGTTGGAGGCATTGTTGGCCAGGCTCAAGCTGATGGTGCCGGTCGGCGCAATCGAGGAATGATGCGTGAAGCGGCAGCCGGTTTCCTCGAGCTCCTTGAGCATGGCGACATCCTCCGCCTTGCCGGTGCGTGCGAACTTTTGCAGATAACGCGAGTAGCGAGCCCACAGGATGCGACCCTTGAGCTTGTCGCCCACGCGAATGCCGTCGTCGGCCATTTCCGGGCGCTTGAGCATCATCTCGGGAGTCACCTCGATGTCCTGTTCCATGATCGGGGCCGGACCCTTCTCGCGGGCCAGTTCAACACCCGTGGCAAAGCCGGTTCTGGCCATTTCATAGGCAACCTGTTCGGTGAAGGCCAGCGATTCATGCGAACCGTATGGGGTGCGCAGCATGGTCAGGGCGCTGCCCAGACCGAGAAAGCCCATGCCGTGGCGGCGTTTGGAGAGGATTTCCTCGCGCTGTTTTTCCAGCGGCAGGCCGTTGATTTCCACCACGTTATCCAGCATGCGGGTGAATACGGCAACCACTTCGCGGAACTGATCCCAGTCGAAATACGCCTCGCGGGTGAACGGATTGCAGACGAACTTGGTCAGGTTGATGGAGCCCAGCAGGCAGGCGCCATAAGGCGGCAGTGGCTGTTCGCCGCACGGGTTGGTGGCGCGGACATTCTCGCAGAACCAGTTGTTGTTCATGGTGTTGACTTCATCGATCAGGATGAAGCCCGGCTCGGCGTAGTCGTAGGTCGAGGCCATGATGACATCCCACAGGCGGCGGGCGCGGATGGTCTTGTAGACACGGCAGGCGGTGCGGCCTTCATCGTCGCGCAGGTAGCTATCGTTGTTGGCCGGCCATTGGCGCCAGACGATGCGCGTTTCCTCATCTTCCACTTCACTGGCATTGGCCGGGAAGATCAGATCCCAGTCCCTGTCGTGCTTTACCGCTTCCATGAAGTCGGAGGTGATCAGGCAGGACAGATTGAACTGGCGCAGCCGTCCGTCCTCGCGCTTGGCGCGGATGAAATCCATCACATCGGGATGCGAGATGTCAAAGGTGCCCATCTGTGCGCCGCGGCGACCGCCGGCGGAGGAGACGGTGAAACACATCTTGTCGAAGATATCCATGAAGGACAGGGGGCCTGAGGTGTAGGCACCGGCACCGGAAACATAAGCGCCCTTGGGGCGCAGCGTGGAGAATTCGTAACCGATGCCACAGCCTGCCTTCAGGGTAAGGCCGGCTTCATGCACCATGGACAGGATACCGTTCATTGAATCGGGGACCTGACCGGAGACCGTGCAATTGATCGTGGAGGTGGCGGGTTTATACGCTTCGGCACCGGCATTGGAGGTGATGCGTCCGGCTGGAATCGCACCGTGCAGCAGGGCCCAGGTGAAACGCTCGTGCCAAAAGACGCGTTTACCCTCTTCTTCGACATCGGCCAGGGCTCTGGCGACGCGCGAGTAGGTATCGGCAATGCTCTGGTCGACAGCGTCGCCGTCCTTGTCCTTGAGACGATATTTCTTGTCCCAGATATCCTCGCTGGCCGCCTGCATTGGAATCACGGCGGCGGCGTGTTCGTCCACGGATATTGAAACAGTGTTGCCTTCTTTGATTTCAGCCAGACTCATGGATGGATTCCTCCCAAAATTCGTTTCCCTGTTTTCTGTGGTCTTCCCTGTCCGGTTTCGGCGAGCCATCAAAGGCTGGACAAGAAAGCTGCGATATCCCCTCTTGCATGCTCCCCTTGGCGAATCCACACAACGTAGTAGCGAACCTTATGGCACTATATGTAGGGTGTCAATGTTTTCCTTGCCACGAGTGGTGGGGTTTTAACTCAACATTGTATCCACCGTTTATCCACAGCTTTTCCCCACGTCTGGCCTGGTGGGCGACACAGCGAAGCTTGTTGTTGGAGGGGGGCTTCGCGACTGGTACGATTAGGCCCATGGAAGGAGTTACTGTGGACAGCAAGCATGCAAACGATGCGTCGGCAGAGCGGACGCATTTCGGTTTCGAGACGGTCAGTGGTGTGGAGAAGCGCAGTCGGGTGATGGGAGTGTTTTCCTCGGTGGCTGCCAAATACGATCTGATGAACGATCTGATGAGTGGTGGCATGCATCGCCTGTGGAAGCGACGCATGTTCGATGTGGCAGCGCTTCGCCCCGACAGTCGGGTGCTTGATGTGGCGGCTGGGTCGGGTGATATCGCTATCGGTTTTCTGCGCAAGATGGGTCCTGAGGGTCGTGTTGTTCTGACCGATTTGACCGGACCGATGCTGGCCGAGGGTGCTCGCCGCGTGGTGGATCAGGGGCTGCTGCCCGGGCGTGCTGATTGCATCCAGTCGGATGGCACGAAACTGCCATTTGCCGATAACAGCTTCGATGTAGTGTCCATCGCCTTCGGTATCCGTAACTTTGTCGATGTCGAAGCGGGGTTGGCCGAGTTTTTCCGTGTACTCAAACCCGGCGGGCAATTCATCTGTCTGGAATTCTCGCGTCCGGCGCTTCCCTTGCTGGATGTGATATACGACGCCTATTCGTTTAATATGATTCCCTTGATGGGTGAGCTGGTAACCGGGGATCGCGCTTCCTACCAGTATCTCGTCGAATCGATTCGACGCTTCCCGGATCAGAAACGCTTTACCAAGCTTATCGAGTGGGCCGGGTTCGGGCTGGTGCGCTATGAAAATATGACCGGCGGCGTCGTGGCGTTGCACAGAGGATATAAAATCGCATGAGTTTGATGTTTCTACCCCTTCGCCTGATTCCCGGTGCTGTGCAGGCCGTGGTGCTGGGTACCGTTCTCGACCTGTTCTTTGCCCGTAATAAGGATCTCGCCGAACACCTTGATGCGCTTGATGGGCGTGTCTATCAGATTCATGTGCGTGATACCGGTATGGATTTCTATATGGGTTTTCGTGCCGGGCGTCCCTGGGTGCATACATCCTGCCAGCAAGAGCCCGATGTGCGTATTGATGCAACCACGGGTGGTTTTGCCCGCCTGTGCTTTGCCCATGAGGATGCGGATGATCTGGTGTTTCAACAGGTGTTGAAGCTGTCCGGCGACTCCGAGGCCATGCTGCGTTTCAAGAAGTTGCTGGCGGCAGCGGATATCGATTGGGAGCGCGAGTTGCGTAACGGGTTCGGCGAATTCTTCGGTAGTCGTGTGGCGCAGGCAGCCAAGGCGCTGATTGCGCTGGAAGGCAAAGCCTCGACAGTGGTGCATGAAGCCGTGACCCAGTGCCTGAAGGATATGGATGTGCCGGATGAGGCTCGTCTGGGCGATTGGCAGGCCGGGGTTGAGGATGCCACACGCCGCCTGAGTCGGCTGAAAGGGAAAATTACCCGCCTGGAGCACAGGCTGGATTCTTCGGTGTCGCCTTCCGGGGGTGATGCCTGAGTCAGATACGCTATAGCGGAGGCCCCTTGCGTCGGGGTTGGCGTCTGCTGGTAATCACTCATCTTCTTGCTTCGCATAGCATGGGCACGCTGGCCGTGCGCCTGCACCTGTTCCGTCCCTATGCCTGGCTGATGCGCATATTTTTGCGCACCCAGATGTCGCCGGACTTTGGTATACAGCTCAGGCTGGTGCTGGAGCGACTCGGTCCGACCTTCATCAAGTTCGGTCAGATGCTCTCCACGCGCGTTGATCTCTTGCCCATGGATGTGGCGCTGGAGCTGAAGAGGCTGCAGGACGATGTGCCGCCGGAGCCGTTTTCTACTGTGAAGCGATTGCTCGAGGCGGAGTTTAAAAAGCCTTTAACCGGCGAGGGCGGTGCCTTCGCCAGCTTCAACGAAGAGCCGGTGGCTGCGGCCTCCATCGCACAGGTGCATTTTGCTGAATTGCCCGATGGGCGTCGGGTGGCCGTCAAGGTGCGCCGTCCAAATATCGACCGCACCATCGATGCCGATCTTTCGCTGCTCAAGTTGCTGGCCAATCTGTTTGACCGCTACCTGCCCGAGTATCGCCGGTTGAAGGCCCCGCAGGTGGTGGATGAATTTGCCGTTACCATCAAGGGCGAGCTTAATCTGCGTTCGGAGGCGGCGCATGCCTCGCGTTTTGCCGAGAACCTGGCTGATGTTGAGGGTGTGTATATTCCGCATGTCATCTGGGATTACACACATAGCGGTGTGCTGACTACCGAGCGCATCTCCGGCATATCGATCGACGAGGTGGCCAAGTTGCAGGCGGCGGGTCACGACACGCTGGCGCTGTGCGAGCGGGCGGCCACGCTGTTTTTCCACATGGCCTTCGTGGATGGCTATTTTCATGCCGATATGCATCCCGGCAATCTGTTTGTCTCTGAATCGGGCGATATCATTCTGGTTGATTTCGGCATTGTCGGTCGTCTGGATATGAAGAGCCGACTTTATCTGGCCGAGATGCTGATGGCTTTTCTCAAGAACGATTACCTGCGTGCAGCTGAGGTGCATCTGGAAGCCGGCTATGTGCCGCTGGATACCAATATGTCGGCCTTTGCCGATGCGCTGCGCGAGATCGCCGAGCCGATCTTTAACAGGCCGCTGGCCGACATATCGCTGGGCGAGCTGCTGTTCTGCATGTTTGCGGTGACCGAGCGTTTCCAGATGGAAACCCAGCCGCAGCTTCTTCTCTTGCAGAAAACGATGGTGGTGATTGAAGGCGTGGCGCGCGAGTTGGCCGATAAGGCCAATATCTGGGAGCTGGCCAGGCCACTGGTTACGGAATGGGTGAGCAAGCATCTCGGGCCTGTCGGACAGTTGCAGCGTGGTGCTGCCGAGGCGCGGCAGGGTATCGAAAGCTGGTTGCGCTTACCGGCGCGTCTTGAGCAGGTGCTCAATGACCGTGGTGGCAGCGTGTTTATGCCGCAGTTCCATGGCGCGCCACTCTGGCAGCGGGTGTGCGGCATGGGATTGCTCAGTGGTGGAATTGTGCTTTTGCAGCAGCAGGCGCAGGGTCCCTGGTGGCTGCCGGCCGGGGTGCTTGGCGTGGTGCTGGGAGCGGCTCTGTTGCTCAGGCGTTGATGCTTGCCGAAATAAGTTCCAGGCCGGCTGGCTTTGCTTTCTGCGTCGCTATCATTAGATTGCGCCGCCATTAGATGTTTTTAAATGTAATTAATTCGTCCGGAGGGGTCTGCCTGAAGCGCGTGACCATCCGGCTAATCAAGGGGTAGGATTATATGAGCCGTAATTTTGTATTCACCAGTGAGTCCGTTTCCGAGGGGCATCCCGACAAGGTTGCCGACCGCATTTCCGACAGTGTGCTGGATGCGATTCTCGAGCAGGATAAATTCGGCCGTGTGGCCTGCGAAACTCTGGTAACCACCGGTATGGCTTTGATCGCCGGTGAGATTACCACGTCTGCTATTGTTAATTATCAGGATGTCGTGCGGGCGGCCATTAAAGATATCGGCTATAACTCATCGGCCATGGGCTTCGACTGGGAGTCCTGTGCTGTGCTGGTCAGCCTCGACAAGCAATCGGTGGATATCGCACAGGGCGTGAACGAAGGTGAGGGTATCGATCTGGATCAGGGTGCCGGTGATCAGGGTCTGATGTTTGGATATGCCTCCAATGAAACCGACGTGCTGATGCCGACTCCGATTCACCTGTCGCACCTGTTGGTGGAAAAGCAGGCCGCTGTGCGCAAGGCAGGTGTGCTCAAGTTCCTCCGTCCGGATGCCAAGTCGCAGGTTACGGTGCGCTATGAAGACAGCAAGCCGGTGGCCATCGATGCTGTGGTGTTGTCCACGCAGCACAATCCGGATGTTTCGCACAAGGATTTGTCCGAGGCGATTATGGATGAGGTCATCAAGCCGATTCTCGACCCGACAGGGTTGTTGCATGCCGGCACCGAATACCATATCAATCCGACCGGTCGCTTTGTGATTGGCGGGCCTGTGGGTGACTGCGGTGTGACCGGGCGCAAGATTATTGTCGATACCTACGGCGGTTTCGGCCATCACGGCGGCGGTGCATTTTCCGGTAAGGATCCGACGAAGGTGGATCGCTCCGCCTGCTACATGATGCGTTATGTCGCCAAGAATATCGTGGCTGCCGGTCTGGCCGAGCGTTGCGAAGTGCAGGTGGCTTATGCCATCGGTGTTGCCAAGCCGCTTTCGGTCATGATCAACACCTTCGGCACTGGCACGGTGGACGAGGACAAGCTGGCCAAGGCTGTGCGCGAGGTGTTTGACCTGCGTCCTAAGGGTATTGTGCAGACACTGGATTTGCTGCGTCCGATCTATGCCAAGACGTCCGCCTATGGTCATTTCGGCCGCGAGCTTCCTGAGTTTACCTGGGAGCGTACCGATAAGGTTGCTGAACTGAAGGCTGCTGTCGGCAAGTAACACACAGCGCCGGGCAATGCCTTGTGCATTTTCCGGTCATGACAAAGCCAGGTGTTTATCGCCTGGTTTTGTTTCCAGACTGAGGAGCACTGCAGTGTCGCGAAGGCGGTACCAGGCTCAGTCGCAAAACGATTAACGGTGCTCATATTTTTATGCCCGGATGATTGATAACAATCCCGGGCGAACATAGGAGTATGAGAATGTCTGATTTTACTGATTACAAAGTGGCGGATATGTCCCCGGCGACCATCGCATGGGGCCGTAAAGAGCTGAAAATTGCCGAGACCGAAATGCCTGGTCTGATGGCGACGCGCGCAAAGTATGCGGCTTCACAGCCATTGAAGGGCGCCCGCATTGCTGGCTCCCTGCATATGACCATCCAGACAGGTGTGCTGATTGAAACACTGACTGCTCTTGGTGCGGAGGTGCGCTGGGCATCGTGCAATATCTATTCTACACAGGATCACGCTGCTGCTGCGATTGCTGCTGAGGGTATTCCGGTCTTTGCTCACAAAGGTGAAACGCTGGAAGAGTATTGGGAGTTTTGCCACAACATCATGGAGTGGCATGACGGCGGCACGCCGAACATGATTCTTGATGATGGTGGCGATGCTACAACCCTGCTGGTTCTGGGTGCCAAGGCTGAGAAGGATGCGTCCGTACTGGATAATCCGGGTTCCGAGGAAGAGGAGTACCTCTTTGCATCGATCAAGAAGCGTCTGGCTTCCCAGCCGGGTTACTACACCAGCCGTCGCGATGCGATTCGCGGTGTAACTGAAGAGACCACTACCGGTGTGCACCGTCTGTATCAGATGTTTGAACGCGGTGAGCTTCCATTCCCGGCCATCAACGTTAATGACTCTGTAACCAAATCCAAATTTGATAACCTCTACGGCTGCCGCGAGTCGCTGCTCGACGGCATCAAGCGCGCTACCGATGTGATGATCGCCGGCAAGATCTGCGTTGTGCTGGGTTACGGCGATGTGGGCAAAGGTTGTGCGCAGGCATTCCGCGGTATGGGCGCCACTACCTGGGTTACCGAAATTGATCCGATCTGCGCCCTGCAGGCAGCAATGGAAGGCTATCGTGTCGTCAATATGGATGATGCATGCGCCTTGGGCGATATCTTCGTCACCACCACCGGCAACTACCACGTGATCACCCACGACCACATGGCTGCCATGAAGGATCAGTCTATCGTCTGCAACATCGGTCATTTTGATAATGAGATCGATGTCGCAAGCCTGAAGAAATATGAGTGGGACAATGTGAAGCCGCAGGTGGATCAGATTATCTTCCCGGACGGCAAGCGTATTACCCTGCTGGCAGAAGGTCGCCTGGTGAACCTGGGCTGCGGAACCGGTCACCCAAGCTTTGTGATGTCCAACTCCTTCACCAACCAGACGCTGGCACAGATCGAGCTGTTCACACAGACCGGTCAGTATAAAAAAGAAGTGTACACACTGCCGAAGAAGCTGGATGAAGAGGTGGCGCGTCTGCACCTGGCCAAGGTTGGTGTTAACCTGACGCCGCTGACAAAGCAGCAGGCTGATTACATCGGCGTGCCGGTGGAAGGTCCGTACAAGCCACACCACTACCGCTATTAGGTAAACGATGATGCATGCCCCCGCCCGGCTCCGCTACGTATGGCTTTGCTCTGCATTGCTATGTGTTGCGCCGGCATGGGCGGGGGATGCCCCATCTACTTCTTCCAGTGCCGATGTTAAGTATGACCGTACCGGTGACGGCCTGGTTGATGCAGAGGATTGGGCTCGATTGAAAGCGGATGAAAAAACGGCATATGCACGGGACTCTCTCCTGGAGCTTGGTCTGCAGCCGGATGCCGCAGCTGGCAACGGGCGCACGCGCTTGCAGGACTATCTCGACGGCTTGCGCTCTGTTTATGAACGATAAACCCTGTGAATTTTATATGGTTGAAACCGATCTTTTAAAATGGTATAAATCGCAACCCTTACGGGGAGGGTGTGTTACACAATCGTTTTGTGGCACCCTTTCCCATCGGTTTGAAGGCTGTTTTAGATTGGTTCCTGCATGAGTGGGCTACAGCATTTCTCAAGTTCGGACGAATCATCATACAGTATTCAAATGGCGCTGCTCTGGCAGTTGGGTGCAGGGCTGTTCGGCATGTTGGCCGCGGTTTTGTGCTACGACACAAAAGTAGCGTTAGGGCTTGGTTTCGGTGTGGTGATTGTCATGCTGAGTACCATGTTGTTGGGACGGCGCATTCATGATGCTGCAGCTGCCGATGTAGAGAGCGGGCAGCGCATGTTGTATGCCGGTGCGGTGATGCGCTTCGTTTTTGTGCTGGCTGCGCTGGTGATGGCTTACAGCCTTGGCTTGCATCTGCTTGCAGTGGCTGTTGGAATGGTGTTGTCGCAGGCTGCAATGTTCTTTTTTGCCGCCAGCGGTCTGAGAGCTCAGTTTAAGCGGCCTGGTTAGTTCGTCGCGTTGTAACAAAAATTGATGCAGTAAACGGGAGAAGCAGTTGGCGCAAGAGGAGCATGGCGCAGGAGGGATCGCAGATCATCTGAATTACTGGTCTTATAAGTTCGATGATTCCAATCCATTTATGCAGATTCACCTTGATACGATGTTGACCACGATCATTGTGGCCGGTTTGCTTGTAGGTTTTTCCATTTGGCTTAGTCGCCGCCTTACCGATGGTGCGCCGAGTGGTGCCCAGAACTTTATGGAGTCCGTGGTTGGTTTTGTTGACGACACGGTGCGTGATAACTTCCCGGTTCATAATCCATTTATTGCGCCGCTGGCCCTTACTGTCTTTATATTTATCTTCCTGATGAACTGTCTTGATATTTTCCCTGCGTTCTTGTCCGGACACATTGCACACCTCTTCGGCCTGGAGCATTACCGTCAGGTGCCAACCAATGATCTTAACCTTCCGGCAGCCATGGCGGTCAGTGTGTTTATCATGGTTCTGTACTACGAGTTCAAGCTCAAGCCTGTGCATTTCTGCAAGGAGTTGTTGCTGCAGCCGTTTGCCAGCCTGCTGCTGGATGCGAAGAACCCGGTTGTTAAGCTTATCGGTGTTCTGCTGATTCCCCTGAATCTGATTCTTAAGCTGGTGGAAGAGTTGGCCAAGCCGCTCTCCCTGTCCTTCCGACTGTTCGGCAACATGTTTGCCGGCGAAGTAATCTTCCTGCTCATTGCATTCCTGCTGCTGGGTGGTGGAGCTGTGGGTATGGCGACAGGCTTCTTTGTGGGTCTGGGCTGGTCTATATTCCACATGTTTATCGGTCTGTTGCAGGCATTCATTTTCATGATTCTGACGGTGGTGTATCTATCTATTGCGCACCAGCCGGCAGAGCACTGATTTACAAAAAAACAACGTAGGGAAAAAAGGAGTAACAACATGGAAGCAACCACAATCATTACCGCAGCCACAGCAATCTCGGTGGGTGTCATTCTGGCCGCCGCAGGTTTGGGTTCAGCTATCGGCTGGGGTCTGATTACCTCTAAAACGCTGGAAGGCATTGCACGCCAGCCTGAGATGCGTCCACAGCTGATGTTCAATATGTTCATCTTCGCAGGTCTGATGGAGTCTTTCCCGTTCATTATCATGGCCTTTGCGCTGTGGTTCCTGTTCGCTAACCCGTTTATTGCCTAATCGGTAAGCTAAGAACCATAGAAATACGCGCGTATAGCGAGGTGATGGAATGAGCATAGACCTGACATTTATCGGACAGATAGTCGTCTTCTTGACGCTGCTGGTTCTGCTGAAGAAGTATCTGTATGGCCCGTTGAATAGCTTGATGGAGCAGCGCTCTGCCAAGATTGCCGAGGGCCTGGCAGCTGCAGATGCTGGCAAGGAAGCCAAGGCCAAGGCCGACGTTGAGATTGCCGGTCAGCTGAAGGAAGCCAGGAAGAAGGCTCAGGAAATTCTCGCAGCAGCTGAAAAACGTGCCGCGGAAATTCAGGAAGAGATTACCAATAAGGCGCGCGATGAGGCGGGTCAGATTGTGCAGGCAGCACGTGAAGAAGTTGATGCTGAAGTGAACAAGGCACGCATGGTCCTCCGCAAGGAAGTGGCAGGTATAGCTATTGCCGCTGCTGAGCGAATCATCAATGCGGAGCTGGATGGCAAACGTCATAGCAAGCTCATTGATGATGTTGTCGCCCAAGGGTTCGGTAACGCATGAGTACGACCTCCATTTCGCGACGCTATGCCCGGGCTCTCTTTGAGTTGCAGCAGGAAGGGGTGTCGATTGCTGACGCCCTGAGTGCAGCTGCTGCAGTTGCCGGTGTGGCTGAGGTGGCAAGTGTGCTTGATCAGCCGCAGATTCCTGCTTCTGTAAAGACTGCGATTATTGATAAGGTCGCTAAAGGCCTTGGCAAGGAAGTCTCTCGTCTGGTTTTGATGCTGTGTGAACGCGGCAAGGCTTCGCTGTTGCCCGAGATTAACGCCCTGTTTGAAGAGATGATGCGTCACGCATCCAGTCAGATTGAGGCAGAGGTGGTTGCAGCTACAGCTCTGAATAAGGCCGCGCAGGATAGTATTGCTGCAGCACTTACCAAGGCAGTCGGTCGCAAGGTGGTCATCAAAACGTCGCAGGATAAGGATATCCTTGGTGGCTTGGTAGTTCGACTGGGAGATCGCCAGCTAGATTATTCGCTTCGTACCCGGCTTGAGGGTTTGAAGCGGGCCATGGTTTCGTAACATAAATTTAGAGTTTACTAAAAGTAATCTGAGGTAGGAAATATGAAGCTCGATACTGCTGAAATCAGTTCCATCATCAAGGAACAAATCAAGGGATACAAGGCTGCTGCGGCAGATGCCAATGTCGGAACGCTGGTAAGCGTTGGCGATGGTGTTGCCATTGTGCACGGTCTGTCCGGAGCCATGGCCGGTGAAATGCTGGAGTTTCCGCAGGGAACCTCGGGCATGGTGCTGAACCTTGAAGAGGACAGCGTCGGCGTCGTGATCTTCGGTGATTACACCCACCTGGGCGAAGGCGACCAGGTGAAATGCACCGGTGGTATCTTCTCGGTACCGGTGGGGCCAGAGCTTAAGGGCCGCGTGGTGAACGCACTGGGCCAGCCGATTGACGGCAAGGGTCCGGTCAAGACCAAGATGACCGATCCTGTTGAAAAGATTGCCCCCGGGGTGATTGAGCGCAAATCGGTGGATCAGCCGCTGCAAACAGGAATCAAGTCCATCGATGCCATGATTCCGATCGGTCGCGGCCAGCGCGAGCTGATTATCGGCGACCGTCAGACGGGTAAAACCGCCATTGCGGTCGATACCATCATCAACCAGAAGGACACCGGCGTGACCTGTGTGTATGTTGCTGTCGGCCAGAAGGCTGCCACCGTGGCGACAGTGGTGCGCACCCTGAAAGAGCACGGCGCTCTGGATCATACAATTGTGGTTGCCGCGAGCGCATCCGAATCTGCTGCGCTGCAATATCTGGCTCCGTATACCGGTTGCACCATGGGTGAGTATTTCCGTGACCGCGGCGAAGACGCACTGATTGTTTATGATGATTTGACCAAACAGGCATGGGCCTACCGTCAGGTGTCCCTGATTTTGCGTCGCCCTCCAGGCCGTGAAGCCTATCCGGGTGATGTGTTCTACCTGCATTCCCGTCTGCTGGAGCGTGCTTCGCGTGTCAGTGTTGAATATGTCGAAGAATTCACCAAGGGTAAAGTAAAGGGCAAAACCGGTTCATTGACCGCTCTGCCAATCATTGAAACCCAGGCAGGCGATGTGTCCGCTTTCGTGCCGACCAACGTGATTTCCATTACCGATGGCCAGATTTTCCTTGAGACCAGCCTGTTCAACTCCGGCCAACGCCCGGCAGTGAACGCCGGTCTGTCCGTGTCACGTGTTGGTGGTGCAGCCCAGACCAAGGCAATGAAGAAATTGGGTGGTGGTCTGCGTCTGGATCTGGCCCAGTATCGCGAGTTGGCAGCATTTGCACAGTTCGCCTCCGATCTGGATGCAGCAACCCGCAAACAGATTGAGCGCGGCAAACGCGGCACCCAGATTCTGAAACAGGGTGAGAATGAGCCGATGAGCGTGGCTCAGATGTCTGCCAGCCTCTATGTCCTTAACAATGGCGATCTGGATGATGTTGATGCAGATAAGATTTGCGATTTTGAGCGGGCCTTCCAGGCCTACCTCAAGTCCAATGCCGCCGAGCTGATGACTGCTTTTGACGCAACCCCGACATTGACTGACGAAGTTGCTGCCGGCCTGGACAAGGCAGTTGCCGAGTTCAAAGCCAACGGCACGTACTAAGTCGGAACGGGCAAGGGAGCGATAAGTGGCATCAACCAAGGAAATCCGGGGTCAGATCAAGGCCGTTCAGAACACTGCCAAAATCACCAAGGCCATGGAAATGGTTGCGGCGAGCAAGATGCGCAAGGCGCAGAAGCGGGTATTTGATGCCCGTTCCTATGCAGAAGGAATTCGCCAGGTAATTGCCAACCTGATGCAGGCGCACCCTGAGTATAAACATTCATTTTTCACCCCGCGTGAGAATGTGAAGCGCATCGGCATCATTCTCGTGACTACGGACAAGGGGCTTTGCGGTGGCTTGAATACCAACGTGCTTCGTCTGGCAGTAAAGAGCATTCGTGCGCAGCAGGCCGAGGTTGAGGTCATCAACATCGGGCGTCGCGGCGGTGCATTCATGCGGCGTTTTGGCGTCACTGTGTCAGGAAGCGTGGAGAATATTTCGGATTCACCTGAATTGTCGGATGTTCTCGGTGCAGCGGATCTGGCCATTGAACGTTATATCGATGGCAGCTATGACGAAGTGCATCTGATGTTCAGCGAATTCGTCAATACCATGACCCAGAAGCCGACCGTGATGCAGCTTCTTCCATGCCCGGTGAACGAGGAGCCTTCCCACCCAGGTTATTGGGACTACCTGTATGAGCCGGACAGTCAGATTGTGCTCGATGGCCTGCTCAGGCGGTATATCGAATCGCTGGTTTACCATGGTGCACTTGAAAACAAGGCATGCGAGCAATCTGCACGCATGGTGGCAATGAAGAGCGCGACAGATAATGCCAAGGGCATGGTCAAGGATCTTCAGATTACCTACAACAAGGCACGTCAGGCAGCCATTACGCAGGAATTGGCGGAAATTGTCGCCGGTGGCGCAGCTGCATAGTTATTTTTTAGTTACAAAGTTTAAAGAATCGTAAGAGAGGTCAGATATATGAGCGTTGGAACAGTTGTACAGGTGATTGGACCGGTTGTTGACGTCCGTTTTGAAGCAGGCTCGCTGCCGTCCATCTACAATGCACTGGTCATTGGCGAAGTCAGCCTGACGATGGAAGTGCAGCAGCACATGGGCGATAACACCGTGCGCGCCGTTGCCATGGGTTCCACCGATGGTCTGCGCCGTGGCATGGAAGTGAAGGACACAGGGGCCGGCATCAAGGTTCCGGTCGGTGAAAAGACTTTGGGCCGCATTATGGATGTGCTTGGTAACGGCATCGATTTTGAAGGCGCGGATGTCAAGTCCAAAGAGCGCTGGGCGATTCACCGTCCTGCGCCGGCCTTTGAAGAGTTGGCCCCATCAACCGAAATTCTCGAAACCGGCATCAAGGTGATCGACCTGATGGCACCAATTGCCAAGGGCGGCAAGGTCGGCCTGTTCGGCGGTGCCGGCGTGGGCAAGACCGTGAACATGATGGAGCTGATCAACAACATCGCCAAGGCGCATGGTGGTTTCTCCGTGTTTGCCGGCGTGGGCGAGCGTACCCGTGAGGGCAACGACTTCTACTATGAAATGAAGGAATCCAACGTGCTCGACAAGGTTGCACTTGTCTACGGCCAGATGAATGAGCCTCCGGGCAACCGTCTGCGCGTTGCCTTGACCGGCCTGACCATGGCTGAGTACTTCCGTGATGAAGGCCGTGATGTGCTGCTGTTCATCGATAACATCTATCGTTACTCACTGGCCGGTGTTGAGGTTTCTGCACTGCTCGGCCGCATGCCTTCCGCTGTGGGCTACCAGCCGACACTGGCTGAGGAAATGGGCCGTCTGCAGGAGCGCATTGCTTCCACCAAGAAGGGTTCGATTACCTCGGTACAGGCTGTTTATGTGCCAGCCGATGATTTGACCGATCCGGCTCCTGCCACCACCTTCGCGCATCTGGACTCAACCATTGTGTTGTCCCGTCAGATTGCCGAGCTGGGTATCTACCCTGCAGTGGACCCGCTGGATTCGACCTCGCGCCAGCTTGATCCGAAGGTTGTGGGTGTTGAGCATTACGAAGTGGCAACCAGTGTGCAGCGCACGCTGCAGCGCTACAAAGAGCTGCAGGACATCATCGCTATTCTCGGTATGGATGAGTTGTCCGATGACGACAAGCAGGTGGTTACACGCGCCCGCAAGATGCAGCGCTTCCTGTCACAGCCTTTCCATGTGGCCGAAGTGTTCACCGGTTCGCCGGGTATCTTCTGCTCGCGTGAAGACACCATCAAGGGTTTCAAGGCAATTCTCGCTGGCGAATATGATCATCTGCCGGAGCAGGCTTTCTACATGATCGGCTCCATTGATCAGGCTGTCGCCAAGGCGGAGAAGATGGAGGCCAAAGGCTAGTGAGTACCGTCCAGGTTCTTGTTGCTACGGCTGAGCGCGAGGTTTATCGCGGCGAAGCGGAGATGCTGGTAGCGCCTGGTGCTGCTGGTGAGTTGGGTATTTTGCCCAAGCATGCTCCTCTGCTCAGTCAGTTGAAGCCAGGTGAGCTGCGCATCACCAATGGTGAGAATGTCGATGAGGTTTTTATCTCCGGTGGTTTTATTGAAGTTCAACCGGATATGATTACCGTGCTGGCCGATAGCGCAGAACGAGCCTCAGATATGGATGAAGCTGCGGCACTTGCCGCACAGCGTAAGGCCGAAGAAGTTCTTGAGTCGCAGAAGGGTGATGCTGATTTGGCCCTGGCTGAGGCAGAGCTGTCGATTATGGCTGCGCGATTGGACTGGCTGCGAAAAAAGAGAAAGAACTGACCTTGGTCCGTTTGTTGAAAGGCGCACCTCGGTGCGCCTTTTTTCTTTGTTTTGCAAGCTATCCGGCATTGTGAGAACCTAGCGCCGAAAATAGACTTGACGGCTCCGGAGGATTTATGATTTCTCTACCCGAATATCCAGATTTACAGGTTTGCGTGCTTGCCGCAGGGCAGGGTAAGCGCATGCATTCAAGCCAGCCCAAGGTCCTGCACAAGGTGTTGGGCCGGGCCATGATCGATCATGTGCTGCACACCGTGGAGGAGCTGACACCCAAGGCAATAGCCGTGGTGACGGGGCACGCCAGCGAGCAGGTGCGCCAGCATGTCGGGCAGCCGGCAAATCTTGAATGGGTAATTCAGGATAAGCAGTTGGGAACGGGACACGCGGTCAAACAGTGCGAGGATGTGATTCGCAATGTGCGCGATGTGCTGATTGTGTGTGGTGACACGCCGCTGCTGCGCAGTCAAACCTTGTCTGAACTTGTACAGGCACATCGCGCCGGCTCTGCCTCGGTAACCGTGCTTACTGCGATGGTCGCGGATCCGTTTGGCTATGGTCGTATCAAACGCGACGACATGGGTAAGGTCGCGGCGATTGTCGAGGAAAAGGATGCCAGCGATGCAGAGAGGACCATCTGTGAAGTGAGCAGTGGCATTTACTGCGTACGCCATGAAGTTCTTTTCGACCTACTCAAGAGCCTGGGTAACAGTAATGCGCAAGGTGAGTACTACCTGCCTGATATTGTTCCATTGGCGTTGGCTGCCGGACAGTATGTGGATGCAGTTGCGATGCAGGATAGTAGCGAGATGCTGGGTGTGAATAACCGTGCACAGCTCTCCGAGGTCGAGGATATGATGCAGGCGCGCATTATCCGGGACTGGCAGATGAAGGGCGTGACCATTGAGAAACCGCAAACGGTGCGCATCGAAGCGACGGTTAATCTTGGTGTCGACGTCGTGATTCAGGCCGGATGTTATCTCATCGGTTCCACGCGCATCGGAGACGGCTGCCGTATCGGGCCATACGCCGTGCTCGTCAATGCGTGGCTGGACGACGATGTCGAGGTGTTTGCCTTCAGTCATATTCATGATGCCAATGTCGGTGCAGGGTCCCAGATTGGTCCGTTTGGTCGCCTTCGTCCGGGAGCTGTATTGGGTGAGGATGTGCATGTCGGCAATTTCGTCGAGATCAAGAACTCTGTTGTGAATCGCGGCAGCAAGGTAAATCACCTGACCTATATTGGCGATACAGATATGGGCAGTCATTGCAATATCGGCGCCGGCACCATCACCTGTAACTACGATGGTGCAAACAAACACCGCACGCGCATCGGTGATGATGTGTTTGTTGGCTCCGACACCAAACTCATCGCTCCGGTTGAGGTGCAGGCAGGTGCAACTATCGGTGCCGGCAGCATCATTACCAAAACGGTTGTTTCCGGTGGCTTGACCCTGTCCGCGCGTCCTGATCAGCGGCATGTTGCAGGCTGGCAGCGACCGACAAAAAATAAAGACTGATGTGTGGCATTGTTGGGGCGATAGCCCACAGAGATGTTCTACCCATCCTGATGGAGGGTTTGCAACGGCTTGAGTATCGCGGTTATGACTCGGCTGGTGTTGCGGTCAGAAGCGCTGACGGTGAGTTGAAGCGGTTCCGCGCGCTCGGCAAAGTGCATGTGCTCAAGGATCTCGTCGAGAGATCCGGTGTTCAGGGGGATATGGGCATTGCTCATACCCGTTGGGCAACCCATGGGGTACCTGCCGAGCGAAATGCGCATCCGCAGATGAGCGGGGTCAGGGTGGCTGTGGTGCATAACGGCATCATTGAAAATCATGCCGAACTGCGCAAACAGCTTGAGGCGCTAGGCTATGAATTTACCTCGGAAACCGATACCGAAGTCATCGCTCATCTGATGGCTCATAAGCTGGAAGCAGGGATGGATTTGTTTGCGGCGGTAGCACAGACCGCAGTTGAGTTGGACGGTGCATATGCGCTTGCTGCTGCCAGCCCGGAAGATGCTGAGCGTATCGTCGTGACACGGGCGGGAAGTCCGTTGGTGATAGGTCTGGGAGACGGAGAAAATTTTATTGCCTCCGATGTGACTGCGTTGCTGCCTGTGACTCGCAAGTTCATCTTTCTCGAGGAAGGTGATATTGCTGAGGTGCGCCGCGATAGCGTTACGGTATTCGATAACAGAGGGCATGAAGTCACGCGACCGGTCAAGCAATCACAGCTTTCAAATGTCGTTGCCGATAAGGGGCCATACGCTCATTACATGCTCAAGGAAATTTTTGAGCAACCGGGTGTCATTTCTGAGACGCTGGAGGGGCGCATTCATAAAGGGCGCCTGCTGGAGGCTAGTTTTGGGCATGAGACAAGTGCCTTGCTTGATCGGACCAAGCATGTTCAGATTGTTGCCTGCGGTACCAGTTTTCATGCGGGTATGGTGGCACGCTACTGGATTGAAGAGGCTGGGATACCATGCAGTGTCGAGGTCGCTAGTGAGTACCGCTATCGTCATGTCGTTGTTCCCGAAGGCTCCCTCTTGATTACCATCTCCCAATCCGGCGAGACAGCTGACACGCTGGCAGCCCTGCGCGGCGGCCGGGGCAAGGGCTATATCGGTAGCCTGACGGTATGCAATGTGCCTGAGAGTTCCTTGGTGCGCGAATCGGATGTCTGTTTTATGACCCGTGCAGGCATTGAAATCGGTGTGGCCTCTACCAAGGCGTTTACCACCCAATTGGTTGCCTTGCGTCTACTTACCATTGCACTTTCTCGCCGCCAGGGTCTTTCAAAGGCGCAGGAAGAGACGATGGTGAATGAGTTGCATTCGCTCCCCCGCCAGGTTGAGGTTGTGCTACGGCTGAGCGATGCGATAAGTGAAATGGCTGCAGCTTTCTCCGACAAGCATAACGCCCTTTTCCTCGGCCGCGGGCCTTTTTATCCAGTAGCGATGGAAGGCGCATTGAAGTTGAAGGAAATATCCTACATCCATGCCGAGGCATATCCGGCCGGTGAACTCAAGCATGGCCCGCTTGCTCTGGTCGACGAAACCATGCCGGTAGTTTGTGCATTGCCCGATGATCCCTTGCTTGAGAAGGTGCTGTCCAACCTTCAGGAGGTGCGTGCGCGCGGTGGAGAGCTTTTTCTATTCAGCGATCAGAAGGTGACTATCGGATTGGATCGTTACCACAACATGACCTTGTCTGACATCCATCCCGGGACGGCGCCGATTGTTTACAGCATTCCCTTACAGCTATTGGCATACCATGTTGCCATCATAAAGGGTACCGATGTGGATCAGCCGCGCAATCTGGCAAAATCGGTGACGGTTGAGTAGGTCGCAACACAAACTGCAGTGTTTTTTCATGCTTTGACATGGGCCAAGTAAGGTTCTACGCTAGCACAGACGTGGAAGTGACCGGAAAAACAAGGGTGTTTGGAATTATCGGCGACCCGATTTCGCATTCCCTGTCGCCGTTGTTTCAAGCCCGTTTCGCAAAACAGCACGGTATTGATGCCGTGTATATTCCTTTGCGCGTTATGGCAGAGGATGTTGCCACGGCGCTAGCGGGATTGTGGGCGGCCAATGTTGAGGGCTTCAACGTGACCGTTCCGCATAAGGAAAGTGTTGCTGCCTTGGTGCAGATGGATGAGGCGGCTTCGCTCATCGGTGCAGTGAATACCGTTCGTCGTGTTGCAGGCGGATGGCAGGGAACCAATACCGACTGGCAGGGTGTGCGAGATGCGATGCATGATCTGGATGTTGATTTGAACGGTTCTGAGGTACTGCTCATCGGCGCCGGTGGAACGGCGCGCGCTGTACTGCATGCACTGGCTGCCGGGTCGGCGCGCAAGGTATACATATGCAATCGCAACCCGGAACGCTTAAACTGTCTGATGCAACATGCCGCCCGTACTTATCCTGCAATGGAGGTGAGCCAACTTGCCTGGGAAAAGGAAAAGGTTGCAGCCTGTGCCCTGCGCTGCGCTGTGGTCATCAATACGACATCCATCGGCCTCGATAAAGAGGATGGAGCGTTTCCTTTTGCCATTGGCGGAAAAGGTGTGGCGCTGGATGCAGTGTATTCCCCGGATGGCAGGACGCCGTTTGTCGCGGCCGCACGCCAAGGCGGGCGCGTTGCTGTTGATGGCCTGCCCATGCTATTGGCCCAAGGGGCAGCCTCCTTTGCCTGGTGGCATGATGTGCGGGTTGATGTGGTTCCGGTCATGATGTGGCTTGAGGAAAGGTTGGGAAGATGTCGAGCGGACCGGCTACAATGAGGAGGCAGGCCGCGCGCTATAGCCGGCTGGCCGATATTCTGCTTCGCCAGAACAAGCTGTCGCGGGAGCAGTTGGATAATGTGCTGCGCGAAATGAATCTCGCCGGCGAGACGCTCATCTTTCAGTTGGTCAAACAGAATATCTTCACCAGTGAGGAAATCACCGAATTTATCTCGCGCAGCTTCGGCCGGCCGATTGTTGATCTTGACCAGATTGAAATTCCGCAGAATCTGACGGCAATCTCTACCGACATCATGCGTCGCAACAAGGCGCTGCCGATCAAGCGAGCGGGCAATATGCTGACCCTTGCGGTAGCCGACCCCTACGATATCAGCGCCCTTGATGAAATGGCCTTTATCAGCGGATGCCAGATTGAACTGGTGATTGTTTCCGAGGACCAGCTGTTGCGTCACCTTGATTCATTAGGCACAGCCGATGGCCATCTGGATGATGTGATGGCCGATTTGGGCGCCAGCGACATGGAGGTGGTGGATACCAGCGAGGCTCATCTTGATGAGCATACGCTGACTGCCGAGACGGAAGCCGCCCCCGTGGTCAAGCTGGTTAATCTGGTTCTGCTCGACGCCATCAAGCGCGGCGCTTCCGATATCCACCTTGAACCGTACGAGAAAGTGGTGCGGGTGCGCTACCGCATTGATGGCGTGCTGCATGAAATCATGCGCCCGCCCATCAGGATGCGTGATGCCATGGTGTCGCGCCTGAAGATTTTGGCTCGTCTGGATATTTCCGAGCGCCGCATGCCGCAGGATGGGCGTATCAAATTGCGCCTGTCGAAGACCAAGACCGTGGATTTCCGTGTTTCTGTGCTGCCCACGCTGTTTGGCGAGAAGGTGGTGATGCGCCTGCTCGATCCGTCCAGTTTGCAGCTCGATATGACCAAGCTGGGCTATGAGGAGCAGTCTCTCAAGCGCTTGAAGGATGCCATTCATCAGCCCTATGGCATGGTGTTGGTTACGGGCCCGACCGGTTCGGGTAAAACAGTGAGTCTTTATTCTGCCGTTGCCGAATTGAACCAGCCGGGGGTGAATATCTGTACCGCCGAGGATCCTGTCGAATTTAACTTCATGGGCATCAATCAGGTCAATGTGAATGCCGATATCGGTCTTGATTTTCCGGCAGCCCTGCGCTCATTTCTACGCCAGGATCCGGATATCATTCTGATCGGCGAGATTCGTGATCACGACACCGCTGCCATTGGCATCAAGGCTGCGCTGACCGGCCATCTGGTGCTGGCTACGCTGCATACCAATGATGCACCATCCACGATGACCAGGCTGGTTAATATGGGGATTGAGTCGTTTCTGGTCGGCTCCGCAGTGAATCTTGTGTCTGCCCAGCGTTTGGCCCGCCGCATCTGCAAGGAATGCGCCGAACCTGTCGAGATTCCGGCTGAAGCGCTGATCGATGCCGGTGTGCCGGAGTCCGAGGTTGCCGACTTCAAAGCCATGCATGGAAAGGGTTGTCAGGTTTGCAATGGAACCGGCTACAAGGGGCGAACCGGCATTTATCAGGTGATGCCGATATTCGATGATATCCGCGATGCGGTTTATGCAGGCAAAAATTCTAATGAAATTAACGATATCGCCGTGTCTCACGGCATTAAAACATTGCGCATGGCTGCACTCGACAAGGTGAGAGCCGGCGAACTTTCTCTGGAAGAATGTCTGAGGGTTACGGTGGCTGACTGATGGCTGAATTTATTTGGCAGGGAAAATCACGCGAAGGAATGGATCGTTCCGGCGAAATGGAGGCGCCGAGCAAGGAGATCGTCATGGCTGCCCTGCGCCGTCAGGGGATGACGACCATCAAGGTGAAGAAGAAGCCGATTGAGATCAATCTGTTTCCGGAAAAGGTGTCGGAGAAGGATATCACGATTTTTTTTCGCCAGTTGTCGACCATGATCAATGCCGGTGTGCCTTTGGTGCAGGCCTTCGAATTAGCTGAAAAGGGTTCGAGCAACAAGGCGCTGGTCAAATTGCTTAAGGATCTGCGCAATGAGTTGGAGGGCGGTGTACCGCTTGGCGAGACACTGCGTAAATTCCCCAATGATTTTGACACATTGAGTTGTGCGCTGGTGCAGGCCGGTGAGCAGGGCGGTATTCTCGATTCTATTCTGCTGCGTTTGTGCGAGTACCGCGAAAAGGCACAGGCACTGAAGGCAAAGATCAAGTCCGCCATGGTGTATCCGATTGCGATTGTCAGCGTGGCCTTTATCGTGACTGCGGTGTTGATGATTTTTGTGATTCCCGTGTTTGGCTCGATGTTCGCCGATTTCGGTGCCGAGTTGCCTGTACCGACACAGGTGGCAATTACCATGTCCAACGCATTTGTTGAATACTGGTATGTGGTTGTTTTTGTGCCTATTGCCATTATTACCGGCATCAAGCAGACCTATAAAACCAAGGCCGGACATTACCAGCTTGATCAGCTGCTGCTCAAGATGCCGATCTTGGGTGATGTATTGCGCAAGGCTTCCGTGGCGCGTTTTTGTCGCACCTTTTCCACCCTGACTGCCGCCGGCGTTCCGGTGCTTGAGTCGCTGAACACGGTGGCTGAAACATCCGGTAATGTTGTTGTCGAAGAGGCGATTCTCAATGCCAAGGAATCCATCACCCAGGGGCAGACGCTGTCTGCTCCGCTGACTGCCAGCGGTATCTTTCCCCGTATGGTGACGCAGATGATCAATATTGGTGAGGAAACCGGTAGCATGGAAGAAATGCTGTCCAAGATCGCCGACTTCTACGAGCAGGAAGTGGATACGGCGGTGGACAACATGACCGCGCTGATGGAACCATTCATCATGGCCTTTCTCGGTATCGTGATCGGCGGCCTGGTTATTGCCATGTACCTGCCCATCTTCAAGATGGCGTCCATCGTCTGACATCGCAGCTGCCTAGTTTTTTCCGCCGTCCGGGGGTCTAGTGAGTATATCCATGTTCGTGATTGGCAGCTGCGGGCTGCTCGGCCTGCTGTTCGGCAGCTTTGCCAATGTGCTGGTGCATCGCTTGCCGCGGGGTGAATCGATTGCTTTCCCCGGCAGTCACTGCCCGAAATGTGAGCATGCCATTGCCTGGTACGACAACATTCCCGTTCTGTCATGGATGGTGTTGCGTGGCCGCTGCCGGCATTGCGCAGCTCCTGTGGCAGTGCGCTATCCACTGCTGGAGGCAGGGCTTGGCCTGATCTGGGGGCTGCTTGCCTGGCATTTTTCCCTGAAACCGGAGTTGGGTATGGCGCTGGTCCTGTCCTTCCTGCTCTGGGTGCTCACCTGGATTGATCTTGAAACCGGTTTGTTGCCCAATGCCCTGACTTTTCCCGGTATTGCACTTGGCCTGCTGTACGCGGTTTTCTTCGGTGATATATATGCTTCATTGGCTGGCGCGCTGGCCGGCTATGGCGTGTTCTGGCTTGTGGCGCGCGTGTTTCTTTTGCTGACCGGACGCGAAGGTATGGGGCAGGGCGACTTCAAGTTGCTGGCCATGCTAGGGGCATTTCTCGGTTGGCAAGCATTACCCTTTGTGATCTTTCTCTCTTCCTTTGTCGGTGCGGTGATCGGCAGTGTCTATTTGTTGCTGACAAGAAACTCGATGCGCGCCGAAATCCCATTCGGCCCGTATCTGGCTGTAGCCGGCATGATCTGGCTTGTCTGGGGAGAGGGTTTGCTGTTCTGGTTCACAGAATTGAGCCGGGGCTTAGTGAGATGAAACGCATCGGCCTGACTGGCGGCATCGGCAGCGGCAAGTCCACCTTGGCCGGCATGCTGGCAGAGTTGGGTGTGCCGGTGCTGGATCTCGATGCTTTGGGACGTGAGTTGCATAAGGATGCTGATTGCAGGGCGGCGCTGCTGGCAGCCTTCGGACATGACATCCTCGATTCGTCCGGAGCGGTGGATCGGGGCGCGCTGGGCAGGCTATGTTTTGCCGATGCAGAAAAAACAGCCACCCTGAACCGCATCATGCATCCACGTATCTGGCAGGAAGAACAGGTATGGCTGGCCGCGCAGCAGGGGGCCTATGTGTTGATTGAGGCTTCGGTGCTGATTGAGTCGGGTGGAGCGGCACGCATGGATGCGATCGTGGTTGTGCTGGCTGATCTGGATACGCGCCGGCAGCGCGTAGTGCAGTCGCGTGGAATGGAGGAACATCGCTTTGATGCCATCGTCGCACGCCAGTGTGACGATGCAGCGCGCTGGCAAGCGGCGGATTTTATCGTTGAAAACAATAATGGCCTGGATGTCCTGCAACAAGCCGCTGCCGGTTTGCATCAGCAACTTCTCAGTCTGAGCGCGCAATAGAAGACAATAAATATCGCCATGAAGGATGTTTGGTGAATGAATGTTGTTTTCAGGCAAGGTTTGCGGTTGACACCCATAGGGCGGATTCGTAACGTTCGCGGCCTTATTCCCCGGTAGCTCAGTTGGTAGAGCAGGTGACTGTTAATCACCCTGTCGCTGGTTCGAGTCCGGCCCGGGGAGCCACTCAGATAAAAGGCGGGCACTTCGGTGCTCGCCTTTTTCTTTTGTATGCAATATCAGCTTAATTGATGTTGAAACTGAATTTTCCTTCTGCAAAAAGTTTCAGGCAGGCATCCACGACCTTTGGGTCGTAAAATGTGCCGCGCTGAGTTCTGATTTCATCAAGCGCCTTTTCAATGCCGAGTGCCGGACGATATGGGCGATGGCTTGCAATAGCCTCCACGACATCGGCTACAGCTACTATGCGTGCTTCCATGCATATATCGGCCCCCTTCAGTCCTTGCGGATAGCCGGAACCATCCATGTGCTCATGATGCTGGTGCGCGATATCCGCCACCGGCCAGGGAAAGGCAATATCCTTGAGAATGTCATAGCCCACCTTGGTATGTGCCTGAACCAGACAGTATTCGATCGCGCTCAGCTTTCCCGGTTTACTCAATATCTCGGCCGGTAATTGGATCTTGCCGATGTCGTGGATGGAGGCGCCCATGCGAATGCCTTCAATGCTACCCTCTTCACAACCCATTCCACGTGCGATGGCGACAGCGAGCTCAGCCACCCTGAGTTGGTGGCCTGCTGTATAAGGATCCCTTGCTTCGACTGATTTGGAGATGGCGGCTATGGTACCTTCAAGCGATGTACGCAGGCGTTCACCACTTTCTTTCAGGGCATCGCTTGCTTTGATTCTTTCGCTGATGTCGAGGAAGGTCACCACGCTGCCAGTGATCTGACCGTTTCTTCGTACAGGGCGCGACCAGTAAGACACCGGGAAGCTGGAGCCATCCTTGCGCCAGAATAACTCATCATCCACGTGTTCCCCCCGCCCGATGCGAAAGGACATGCAGGCGCGACACTCATTATCCGGGTACGGTGACCCGTCTGCCCGGGTGTGGTGCATCATTTCATGGAGATGCTTCCCGGTCAGTTCATCGTGGCTATCGTAACCAAGCAGCCTCATGAAGGCTGCATTGGCAAATGTGCAGTTGCCGTCCAGATCGAGGCCGTAAATGGCCTCCTCGGTTGAATCAAGCAGCAGTCTGATTCTCTCTTCACTGTCGCGAAGGGAATCCTCAGTCAGCTTGCGCTGGGTGATGTCTTCGCCAGAGAAGAGTATCCCTGAGATTCGATCATGCTCATCCCTGATCACTGCATTGTGAAAGGCGATTGTTTTTTGTTCACCGGCTTTGGTGATGGCTGTATTTTCATGGTTTTCGACGGCTTCAACTTTTCCCGCCATCAGCTGTGTGAAAACTGCCTGAATGTCCTTGCGGATATCCTCGGTGATGCATTGTTCGAACCAGTTTTTGTTGATGATTTCATGCTCTTTATAGCCAAGAACCTGGCAACCCTTCCGGTTGATGAGTTTGATGTAGCCATTTGCATCCAGTGCAACAAGCATGACATCTGCGATATCGAGATAGATTTGCGCCTGGGTTCTCTGTGCTCGAAGCTGTACCTCAACCTCTTTGCGCTGCGCCACTTCTTTGTGCAAATCATCCCTTGATACAATCGCGCTTCTCAGGCCTTCGGCCATGTGATTTACATCCGCGGCGATCTGGTCGAGTTCATCGTTTGACGTGATCTCAACCCTGGTGTCCAGCTTCCCTTCCCCCAATCGGGTGGTCGCTGTGTGCAAGGCTTTGACTCTGGCCGATATGCTTCGCGACAAGTACAGACCCAGACCGATGGCCACTATAAAAGCCACCAGAGTTAAGAGAATGCTGGACCAAATACTTCTTTGCGTATCGGTCTTTGCTGCAGTTAGTGCAGCCTCAATTTCCTCCCTGGCATCCATCTCCAGATCACTTACCAGGGCCTGCACATTGAGTGAAATCGGCGTTATGTTTTCATTGGTAAATACGCGGGCTGTATAATATTCGCCACCTTTCAGTAGTGCTGCCAGCTCACCCGACTGATTGAAGAACGTCTTTACATGCTCCCTTAACATGCGAATTTCGCGAAGCTCATCATCCTCATTTTCCGGATAACCCTGTGCAATTTGCTTCAGCGTCGTTTTTTCCATGGCAGATATGGCGATTTTGGCCTCATTCAGTTGAGTTTTGATGGTATCGTCTGTCTGACGTATATGTGCAGCATGTTCCTCATGGGTCTTGTGTCGTGCATCTGCCAGGAGATGAAGAATGGTGGCATGGGCTTCTTCAACGGCATTAAACACCTCTTCTGCAAATTCCAGCTCGCCTAGATTGGTGGAAATGATCTGGTCAATTTGTGTTTTCATTTGCATCAGGTGGGCAACATGAATGCCGCCCGCCATGCCAAAAAGTGCGGCTATGACCATGAAGCCCAGGATTATTTTTTGACCGATCTTCATGTCCGTTATAGTGCCTTTCCTACGTTTCCATGCCGCTTCCCGTTTTCATGAGTAAACCCCCTAAGGATTTTCTCGAGCATGGTACTCAACCATCATAGATCGATCCTTTTACTCTGGAGCCAACGAAAGAAAGCGATATCCCATAAACATGGGATGAAATATTTCCAAGGGGGTGCCTTGTGGCCCTGCAAGCGGGGGGGTAAGACGTAATAGTGTGCGTTCAGCTGATGTGTCGGTCCTGTTTAGCCAGAAATCTGCTAAAGTATCTCAATGAATCCGGCCGCCGATCCGATCATGTTCAGCATCTTCCTGATTTTCTTCGGGGCTACGGTGCTGGCCACCTTCGCCTTGTTTGCCCGCCAGTCGCTGCTGGTGGCTTATGTGTTGCTCGGGGTAATCAGTGGTCCGGCGGGGCTCAGCCTGATCAGCGATGCCAGCCTGATCAGCCAACTGTCGCATATTGGTATTGTGTTCCTGTTATTCCTGCTGGGTATGAATCTGCCGCCACAGAAGCTGCTGCGCATGCTGGGCAGTACGCTGAATTTGACGCTGATCAGTTCGATATTGCTCATCGGCCTCGGCGCTTTGATCGGCTTGTTCGCTGGCCTACATCTGCTGGGGGCGCTTCTGACCGGTGCCGCGCTGCTTTTTTCCAGCACCATCATCGGCCTGAAATTACTTCCTACCACCGTGCTGCATCACCAGCGTACCGGTGGCACCATCATCAGCATTCTGCTTTTACAGGATGTGATTGCCGTGGTTGTGCTGCTGCTGGTGCAGGGCGGCAGTGCTTCATCGGTAGCCATCAGTCTGCTTGCGCTGCCTTTGCTGGCTGGATTGATTTATCTGCTCAACCGCTTTGTGCTGCTATCGCTGCTGCGCCGTTTTGATGTGATTCAGGAATATGTTTTTCTGGTGGCTATCGGCTGGTGTCTCGGCGTTGCCGAACTTGCCCACGTTGCTGGTCTGTCGCATGAGATCGGTGCCTTCATGGCCGGCGTGGCCCTGGCCAGCAGTCCGATTGCGCTGCATATCGCCGAACGATTGAAGCCGCTGCGCGACTTTTTCTTGATTATCTTTTTCTTTTCGGTTGGTGCCGGTTTTGATCCGGCCCTGTTGCCTGCTTACTGGCTACAAGCCTGCCTGCTCGCTGCGGCTGCCTTGCTGCTTAAGCCCTTGCTGTTTGTCTGGTTGTTGCGCCGCGCTGGCGAATCGGAAAAGCTGGCCGGGGAGGTGGGTGTTCGCCTTGGTCAGATGAGTGAGTTTTCCCTGCTTATTGCAGTGCTGGCTCAGCAGCAGGGTTTGATAGGTGCCCAAGCTTCCGGACTGATTCAGGCTGCGACGCTGCTTAGCTTTGTCGCGTCCTCCTTCTGGATTGTGCAGCGCTACCCGACCCCGATTGCCACCAACGCAGCCCTGCGCCGCGATTGAGCCTTTCTTTGCGCTAGCGTTTCTTCAGCATGTTTAATTGTCGGCGCAGCCTGCAACCGATAGGCTGTTTCGATGAAACATATTCTGATGCGCCTGAGCTATCGACCCATGCTGCGCTACCTGATTTCCCTCTGGCCCTTGCCTGTGTTCTTTACCGCAGTGCAGGGCGTCATGTGGCTCAACGGCAACAGCGCCTTCTTTGGTCTTCCTTACTGGATTTCCGATCTGGATATGCTGCTCTTTCTGCTCTGTTTTGGTGTGACCGGCATCTGGGTTTACTGGCCGCTGGCCAAGCTGGGCGGAATGCAGGGCGTGCAGGCTCAGCGTCTTGCCGCGCGTTGCATGTCAACGCTGCCATTGCGTGCCTTGAAAGCCTTTGGCACAGGTGGTGTGGTCTACGGTGCGTATCTTTTGTTGCTGGTACTGGGGAGCGTATCCGCGATGGGGCGGGAAATAAGCAGTCCGATGCTGATTTCTCTGGCGTGCAGTATTGGTTATTGCTCACTGGTTCTGGTGCCGGCCATTGGTGTGGCTATTACCCTGCATTATGGGCTTGGTCAGCGCCTGGGTATGGAGCATGTCGGCAGTGGAGAGAAGATACTGCAGTGGAACCCGTTGCATGCCTTTACCGATTCTGCCAAGCGGCCATGGCTGGTCTTTATTGTCACCGGCCTGTTGCCCACGAGCATGCTGGTGCTGTTTGCCTACCTTGCCTCGATTGAGCCGATGGTTGCCGGACAGCGTTTCATTGCCGGTCAGGGCCTGTTGCTGTTTCTCACCGGATCGCTGGCCAGTATTATCCTGATGGTATTGATCACCCGTTCCTTGCGCATGGTGATTGGTGAATTGGCTCGTGGACTGGAGCATCTGCGCAAGGGACGCTTCGAGGGCAGGGTGCGCGTGCTGATCGATGACGATCTGGGGGCGTTGGCCAACGGACTGAATACGGCGCTGGAAGGATTGCAGGAGCGCGAAGAGTTGAAGGGCAGTCTTTCGGTTGCCGCCGAAATTCAGCAGGGGCTGTTGCCCGATGTGCCGCAGGATGTGCTGGGCTACGCCTTTGCCGCCCTGCAGCAGCCCTGTCATGCGGTGGGTGGCGACTATTATGATGTGATTCCCATTAGCGATGGGCACTACTGGCTGGTGATGGCCGATGTGGCCGGCAAGGGCTATCCGGCTGCGCTTACTGTGGCCAATATACAGGCCATGCTGCAGGTTCTGGCAGCGCAGGAAGCACGCTTCGATGACGCGCTTGCCTACATCAATCGTTCGTTGTGCAAGACCATGACCGGCGGACGTTTTGTTACCCTGTTCATGGCCAAGCTGCAGCCGGAAAGTCATTCCATGTTGTGGATTAATGCCGGACATGTTCCGCCACTGCTGCAAACAGCAGATGGTCTCGTGCGCTTGAAGGCGGGCACACCGCCACTCGGCGTGCTGCCGGAGCTGAAGTTCGAAGTGCAGCGCATTGAGTTGGCTCCGGGGGATCGTCTACTGGCTTACACCGATGGCGTGACCGAGGCGCGCGATGCGGAGGGTGGAAGGATGTTTGGCGAGAAGGGTTTGCACGAGTGGTTGCAGACGCAGCTTGATCTGCCACTGGTGGAATTGCCGCAGACCTTGCTGGCACATCTGTGTGCTTTCAGCAGCAGCGATGATGATGGTGGCGCGGGCAGCCTCGACGATGATATGACTTTATTGTGTGTGCAAAGGGAGCGTGTATGAGTCAGGCGGATAAGGGTGTGGCTATGCGTACGGAACGCGATTCGATGGGTGAGATGCAGGTTCCGGTCGATGCGATGTATGGAGCCTCCACGGCACGGGCAGTCGAAAACTTTCCGGTTTCCGGACTGAGGTTTGCGCGTGAATTTATCAAGGCGCTGGGTCGTATCAAGCATGCCGCTGCGGTGGTTAATGCACGGCACGGGAAGCTGGATGCGGCGCGCGCAGGGCTGATTCAACAGGCTGCGGACGAAATGGCGGTCGGGCAATGGGATGGGCAGATGGTGCTGGATATTTTCCAGACAGGCTCAGGCACCAGTACCAATATGAATGCCAATGAAGTGATTGCGCACCGCTGCGCCCAGCTTGATCCGGCGCTTGTCGTACACCCCAACGATCATGTGAATATGGGGCAATCGTCCAACGATGTGATTCCCACGGCCCTGCATGTGGCCGCAGCCGATCAGTTGGTGCACGGCTTGCTGCCGGCACTGGCATATCTGCATGCCGCACTCGGCAAAAAGGCGGAAGAGACGCGCGATGTGGTGAAGATCGGTCGCACCCATCTGATGGATGCAACCCCCATCACCCTCGGCCAGGAAATATCCGGCTGGGCTCGGCAGGTGGAGCTGGGTATGGCGCGCCTGCAAGCCACTTTGCCGCGTGTGACAGAGTTGGCTCAGGGAGGCACGGCAGTAGGAACCGGACTGAATACATATCCTGAGTTCGGCTCAGGTGTTGCCGCCGAGTTATCCACCGCTTACGGCATCGGCTTTGTCGAGGTAGCCAATCACTTCGAGGCGCAGGCAGCGCAGGATGCGGCGGTGGAGTTGTCTGGTGCTCTGAAGACTGTGGCGGTCAGCCTGATGAAAATTGCCAACGATGTACGTCTGCTAAACATGGGTCCGCGCTGTGGCATTGGTGAGATTACGGTGCCGGCAGTGCAGCCCGGTTCATCGATCATGCCGGGAAAGGTCAATCCGGTGATTGCAGAATCGCTGGCTCAGGTATGTGCGCAGGTGATCGGCAATGATGCGGCGATTACTATTGGCGGCGCATCCGGCCTGCTTGATCTGAATGTGATGCTGCCGGTGATGGCGCACAACCTGCTCGAGTCGGAAAGACTGCTGACCAGCGCCAGCCTCATGTTTGCCGACAAGTGTATCGCGGGGCTGGTTGCCAATGTGGAGAAATGCGAGCAACAGATTGAATGGAGCATGAGCATGGTTACCTCGCTGGCTCCGGTCATCGGCTACGACAGGGCTTCGGAAATCGCCAAGCAGGCTGTGACTGAAGGGAAGACGGTGCGCCAGCTTTGTTTGGAGCAGAAGTTGTTGCCTGAGGATGAGCTGAACCGCCTGCTCGACCCTTCAGGCATGCTTGCTCCGAAGACCTAGTCTTTGTTGCGGTGATTTCTCGACAGGGGGACCGGCCTTTCGTAGGCTTCGACGCACAGATAAAACGAGGATTTCGATGAACAACCCAATGGAAAAGAAGCAGGCACAACTGGTACTCGCCGATGGGCGTATTTTTCACGGGCAGGCCTATGGGGCTATCGGGCACTGCGTTGGTGAGGTGTGTTTCAATACCTCGCTCACCGGTTATCAGGAAATTCTTACCGACCCCTCCTATACTGATCAGATTATCACCTTCACCTATCCGCATATCGGCAACGTCGGCGTCAATGATTGCGATATGGAATCCGACGACGTATCGGTGCGCGGCCTGATTGTGCGGGCGCCAACACAGATCACCTCGAATTATCGCGCCGAACAGGATCTGGAAAGCTGGCTGGTCGAGCGCAAGGTGGTCGGCATCGCCGGCATTGACACGCGGGCACTGGTTCGCCACCTACGCGACAATGGTGCGCAGAACGGCGTCATTGCCTCCGATGGCATGTCGGTTGAAGAGGCACTGCAACTGGCGCGCGATTGGGATGGCCTGGAAGGGCGGGATCTGGTCGGCCAGGTAAGCTGCGGTGAAAAGTTTGATTGGAATGTGGGTAGCTACAACATCGACACTGCCATGTTCGAGACGCCCGAGTTGCATAAGCATGTGGTGGCCTTCGATTTCGGTTGCAAGCGGAATATCCTGCGCAAGCTGGTGGACCGCGGTTTGAAGGTGACAGTCGTGCCTGCCAATGCCTCCGCTGCCGATGTGCTGGCGCTGAAGCCCGATGGTATCTTTTTGTCCAACGGACCGGGCGATCCGGCGGCAGTGGGTTATGCGGTGGACACGATACGTGAGTTGCTCAAGGCCGACACACCGATTTTCGGCATCTGCATGGGGCATCAATTGCTTTCGCAGGCGCTGGGCTTATCCACCTTCAAGCTGAAATTCGGTCATCGCGGCGGCAATCATCCGGTCAAGGATGAAACCACCGGCAAGATCGAGATCACCAGTCAGAACCACGGCTTTGCTGTGCATGATGAAAATGTTCCCGAGCATGTGGAGATTACCCATCGCTCGTTGTTCGACGGTACGGTGGAAGGCCTGCGTGTTAAGGGTCGTCCGGTGTTTTCGGTGCAGTACCATCCCGAAGCCAGCCCCGGTCCGCACGATGCCGATTACCTCTTCGATCGATTTGTCGCTCTGCTTGATTAACAATTAGCCGCAAGAGCCGGGGCGTTCTTTAGCTACGCTTGGAGGCTTAAGCCGGCTGGGATAGGCTGCCGCCATGCAATCATTGGACATCGCTATTACCGCCCTGTTTGCCGTTGGCTTATTGCAGGCCGGTTGGCTGAGTCTTGTAGCCGCCCGCCGCGGTGTGCCGTCATCCCTGCTGATTCGCGGTGTGTGGTCGCTTTCCAGTATCTGGGTATTGCTGTGGCCGGTATACACCTCTGTTACCCCGCTGTTTGTCGCTATCGCTATGTTTGCGCTTACGGTGAGTGTGCCTGTATGGCTTAAGCCGGCGGCTTGTCGGCAACTGGTTGTCGCATGGTCGGATGGCGGCTCACTGCCCTGGCCGATGTGGATGTTTGTGCTGGCTCTGACAGGGGCTGCGATTCAGTTTTCCTTTTATCCCGAATTCGGCTTTGGCACTGCGCTCAGTCTTTGCCTTGGGCTGCCTCTGGCTCACTGGTGGGATCGCGCCGGACGGCTTTGCCTGCGTTTCCCGGCCAATCCGGGGCAAACCCTTCCCGGTCATATCAGCCTGATGATCACGGTGGTCATCTGCTGTGGCTGGAGTCTGCATGTCTATCAACAGATAGGCTGGTTTGAATCAATGACCGCCACCCTGCTGGCCGGTTGTGCTGCATCGGCGGCTCGGGGCCTGATCGCGCATCCTTTTAATGTGCCGGTGATTGCTCTGACGATCGGAGGCGTACTTTGGCTGTTGTAAATATTCATGATGTGGATGAGTTGATCTGCCGGGCCTTGCTCGAGGATGCCGCCAATTGTGATCTGACCGCACAGGCAACGATTGCCGCTGCGCAGACAGGCACAGCGCTGATTACCGCCAAGGCTGCCGGTGTGCTGTCTGGACTTGCTGTGGGCGATCGGGTGTTCTCTCTGGTTGATGCGGGTATTACGCGCGAATGGCAGCGCGTCGATGGTGACGCCGTGGCCGCCGGCGATTGTATTGCCATCCTGACTGGTCCGCTGCGCGCCCTGCTGTCGGCGGAGCGCACAGCACTGAATTTCATCCAGCATCTGTCCGGCATCGCCAGCGCCACGCACGCCTTTGTCGAAGTCGTGGCTGGCACGGGCTGTGCTGTTGTCGATACACGCAAGACCACGCCGGGGTTAAGGCATCTGGAGAAGCAGGCCGTGCTGCACGGCGGCGGTGTGAATCACCGCATGGATCTGGCCAGTGGCATGCTCATCAAGGAAAATCATATCCTTGGTGCCGGCTCCATTGCTGCCGCGATTACCAACTGTCGCGCATTGCTGCGCAGTGGAGAGCATGCATCCGATGTCTGGATTGAGGTGGAATGTGAAACAATGGATGAATTGCGCGAGGCTGTGGATGCAGCGCCTGATATCATCCTGCTGGATAATATGAGTCCGCAGCAGACAAGGCAGGCACGCGATATGGTGCCCGCCTCCATCGTGCTCGAGTCTTCCGGTAATATCACCCTGAGTAATGCGCGAGCCTATGCCGAAACCGGTGTGGATCGCATTGCCATCGGTGCCATCACCCATTCGGCACCTGCGCTGGATATCTCGATGCGCGTCAGCGCTGCCGCGCCTGAGGTGTGATGGCGATGCATGCGACGCGCGAGGCCTTGCTGCATCGCTTGAGCTCCGGCGACAAAGAGCTGTCGGGTGAAGAGTTGGCCGGATCGCTGGGCATCAGCCGTACGGCCGTGTGGAAACATGTGCATGCCCTGCAGGCCGAAGGTCTCGATATCCGTGCTGAGCGTGGGCGTGGCTACCGGCTGTACGATGATGTGCTGGTTGCCTCCCTGCTTGCCGAACGTCTGGCCGGATTGCGTATCGGCAGTCGCTGTATGCTTATGCCCGAGGTGGATTCAACCAACAGTGAGCTGATGCGTTTGGCGACGGAAGAGGGCGGGTTCGCTCCCGATGGCACGGTGTTGCTGGCCGAAAGGCAAACGCGCGGCCGAGGGCGTCTGCAGCGCAACTGGTTGACTACGGCGCAGCATTCACTGGCCATGTCGGTGCTGTTGCGGCCGCCATTGGCTCCGACCGAGGTGGCACAGTTGCCGCTGCTTACGGCCGTTGCCGTACAGCAGGCACTGGCCGATCTTGGTCCACTGCGTATCAAATGGCCGAACGACATCCTGTGCGAAGGACGCAAGCTGGCCGGCATCCTGACCGAGATGCGAGCTGAACCGGGTGCTGTGCATGCCGTGGTGATTGGCATCGGCATCAATGTGCGCGCCCCCGAAGGTGGCTGGCCGGAAGCTTTGGGTAATATCGCCGGGGATTTGAGCAGCGTGGCCGGGCGTGAAGTTTGCCGTATGGATGTGGCGACGGCAGTGCTGCGTCGCCTAGATGCTCTGTATAATGAATACCTTGCGCATGGCTTCGAGCCCATACGTGAGGCGTGGTGGCAGGCGCATGCCGCCTGTGGTCAGTCTGTTCGCGTGCACAATGGCACGACTTATATAGATGGAATTGCCGAGGCGCTGGACACGGATGGGGCACTGTTGCTGCGCACCTCCGGAGGGGTGCAGCGCATTATCGCGGGTGATCTGGAATTGAGAGAGAAACAATGAAGCGACTTCTGTTGGTGGATATTGGTAATACATGCATGGTCTTCGGGTTGTTTGATGATGAGCTCATGCTTGGTCGCTGGCAGCTGTCCAGTGAGCGCAGCCTGACTGCTGATGAGCTGGCCCTGAAGTTGCGTGGTCTGCTCGCCAGTCTGTCTGAGTCTGCAACGGACGCAAGTGGGTTCGGGGTTTGCGGCATTATGGCTGCCAGTGTGGTGCCGCATCTTGATCCGGTGCTTAGCGAGGCCTGTGAACAGGTATTCGGTATGCAGCCGCTGTATGTCGGCGCGCCCAATGTCAAAACCGGTATGGCCGTGGACTACAAGAATCCGCGCGAGGTTGGTGCGGATCGCATCGTCAATGCGGTAGCTGCGCGCGAGGCCTTCGGTGCGCCGGTTATCGTGCTTGATTGCGGCACGGCGACCACCTTCGATATCGTCTCACCTGAGGGTCATTATGCCGGCGGCCTGATTCTGCCAGGCATGGAGGTTTCGCTTGCCGCATTGGCCGGGCGCGCCGCCAAGCTGCCCGAGGTTTCCTTTGCGGCCAGTGATGAACTTATCGGACGCGACACAGCCGGCAGTATGCAGGCGGGTAGCTATTGGGCTGCGGTGGATGGGCTTTCCGGTATTATCCGTCGGCTTAAGGCCATTCCTGAATATTCAGCGGCCCCGGTGGTGGCGACCGGTGGTCTGGCAGGACGGATCGTGGGTGCCCTGCAGGATGTGGATGAGCACCGTCCGCTGCTTACCCTGCAGGGGCTGCTCTTGCTGGCCCGGCGTCATTTTCGCTGAGGGTTCCGGTACGGGTCGGGATATGAGGTATCCTGAATGTTGAGGCAGATGATCTCTGTGCTTGTGCTTGGCCTGTTGTTATGGGCGGGTTGGGAGGCTTGGCAACCGCCATCTGTTACCAATGCCTCACGTGCTGCCGTGCAAGCCCTGCCGGAGCGACCGGGCGATGCCTCCGAGTTATGGCGCGTGGTCACGCGCCGCATGATTGTATCGAAGTCGGCTGAGGCGATGGGTAAAAGCATGCTTGAACGTGGTCTGCCCGCCATGTCGCTGGAGCATCAGGAGGATGTGGAGCTGCATGCCTTTGATGATCCGCGAACATTTAAAGTGCGCGATGATGCAGTGCGCGCCCGTAATGAATGGAGAAAGGCCGGCTTCGATGCCGAACTGATCAAGCCGGACGAGCGTTTCGGCGTGGCTCTTGGGCGTTTGTATCTTGAGGCCTATGCGCAGCAGATGCAGCGCCGTCTGGAAAAAGCAAATCGGCCCTATACCTATGAACGACGTCAGCTGCATATTTCCACATGGCGCTTCACCTTTGCCCCGGCGCCCTATGCCGAGGCGAGGGAATTGTGGACCAGGGTGCAGGCGCTTGGTGTAGCCGATCCCGTGCTGATGCGCGAATCGCGTTTCCGCACCATGTTTGCTGACTTTCCGGTCGATGCGCCGGCTCCCTGAATGTTTTTCGATTCTTCGTGGTGAAACCGGCAAAGAATTGATTTAGAGTAAGCAGGGAATATCAACAGGAGGGAATCACATGACCCAGGACGAAATGAAGCGCAAGGTTGCCGAGGCAGCACTTGAGTATGTGGTGGACGGCACCATTGTCGGTGTCGGCACGGGCTCCACAGCGAATATGTTTATCGATGCGCTGGCATCGAAGAAGGGTGTCATCAAGGGAACAGTGGCCAGCTCCGAGGCGACGGCCAAGCGATTGGCGGGGCATGGCATCCCGGTACTGGATCTGAATGATGCGCTGACGCAGGTCGCCTCGCTGTCGGTGTATGTTGATGGTGCCGATGAGTTCGATGGCGGCAAGAACCTGACCAAGGGCGGCGGCGGTGCGCTGACGCGCGAGAAGATTGTTGCTGCAGCCTCCGACAAGTTTATTTGTATTGTGGACGAAACCAAACGTGTGAAACACCTTGGTGCGTTCCCCTTGCCTATTGAAGTGATTCCGATGGCCAGAGAGCTGGTGGCCGGCGTGGCCCGCAAACTTGGCGGCAATCCGGTACTGCGTGAGGGATTCATCACCGACAACGGCAATCTTATTATTGATGTGCATGGGCTTGTTGTTACCGATGCGCGTGCCTTGGAAGATGAGCTGAACAGTGTGCCCGGCGTGGTGTGTAATGGCGTCTTCTCGCATCAGGGCGCGGATGTGGTGCTCATGGGAACGCCAGGTGGTGTTGAGACTATCGTTTAAGTAACAGCCAGGCTGTGCTGCAACCGCCCGATACTCGGGCGGTTCTGTTTTGACTTTCCTGAGCTTTTGCTTTTGATTGCATAACAGCTTCCCGTCATCAGGGAATGGGTTTTTTTGCCCCTTTTTACGGGCGTGACTGAGAGATATAAATTAAGGCGCAAACAGCGGTTGACATGATATGGCCGTCTCACTAATGTTCGCGACCCTTCGGCACCCCTGTTGTACGGGCGCGTCGGGATAGATAAAAAGAAGAGGTAACTGATGCCAACAATCAATCAGTTGATCCGCAAAGGCCGTCAGGACAAGCGGAAAATCAACAAGGTTCCCGCGCTGGACGCATGTCCACAGCGCCGTGGTGTTTGCACGCGTGTGTATACCACGACGCCAAAGAAGCCGAACTCGGCTTTGCGTAAAGTAGCTCGTGTGCGTCTGACCAATGGTCATGAAGTCACTGCGTATATTCCCGGTGAAGGCCACAAGCTGCAGGAGCATTCGGTTGTGTTGATTCGCGGCGGCCGTGTAAAGGATTTGCCCGGTGTTCGTTACCATATTCTGCGCGGTGTGCTGGATACGTCCGGCGTGGACGGTCGTAAACAGGCCCGTTCCAAGTACGGCGCAAAGCGTCCGAAGTAGGAGTATAGCTAATGCCTCGTAAAGGTGCTGCCCAGATTCGTCCCGTCACCCCGGACGCCAAGTATGGCGACCGCATGGTTTCGACCGTGGTTAACAAGGTGATGTGGGATGGTAAGAAGAATACGGCCGAGCAGATTGTGTATGGTGCGATGCAGTTCGCTGCCGACCGCCTGAAGATTGAGCCGCTCAGTGCTCTGCACAAGGCGCTGGAGGCTGTGAAGCCGCTGGTTGAAGTGAAGTCGCGTCGTGTTGGTGGCGCAACTTATCAGGTGCCGATGGAAGTGTCCGAGCGTCGCAAGGAGTCCCTGGCTGTTCGCTGGCTGGTGGAATACTCCCGCAAGCGCTCCGAGCACACCATGCTGGAGAAGTTGGGTAACGAGATTGTGGATGCTGTGTCCGATCGTGGTGGCGCATTCAAGAAGCGCGATGAGACCCATCGTATGGCGGAGGCCAATAAGGCATTTGCACACTACCGCTGGTAGGTAGTCCTCGTTTAGTTTTTATTGTTTATTGTTCTTAACAGATGTGATGAAGGAGTAAGGGATCGTGGCCCGTAAGACACCATTAGCGCGTGTACGCAACATCGGCATTATGGCGCATATTGACGCCGGCAAGACGACGACGACCGAGCGTATCCTTTTTTATACCGGCGTAACCCACAAGATTGGTGAGGTGCACGACGGTGCTGCAACCATGGACTGGATGGCTCAGGAGCAGGAGCGTGGTATTACCATCACTTCCGCTGCGACGACTTGTACATGGAAAGATCATCATATCAACATCATCGACACTCCCGGACATGTGGACTTCACTATTGAGGTGGAGCGTTCCCTGCGTGTGCTTGACGGCGCTGTCGGCGTGTTTTGCGCAGTTGGTGGTGTGGAGCCGCAGTCTGAGACGGTGTGGCGTCAGGCCGATAAATATCATGTCCCGCGTATGGCTTTTGTTAACAAGATGGACCGTACCGGAGCCCGCTTCTTTGAAGTGGTGGATGAGATTGGCGAGCGTCTGGGTCATAATGCTGTGCCGATCAACCTGCCTATCGGTAACGAAGAGAACTTCAAGGGTATCATTGATCTGGTTGCCATGAAGGCTGTGCTCTGGCACGACGAAGCCATGGGCGCACAGTACGATATTGAAGAGATTCCTGCAGATTTGGCTGATCAGGCTGCCGAGTATCGTGAAAAGTTGCTGGATGCTGTCTCCATGGTTGATGAAAGCCTGATGGAGAAGTATCTCGGCGGTGAAGAGATTAGCGAAGCTGAGCTTAAGTCTGCAATTCGCAAGGCTGTGATCAGCATCGAGATGATTCCCGTGCTGTGTGGTACCGCATTCAAGAACAAGGGCGTGCAGACACTGCTTGATGCTGTGGTTGATTATATGCCGGCCCCGGTCGACGTGCCTGCTATTAAGGGACACAAGATTGATTCCGATGAAGAGGACACGCGTCCGAGTTCTGATGATGAGCCGTTCTCTGCCCTGGCCTTTAAGGTGATGACGGATCCCTTCGTTGGCACCCTGACCTTCTTCCGCGTCTATTCCGGCGTGCTGGAAGCAGGCTCCTACGTGATCAACTCCACCAAGGACAAGAAAGAGCGCATCGGCCGTATTTTGCAGATGCACGCCAACGAGCGTAAGGAAATGAAGGAAGTGCGCGCCGGCGATATCGCTGCTGCCGTGGGTCTGAAGAGCACCACGACCGGTGATACCCTGTGTATCGAATCCTCGCCAATTATTCTTGAGCGTATGGAATTCCCCGATCCTGTGATTTCCGTTGCTATCGAGCCGAAGACCAAGGCCGATCAGGAGAAGATGGGTATTGCGCTGGGTAAGTTGGCTGCTGAGGATCCGTCCTTCCGTGTGCACACCGATGAGGAGACGGGTCAGACCATCATCTCCGGCATGGGTGAGCTGCATCTGGAGATTCTGGTGGATCGCATGAAGCGCGAGTTCGCTGTGGATGCCAATGTCGGCAAGCCGCAGGTTGCCTACCGCGAAACGATTCGTAACAGCGTCAAGGCCGAAGGCAAGTTTGTGCGTCAGTCCGGTGGTCGCGGCCAGTATGGTCACGTCTGGCTGGAGATTTCTCCGCAGGAGCCGGGTGCCGGTTTCCTGTTCGAAGACAAGATCGTCGGTGGTGCTGTGCCACGCGAGTACATTGGCGCTGTTGGCAAGGGTATCGAAGAGGCTATGCAGAGCGGTGTTCTGGCCGGCTTCCCGATGGTGGATATCAAGGCAAGTCTGTTTGACGGCTCCTATCATGATGTCGACTCATCCGAAATGGCCTTCAAGATTGCCGGTTCCATGGGCTTCAAGGCTGGCTGTAATCAGGCCAAGCCGGTGCTGCTGGAGCCGATCATGAAGGTTGAGGTGGTAACACCTGAGGACTACATGGGCGACATCGTGGGCGATCTGAACCGTCGTCGCGGCAGTATTCATGGTATGACCGATCGCAGTGGCGCCAAGGTTGTAGATGCGCTGGTGCCGTTGTCCGAGATGTTTGGTTATTCCACGCAGCTGCGCTCCATGAGTCAGGGTCGTGCCAACTACACCATGCAGTTCGAGCACTACGAAGAAGTGCCGACCAATATCACTAAAGAAATTATCGCCAGCGTCAAAGGTTGAAGCGGGTAAGGGATAGGAGCTGAAAAATGGCTAAAGCAAAATTTGAGCGGACGAAGCCGCACGTCAATATCGGAACGATTGGTCACGTTGACCATGGCAAGACGACATTGACTGCAGCAATCACCAAGGTTCTGTCTGAGACCGGCGGAGCTGTGTTCAAGGACTACGGCGACATCGACGGAGCTCCGGAAGAGCGCGAGCGCGGTATTACGATCGCCACGGCACACGTTGAGTATGAGACGGCAGCCCGTCACTACGCTCACGTTGATTGCCCGGGACATGCTGACTATGTGAAGAACATGATCA
>MNXA01000054.1 GCA_001871195.1 Zetaproteobacteria bacterium CG1_02_55_237
AAGCAGCATATTCAATCTGGATCAAGGGACCAGAGAAAAATGCTCAACGTATGGAGAGTAAATGCAAGTTGATTGTTCTGAGGGTCCGATTTTGGCCGGAAGCGGCCGGTCGGGTTGAATCTTTAGATCAGGGAATCATCTCCAGTGAGGCCCATTCGTCCATGGTGTCGGTGCGGGCGAGCTTGAGGCCGGCGGTGACGTAGGCGGCGGTGACGGCATCGGTCTGCGTACTCAGCAGGCCGGAGAGGACGAGGCGCTTGCCGACGCATTTTGCTAGTGCCGGGGCCATGTCGATCAGGGGGCCGGCGAGGATGTTGGCGGCGACCAGCTCGAAGGTTTGATTCGGAGGGGTGTCGCCCAGCAGGGATTCGAGCTGCACACCATTGATGGCGGCATTCACTTCGCTGGCCTCGACCGAGATCGGGTCGTTGTCGATGGCCACGATGCCTTTCGCGCCCAGCTTTCCGGCGGCGATGGCCAGCAGGCCCGAGCCTGCGCCCATGTCCAGCATGCTGGCTGGCGGGGATTCGGCACAAACCCGTTCAATCGTCTCAAGGCACAGGCGGGTGGTGGCATGCTGGCCGGTGCCGAAGGCCATGCCGGGATCGAGCACGATGTCGATGCGGTCTTCGGGCGCGGCCTCGCAGAAGGACGGGCGCACCCACAGTGTCTTGCCGATGGGCATGCCGTGCCAGTCTTTTTGCCAGGCCGTTTCCCAGTCGTCATTCAGGCTGTTGAGCGTAATCTCCGCTTCGCCAATTCCGAGGCGCAGGGCGGCAGCGGTGATATGGGCGCGGCTTTGTTGCACATCGTCGCCCGCCGGAAACCATGCCACATACTCACTGGCACCGCTTTTTGCATCCGTCTCAACGGCATTGCCGCAAGCCTCAAGCTGTGCGCAGAGCTGTTCAAAGGCCTGTTCACTGATGGCGGCCTCGGGAAGGCGCAGTTCGAGCAATGTGTCCTTACTGGAAATGGTGTCTTGCATCTTGTCGGCCTCTCGGTTTCAATGTCCCGCCTACCTGGTTCCGCGGAACACCAAGCGAGGTTCTATTGCCACATACTCTTCCATATTTGATGCGCGTTAAAGCTTCGGAGCTGCTCAGCAGCCCCACGAGCGGGGAAGCCATCATCCGACTGGAAATCGAGCCGGCTAAGGGTAAGCGGATTGAGCCCTTCATTCCCGGCCAGATTGTCCGCCTGGGTCTGCCCGGCGTGCACGATCCGAAACCCGGTTATTTTGCCATCGCATCGGAACCGGCACGTTCCGATGCCTTTGAGTTTGTGATCAAAAACCGTCCCGGTATTGCCGCACTGCTTGCCTCGCTGGAGCCCGGCTCCACCGTGGAGGTGGAAGGACCGATGGGGCATGGTTTCGATCTCGCCCCCTTTGTCGGCTGCGATGTGTATCTGATCGGCGTGGGCACCGGCGTGGCTCCGCTGCGCAGTGTATGGCGGCATTTGATTTCGCACCGCGAACAATACGGCGCTGTGCATATCTACTGCGGTTTTTTAACCCCCTGCCACCGCCTGCTTACCGATGAACTGGAGGCGCTGTCGGAACATGACATCGAGGTCAGCGTGTCGGTGACCAGCGGCAGCGAAAGCTGGGATGGGCCCATCGGTTATGTGCAGGATACGCTCAGGCTGGATGCGCCGGACGGGAAAAACAGTGTTGCCTGTCTGGCCGGCATGAACGCCATGGTGGACGCCTGCCGTGAAACGCTGCAGAATCTCGATTTTGATGACAGTCACATCCTGCTCAACTACTGATTCCTCTCTTCCTCCATCTTTGACACTACCCCTATTGGCGCTTGATATCGGCGGCAAACGTATCGGCGTGGCCGTTTGCGACCGGTTCGCCATTTCCGTGCGCGGCCTTGCCTGCCTGTTTCGCAAGGATCAGGGCTGGACCCGCCAGGCATTGAAACTGGCTGCCGATTATGGCTGCAAGGGGATTGTGATCGGCCTGCCCTTGAATATGGATGGCTCTGAGGGTGTGCAGGCAGAGGATTGCCGCAAAGCTGCAGCCGAACTTGGGCTGTTGTCAGATTTGCCGCAGGTGATGCAGGATGAACGACTGTCCTCATGGACGGCAAAAGAACGTCTTTATGCTCAGGGGCTGAATGAAAAAAAGGTTCGCGAACGTATCGACCAAACGGCGGCGGCAGTCATTCTTGAAGATTTTCTTGCTGCCCACCCGGAGTTGAAGGAGCCGAATCATGGCTGATGTCATCTACGATAATGCAGCGGTGAATGCCGCACTGGACCGCATGGCAAAGGCCATTCGTTGCCACGGCGACAGCCTTACCCTGATCGGTATAGAGCGCGGCGGGGCTCAGGTTGCCGATGCCATTCAGCGCCGCCTTGAAGAGGCCGGCTGTGAAGTTGAGCGCGGTAATATGGATATCAGTTTCTACCGCGACGATCTGGATACCATCGGTGCCAACCCGGAGGTTCGTCCCAGCCACATGCCCTTTGATGTGAGCGGCAGGACGGTCTGGCTGGTGGACGATGTGCTGTATACCGGGCGCACCATTCGTGCGGCGCTCGGCGAGGTGTTCGATTACGGCAGGCCGGACTGCGTGCGCCTGGCGGTGCTGCTGGATCGCGGCGGACGACAATTGCCCATCGCACCCGATGTGGCGGGCCTGATGCATGCCGCCGATCCCGGCTGTTCCGTCAAACTGGTTACTGAAGGTGATTGGCATATCGTGCAACGGAGAGTGAGATCATGAGCACGCCTCATCAGCAAATGTTTTTCCAGCATCTGTTCGGCATAGGTCAGCTGAGTAAAGAGCAGATCGAACATCTGGTCAGCATGGGAGAATCATTCATCGAGCTGTCGCGCCGGCCGATTAAGAAAGCGCCAACGCTGAGAGGGAAAACGGTCATCAACCTGTTTTTCGAGAACTCCACACGCACACGCACCAGCTTCGAGATTGCCGGCAAACGCCTGTCCGCCGATGTGATTAATATCTCCGCCTCGACCAGCGCCACCAGCAAGGGCGAGACGTTGCTCGATACCGCCGAAACGCTGGCCGCCATGCAGCCGCATGTGCTGGTTATCCGCCATTCGATTGCCGGCACCTGCGAGTTTCTCGCCGATTTCCTGCCGCATACCTCGATCGTCAATGCCGGTGACGGAGCGCACGAGCATCCGACCCAGATTCTGACCGACCTGCTCACCCTGAAAACCCAGGCCAGCGGTTACGAGGGCATCACCATGACCATCGTGGGTGATATCGCCCATTCCCGCGTGGCCCGCTCGCACCTGCTGGCAGCACAAAAGCTTGGCTACAAGGTGCGCGTTGTCGCCCCGAAAACCCTGCTGCCAAGTCAGGTCGAGCAATACGGTTGCGAGGTGTTCCATAATTTTGATGAAGCCATTCCAGGCTCCGACGTGCTGTATATGCTGCGCGTGCAGACCGAGCGGCTGACCGATAACTGCTCCTTCCCCTCCATCCGCGAATACCACGAGGCCTATGGTCTGAATCGCAAACGGCTGGCGCTGGCCGGCGATAACTGCGTGGTCATGCATCCGGGACCGATGAACAGAGGTGTGGAAATCTCCTCCGATGTGGCCGATTCGGCGCGCAGCCGCATCCTTGATCAGGTCGAGCACGGTGTGGCCGTGCGCATGGCCGTGCTGACCGCGCTGTGCGGCACGGCCCCTGAACCGGAAAAACGCACGCCGCGCCGCGAAAAAGCCGAAGCCGCCATGCAGGCACAGGGGAAGTTGCTATGACGACGTTGTTAATCAAAGGCGGGCGGGTCATCGATCCGGCCAATGGTGTGGATGAAATCGCCGATATTTACATTGAAGACGGGCGCATTGCTGCCGCCGGCGGCAAGGCAAAGACAGAGATCGATGCCAGCGGTCTGATCGTCTGCCCCGGCCTGATTGATATGCATGTGCATTTGCGCGAGCCGGGTCAGGAATGGAAAGAGGATATCGAATCCGGTTCGCGGGCTGCTGTGGCCGGTGGTGTTACTTCGATGTGTTGCATGCCCAACACCAAGCCGCGGCTGGATCACGCCGGCGTGGTGCGGCAGGTGATTGAGCGCGCCCGGCAGGTAGGGCTGTGCGATGTGTATCCAATCGGCGCGGTAAGCCGCGATCTGGAAGGCAAGGAACTGACCGAGATGCGCGAGCTGATGCGCGCGGGCGCCGTGGCCTTTTCCGACGATGGTAATCCCATCTGGCATTCCGGCGTGATGCGCAAGGCGCTGGAATATGCCTCCACCTTCGATTTCCTGATTATCCAGCATGCCGAGGACCTGCAACTCACCAAGGGTGGTTGCATGAATGAAGGGCGTATTTCGACACAACTGGGTGTGTCCGGCATGCCTGCTGTGGGCGAAGACGATATGGTGTCGCGCGACATCATGCTGGCCAAGCTGGCCGATGCCCGTTACCACGTGGCGCATATCTCCACGCGTGGCGCGGTCGAACTGGTGCGTCGCGCGCAGGCCGAGGGCCTGAAGGTGACAACCGAGGCGGCACCGCATCATTTCGCGCTGACCGAGGAAGAGCTGCTGGGCTTCAATGCCGATGCCAAGATGAGCCCGCCGCTGCGCACCGAAGAGGATCGCCAGGCGGTCATCGAAGGGCTGCGTGACGGAACGATCAGCGTCATCGCCACCGATCATGCGCCGCACCATGAAGACGACAAGCACTGCGGCCTGTCCTGCGCTGCCTTCGGGATTGTCGGTCTGGAATCGATGCTGCCGGTATCGCTGGGCCTTGAGCGCGAGGGTGTGCTGCCCATGTCCGACCTCATCGCCACCATGACAAGCAATCCGGCGAAGCTGCTGCATCTGGATGCAGGCACATTGAGCGAGGGTGCTGCTGCCGATATCTGCATCTTTAATCCCGATGAGAAATGGACACTGGATCGCAACAAGCTTTTCTCCAAATCCCGCAACACGCCGTGGCACGGTCGCGAGATGACCGGCAAGGTTGTGCATACCATCAAGAACGGACGGGTTGTTTTCCAGAAGGGTGATGTCATTGGCTGATAACGATTTCACCCCGCATCGCAACACCATCTTCGAAGAGCAGGCCGAGGTGCTGGCCCGCGTCGAGCATCCGGGCGATCAGTACATTCTGCGTGTGAAGGCAGCAAAGACGGCACAGCATGCCCAGCCGGGCCAGTTTGTGCATATCCGTGTTTCTGAAGCACGTCCGCTGCGCCGGCCGATCTCCATCATGCTGACCAACCCCGAGAAGGGCACGGTCGATCTGTTGTTCAAGGCGATTGGTGAAGGCACGCGCGAACTTAGTCAGCGTAAACAGGGTGATTTGTTGCCCATGCTCGGCCCGATTGGCCGGCCATTCGATTTGTCCGACCTGAACAAACGTTACGTGTTGATTGGCGGTGGCGTGGGCATTCCGCCGATGATTTTTGCTGCCGACCATCTGGCAGGAAAAGCGGATGTGGTGGTGTTTGCCGGTTCCGAGGTGGCCTTCCCGTTTTCCCTCAGGCCATCGCAATTCCTGCTTCCCGGCATTGCCGGCAATACCATTCTTGCCATTGCCTCGCTTGAATCACGTGGCGTAGCGAGCCGGTTGGCTTCCAATGCCGATATGTATGGCTGCTATCAGGGCCACGTTCCGAATCTTGCCGGTGAATATCTGCGGGCGCTGAAGGAGTCGGAACGGGCGCGAACGGTGATGTTGTCCTGTGGACCGCATCCGATGCTGCATGCCGTGGCGCGGCTATCGCGTGAAACCGGCGTAGCTGCTCAGTTATCACTGGAAGAGCATATGGCCTGCGGTATCGGCGGCTGTGCCGGCTGTGTTGTTAAAACCAAAGAGGCTGGTGGTGAATACTACCGCCGCGTTTGTGTGGATGGTCCCGTTTTCCCTGCGGAGATGCTCCCCGAGTTCGCCTGACCTCCTCACCGTGCGTGTGAGGGAATTGCTCAAGCCATCCTTATTAGCCTGAGCCACTGCGTTCTTCTTTCTTGCTTGCCCAAGAAAGAAGCAAAGAAGGGCACCCACGGGTAGCTGCGAATTCCCGGCCCGAGCACTCACTCTTCGGGCGCAAATCGCGAGTAAGGCCCGCTTTTTTTGCGCTTGTCCGACGAGCAAGCACCCGGTCCGGCACAGCTACAAGCGGGACCCGGAAGTCAAAGTCGAAAGCGGTGAAACCAAGAGTAAGAAACAAAAAAAAGCCCCGGTTTCCCGGGGCTTATCGTTTGATTGTAGTTCGCTGGTTAGACTATTCGCGCAGCAGCTCGGTGATGCCGGTCTTGGAGCGGGTCTTTTCGTCCACCGTTTTGACGATGACTGCGCAGTACAGGTTCGGACCACCGGATTTGCCTGGCATGGAACCTGAGACGACGACCGAATACGGCGGCACCTCACCGTAATACACCTTGCCAGTCTCACGATCGATGATGCGCGTCGATTTGCCGAGATATACACCCATGGAAATGACTGATCCCTCGCGCACGATCACGCCCTCAACCACCTCCGAGCGGGCACCGATGAAACAGTTGTCCTCGATGATGGTCGGGGTGGCCTGCAGCGGTTCGAGAACGCCGCCGATACCGACACCGCCGGAGAGATGCACGTTCTTGCCGATCTGGGCGCAGGAGCCGACCGTGGACCAGGTGTCGACCATCGTGCCCTCATCGACATAGGCGCCGATGTTTACATAGGAAGGCATGAGCACAACCTTGGGGGCGATGTAGGCGCCGCGCCGAACCGTTGCCGGTGGCACCACGCGCATGCCGCCCTTGCGGAACATATCCTCGCCCCATGTGGCGAATTTCAGCGGCACCTTGTCGTAGTAATTGGATACGCCGCCGTTGATGACCTTGTTGTCATTGATCTTGAAGTAGAGCAGGACGGCCTTTTTCAGCCATTCGTTGGTGACCCATTTACCATCGGCGTCCTTCTCGGCAACGCGCACGCCGCCATCGTCGAGCAGGGTGATGACCTTTTCGATGCTGCTGCGGAAAGGCTCAGCACCATTTGCGGCACTCCATGCATCGCGTGTGTCCCAAGCTTCCTCAATCACCTGCTGTAAATGGCTCATATATGGCTCCTTCATTCATGGATAAGTTTCAAGTGTAACAAAAAAACCGCGATGCCGAAGCATCTGTTATCGGCAGATAATTCAGACGAGGACGATTTCCTGCGGGCGCTCGTGACTAAGAAATTCGACATTGGACATGCTCAGGCCATAGGCGCCGGCCAGACCGAATACCGCGATATCGCCGACATCGGCAGCATCCACGAACTCATTATTGGCCAGTTTATCAGCCCCGGTGCACAGCGGCCCACCGAAATACACCGCTTCGCGGCGTACGGCTTCCTGCCCGGCAAACAGGGGCGGGACTTCCATACGCAGGATGGACAGCGGATGATTGATAGCCAGCGCTGCCGGTCGCCTGAAATGATTGATGCCGCCGGCGCAGATCACCTGCTTTTTGCCGCGGCTGTCCTTGATGTCCAGGATTTCAGTACAGAACCAGCCGGAGTCGGCTGCCAGATAACGGCCGAGCTCAAGGAAGAAGGTTCGTCCGGCAAAGCCGTACTCTTCGATTAAACGACTCAGGCCGTGGGCATAGGCCTCGGGATTGAAGTCGTGCCCTTCCTCAAGGTAGTCCACGCCGAAGCCGCCACCGAAGTCGATGGTATCGCACTGCACGCCGGGATAGGTGGCCTCAATCGTGCGCGCCATGCCGAAAACCAGTTCGCAGTTTTTCAGCAGGTCGTCGACATTGAGCACGCCGGATGCCGCATAGACATGCAGACCACGGAAGTGCAGGGAATCAAGCGCCAGAATTTGCGGCAGAATATTGCCCAGCTTCTCTTCATCGACGCCGAATTTCTTGGAGCCGCCGGAAAAGGTGGTTTGCGCTTCATGGATATCAAAATCGGCGTTGATGCGCAGCAGAACATCCTGCGTTTTGCCCATTTTTGTGCAGATGGCATGCAGGCGGTGTGCCTCGGTCAGCGATTCGATGTGAATGGTTCGAATGCCCCTGGCAACACCCCAGCGCAGCTCTTCTTCCGATTTGCCCGGGCCTGTATAGATCAGTTGTGAGGGCGAGAAACCAGCCGCCACGGCCTTTTCCGCCTCACCTAGGCTGGCGATTTCGATGCCTTTGGCTCCGGCTTCAAATGCTGCTGCAAGGAATGCCGCATGCGGATTGGCCTTCATGGCGTAAAACACCTCAACACCCGCCGGCATGATGTCGGCCAGATGGGCAATCTTTTCGCGCATCGGTGCGGTGTCGTAGAGGTAGACGTTGAGTGTGCCGTCAGCGGCAGCAAGTTCACGCAGCGTGATTTCAACATTAGCTGGAATATTCATGCCTTAAATTCTCACCTGTTTGATTCGGCGCGCAAGCTCGGCTGCCTTTTCCGGGCCATCGACAAGGGCTGCGCGGATAAAGCCCTTTCCCGGATTGGATCCCTGCACATCATCGGCGGACAGGTAGGCTCCGGGAAGAACGGTGATCGCCTGCTGTGCATAGGCGGCCTTGGCAAAGGCTTCACCATCGGCGACAGGCAGCCAGACGAAGAAGGAGCCGGCCGGCGGTTCACCATCCTCATAGGCTTCAAAAAAAGCGCTTAGGCTCTGTCGATACACATCCAGATGACGTTGAACATGCGCCTCGTCCGACCATGCGGCGGCAGCTACGTGCTGCAGGGGAATCGGTGTGGCGGGTCCCGTGTAGGTGCGCAGCTTGGCAAAGCGTGCAATGAGGGCTGCATCGCCGGCAATGAAACCGGAGCGCATGCCGGGCAGGGCCGAGCGTTTGGACAGCGAGTTCATCACCAGACAGCGGCTGAAGCCCTTGCGGCCAAGATGTTCGGCTACCTGCAACAGGCCGGTGGGCGGCTGGTGCATATAGATTTCCGAATAGCATTCATCGGACACAATGTTGAAATCGAAACGGTCGGCGAGGGCAAACAGATCGCGGTACCAGGCATCCTCGGCAATCCAGCCGGTCGGATTGCTTGGGGAGCAGACATAAATAAAGGCCGTGCGCCGCCAGACCTCATCCGGAACGGAAGCAAGTTCAGGTGCAAAGCCGGTTTGCTCTGTGCAGGGCATGAAATAAGGGATGCCTCCGGCCAGTACGGCACCGCCCAGATAGATCTGGTACATCGGGTTTGGCATCAGCACATATGGCTTTTCAGCAGCATCCGGGTCGACCAGCGCATGCGCTACGGCAAACAACGCCTCGCGCGTACCGTTGGCGCTGAGCACCTGAGTGTCGGCATCAATCCCACTTAGCCCGTAGCGCTGTGTGAGCCAGTCGCTAACGGCATGGCGCAGTACGTCTGCCCCCTTGGTGGTCGGGTAGCGTGAGAAACCGGAAAGGTTGCCGTTCAGTGTTTCACCCACAAAGGGCGGTAGCGGCAAGCGCGGCTCACCTGCACCTGCATCGATATGCGGCAAACCTGACGGTGGTGTAATACCCGTCAGCAGAAACTTCAGGCGCTCAAAGGGATAAGCACCCAGTGTATCCAGTCGTTGTTGCGGCTGTATCACTTGGAAAGGTCGTCGGCACGAGCCCGCATCGGGGCGCTCCATGGGCTGAGGTTGCCGGCAGAATCGACAGCGCGGAGGCGGAAGGCGAACTCGCGATCATGACTTAAAAGTTTGAAGTTGCGGATCAGCACGATGCCTTTTTTCTTGGGTAGAGGTGGCTGCTCGAAATTCCGCCGCCAAGGGGTCAGGCAATCGCATACGGAATCGACTTCAGCACGATCTATCTGGTAGCCGACCTGATCGGAACCGCCAAGAATGGTGAACGTCAGTTGCAGCACACTTACCTCTTTGGATGATTGCAGATCGACAATGCGCAGCGGTTCGCTGGTATCCGGGTGGGGGAATTCCTTGCGGCCGCAGCCGCCCAGAACGATGAGTGCGATCAGGCTCCCCAGTAAAATATTACGCATCATGCGCCTCCAGTTTGTTCTTCCATGCATCGCATTGAGCCCTTACCTGCTCAGGCGCAGTGCCACCGATGTGATTGCGCGCAGCCACACAGGCCTCGACGGACAACTTGGCCGTCATGTCTTTCTTCAGTCGGTGGTCGATGGCAGCGCAGGCGGCAGCATCCATTTGATGAAGTTCGATATCATGTTCGATACACCATGCCACGCTGCGTCCGACAATCTCATGGGCCTCGCGGAAGGGGATACCTGCGCGTACCAGAGCATCGGCAAGATCCGTGGCGGTTGAAAAACCGGAGGCTGCGGCATTGCGCATGCGCTCTTTATTCACCTGCATGCCGGGGAGCATGTCGGCGAAGACGCGCAGGCAGCCTTCGAGCTGGTCAAAGGCATCGAATACCGCGCCCTTGTCTTCCTGCATATCCTTGTTGTAGGCCAGCGGCAGGGCTTTGACTGTGCACAGCATGGCCACCAAGCCGCCGATAATGCCGCCCGTCTTGCCGCGCACCAGTTCCGGCATGTCCGGGTTCTTCTTTTGCGGCATGATACTTGAGCCGGTGCAGAAGGCATCGGGCAGATCGATAAAACGGAACTGCGCGCTCATCCACAGGATGACCTCTTCCGATAACCTTGAAAGGTGCACCGCGCAGATGGAGCAGGCGGCCAGCAGCTCGAGGACAAAATCACGGTCCGATACAGCATCCAGTGAATTGGCGCAGGGCGCGTCGAAACCCAGTTTTTTTGCCGTGTAGGCGCGGTCTATGGGAAAGGAGGTGCCGGCCAGTGCGGCTGAACCGAGCGGGCACTGATTCATGCGGGCTCTGGCATCGGCAAAGCGCCCGGAATCGCGGGCCAGCATTTCGACATAAGCCAGCAGGTGATGCCCGAGGGTGACCGGCTGCGCCGTCTGCAGGTGCGTGAAGCCGGGCATGATGGTATCGGCGTGGCTGCGCGCCAGATTCACCAGCACACCTTGCAAGGTGTGAATGCGGACCTGCATTTCATCAACGCGGCGACGCAGGAACAGGCGGGTATCGGTGGTTACCTGATCATTGCGGCTGCGTGCTGTATGCAGGCGTTTACCTGCATCGCCAATCTTCTCGGTCAGGCGTGCCTCGATATTCATATGCACATCTTCAAGCGCTACGGTGAATGGAATCTCCCCGGCCTCAATGGCTTTTTCGATATCGTTCAGGCCTGAAAGAATTTGTTGCACATCATCATCGGAAAGAATGCCTTGCTGGCCGAGCATGCGAGCATGGGCGCGGGATCCGGCTATGTCCTCGCGGAACATGCGCCCGTCCACATCGATGGATGCGTTGAACTGTTCGACGAATTCATTGGTCGGGGCATTGAAACGACCGCCCCAGAGCTTGTCCTTGGCCATATCCTCTCCTGAGTCCGGCTCCTGCCTAAGCAGGCCGCACCACTCTAGCGTTGCATCCGCCAATCGGAAACATGCCAGACCCTGCCTTATCTATATACCTTTAGAACAAGGCGCGCTCAGCGTTTTTCGTGCCAAACAAATGCTCTGATAGATATTGAGTCGGATTGATGATGTTTATTCATATTTGCGATGGGCTTGGGGGGCATTTGTGGCTGTTTGAGCACACATTTGAATCGTTCGTCTTGAATTAGTTTGATGCTGGAATACACTGAGTCAGAGTTTCCAAGGAGGAATCTATGAAAAAGCAAATTTGTTTAGCGGTAGCCCTGCTGTTGTTAAGTATAGCTCCAGCCACCGTTGCACATGCAAATGATATGGATATTCGCCCCTATATGGGTGTTGGTATGGGTGCCTTCGGCATTGAATACTCTGATTCTGCCATCAGCCAGAGGAAAACCACATTTGGCGGATTCGTAAAAGGTGGCGCCGATATCGGTGATTACTTTGGCCTCGAGTTGCGTTTGGGCACGACAACCAAGGCCAGCAAAGATTATGCCGCCGGCACTTTGGGAGCTGCTGCCGGAACGTTCAAGGCCAACGCCAGCTATTTCTTTTCCTATTTAGCTAAATTGCAGGTGCCGGCCAGCGATGAGCTTAAGCCTTATGCCCTGATTGGTGGTACCACAGCTAATTTCAAGACAACTAACTCTTCCACCGGGCTTTCCTCTTCGAAGGCCAAGACCGGCTTCAGCTATGGCTTCGGCATTGACTACAACCTGGGCAACCAGTTCAGTGTCAGTGGCGAGTGGATGCAGTACTGGACCAATGTGAACCTTGGCACCAGCTATGCCCCGGCTCCGGGAACCAATCCCAAGGCCAAGATCTGGGGTGCCGTTGCTGCACTCGATTATCATTTCTAGGAATTAAGCCGCCGACCTGCAGGTGGGTCGAGCATTGATGAAAAAAGGGAGAGGCAGCGCCTCTCCCTTTTTCATGCGGTTATTTATTCCTTGCTTGCCGGATGCCGGGCCTAGTCGAAAAGTCTTTCGGCCACCTCGATCAGGTGGGCGCCATAGGAGCGGGCAGCTGTCAGTTGGCTATCGCTGATCCCCGCAGGCATGCCTTCATGGTTGCCGCTGCGTGCGTAGGCACCCCAGTGCAGGCCTCCTTCGGCATAACCCAGTGTGCTCTTGGGAAAGCCGACCACCAGCATGCCGTGCTCAAGAAAATTAGCATGCAGGCCGGCCATGGTAAGTTCGGCCCCACCGCCTGCACCGCCAAAACCACCACCGCTAACAAACACGCCGCCAACCTTGCCTTGCAGAGCATTTTCCATCCACAGACTGGCCGACTCATCGATCAATTTTTTCATCTGCCAGGCCATGGACCCCATATGTACCGGTGTGCCGAAGACGATGACATCTGCGCCAAGCAGGTCATTGGGGGCTGTGTTGCCTGCCTGCTTCAGCTCAATCTGCGTCTCGGGGACAGACGAGCGCATGCCGGCCGCGATGGCCTTGGCCATTTTTTCGGTGCTGCCGTAGTCGGAGTGGTAGGCAATCAGCACCTTCATCAGGCGTGGCCCACCTGACTGGAGAGTTGCGCTTTGTTCACACCCATGGCCTGTGCGCCAAGCGTCCAGCGCTGTTCAATCGGGGTGTGAAACACCAGATGCGCATCGGCCGGCGTTATCAGCCAGTCGTTGCGATTGATTTCCTCTTCAAGCTGGCCTGCTTCCCAGCCGGCGTAACCAAGCAGCAGCATGAAATGTTCGGGGCCCTCGCCGCGTGCAATTTCTTCGAGCACATCGCGTGAGGTGGTCAGGTGAATCTCCGGCGTGACGCACAGCGTTGAGTCGTAGACCTGCCAGCTGTCATGCAACACGAAACCACGAAATGGCTCCACCGGGCCGCCCTCGAAGGTGGGTTGGTCCGGGTGTCTGATGCCCTGAAGATGCATATCGTCGAGCACGGCGCTGACGCTGATATTCTGCGGGCGGTTGATAATAAGCCCCATGCTGCCCTCTGCATCGTGGTGGCAGAGCAGCACAACGGAGTCGAAAAAATTCGCATCCAGTAACGATGGCATGGCCAGCAGAAGATTGCCGGTCAACTCATTGAGATGCATGCATACTCCTTTGGCTCATCGACTTTGCTGCTTCGATGGCCGCAACAAGGCTACTGTAGGACACTTTTCCACTACCTGCACGATCCAGTGCGGTACCGTGATCCACACTGGTGCGGATAAAGGGCAAGCCAAGTGTGATGTTAACTGCTTCTCCGAAGCTGAGTGCCTTGATGGGGATAAGGCCCTGATCGTGATAGCAGCAAACGACTGCATCGAAGGAGGTGCGCATGGCAGGTGAAAACAGGGTGTCGGCAGGCAGCGGCAGCGTGACATCGATGCCTTCCCGGCGCGCCTGTTCGACTGCCGGTGCCAATATGTCTATTTCCTCTTTGCCGAAATGCCCTGCCTCTCCGGCGTGCGGATTGAGGCCACACATCGCGATACGTGGCGTATCGATGGCAAATCTCTCATGCAGATCGTGATGCACGATGCGCAGACATTGCAGGGTCTGCTGCACCGATAATGCAGCGGGGACATCGGCGATGGCCAGATGTGTGGTCAGCAGGGCCACGCGCAAGGCATCACTGGCCAGCATCATCACGAAAGGTGAATCACCGGCCAGGTGAGCGAGAAATTCGGTATGGCCTGGAAAGCTGAAGCCGGCGTCGCGCAGTACGGCCTTTTCAATGGGGCCGGTCACCATGGCGCCGGCGCGTTGTTGCATGCAGGTCTCTGCAGCAATGCGGATGCATGCGATGACTGCCGCCGCAGTATGCGCCGCCGTTGCCCCCGCCGTAACCGGTCCGGTGATGCTCTCGGCAGGGAGCGGGTTCCAGCAGTTCAGAACATCGTGCGAAGCCTGAGGTGAGGCAACCTCGCGCAAGGGAAGGCGCAATCCCAGCTGTTGGCAGCGCTTTTCCAGCCAAGCTGCCGGAGCACAGATACAGGTGCCGCGCAGCAGGTCGGGATCAGCAGCCCATGCCAGCGCTATACAGTCAGGGCCAATGCCTGCCGGCTCACCAGCAGTAATCAGGATGGGCAGGGAGGCCAAAGTTTACCGGCAGACCCTGTGCTCAATCCTTGCCTTGGCTTTAAGGCCGGACAACCAGCGTGGCAACTGGTCCTGCATTTCGAGATTGAGCAGAATATTCTGAATCTCGTCGTGGTGTGCTTCAAATGAGTCCGGTTCGATATGGCGCTTTTCGACGACCCGGATGATATGCAGACCAAAGCGCGATTGAACGATGCCGCTTGTCTGGCCTGGTTCAAGCGCGAAGGCCACCGCTTCAAACTCGGGCAGCATGGCACCATGTTTGAACCATCCGAGATCTCCGCCCTTGGGGCCACTGGGGCCTTGCGACACCTCTTTGGCGCGGGAGGCGAATTTTTCATCCGAAACACCCTGCATGGACGTAGCAATCTGCTCTGCACGCTGGCGCACCTTGGCCTGTTCAGCTTCGGTCATGCTGTCGGACAGCTTCAGCAAAATGTGTCGGGCATGCACCTCATCGTAGGCTTCAGCCATTTTGTTGGGCTCTTTCATACGCTCATTGGTGACATTGAAAAGATGCAGCCCTCCGGGGGAACGAATGGTTTGAGATAGTTCTCCTACCTTAAGGGAAAACACCGAGGCAAAACGCGGTGGCAGCGCTCCAGGAAGGACCCAGCCGAGGCTGCCACCCTGTGCGCCTTCGGGAGAGGCTGAGTTCAGCTCTGCGATACGGGCAAAACTGGTGCCATCCAGAATGCGTTGCCGCCATTGATCCATTTGCCGGTACGCCGCGGCTACATCTTCAGGAGTAGGGTCCATGGGCAGGGCAAGGAATATCTGAGATATCTCAAGTTCACGCTGCGGTGCCGGATTGGCGATATATTTGCGGTAGTACTCGCGCATGGCCTCTTCACTGATCTGCAAGCGCGATCGTACCGCTATATTGCCCAATTTTCCGGTCAACAGCCGCTCGCGCAGGGTTTCCTTGTAGTTGTCGACATCCATCCCCTGTGACCTGAGAATCTCCTCCAGTTGACCGGCAGGAATGCCGTTTTGAGCCTCGACATTTGCCATGGCCTGATCCAGTTCCTCATCGCTGACCGAGATTTCCAGGTTGACTGCTTCCTGCTGTTGCACAAGTAGAAGGATGCTTTTGTCCATTGCGCGGGCAAAAAGCTGTTGCTCATCAGGGATTTGTTTCATGCCGGCATCGACCAGCTGTTTGCGCAGCTCGATGGCGTCCTGTTGAACCTGATAACAGGCAATGGCCTCTCCGTTGACGATGGCGGCAATGCCGTCCATTACCTCGGTCGTGGCCGTAGCCGGGCCAGGTTGGCAGATAAGAATCGCTGCCATGAATAAAAAACGAGGTATGATGTTAAGCAATGCGGTTTCTCCATGGGAAAACATAATGATTATTTTTAATTGGAAGCCACGCTACCCAGCCCCTTGAAGCCTATCAAGAGACTCGCACCAACCTCGCGTTTGCTGGTGGTGGCTGTCGGGCGCTTGTTGCTGTGGGCTTCGATGCTGATATCCCAGCACGGGTGGGTGTAGGTTAGGCCAAGAGCGACCTGCTGGGTGGATTTCTGTATAAAATCGTAGTTGACCGATCCATTGGCCTTCCAGCGCTCACTGAAAGCAATGATTCCTGTGATCTGACCGGTCTCGGAGATGGTGGTGAGCTCGGTGTTGTTGATAACATAGGATGCGTTGAGGCTGTCTCCAGCCGCATCTGACAGCGAAAGATTTTCCGATATGCGATTCCAGTAAGTGCGCGTCGGATCGTATTCAGCCTCGACGGTAGCCGTTAAATTCTCTACTGGGCTGAATTGCATCAGCCCAAGAAGATTGGAAAAGCCAGTGGGTGCATTGAGCGCGTTATAGCGACTGCGCATATGATATTGCACACCTCCGCTGACACTCAGTACGGTCCATGCTGCACCATCGGGCGAATCCTTGGCCTCAAAATTATTGGTCAACAGGAATGAAACCCGATTTGAACGCTCAACGTTATCCATGCCCGAATAGCGGTTGCCGGAGAATAGATTGCTAAGGCGCAATGGGCTGAGAGCCGAATCAAAATTAGGCACCCCCTGTCGGTTGCTGACGGCATTAAAATCGTAGCGGATGCGGGGGATAATGCTGTGTCGCACTGTGCGTGCATCACTGATGCGTTCGAAGACCATCTGTGAGTCGAGGGAAAACTCCCCGCTTCTCAGCATTGGGTTGCGCACAGCCCCCTGATTCAACCAGTATCTCGTATACGTCGAGCCGGCGGTCAGGGTGGTGGAAACCCCTCCGCCCAGCATGCTCCAGGGGATGGTCACATAGGGGTGTGAATAAGCACGCCAGTCTCTGATGCTGTTTATCCCATTGCTGTTACTGAATCGAGTCGTGTTGTGCACAACATGCAGCGTGGCCGGGGTGTCGAATAGTGGAAAATCCATATTGGTGTTGAAATTGGGATACTGCTGCAGGGTGGCCTTGTTGTTGAGCGTGGCAAGGTTGTGATTGTAGATGGAGGCAAGGCTCCAGTTGCCGTATTCGAAGCCCTGGGAAAGGGTTGCGCTGCTGCTCAGGTAGCGCAGGGCCACCTCCTTCGAGTCGTGTGAAAATTCGGCCAGATAGTTTCGTTCATTCACCTCGTCGCCCTTGGCCCTCAGGGTTAAATCCAGCGGCAGTTGCCAGTTACCTTCACCCCGCAGGCGACCGACCGAGCGGCCCAGTATCTTGTCGTGCAGGCCCTCGAACTGGACCTGTTCATTGCCGATGGTGGAAGCGTGGCGCAGTTCTGTTTCCGTCATCATGCCGCGGGCCGTCATCCAGTGCGGTGTAATGGTTGCATCCCAATCCGGTTGCGGTGCAAAATAATAGGGCAGGGCCCATTCTGTGCCACGGCGTTTGCCGGAGGCGAAAAACGGGAGCATAAAGCCTGATTTTCGCCGGATTGCCTGTTGCCAGTATGGGGAATAAAACAGCGGCACGCCGGCGACCTCAAAGCGGGCATGCTTGGCGGTGAACACGCCCTCATTTTGGTCCAGCACGCCTTCGGCAGCATGTACCTGCCAGGTTTCCTCATCTTTTGGGCAGGTGGTCATCACCGGATCGAAGGCCTGATAGGTGTACTCATTGATGCGCAGCAGGCGCGTGGCCTTGAGTTGTTCTCCTCCAGGAAGCTGTATCTCGGCATCCAACAGCTCTCCACTCTTATTTTCCGTATTCATGTCGCCGGAGGCGGCGTGAATGTCTGCCTGCTCGGAGACGATATGCACATGGCCTTCGGCCTTGATGTTTTTGTCGACGGCATCATAACGCACCTTATCAGCCGTGATTGTTTCTCCGCTGCGCTGAATTTCCACCTTGCCCGTGGCCGTGGCCACGCCATCTGCATCACGCACAATCTTATCGGCCGTAATGTTTACATCTGTAGCCATCGCACACACAGGTGCCAGCAACAGGGCGAGGCCCATCCATAGTCGTGGATATGTGATAAGTGCGGTCAGCAAAAGTCGCAGGGGGTAATCAGTCGGGTTTTCGCGCCCGCCCGAGATAGTTCACGGACATGTCGGCGGATAGTTCAAAACGGTCGGCAAGCAGTTGGTAAGACATGCCGCACATATCCTCTACATCAAGGCCTGCACTACGACATGCCTGATGCAGCTCCGAGGGGCGGATGAATTTGCTGTACTCATGGGTTCCCTTGGGCAGCCAGCGAAGCACGTATTCGGCACCGATAATGGCTTTGATGTAGGCCTGCATCGTGCGGTTCAGTGTAGCGAAGAAAAAGTAACCGCCGGGCTTAAGCATGCTGCTGCATGCACGCACTGTACGGCCCACATCAGGGACATGTTCCAGCACCTCCAGACAGGTGACGACATCGTATGCCCCAATATGCTCTTCCGCCCATGTTTCGGCGTCGTTCTCCACATACTCCAGTTCGATGCCCGAGCTCTCAGCATGCAATCGGGCAACGCCGAGCGCCTTGGGGGAGCGGTCAATACCGGTGACCTTTGCACCTCTTGCCGCCATGCCTTCGGCCAGCAGCCCGCCACCGCAGCCGACGTCGAGAACTGTCGAAATATTCAGGTCAACGATAGAGGCAATGTAGTCGAGGCGAAGAGGGTTGATGCGGTGCAGTGGCTTGAATTTTCCGTTTGCATCCCACCATTCGGTGGCCATTGCCTCGAATTTTTTAATTTCTTCCGGATCATAGTGTTTTTGCATGGTACGGCAGGCTGCAAGCCGAGAAGCCCAAAGGCAAGCCCGCATGGACCTGTAGGGCCAAAGCCGCCAGCATCGGGGGATGCAATATATGTCGAACGAAGGCCTGCGGGCTCCGGAATTTGCCTGGTTGGGGCGTGCTGATTATAGCCTGATGTGGCAGCGCATGGAGAGGCAGGCACAGCTGTTATCCGGACAGCAATCTGGCCAGAGGTCTGAAGAGGTGGTGTGGGCCTGCGAGCATGAGCCGGTTTATACCACGGGTCGCCGCGGGGTGGACAATCGTCGGCAGGCCGAGCTTCCGGCGCCTTTGGTGCGTACAGACCGTGGTGGCGAGACAACGTTTCACGGGCCAGGTCAGGTCATGTTGTACCCAATACTTTCGCTGCGCAAAAGAAAGCTCGGGGTGCGTGATTATGTTTGCCTGCTGGAGCATTCGTGTATTGATCTGTTGGCCGACTGTGGCATTCGTGCAGGCTTACGTGAGGGCTTGCCCGGTGTGTGGGTTGGCAGTGCCAAGATTGCTGCCATCGGCCTGCGTGTATCGCATGGTATCGTATGGCATGGGATGGCACTGAATGTCTGCGTGGATGCGCATTGGTTTGCTGCCATCAATGCCTGTGGTGCCGGTCTCGGCGTGACAAGCATGGATGCATTTATTGAGCCTCCATTACTGGTTGATCTTGCGAATGCATGGTATAATTTATTGTGCGCAAGGCTTGATGCGGCTGTTTAAGTAATGAGATCGGGCACAAAGACTCGGTACTGATTTACAGAGTGCGGGTCAATCGCTATGGTTCGCCGCCTTATTTACATTGGGGTATGTTCCCGGCGGCCAATACAGTGCCGGATTATTTAGATGGAGCATGGATTCCTGATGTTTTTTGGGCCGGAATTTGAGGCCAATGGTATATGGAGGAACAAAATGGGACTGAGCGAAAAACAGCTTGAAGGTTTTACCGAGCAACTCGCCGAGTGGCGTGGTGAGCTTGAAGGTGGCCTGAACGATTCCATACATTCCATGCATCGGGAGGAGCAGACCTCCTTTCCCGATCCGACGGATCAGGCAACCGTAGAGGCTGACCGCAATTTCGATCTGCGTATCCGCGATCGTGAGCGTCGCCTGATTAAAAAGATTGATCAGGCCATGGGCCGAATCAAAGACGGATCATTCGGCATCTGTGAAAGCTGTGGTGGTGCAATTAGCAGCAAGCGTCTGCAGGCCCGTCCTGTGACCACGCTGTGCATCGACTGCAAGACCGCTCAGGAGATTGAGGAGCGCACCCGCACCGACTGATTGCGTTTTTTGACTTGAAGATTCAAGCCCTGTCCGAAAGGACGGGGCTTTTTTTTCGACGGTATGATGCCATATGAAAAACTCTATGAGTATTTCTATGGCTCAATACATGTGTAAACAATGCGAGGATTTCTTATCATTGAGGTTTGATCATGTACAGAGCTTTAATAGTGCGCGTAGACTCCATTGTTGGGAGAAGGCATGAAAAAAACACTCAAGTTGATACCTGGAGTTGATTGGTTTTGGAGCCATGCTAATACGTGGTGTAAAACAACGCTTCTACGTTTAAAGAAAACAGAAGATGTTTTTACGGACATATACGAGAAAAATTATTGGGGTGACAGAGAGTCGGCATCAGGGCCTGGCTCAAATATGGAGGAAACAAAAGTAATAAGACAGGAGCTAAGTCATATCGTTTCCAGCTACAGGGTATTATCTCTTCTTGATATTCCATGTGGTGATTTTCATTGGTTGAAAGAGGCAAACTTGGGTGAAGTCTCATACATCGGGGCTGATATCGTTAATCAGCTTATTGATAATAATAAGCGTTATGAAAACAGTCATCGTCAATTCGTTCGCTTAAATATTCTGAAGGACCGTTTGCCTCAAGTTGATCTGATTCTTGTTAGAGATTGCCTGGTTCATTTTTCGTACTCAGATATTGCCAAAGCTGTTGATAATATTTGCGCCAGCGGTTCAAAGTATTTATTGGCGACAACTTTCCCAGACAAGGAAAATAATATTAATATAGCAACGGGGCAGTGGTTTCCACTCAACCTCCAGATAGCCCCCTTCTTTTTCCCCCAGCCTGTTCTAATCATCAACGAGAATAACCCCGAATATCCTGACAAGTCCCTTGCTCTTTGGCGGATAGCGGATATCAAGGGGAAACATTTATAGTGCGTTCTGTGGGGATGGGGCGAACTATCCTGATAAAGCTGTCGGCCCCCTGCTTTGGTGGGCGCTATCTCTGACTAGTGTACTAATCTGAAGGCGGTCGGTTTAACCGTAATGCGAACTATCATTATTGCCAGATTCCAGCGGTTTAGCCCTCAACTTCACTTTGACGGCTTTCCTTGCGGGCACGGATACGGTCTTTTTTGTCATCCACCGCATGCGCATCGCGCGGTTTCTTGGGCAGGGGGCGGTAAATTTCGACGCGATCCCCATCACGCAGGACGTTATTGATGGCCACCAGCTTACCCAGCACACCGACCTTGTTCACCGTCAGATCAATCTCCGGGTATTTCTCCAGCAAGTGGCTCATGGCGATGGCTTCCTCGGCGGTAGTGCCGTCGGGTACCTCCATCTCCTCCAGGGTCTGCTCGGTCGGCAGGGCGTAGGCAACGGTGATGTTCATTTCACTTCCTTACGGTAGAGCTGCATGGCACGTTCCTCGAAAACATGCGCCATAGTCTTGCAGGCATGACCGAAAATGGGGGATGCGACCATGCCCAACACCATGCTCTTGAATTCGAATTCAATGGAGAATCGCACTCGGCAGGCATCCGGCCCGCGCTCCTCGAAGGACCAGATGCTTTCCAGAAAACGGAAGGGCCCCTCCAGCAGTCGAACCTCCACCAGCTTATTCGGCACAAAACGATCCACCGTTTTAAAAGGCTGACGCAGGCCCTTAAAGTCAGCCACCAGTTCTGCTGTCAGTTCATGTTCGCTACGGGTCAGGATGCGGGCTTCGGCGACCCAGGGCAGGAAGCTGGGATAGGCCTCGATGTCCATCACCACCTCGAACATGTGCGAGGCCGGACAGGCGAGGTTGCGCAGATCCTCATAGCTGGGCATCAGCGATACCTTTTATCCCCACGCCTGGGTCCGCGACCCTCCCCACTGCTTTCCTTACGATTGCCATCGCTCTTGTCAGCATAGGGATTGTCCGAAGCGTCGAACAGCAGACGCACGGGCACGCCTGTCATACGGAAGCAAACGCGGAACTCGCGCTCCAGGTATTTCAGGTAGGCCGAGCGCACCGCCTTGGGGCGGTTGCAGAAAATGCGGATAACGGGCGGTGAAGAGGACACCTGCGTACAATACTTCATGCGCACCACAGCGCCATTATCGCTGGGCGCCGGCTGGCGCTCCTGCGCATCCTCCAGCCAGCGATTCAGCTCACCGGTTGTGAAAGTGCTCTGATTGCGCCGGGCTGCCGAAACAGCCTGCCGTAGCAGACCGTGTGTGCCCTTCCCGATCTTGGCTGAAATGCGCAACAGCGGTACATCGGGCAGTCCGCGCATGCGGAAATCCAGTCGCTCGGCCAGAAGCTTCCATGCCGTATCGCTCAGCAGATCGACCTTATTCACGGCCACCAGCAGCGCACAGCCCTTTTCATGCGCCAGAGTCATCAGGCGCATATCCTGATCACTGATCCCGGCTTCTCCGTCGATCAGCATGATAGCCGCATCGGCACGGGCAAAGGCCTGCTGTGCCTTGACGCGGGCAATAAACTCGATGGCATCGTTGATGCGCGAATGGCGACGTTGCCCGGCTGTGTCGATCAGGCGAACAATGCCCTCGCCCTGCGGGTCCTTGTAGTCCAAATCGACGTCCACGGCATCGCGCGTGGTGCCGGGCTTGGGGCTGACTACCATGCGCTCGCGGCCCAGCCAGGTGTTGATCAGGGTTGATTTACCGGCATTCGGGCGGCCGATCACGGCGAGCCGTGCCAGTGGCTTCTCTCCCCCTTCTTCCATCTCGTCTTCCGGCGGCAGCGTTGCCGCCAAGACCTCACGCAAACGATGCAAGCCCTGATTGTGCAGAGCCGATACGGGCAGTGGCTCGCCGAGGCCGAGGCTATGGAAATCATGCGCCGTATCAGGGTTTTCGGCCTTGTTGACGACAAGCAACAAGGGGGCCTGTCTGCGCCTGAGTCGTTCGGCAATCATCTCGTCCAGCGGGCTAACGCCAGTGCTGCCATCGGTTAGCATCAGCACCACATCAGCCACTTCAAGGGCCGCTTCCACCTGCAAATCGATGGCTGATTGCAGATCAATCGGGCCGCTCGTGCCGTCCACCTGTAGCGGTGCCGCTGAAAGCCCTATGCCGCCGGTGTCGACCAGCGTTACATAGCGGTGTTTGCCACCGTCACGCAACAGCCATTCGGTCTCCAGACGGTCGATGGTGACCCCCGGGCGGTCTCCAACAATAGCCTTGCGCTCGCCGATCAGACGATTGAACAGGGTCGATTTACCGACGTTCGGTCGCCCGACAATGGCGACGATGGGGAGGCGTCCGCTACGGCCGGACATCAGCGAATCAGATAGAGCCCGCCGAGATTGTTGCGCAGCAGGACTCCTCCGGCGACCACGACCGGTGAACGGTCCACCCGCCCCGGCAGATGGAGCTCTCCCGTTACATGGCCATCAAGGCTGAGCGTGAAGACATTGCCGCGAATATCGGCTACGTAGAGCTTAGCCTGCGCAAGGGCGGGACCAACCAGTTCACCGGCATCGAGCTTGCGCTTCCACAAGGTTGCGCCGCTTGCCGGGTCAAGCTCCAGCACGCTGTCGTTACTGGCTGCAAAAAGTCGCCCGTCATGCGCCAGCGGGGCTGATTTCAGTGACAGGCTGCGCTGCCAGAGCTGCTGACCATCACGCGCCGACAGCCCGATCAGATCGCCCTGATAAAACGATACCACCAGCACATCGCCAATCAGTACCGGGTCGGCCAACGGGGTTTTCAGCTCGCTAAGGACCACGGCATCGTTGTCGAGCATCAACTGACGACGCCATAGCAGATCGCCGTTGTCGCTACGCAGTGCCAGAGCATCGCCATTGGTCATGACGGTATAGCAGACATCTCCGTCAACCAGCGGAGAAGGACCGGAGTTCATGCTCAGGCCAGCCTGTGGGCCGGAAAAGCTCCAAAGCTTCTCACCCTTGTCGGAGATGCGATAAACACTGTTATCCCCGGTCTGCACCAGCAGATCGTCACCAATCCGTACCGGGTGACCGAACATGGCGGTGGACATTTTCCACTCCCACAGGATGCTGCCCTCTCGAGGATCGATGCCGTAAAGAATCCCCTGCGCATCACTGAGCACAACAAGATCGGCAGACATGGCAAGACCACCGGAATCACCGTCCGCATGCAACGCGACACGGTGTACTTCACTGCCCTGCATATTGTAGATATGCGCATAGCTGTCCTGACCGGTAAGCACAATCAGATCGCCGGCCTGTACTGGCTGGGCAAAGCTGTATGGCGACAGCGGACGACGCTGATCGACATCCACCCCCCAAACCAATTGCAATTCGGAGGGCGCCTGCTCAACGGGCTCGGTAGCGATGGATGATACAACCGCCTGTTCTTCTGCAGTCTGCTCGCCCTTGTTCCAGTTAAACATGGAGCAACCGGCCAGGCCTAGCAGCAGGGAGCAATACAGCAGGTGCCGGTGCAATGGCATACCCTCAGCCCTGACCCGCCGCAGTCGCGGACTTATTCTGTGTGGAAAGCTGCTGCTCAATGCTCTGGCGCAGCGCATCATCATGAGATATCGCATCGCGCGCTTTTTGCAGATGCTCGATGCGCCCGGCTTCATCGTTCGTCGCCTGCGCCATCAGATATTGACGCAACTGCTCGTAATCCGCACCACCGCGTTCTGCCAGCAGCGCAAGTGCTGCCGCCTTGTCGCCGGCCTCGATCTTGAGTTGGGCCAAATCCAACCGTGCCTGCATTTTGATGCCACCGTCCACATCCGAACGGGCCATCAGTTCCTGCAGATATTGTTCAGCGTGCTCCGCATCCGCACGGGCCAAGAGCAGGCGGGACAGACCACCGTATACGGTATCATCGTAATCCTTGATCACAGCTTGCAACATGGAGCGCCGGTCCTCTTGCTGCTGTGAGTTAAGCGCCTGATGATACAGCGCAGCCGCCGAGGCACGTTGCGATTCGCGATGCTCCTTCCACAGGCTGACGCCAACGATCAGCAAAAGCAGAGCAACGAGGCCTGCAATAATCTTCTGCTGATTGGCCATGGCCCATGCTGTCAGCTGGGCCGAGCGCATTTCACGCTTCAGTTCCTCCAGCTCTTCATGACTGACGTCAATCGGCTCGTTCTCGGGTTGCTTCTTATTCTTGCTCAATGTCGTTCTCCAGCTTTTAATCTATGGTTTATCAATATCGCGAGGCGCACGAAAACTAAGCGCCGGCCCCCGCCTGTCAATCTTCCCCCGCTTTTGCCTCAACAGGGGAAGCCATCTCATGTCTATCCATCATGACCTGCAATACGCTGCGCACCAGTGCTGCCATCGGAATGGCAATAAAGACACCGAGCACGCCCCAGAAGCTGCCAAAGACCAGAATCGCCACGATAATGGCAATCGGATGCAGGTTGACCACCTCGGAAAACATCCACGGGATCAGCACATTGGCATCAAGCAGCTGCACCACCGTGTAGGCAATCAGCGCGTACAGTGTGGCATCCGTCATGCCCCACTGGAAAAAGGATAGAGCCACGACAGGTACGGTCACCACCGCAGCGCCGACGAAGGGAATCCACACAGAAAGCCCGGTCAGTGCGCCCAGCAGCAAGGCGTATTGATGGCCGCAGAAGAACAGTGCCAGCCATGTGACCACACCGACAATGACCATCTCCCAGAACTTGCCGCGGATGTAATTTCCGATCTGCACATCAACCTCGCCCCACACCTGGTTGACCAGGGTGCGCTCGCGCGGCAGAAAACGCTGTCCCCAGGTAATCAGTTCGCCCTTGTCCTTGAGCAGGAAAAACACCAGCACGGGTACCAGCACGGCATAAACCAGCAGGGTGATCAGGCCGGGAATTGAGGCCAGCGAAAAGGAGAAGATCGCTCCGCCCCAATCCTGCATTTTCTCCACTGCCATGGAGGCAAGCTTCTGAACATAATCGGGATCAATCCAGCCGGCATACTGTATTTGCACCAAATGCAGCCAGGTACGCAGACTTTCAACCAGATTCGGCGCCTGCGTAATGAGTTTGCCGACCTGCCCGGAAAGAAGCGGCAATACAGTGAGTAGCGAAAACAACAGAAACAGAATGGCTGCCAGAGCCACCAGAGAAATACTAAGTAGACGCGGTACGCGACAGCGGCACAACAGCTCCACCACGCCATCGAGCACATAGGCCAGAGCAATAGCAGCCAGCAGCGGCGCCAGCATCTGACCGAACAGGCTGAGCAGGCCGAAGATCATGGCCAGCGAGGCCAGCAAGGCCACCATCTGAGAGTCGGCCAGTTGCCGGTCCAGCCACGGTTTTAGTCTTGGCATGTTTCCCTCTGCCCGCTCCATCCCAACGCAGTCAGGCCTGCGGCAAACAGACTGGCCGCAAGGTGAAGCAGGGCGCTTATCCCATGCCACATGCCGAATGCGGCACGCTGCGGACTATCTTTGGGCAGTGCGTCGATCGGGCCCATGGCATCTTTCATGGCCTGCATATGCGGGGCAAGCACGAACTCCTGAGTTCCACACAGCAGCAACAGGGCGGTCAGCAGTATCCATCGCCAGCGTCCTGCTTCGCGACCGCGCCAGAACAGGGCCACTGCAATCAGCAGCAACAGAATGGCACGATTGGCAATATGGAAAATCAGTCCTGCCAGGTGTCCGGCCTGCGCTGAAGTGTCGAGATTGGCAAACAATACCGGTGCAACGACATAGCCCGGCACGACAAGCAAAGCCAGAACCAGCGCCAGGGCCAGCCGGATACTCCCGGCTCGCAGGCAAGAGGCGCTAAAACAACGACACTCAGCGATAATCGACTGCCTGAATTTCATACTCACGTACTCCGCCGGGTGCCTGCACAGAAGCCACATCGCCGGCTTCCTTGCCGATCAGGGCACGGGCAATGGGTGAGGTGATGGACACCATGCCCTGCTCGATATTGGCCTCATTGACGCCGACGATCTGGTACACAACCTCCGCACCCGTTTCCAGATCGATCAATTCGACAGTAGCACCGAATACGATCCGGTCAGACACAATCGCAGCGGTGTCGATGACATGCGCCCGGGCCAGCTTGTCTTCCAGATCCTTGATGCGGCCTTCGTTGAAGCCCTGCTCTTCCTTGGCTGCGTGGTACTCGGCGTTCTCGGAGAGATCGCCGTGCGCGCGCGCCGTGGAAATCGCCTCGACAATGCGCGGGCGGTTCACCGTTTTCAGATGCTTAAGCTCTTCGCGCAGGGCTTCGGCACCCTTGATGGTCATCGGTACACGTTCCAACGCATTAACCTCCGTGGTAATCCTGAATACTCTTGACCTCGGTCATGTCGGCATGACGCAAAATGGCCTGTGCAGCTGCCAAGCCACCTGCAATGGTCGTGAAATAGGGAATGGCATGCACAAGGGCGGCCTGCCGGATGGACTTGGAATCGGCAATGGCCTTGGCACCCTCAGTCGTGTTCACAACCAAAGCCACATCGCCGGAAAGCAGGCGATCCACGATATGCGGCCGCGCACCATCGGTTACCTTGGCCACGGACGAGCTCTTCACCCCGGCAGCATTAAGGGCCCGGTGCGTCCCGGCTGTGGCCAGTATATCGAAGCCCGACTCAACCAGAAGCTGGCTCAACTGTATAGCAGCAGGTCTGTCCGCTTCACGCACTGAGACAAAAACGCGTCCGCTGGTCGGTAGCCGGCAGCCGGCCCCGAGCTGTGCCTTGGCGAAGGCGGCTGCGAAATCGGTGGCAATACCCATCACCTCACCGGTGGATTTCATCTCCGGCGAAAGCAGTGGATCCACACCGCGGAATTTCACAAAGGGGAATACCGCTTCCTTGACCGAACGGTAGCGGGTCGGTTGGGTAATCTCGTGGATACCCAAATCATCCAGCGTGGCTCCAGCCATGATGCGCGCCGCAAGCTTGGCCAGCGGCACGCCGGTCGCCTTGGAAACGAACGGCACCGTGCGGCTGGCGCGTGGATTGACCTCAAGCACATAAAGATCATTGCCCTGCAGGGCGAACTGGATATTCATCAGACCCTTCACATGCAGTGCCAGGCCGAGCGCTTCGGTTTGCCGTGTCACCTCGGCTATCACCTCTTTGCTGATCGAATGCGGCGGCAGGCAGCAGGCCGAATCACCGGAATGCACGCCGGCCTCTTCGATATGCTCCATGATGCCGCCAACTACCACGCGGGTGTTGTCGCACAAGGCATCAACATCCAGCTCGATAGCCTGATTGAGAAAACGATCCAGCAGTACCGGATGGTCGTGGCTTACATTCACGGCTTCGCGCATATAGCGCAGCAGGCCGGCCTCATCGTGCACGATCTGCATGGCGCGACCGCCAAGTACATAGGAAGGGCGTACCACCACAGGGAAGCCGATATCCTTGGCCACAGCCACGGCCTGCTCGACCGAGCGCGCCGTACCGTTCTCCGGTTGCTTCAAGCCCAGCTTGTGCAAGAGCTGCTGAAAGCGCTCGCGATCCTCGGCCAGATCGATCATGTCCGGACTGGTGCCGATGATGGGTACGCCGGCTTTTTCCAGCGGCTCGGCTAGCTTAAGCGGCGTCTGGCCGCCGAACTGCACAATCACGCCATCCGGTTTTTCGGTTTCGACAATGGCCATGACATCTTCGAAGGTCAGCGGCTCAAAATACAATCGGTCGGAGGTGTCGTAGTCGGTCGACACTGTTTCCGGATTGCAGTTGACCATGATGGTTTCGATGCCATCTTCGGAAAGCGCGAAGGAGGCATGCACACAGCAATAATCGAATTCAATACCCTGCCCGATGCGATTCGGCCCGCCGCCCAGCACCATGATTTTCTTGTTCTTGCTGGGGTTAGCCTCGCATTCATCTTCGTAGGTCGAATACAGGTAAGGGGTTTTCGCCTCGAATTCGGCAGCGCAGGTATCCACGCGTTTGAATACCGGCACGACACCTTGCGCGACACGCGCCGCTTTCACTTCGGCCTCGGAGCAGTTCAGCAGTTGTGCCAGTCGTGCATCGGCCAGTCCTGAACGCTTGGCCTCACGCCAATCCTCACGACTCAGCGAACCGGCAGCACGTCCTGCCAGCGACTGTTCTATTTCAATCACTGCGAGGATTTCGCGCACAAACCACGGATCGAAACGGGTCAGATCAATCACGCGCTGCTCGTCCCAGCCGTTGGCTTCACCCAAACGCAGCGCCTCACCGGCCCACCATAGGCGATCAGCACCCGGCACAGTCAGCTTTTCCTGAATCAGGTCGTCCAGATCCTCGGACTCCGGAAGCACAAGATCGAAACCATTGGTGCCGGTTTCCAGACCGCGCATCGCCTTACCGAGGGATTCGGCAAAGCAGCGCCCGATAGCCATCACCTCGCCGACCGACTTCATCTGCGTGGTCAGGCGGCAATCGGCACCGGGGAATTTCTCGAAGGCGAAGCGCGGCATCTTGGTGACCACATAATCGATGCTCGGCTCAAAGGCGGCCCATGTTTCGCCGGTAATATCATTGCGGATTTCATCCAGCGTGTAGCCCACGGCAAGTTTCGCGGCGATCTTGGCAATCGGGAAGCCGGTGGCCTTGGAAGCCAGTGCCGAGGAACGCGATACGCGCGGATTCATTTCGATGACAATCAGACGGCCGGTTTCCGGACTCACCGCAAACTGCACATTGGAGCCGCCGGTTTCCACGCCGATTTCACGCAGAATGGCGATGGAGGCATCGCGCATGCGCTGGTATTCCTTGTCGGTCAGAGTCTGCGCCGGAGCCACGGTGATCGAATCGCCGGTATGCACACCCATGGCATCCAGATTCTCGATCGAACAGATGATGACGCAGTTGTCGTTCTTGTCGCGCATCACCTCCATCTCGTATTCCTTCCAGCCGATGATGGATTCCTCAACAAGGATTTCATCGGTCGGGCTAGCCTCCAGCCCCGATGCGGCAATCTCTTCGAGTTCTGCAGGGTTGTATGCAATGCCGCCGCCGGAGCCGCCGAGTGTGAACGACGGGCGGATGATGATCGGATAGCCGATTTCCGAGGCCAGTGCGCGGGCATCGTTCATATTGTGCGCAAAACCGCCGCGTGCCATCTCCAGGCCGATACGGTCCATGGCTTCCTTGAAGCGCTCGCGATCCTCGGCCATATCGATGGCATCCGGTTGCGCGCCGATCAGCTTCACATTGAATTTTTCCAGAATGCCGTGCTTGTTCAGCGACAGCGCACAGTTGAGCGCAGTCTGGCCACCCATGGTCGGCAGAATTGCGTCCGGGCGTTCCTTCTCGATAATCTTGGCAACCACTTCCCAGGTAACCGGCTCAATGTAGGTGGCATCGGCGAATTCAGGATCGGTCATGATGGTAGCGGGATTCGAGTTGACCAGGATTACCCGGAAACCGTCCTCGCGCAGTGCCTTGCAGGCCTGCACTCCGGAATAATCGAATTCACACGCCTGACCAATAACAATCGGTCCGGCGCCCAGTATCAGAATGGACTTTATATCGTTACGGCGCGGCATCGGTGATGGGGTCTCCTTGCGGGCTGGCCTTACAGGCTGGGGAAGGTGCTCTCCACCTTCCGGCAGCAGCGAAGCATACGAGAATCGTTTGCCCCTGCCTATATCGCGTATATTTCACTCTGAAGACTCCCGGCAGCAAGCCTCAGCCTGCCAAAGGCAGGACTTCCTTGAAATGTGCCAGCAACAGAATATAGGCAAATACAAACAAGGCTCCCGCCCCTGCCTTGCGGCGGATCGCCATGGTTCGTCCAAAGTGCAGGGTGACCATGCCAAGGACAATATAGATGAACACAGCCACCAGCTTCACGCTGATCCAGCCTCCTGCCAGCGGCGACAGTCCGATGACAAACAACAACGCCACGCCGCTACCCAGCAGAAGTGTATCCACTGAATCAGGAACGTGGCGAAGCCAGCGGCGGGAAAGAGCCCTGCCCGAGAAGACCGCCCGGCAACGCCAGATAAACAGCAGCAGGGTGGCTAGAGCGCAGATGACATGCAGGCTTTTCAACAGGGTGTAGCTGGTTTCGACAGGCATGCCATCACGTTAAGAGGCGTGCCAGGAGACGTCAACCTATATGGCCCTGCTTGCATTTAAGCCCCTCCAGGCTATCGTGAGATGGTTGCCGAAATGCTTCGGTAAGGCTCCCTGAAAGGCAGGTAAACGCATGTTCAACAACCCTGAGGATCAAACCTGATGCTGGAATCACTTCTTCTTCTCGCACTGGCTCTGGTGCTGGTTTTTGTCGCCGCGGAGCTGTTTACCAACGCACTTGAGTTCATCGGCGAGCGCATGGGTGTTTCCGAGGGCGTAACCGGTTCCATTTTTGCTGCCGTCGGCACGGCAATGCCCGAAACCATCGTGCCCATCGTCGCCATTCTGGCCGGTGGTGCCACAATGGAAATCAATCATGCTGTCGGCATGGGCGCCATTCTCGGCGCCCCCTTCATGCTGGCCACATTGGGCATCGGCATCATGGCGCTTGCGGCCGGCTTTTCCCGCAGCTGGCATATACCCCTCCATCCCGAGCCGAGCGGGCTTAAGCGCGACCTGCGCGTCTTCCTGCCCGGCTTCATGCTGGTGGTGGTTGCCGGTCTGCTGCCGGAAAGCTGGGATGCAGCGCGTGGCGGTATCGCCAGCCTGCTGATCCTGGGTTACTTCTTTTATGTGTTGAAAACGATTCAGGCCAGCCGTGCTCTGGTTGAAAACGGCCATGCCACTGAAGCACATCATGAGCTATATGCCACCCGCCTGTTGCCGGAAGCCAACTGGACGGCGATCGCACAGCTTCTCGTCGCACTTTGCCTGCTGGTTATCGGCGCTCGTATGTTTGTCAGCGGTGCAGAAGAGGTTAGTGCGATGATCGGCGTTTCGGCCTTTGTCGTCGCCCTGCTTATTGTGCCCATCGCCACCGAGCTGCCGGAGAAGGTGAACTCCGTAGTATGGATACGCCGTCGCAAGGATACGCTCGCTTTCGGTAATATCACCGGTGCCATGGTTTTTCAGGGCACGGTGATTCCTGCTATCGGCATGCTGATCATGCCGTGGCATATTGATCTCGCCTCGGCTGCCGGTGCATCTATCGCTCTGACCCTGATCGGCGGCATTGCGCTGGCCGTTTTACATGCCTGCGGCAGGCTGCAGCCGCGCTTGCTGCTGCTCAATGCCAGCCTGTATCTGGCTTTTGGCGTGTACGTGGTGCTGAGTTTCGCCTGAACATCCGGCGGACACGGCTGGCAATATAAAAATGTGGGCCATGCATATTCAATTCAGGGAGTCTTGCAATGATTGAAACAGTTTTGGCTGTCGCCGCCATCCTCTATCTGGCCCTTCAGATCGAGGACAAACTCAGCGTTCCGTCGCCACTTTCCCTGATTACCCTGTCCTTCACACTGTATTATCTACTGCCCGAGATCGGTCTGGCGCGTGATGCAAATCAGTTTGCGGCACTGGTCATGTTGCTGCTACCCATCCTGCTGATTGGCGATTCGCTCGAGCTGCGCGTCGCCGATCTGAAAGAGCATGCCCTGAGCCTGTTTTATCTGGCGGTGATTGCTGTGGCGCTTTCCGTGCTTGCCGCCATTTTTCTGGGTGGCTGGCTGTTTGCCCAGTATCACCTGAGCATGGCGGCCATTATCGTGCTCTTTGCCATGGTGCTGGCCACTGATCCGGTTTCCGTGGTCAGTATCTTCTCCAAGTTCGAGCTGCCGCACCGCCTGAAGATTCTCGCCGAGGGTGAAAGCCTGTTCAACGATGCCACGGCACTGATTGTTTTCGTGTTTATCGGTCTGTATGCATTGCAGGGCGGTGAAATAACCGCAGCCTATGTCGGGCAAATCAGCCTGATCGTGGTGTTCGGATCGGCGGCTCTCGGTATCTGTTTTGCCTATCTGGGCTTGATCATGCTGAAGACCACGGATAACAGATTCGCCGAATTGATGATCCTGATTTTGACCGGCTACGGCGCCTTTGATCTGGCCGAACACTTCTATTCCATGCTCAACATTTTTGGCGCGCATTCGCACCTGCACCTTTCCGGCATTCTTGCCTGCATCTTCGCCACCGTCACCCTGCATCACCAGATGACCAAACAGACAGATGCGGAGGAGAAGCAGCTCCAGAATGAGGAGGACCTTCTGCTCAATGAGTCGGGGCAGATGAAGCCCTCACGTCAGATGATCGCCAGCGCCGTTGCCAAAATTCGCGTCACCATCGACGAGCAACAGCGGCATCTGCGCACCAAGGAGGATATTCAGCTTTTGGCGCTGGTTGCCAATACCATGCTGTTTGTCGCCATGGCCGAAATTGTCGATTTTTCTCTGCTGCTTCAGTACAAGAAGGAAATCATTGTGATGTTTCTGGCCACCACGGTGATTCGTGCCCTGATGATGGCCAAGTTTGCCGTGATCACCAATCAGACGGAAAAAATGACCAATGTAAATTTCCGCTGGTGGGGCGTGCTGACCTTTGCCGGCATCAAGGGGGGACTATCGGTTGTCATGCTGATGATGATTCCGGCTGACTATCAGCATCTCGACATGTTCAAGGCCGTGGTTATCGGCGTGATCCTGCTTTCCACCTTCATCTATTCAGTGATTCTGCTGCTGATCATCGGCAGGAATGCCGAGGTGTTCAGAAAGGAAAAAGAAGCCGAGCACCACGCTTGAGTGTTCTCAGCTGAGGCGTCAGTTAGCGGCTTCTTCCGGTGTTTCGGCGCGAATGGACAGGGCGTGAATAGCATCCTTAAAGGCATCGCCCAGGGCTGCATGCACCATGCGATGCCGTGCTATACGCGACTTTCCGGCAAAGCAGGCGGCAACGATATGCGCGGCAAAATGCCCGCCGCCATGACCGCGCACACCGGCATGCCCGGCATGCTGTGCAGACTGATCTTCAATCTCTATAAACTCGGGTTGAAGAGCATCCTCAAGGGCAGCGCGTATGGCGCTTGCGCGGCCCGAGTCAGTTTGTTGGTTCACGCCTCGTCTTTCTTCTTGCGATACAGGATGAATACCTTGCCGATACTGTGCACCAGATCAGCACCGATTTTGGTAGCCAATTCAGTCGCCAAAGCGCTGCGCTCATCCCGCTCGCCTGCTGCAACATGCACCTTGATCAACTCGTGGCGCTCAATGCAGGCATCGGTTTCCGTGACCAGTGAATCGGTCATGCCCTTCTGGCCGACTCGAATGAGCGGCTTCAGATGGTGGGCGGCCTGTTTCAGTTTTTTCTTTTGTGCTGAATCCAGCGGCATGCTTTTCTCCTTTGAACGTGCCAGAGTCTAGCTGCATGCAGGCTGGCGATGAAGCATGTAATGCAATCTGCCGGGTGGAGGAAAGTACTGTTACATGAAGAATGTCGTGAAACACTTGCAAGAGCATCCACAACGCGTACTGATCCTCGGGGCAGGTGAGGGCGGTACGGACGTCCTGGAGATGCTTCATGATGAAACCTTGGCTAATGTCGTCGGTGTGGTTGATTCCAGATCTGATAGCAAAGGGCTTATGCTGGCCCGTGAGCTGCAGACCCCTGTATTCTCCGACATCGATAGCGCAATCGAGGCCTGCAAGCCCTGCCTCGTATTTAATCTGACCGGCAATGAAGAGATTGATCGTGCTATGGCTGAAACACCCGGGGTGGATGGTGTCATCGGAGGCCTGCAGGCGAAGCTTATCGTGCGTATGGTCAACAGGATTAAGGAATCAAGAGATCAAATGCGCTATGAGGCAACCCATGATGCCTTAACCTGTATATATAACCGGCGCCACATTCAGACCCTGCTCGGGGAAGCCGTGGCACAGGCATCCCGCTACAACCTGCCCTTTTCCATCGCACTGCTTGATCTTGATCATTTCAAAAGCATCAATGACACTTATGGCCACCCGGCCGGCGATGCAGTGCTTAAAGGCGTTGTCCAATCCTTACAGGCATGTATCCGCGATGCCGATATTATCGGCCGTTGGGGCGGTGAGGAATTTATCCTGTTGCTGCCGCACACTGACAATGCGGCCGCTGTGCTGGCCGCGGAGCATTGGCTGGCGCATGTGTGTCAAACTCCGATTCGCCTGCCCGATGGCCAGGATATCCAGGTCAGTTTTTCTGCCGGTGTTGCCAGCTATAAGGGTCGGGGTGATAAGCAGGCGGTGAGCGAATGCATTGAGGCGCTTCTGCATGAAGTTGATGTCCACCTGTATGACGCCAAGGCTCAGGGAAGGAAAAGGGTGTGCGGTAGCGAGTGCCGATAATCCATCTGCAAGCGCACAATCTAATCACGTAATTCTTTCAGGTTTATTTCAGTTCTATCTATTATCGTTCCGCACATGCAAAGGCAAAGCACACAAATCGAGGTCTGGGACCCGTTGCTGCGCAGCTTCCACTGGTTGCTGGTTGCCGCCTTCGCCACTGCATGGTGGAGCGAAGGGAACAACATCCAGCTACACCTGCTGGCCGGCAGCATCATACCCGGCCTGCTGCTCTTCCGCCTGATCTGGGGTTTTGCCGGCGAGCATCATGCCCTGTTCGCGGCTTTCCGTCCGTCGCTGCACAATATTAAACAGCACCTCGGCGAACTGCTGAGTCTGCATGCCCGCCAGTATGCTGGGCACACACCGATCGGCAGCCTGATGATCTATATCCTGCTGCTTGCCCTGTTCGTCCTCGGTATTAGCGGTATGCTGCTCATGGCCCTGCAGATGGGAATTGGTCCGTTTGCTGGCTGGGCAGCCGGAGTGAGTTCAGATACAGAGTGGCTGGTGCAGCAGATTCACCACTGGTGCTTCCATGCTCTTCAAATTCTCATCGCAGTGCATCTGGCCGGAGTCGCGGTGGAGAGTGTGTTACAAAGAAGCAATCTCACGGCCGCCATGATTAGCGGAAAAAAAGCCCTCAAGGAGGTACAATAATGAAACATCTCTGGTTGATACCCATGCTACTGCTTGCTGGCGGCGCACAGGCTGCTGAAGCAGTGGTGCAGGCGCAGATTGCCCAGTACGAACAGCAGGGCGCAAAGGGAGCCGATGCCGCGCGCGGCATGGCAGCATGGAATGAACAGCATATGCAGGCCAATATGCAAAAGATGGTGAGTTGTGCCACTTGTCATGGCAGCAACCTGAGTCTCGCAGGAGAACATGTGCGTACGGCCAAGCGCATTGAACCGATGGCCCCGAGCGTCAATCCCGAGCGGTTGACCGATCCGGCCAAGATTGAAAAGTGGTTCGGGCGCAACTGCGAATGGACCATCGGACGTGACTGCACAGCACAGGAGAAGGCGGATTTCCTTGCCTTCATCCAATCAAAATAAAATACTCTCAAAGGAGATGACAATGAAACCAACATCTAAACTCAATCGCTTCTGGGGCATGCTGCTGCTTGCCGCTTGCATCACCCTGTCGATGGGCACGCTGGCCTGGAGCGATAGCGACAAATGGAACGAAGGCGGAAGCAAGAACAAATCCGAAGGAGGCAAGGCCGGCAGCTGGGGCCAGACAACCGGTGTCGCTGTGGTGACCAACAAACTCTATGCAGCCGAATGTTCGGCCTGTCATTTTGCCTACCAGCCCGGCTTTCTTCCCGAGCGTTCATGGGTGAAGATCATGGGCTCGCTTGGTGACCATTTTGGTGAGAACGCCAAGCTGGATGAGCCAACACGTGTCAGCATCGAGAACTATCTGCGCGGCCACGCAGCTGATCATCTACCCAACCGCTTCAGCACCAGCTTCCTGCGCTCCATCAAGGCGGATGCAAGCCCGCTGCGTATCTCCGAAACAGGTTATTTTATACGCAAACACGATGAAATCCCTGCACGCATGGTCAGGGACAATCCCAAGGTGCGTTCCTTCGCCAATTGCGCCAGTTGCCATGGTGGTGCGGAAAAGGGCTCTTTCGATGAAGATGCAGTGCGCATCCCCGGCTTCGCAAGCTGGGAAGATTAGGTCTGCGAGATGTGTGCGAGCAGGGCTGAAGACTTGAAACGATGCAGGATATTATCCTGTCTTGCGGCGAGTTTTGCCCTGTTCGCACTCGCATTAACCCTTGCTCCGCAGAGCAGCCTGGCCGACGATATGGACCGGGTGCGTGAACTGCGTAGCACATCAAGCATCATGCCTCTTTCGCAACTGCTGCAGGAGGTGGAGAAACAATACCCCGGAACCTTGCTTGAGGTTGAGCTTGAAGAGGAAAAAGGGCGGGTGATCTATGAAATGGAATTGCTGGGTGAGGATAGGGTTGTGCGTACCCTCAAGGTCAATGCCAGAAATGGCAAAATACTCTCGGTGGACAGGGAAGACTGATGCGCTTGCTGCTGATTGAGGATGATCGAGATCTGAACAAGGAGTTAACCAGCGAGCTCTCCCGGCGCGGCTTCGCTGTGGATAGCTGTCATGAAGGTGTGGATGGTGCTTTCATGGGAGAAAGCGAGCCCTATGACATCATCATTCTGGATCTCGGTCTTCCCGACCTTCCCGGTTTGAGCATTCTGGAACAGTGGCGCGCCAAGGGCATCAAAACCCCGGTACTGATTCTCACCGCGCGCGGTGCATGGCATGAAAAGGTGGATGGTTTCCGCAAGGGGGCCGATGATTACCTGACCAAGCCCTTCCATATCGAGGAGCTTGCCGTCCGTTTGCAGGCACTGGTCAAGCGCTCGGCAGGGGTCGTTGTCTCCGGCCTTGAAATCGGGCGCCTGCGACTGGATGAAGGCAGTCAGTCCGCCCAATGGAAAGAGGCGGATACATGGCGCGACATCGAGCTGACCGGTATCGAGTTTCGACTGCTGCGCTACATGATGTTGCATCCTAAAAAGGTCTGCTCCAACTCGCACCTGCTTGAGCATGTCTATGACTTCGATGCTGAAAAAGAAAGCAATGTGATTGAGGTTTATATCAGCCGCCTGCGCAAGAAAATCGACAAGGATGTTATCAGCACCCGTCGCGGACAGGGTTATTATCTTGATCCCGATCTGCTTGGCGACAAGGACTGATGGTTTCCCTCAGGCAGCGCCTCATCCTGAGTCTGGCCGCCAGCCTGGCATTTTTCTTTATTGTTCAGACCCTGATGATCGGCAATGAAGTTGAGGACCTGGGCGAACGCAATCTGCTTTCCCGTCTGCAGCATGATCAGGATCAGATTCTGGCGGCGTTGGAATGGACGCCGCCCGCAGCTCCTGAATTGCGTCAGTCGCTGATCCCCGGTATCTACGAGCGCCCCTTTTCGGGCCACTATTTTCAGCTGGATATCGGCGGCGAAAGCCTGCGCTCGCGTTCGCTGTGGGACGAACAGATGCCACCACAATCTGAGTCCATGATGCACGATGTTCCCGGCCCGGACGGTCAGCGGTTGCTGATTTTGCAGAATGCCGTCCAGATCAACGGGCAGACCATCACCATACGTACCGCAGAGAACATTCTGCCGATCGAATTTTCAACCGGTGTCTTCCAGCGTCATCTGCTGTTATTTGCCGTGGCCGCCGTCGTGGCCCTGATGGTTCTGCAGGGGTGGCTAATCGGGTATAGCCTGAAGCCGCTGCGTCGCGTACAGCGGCAGATCAATCGTCTGAAAAATGGCGACCTTGGGCAGATCGATGCGCCTGCCCCTGATGAAATCATGCCGCTGGTTGAGGAGATCAATCACCTGATGCGCCTTATGCAGCAACGCCTGCAGCGTTCGCGCCATGCCTTGGGTGACTTGGCACATAGCCTGAAAACACCGCTGGCAGTGGCCCGTCAGATTGTTCAACGGCAGCCGGATTCAGCTGATAATCAACAGCTTGGCGAACAGCTGGAGCGCATTGTGCAACGCATTGAACGCGAGCTGGTGCGTGCCCGGACGGCTGGCCGCATGCCCGGTGGACAATGGGCCGACCCTGAACAGGATATTCGGGACATGAGCCAAATGCTTGCGCAGGTATTTCCGCACATCATGTTCGACCTGCAGATCGATGCAAATCTGAAGATACCCGCAGACCGCGAGGACATGATGGAAATTTTTGGCAATCTGCTCGAAAACGCCTGCAAATGGGCCCACTCAGAAGTGCGATGCAGCGTAAGGAATGAGCAGCGCAAAACCTCCATATGCATCGAGGACGACGGCCCCGGCATCGAAGCGGAGGAATATGAACATCTGCTATTTCGCGGCACCCGGGCCGATGAGTCGCAGCCGGGACATGGGTTGGGGCTGTCCATTGTTTCCGAAATGGTGGCGGCATACGAGGGCAACATTGAACTATCCCGCTCTTCCGATTTGTACGGCCTGAAGGTCAGTATTCTTTTGTCCTGATTTTTTCAGGTTCATTTCAGCTCCGGCATGCAGGATTCGTTCAATTACAAATCAAGGAGCTTCATCGATGAGTCATTCATTCAAAATTGCCTCGGCATTCTGTCTGATGCTGGCCTTCTCCGGCAGTGCATTTGCATCCGATCCCTATGTCGGCGCAAGCCTTGGTGCCTTCAATGTCGGCACCGGTGTTTCCAAAAAGGCTGTTACCGGCGGATTTGTGCAGATTGGCGATGACTTTTCCGAATATCTGGGTGCGGAGCTGCGCATCGGCGCATCGGGCAACTCCAAACAGGGCGGCGCCGCACAGGCTAAAGCCCGTATCGACTATTTTGGCGCTGCCTTGCTCAAGCCGAAGTACAACTTCGACGACCAGTGGATGGGCTATGCCCTGATCGGTGTTGCCACCCTTCGTTCCAGCTATACCGAAACCGGCTTGGCCAAGCAGAAGAAAACCCGTACAGGCTATGCCTACGGCCTTGGTGTGCAGTATCGCCTTGCCGACAACTATGCGCTGGATGCGGAATACATGCATATGCTGAGCAAGCCCAAGACCAATGCCACGGCTATCAAAACCGCATTTCAGGGCGCTGAAAGCAGTGTGTTCACCCTTGGCGTGAAGTACTACTTCCACTGATTTTTCCTTAGTTCGGGGGCGCTCCCTCCTCTCCCTCCCCCTTTCGGCAGGAGCGCCTCTGAAAACGGCGGAAGCATTTGCTTCCGCCGTTTTTCTTGCTGCGCAGTCTGTTCTCAGGGGAAAATCGGGCTAGACTGCCGGGATGTCGCTGCCGGAACTTCTTTTATCATGGAAACAAACCCTTGCCACCATGCGCTTTCCCATCCGTTGGCGCTGGATGGCGCTGGTCAGTGTTACCGTCGCGCTGGCCGTACTCATTGTTTCCCTGATTCTGCTCAATATGGAGCGCGAGGCATGGCGTAAATCCCAGTCTGCGCAGGCCAAGGTGATGGTTGAGCGGCTTGGCGACGAAGTGAAAAGTTTTATGCTCGCCGCCAGAAAACTGGATAAAACCCAGGTCGACATCATTGTCACCGGCTTTCGTGAAAAGGTGCCAACCGTGCTGGGCATTCAGGTGCAATACGCTGACGGTGAGCTGCACGACTATGGAGAAGTCGGGGAGGCTGCTGCACTGGCCGAGGGTAGTGCTCCGCAGTCTGCCGCACATCTGCTGCTTTCCGACGATCTCTGGTATGTCCAGCCGGTGAGTTATGCCAAGACGCGGGTCGGCAGTATTGCCGTGCGCTTCTCCGGTGATGAATGGCGACAAATGGCCAATCGCTTTATTGCCGGAACCCTGATGGTGGCCATTATCGTTATTCTATTGGCCAGCATCGCCGCCTATTGGGTGGCCACGCGCATGAGTCGTCCGCTGGAGGCACTGGCCATGGCCGCCCGGCATGTTGCCGACGGCGATTTCAGTACGCGCATTCCGGTCCGCGGCAATGATGAAATCAGCGACGCAGGACAACAATTCAACCATATGGTCAGCGAACTGGCGCACAAAGAAAAATTGCGCGACGTATTCGGCCGCTATCTCAATCCGAAGCTGGTTAACGATATGTTCAGCGAAAACAGTGCTGCGCCCGTCAGCCATCGCCAGCAGGTATCCGTTCTGTTCGCTGACATGGTGGGATTTACGAGCTTTTCAGAGCATACCCCGAGTGAAGAGGTCGTGCAGGTGTTGAACCGGCATTTCGAACTTTTTCATCGCATCATCGATTACTACGGCGGGCATGTTGATAAATACATCGGCGATGCAGTGATGGCTGTTTTCAATCATCCGCATGAAGACGAGGCGCATGTGCGCCACGCGGCCATGGCCGGCATGGCCATGACAATTGCCTGCCAGCGCCTGAATGAAATGAACAGCAACGGGGCGGAGGTCTTGTTCCGCGTCGGCATCAATCATGGCGAGGCAATTGTCGGCAACATCGGTGCTGTCGAGCGACTGGAGTACACGGTGATTGGTGATGCGGTGAATGTGGCGTCGCGCATGACCGGGCTGGGGGCAGGCGGCGAAGTTGTGTTATCGAAGAACACATTCGGTGAGATCGGCAAGGGTTTCAACTTCGACAGTATTGGACAGAAATCCATCAAAGGCATTCAAAAGCCTATCAACTGCGGTAGGCTTGTTGCCGAGGATAAAAAGGCCATTGTGAACATGCAGCATGCCGTCGCGCTGGCCTTCGATTTGACTCTGGAAAAGAAGCCGCAATCTGCCGACACAGAAGGAGAACGCATTGCCTCTACTGATCAAGCTTAGATTAAATTCCCTGTTCAGTTTGCATCTGCCATTTCTGCTGGTGCTGCTTCTGTCGGCTTGTGGTGGAGGCTCAGGCATTGGCAAGCACATGAGCTCCGACATAGGCCGGGGTATGAGTGCTCTCAAAACCGTAACATTCAGCGCAGTCGGCAGCTACAAGACAGCACTGCACTACTACGAGAGTGGTGACATCATGTTGGCAAGAAGTGCCGCCATCCGCACTGATGCCAAGCGACCGGATTACCCGGATGCACAGAAGTTACTCAAGGAAAAAATCGAACCTGCCCGGCTGCAACTGCTGCGCCACTATCGGCGCATGGCAGAAAAAGAAGAGCAACGTGGTGCCCTGTATCGAGCCAAGGAATTTTATCTGAAAACCGCGACTGTATGGATCGGCGATGACAGTATGTTGCAGCAGGCTGCACGTATTGACCTGATTCTGCGCCAGAAACGCATTGACCAGCTCAGTGAACAGCGCCGCAAGGAAGATGCGCAATTGCTTGATGCTCTGAACCGCTATTCCCCGCCCAGAGGCCTGGACCCCAAGGACCAGCCGATGGCCCGCGAAGAGGAGCGTATTCAGGATCTTGTGCTGACGCGTGGGCGCAATGCCTGGCGGGCAGCCAAGCGCGAATTGCATGAGGGCCATCCCGAGATAGCCTATGTCGAGGCCGAATCCTACCTGCGGCTACGTCCGGGTTCGCACAACGGGCCTCTTCTTATGCGGGAGGTCAAAGAAGCCTTGCCCAAGGGTCTGCGCATTCCGCAGGAAAGCCGTCAGCAACGGAGCAAGGCAAGCGCATCACCACAACAGGTCACGGCAGATCAAATCAACCAGCTTATGCAGCAGGACAAGTGGATACAGGCGTATTCGTATGCGCTGATATATCGTCGCGAAGGTGGCGATGAGGCTGATGCCCTGTTGCAGTCCATTAACAAAACATTGAAGAAACAGGCTGAAGTGGCTTTCAGGGCTGGTCAGATGGCATTTCAGAGCGAGCAACTGGATAAGGCCGTCGAGGAATGGGGCAAGGCGGCCGAATTGCAGCCGGACAACCGCGATTACACCGACAGTCTTCGTCGCGCCCAGGAGCTGCAGGAACGCTTTAGAATTTTGCAGAGTAATGGGTAAGGATGCAGACAATTAAACCGGAACAGAGGCAAAAAAGACATGCGTGATCAGATCGTCCAAACCAGGCGCAAAACCCGCCAGTTGAGCGTCGGCAAGGTGTTGATCGGCGGCGATGCCCCGATTGCCGTGCAGTCGATGACCAATACGCCGACCACCGATATCGATGCCACTGTCGCCCAAACCCGACGATTGGCGGAAGCAGGTGCGGATATCGTGCGTATCTCGGTGCCCGATCCTGAATCGGCTGCCGCCATGCCGGAGATTCTTAATCAGGTCGACGTGCCGATCATCGCCGACATCCATTTCAGCCACAAAATGGCACTGGCAGCCATCGAGGCCGGTGTGCACGGCCTACGCCTGAATCCCGGTAACATCGGCAGTCGCGACCGCGTTGAAACAGTCGTCAAGGCTGCACAGGAGCGCGGTATCTCCATTCGCATCGGCGTCAATGCCGGCTCACTGGAAAAGTCGCTGCTGGAGAAATACGGCGAGCCCTGTGCCGATGCCATGGTTGAATCGGCACTCGGTCATATTCGCATTCTTGAAGAGATGAACTTCCACGACATCAAGGTGTCGCTTAAGGCCAGCAATATCCCGATGACGGTGGCTGCATATCGCAAGCTGGCAGATGTGGTGGATTATCCCTTCCATCTCGGCATCACTGAGGCCGGCAGCAAGTTTAGCGGTACGGTGAAATCGGCCATCGGCCTCGGCCTGCTTCTGGCCGACGGTATTGGCGATACCATCCGCATTTCACTGGCCGCAGAGCCTGAGGAAGAGATTCGCGCCGGCTTTGAAATCCTTAAATGCCTGAATTTGCGCCACCGCGGCGTGAATCTGATTGCCTGCCCGTCCTGCGCGCGGCAGAAGTTCGATGTGATTCGCACCGTCGAGTTGCTGGAGAAGCGTCTGGCGCACATCCATGAGCCGATGGACGTGGCCGTGATCGGTTGCGTGGTCAACGGACCTGGCGAGGCACGCGAGGCGGGTCTTGGAATCACTGGCGGCTATCCGGTGCACCTGATGTACAAGGATGGCAAGCCGAGCGGCAAGCTCAAGTCCGGTGATCTGGTGGAGCAACTGGCGCAGGAAGTCGAGGCGCGTGCCGCAAAGCAGGCCGCTGATCGGTCCGCTAAGGGAGAGAGCAAGTCTTGAGTACGCAGTTTCGCAGCATCCGCGGCATCCATGACGGTCTGCCTGAAGAAGTCCGCCGCTGGCGGCATATCGAGGAAACCGCTCGTCGCATTTTCGCCCGCTACGCATTCTCCGAGGTGCGCCTGCCGGTGCTGGAGCCGACTGCGATGTTTGTGCGCTCCATCGGCAGCGAAACAGATATCGTAGCCAAGGAAATGTATCGCTTCGAGGATCGTGGCGGTGATGATATCTGCCTGCGTCCGGAGGGTACGGCAGGCACGGTGCGCGCTTACCTGCAAGGCGGGCTGACGCGCAGTGGCGCCCAACGCTGGTTTTATATCGGTCCGATGTTCCGTCGCGAGCGTCCGCAGAAAGGACGCTTGCGCCAGTTTCAACAGATCGGTGTGGAGTGGTTCGGTGTGCAGGGTCCGCTGGAGGATGTCGAAACACTGGCCATGGCGCATGCCTTTCTCGAAGAGCTTGGCATCCCCGAACTGGCTATGGAAATTAACTCGCTGGGCTGTCCGGCCTGTCGTCCGGCCTACCGCGACAAGCTGGTCGCCTATCTGGAGCTGCGTCGTGAACACCTGTGCGAAACCTGTAACACGCGTATCGACAGCAATCCGCTGCGCGTCCTCGACTGCAAAATCGAAGCCTGTCAGGCGCAGCTTACTGAGGCACCGGAAATGGCCTCGCATCTGTGTGGCGAATGTCAGGGGCATTTCGAAGCCGTGAAGTCCGGTCTGGATGCCCTGCAGGTTCCATATCAGGTTAATCCGCGCATCGTGCGCGGACTGGATTATTACAATCGAACCGCCTTTGAAATCGTCACCCGCAAACTCGGAGCACAGGGCACGGTGCTAGCCGGCGGACGCTACGACGGGCTGGTCGAAGAGCTGGGCGGGCCGGCTACCCCGGCCATCGGCTTCGCCATGGGGATGGAGCGACTTGCCATGCTGCTGCCGGAATCTGCTCCGGATGCTGTGGATGTGGCCGTGGTTGCCATTGGCGACATGGTTTCCGGATATGGGCTCGCCACTGCCGATGCTCTGCGTCGCGGTGGGTGTAACGCGATACACTGCGGTGGCGGTGCTGCCAAACGGCAGTTCAAGATTGCCGACCGCGAACAGGCGCGTTTTGTTGCCGTCATCGGTGAGGATGAAATGCGCCAGAATCATGTGCAGCTCAAGGATATGCAAAGCGGCACCCAGCAGGCACTGCCCATTGAGGCAGCGGTTGCCGCCATTATGCAAGGTCATCGCTGATTCAGCTCAAGCTCTCCGATTGAGCTGGGCACCGCCCAGCGTTGGCCTGCGCTGTATGTTACCTGCATACGAAAGGCGGCCGTGCCGAGCGATATTCCGGCCATGTAAGTATTTATGAACAGCATTCTTGTATCCCTGCACCAGATGGTGCGCCCACTCTTGGGGGCCTTGCGCGACCTCACCCCCATTATCGTTGTCATCGTCGTTTTTCAGACCCTCGTCCTGCAACAGTCTGTTCCGAATATCGGCGGCATGATCGTCGGTTTTCTTTGCGTGCTTGTTGGTCTGGCACTATTTGTTCAGGGGCTGGAAAACGCCCTGTTTCCCATCGGTGAGAATCTGGCACATGCCTTTGCCGTTAAGGGGAGCGTGTCATGGTTGTTGCTGTTTGCCGTTCTGCTTGGCTTTGGCACAACCATTGCCGAACCGGCGCTGATTGCCATTGCAGCCAAGGCCGCGGACGTAGCCGCTGCGGCATCCCTTATCGGAATGGATGGCGATTCCCGGGAAGCCTATGCCGATGGACTCAGGCTGAGCGTGGCTGTGTCCGTGGGCCTGTCCATTTTGATCGGTGTGCTGCGTATCCTGCGCGGTTGGCCACTGCCATATCTCATTATTGGCGGTTATCTGCTCATCGAAATCATGACGCCCTTCGCGCCCCCCGAAATCATTGGCATTGCCTATGATGCCGGGGGCGTAACTACTTCAACGATTACCGTGCCGCTGGTCGCGGCCCTTGGCGTGGGGCTCGCCTCCTCCATTCAGGGGCGCAACCCGGTGCTCGATGGTTTTGGCCTGATAGCACTTGCTTCACTGCTTCCGATGGTGTTCGTCATGCTCTATGGCCTGGTGGTGCTTGGATGATGGTCCTGCTGTTGGATATTTTCGATACCTTCCGCGCAACCATCGATGACGTCGCGCCCATCATCGGGACGCTTTTCTTTTTTCAGTACGTTGTACTCAAAAGGCCTTTGGTTAATTTTGACCGTATCCTTATCGGCTTGTTCATGGTCGTGATTGGCCTGACCTTGTTTCTGGTCGGGCTTGAAAAAGCCATCTTTCCGCTTGGCGACGCCATGGCTCGACAACTGACTGCCCCGGAGTTTCTCTATGCTGCCGGGCAGACACCGACCTACCTGTGGCAGGACTACTTTTGGGTATATGTGTTTGCCTTTTCCATCGGGTTTGCCACCACGGTGGCTGAGCCTGCGCTGATCGCCGTTGCGCTCAAGGCCGAGGATATTTCGGGTGGCGCCATTCCCGCCTTCGGCCTGCGCATGGCCGTGGCTATGGGGGTGGCCATTGGCGTGACCATCGGCTGTTTCCGCATCGTTAGCGGAACCTCTCTGTGGGTGTATATTGTCGTGGCTTATGTGGTGGTACTCCTGCAAACCGTGCGTGCGCCGAAGATGATTGTCCCGCTGGCCTTCGATTCCGGTGGTGTGATAACTTCGACTGTTACCGTGCCCTTGCTGGCGGCGCTCGGCCTCGGCCTGGCCAGTACCATACCGGGCCGCAGCCCGGTGCTGGATGGCTTCGGCCTGATCGCTTTCGCCAGCGTATTCCCGATTATAACTGTCCTCGCCTATGCCCAGTTTTCGAGCTGGCAGGCACGACAATCAAACAAGCAAGACAAGGAGGGGTAAGATGCATTTCAAACTGATTATTGCACTGGTGGACGAAAGGCAGACCAAGGACATCATGCTGGCTGCACGTGAAGCCGGAGCTACCGGGGCAACGGTGGTTGGTGCCGCACGCGGCGAAGGGCTGGAACCGAAAAAGACATTCTTTGGCATGAATCTGGAGGCACAGCGCGACATGCTGATGTTCATCGTCGAGGAGCACCTGAGCCGGCAGGTTCTGGAGCATATCGCTGCTATCGGCGGTTTCGAAGACAACCCTGGCAGTGGGCTAGCCTTTCAGCTTGATGTTGAAGATACGATTGGCCTCAGGAGTCAGATTGAGGTCATTTCTGAAGAGGTGGAGGAGGAAATATGATGAGCGAACGGAAAATTATACGTGTGCGCGAGGTCATGAAGGAAAAGTTTGATCTGGTGGACGGACTTTCCACTGTGCGCGAGGTGCTCGAACACATGCACCATGTTGAGACCAAGTGTGTGATTGTCGACAAGCGCCACGAGGATGATGAATACGGTATTGTTGTGCTGGCCGATATTGCCCGATATGTGCTGGCGGCAAACAAATCTCCGGATCGGGTCAGTCTTTACGAGGTGATGACCAAGCCGGCGGTCACTATCAACCCGGAAATGAACATCCGGCACGCCAGCGCCCTGTTTGCCAGACTTGGGTTGTCGCGTGCCCCGGTGGTTAATGGCACAGGCGAGATTATCGGCATCGTCAGCCACACCGACATGGTGCTCAAGGGCCTGATGAAGCTCTGTTAGCCGCGCATTGAGTTCCGCCCCCGGCTTGGTAGCTTCCAGCATCATGAAAGATATGCAGGACACGGCTTCGCTGGACGCTTTGCGGCAGCAGATCGACAATGTCGATGAACAATTATTGGCTTTAATCCATCAGCGGGCTGAACTGGCCGCCGAGGTTGGTCGGCGCAAGAAGGCCGGCGGTGAAACTGCCTATTATGTCCCCAGCCGTGAGGCCCAGATTATCCGTCGTCTGAAGAAGAAAAATGCCGGACGTATTCCGGATGCCGCCCTGCATGGCATCTACCGCGAAATCATCGGTGCCTGCCTCTCACTCGAACAACCGCTTTGTATTGCCTATCTGGGGCCTGAAGGCACCTTTACACACACCGCTGCCCGCAAGCAATTCGGCTCCACGGCCAGCTATCTGGGCTGTCGCAACTTCGATGAAATCTTTGACGAGGTGGAAGCCGGTCGCGTCACTTATGGCGTTGTGCCGGTTGAGAATGCCTTCGAGGGTGCCGTTACCCACACACTGGATCTTTTTGTCGATCGCAATGTTTCCATCTGCGCCGAGGTGTTGCTTGGCATCCACCATCATCTACTGGCCCGTTGCCGGATGGATGAAATCGAGGTGCTGTACACCAAGTCCGAGGTGCTCAGTCAGTGTCGCAAATGGCTGCAAAAGCATTTACCCAACACGCGCCTCGAAGAGGCTGATTCGACTGCCGCTGCAGCCGAGAAAATCGCGGGTGATCCGCATGCAGCGGCCATTGCCTCGAAAGAGGTGGCCGAGCGCTACGACCTGCCAATACTGGCCTCCAATATCGAGGATCATCATGGCAACACCACGCGCTTTCTGGTCATAGGACAGCATGATTCGCCGCCATCCGGTAAGGACAAGACCGCACTGGTTATGTCCACCACAGACAGACCCGGTGCGCTGCATGATCTACTGGAACCCTTTCACAATCGCGGCATTGGTTTGAGCCGCATCGAATCGCGTCCGTCGCGCAAGAATCTTTGGGAGTATGTTTTCTTCGTTGATCTGCATGGCCATCGGCAGGATGCCGAAGTGGCGGCAGCGCTTGGCGATATCGGTAAGATGCCGGATGGCTTCCTCAAGATTCTCGGCTCCTTCCCAGTCGCCGAGCGGCTGTAAAATGACTACCGTTGATTGGAGCAGCCGCTGTGTGGCGCAATGCGCACGTTTGCATCCCTATATTCCGGGCAAACCGGTGGAGCAGTTGCTGCGCGAAAAGGGTTTGAGCCACGCCGTTAAGCTTGCCTCCAATGAAAACCCTTACGGCCCCGCCCCCGCCGCCGTTGAGGCCATTCGCAAAGCCGCAGCAGGTGTGCATCGCTATCCGAACGGTGACTGCACTCAGCTTAAACAGGCGCTGGCAACACGCCATGGCGTTTCACCCGCACAAGTCCTGCCCGGCAATGGCTCCAACGAGGTGCTGGAGCTGATTATCCGCACCTTTGCCGGCCCGGGTGATGAGGTGATTTATGCAGCGCGTGGCTTCATCGTTTATGCGCTGGCCACCACGGCTGCCGGCGCAACAGGTGTTGCTGTTCCCGAACAGGATGGGGTGACGCACGATCTGGAAGGCATGCTGCAAGCCGTCAACGCCAACACCAAGCTTGTGTGTATTGCCAATCCGAATAATCCCACCGGAAGTCTGCTAAGTGAAGCTGCCCTGCAAACCTTTTTCGATGCCTTGCCACGCGACGTGATCGTGGTGCTTGATGAGGCCTATCATGAATTTGTGCACGGGGTTGAAGTCGACAGCATGGGCCGACTGCATCACCCGGGGCTTGTTATCTGCCGCACCTTTTCCAAGGCCTATGGTCTGGCTGGCTTGCGCATCGGTTATGCTGTTGGCGATGCAGCGTTGCTGGCCCAGATCAACCGCTTCCGTGAGCCGTTTAACGTCAATCTGCTGGCTCAGCAGGCCGCACTGGCCGCGCTGGGCGACACCGCATGGCTTGGCGAAACAGTGACGGAGACCTTGAGCGAGCGTCAAAGGCTGGAAGATTTTCTGTGCGAGATATCCATGCTCGGATCACCATCGCATGGCAATTTTGTGTTGCTGCGTCATGCCGAGGCAGGCCTGATTGCCGGGCGACTTGAAGATCATGGCATCATTCCGCGGCCGCTGGCACCCTATGGCATGCCCGACTGGCTGCGTATTTCCGTCGGTACTCCGCAGGAAAACGACAGTTTTATGAGTACACTCAGCGACATCATGGCGAGCATCGGAGAACAGGCATGAATATCGGCCGTTTGAGCATAATCGGTGTCGGTCTGATCGGCGGTTCGCTGGCCCGTGCCTTGCGCCGTGCCGGAGCAGTCAGCCACATCACAGGTGTCGGGCGCGGACGCGAAAATCTGGAGCGTGCCCTTGATCTCGGCGTGGTGGATGCCTGGACGCAGGATATCGCTGAAGGTGTAAAAGATGCCGACATGGTCCTGATCGCCGTGCCGATGGGGATGTATGATCAGGTGTTCAAAGCCATGGCAGATTCTTTGGGGGCTGGCACGATCGTTACCGATGCGGGCAGCACCAAGCAACATGCCATAGATGTGGCAAACCGTGCCATGAAAAATCGAGAAAACTTTGTCCCGGCGCATCCAATTGCCGGTACCGAGCAATCCGGAGTGGAGGCATCCTTTGTCGAGCTCTATGATGGTCGTACCTGCATCCTGACGCCGCTTAAGTCCACGAACCCTGCCGCACTGAGCATCGTGGAAGGTATGTGGCAGATCGCTGGCAGTCGCGTGGTGCAGATGGATGCTGCCACGCATGATGATCTACTGGCTGGTGTAAGCCACCTGCCGCATGTTGCTGCCTTTGCTCTGGTCAATGCCGTCCATCGACAGAAAGCTGGTGGCTACGACCCCTTTGAGTTTGCCGCTGGCGGCTTCCGCGATTTCACCCGCATCGCCTCATCGAGCCCGTATATGTGGCGCGATATCGCCATATGCAACCGCGAACCCTTGCTTAGAAAAATCGTGGCCCTGCAAGAGGAGCTGGAAATCCTGCGCCTGTCGCTTGAGAAGCAGGATGGAGACAAACTGCTGGATGAATTCGAGGCAGCCAAACAGGCGCGCGATGCGTGGCTCGCCAGGCAAGGGGGCGGGGCGTGAACATCGGCGGAACATTGATTGCCGGACCGGCCAAAGGGGCGCTTGCCGGGCGCGTTAACGTGCCGGGTGACAAGTCCATGTCGCACCGCGCTGTGATGCTCGCATCCCTGGCCGATGGTGTAACCGAGATTCACGGCTTTTTGCCCGGTGAAGACAATCTGGCGACAGCACAGATGTTTGCCGATATGGGCGTGCGCATAGAATGGCTGAACAGCGCCAAGACCTCGCTCAGGGTTCACGGTGTCGGACTGCACGGGCTCAAGCCGTCAGCAGGCATGCTTGATGCCGGCAACTCTGGAACCTGCGTTCGCTTGATGACCGGCGTGCTGGCAGGTCAGGACTTCGCATCTACCGTGACCGGCGATGCTTCGCTGTGCAAAAGACCGATGCGACGGGTGGCCGATCCGGTGCGACGCATGGGCGCGACGGTTGATGGAAGCGATAGTGGCAACCTGTTGCCCCTGACTGTTCGGGGTGGGAACTTAAAAGCGATCCATCATGTTTCCGAGGTCGCCAGCGCGCAGGTGAAGTCGTGCGTATTGCTGGCAGCTCTCTATGCCGAAGGCGAGTCCACCGTGAAAGAACCGCGCCCGACCCGCGATCATACCGAGCGTATGTTGCCGCTCTTCGGCCAGCCTGTGCATGTTGATGTGGATGGCGTGATCCATCTCAACCCTGTTGGAAAGCTGACCGCGCCCGCAGCTCCGATTCATATTCCGGCCGACCCATCCTCAGCGACCTTCTTTGCTGTGGCGGCAACACTCGTTCCTGGTTCGGATGTGACGCTTGAACAGGTGGGGATGAATCCGCTGCGCAATGGTTGGAGCAGGATACTTGCAGGTATGGGTGGGCAGTTGAGGCTGGTAAACGAGGCTAAGGTGGGTGAAGAGAGCGTCGCCGATATTCAAGCCGTTTACACAGCACTGCACGGCCTGAAGGTGAATCCGGCCGATGTGCCCGATGCCATTGACGAGTTTCCGGCGCTCTTTGCTGCAGCATCCCTGGCTGATGGCGAGTTTCTGCTTAGCGAGGCTGAAGAGTTGCGCGTCAAGGAGTCCGACCGCATTGCCGTGATGGCCAGGGCGCTGATTGCGGCAGGCGCAAACATCGAGGAATTTCCGGACGGGGCACGTATTGTCGGAGGCCGGCTTGCCGGAAGCTGCACGGTTGATGCCGAGGGCGATCACCGTATTGCCATGGCGATGGCGGTGGCGGCGCAATGCAGTGAGGCTGATATCACCATTAACAATGCAGCTGCAATTGCCACGTCATTTCCTGATTTTGTGCCCCTGGCGCAAAGCATTGGTATGAATGTGCATTGGGCTTCGGTTTGATGGTGGTGGATATGAGTGAGTGGAAAGCAATCTCCGGCCTGCAAATTGCCATCGACGGCCCTTCCGGTTCCGGCAAGGGCACGATTGCCAAGACGGTGGCACAGGCTGTCGGCCTGCCGGTACTCGATACCGGCTTGCTGTATCGCTTTATCGGTTACAGCAGCATGCAGAACGGAGCCACGGATGAGGCTGGCGTTCTCGCCTGCATGGATGAATGCCTCGGCGATATGCAGTGGATGCCCGGCGGTATCTTTGTGCAAGGTAAAAACATCGGCGATAAATTGCGCCAGGAGGATGTTGCCGCAGCCGCCTCGCGTGTCGCCGCCATGCCGGAGGTGCGTCGCAGGCTCCTGCATGTGCAACAGGATATCGCCAAGAATGGCTGTGTGATGGATGGTCGCGATATCGGCTCGGTGGTTTTACCCGATGCCCAGGCAAAATTTTATCTCACCGCCTCATTGCGCGAACGCGCCAGAAGGCGTTGGTCGCAGTTGCAGGGGCTGGGAGCCGAGGTTAGCCTTGATGCCACCCTGAATGAAATCAGGTTACGCGACACACAGGACGCCGAACGCACCCATTCCCCGCTCAAACAGGCTCGGGATGCGGTTTGCATCGATTCCACCACCATGCGCATAGATGAAGTGGTGGATCGCATGCTCTCCATCATGGAGCGCAGAGCACTGATAGAAAAAACCTGACATGCGCGACATGAACAGAAACGAATAATGCCAACCAGAGGACACCTCCACCCATGAGCAATACGCCCGAACCCACCAACGCCCCCGTGCCTGAAACAGACGCGCCTGCCGTAACGCCGGCAGCCGAAGCGGAGACGGCAAGCCCCGAGGTCGCCCCGAGCGCCGTTGAAGCACCAGCTGCCGCCGCTGCCCAGCCTGCGCCGGCCAAGGCCGAGAAACCTGCCAAAGCAGCCAAGCCTGCCAAGGCTGTCAAAGAGGCAAAGGTAGAGAAGGCAGCTGAAACGGATGACGAGGAATTGTTCCGCCAGATGCTGGAAGAGTCCCTGCGTCAGCAGCCTGTGGCATCAAGCGGCGAAATCATTCGCGGCATTGTTGTCGGCGCGGACCGTGAAGTCGTCATGATTGATGTCGGCGGAAAAAATGAAGGTCGCGTGTCAGCCTCCGAATTCGAACAGCTTGGCGAAGCACTGCCTGCCGTTGGTGATGAAATTGAAATTATGGTACAGCACTCGGGCGACCGTGGCGGCTCCACCTATTCCGTCATCGCTGCCAGGCGTAATGCCTTGTGGGAACATATCGAGGCCTCGCTGAACGAGCAGAGCATCATGCAGGGTAAGGTAAGCAAGGAAGTGAAGGGCGGTTTGCGCGTGCAACTTGGCGGCATCGAAGCCTTTATGCCTCGCTCCGAATGCGATACCAGCCTGTCTCAAAACGTTGGCGAACTGGTCGGGAAAGATGTTGAAGTGGTCGTTATCACCGCTGAGCGCCGTCCGGAAAATGTCGTTGTGTCGCGCAAGCGACCATTGGAAAAGGTTCTGCTGGAGAAGAGGGCTGAGTTTTTCGCCAAGGCCAAGGTCGGCGACAAGATTAGCGGCGAAGTGAAACGACTCACCGATTTCGGTGCTTTCGTGGATCTCGGCGGTGTGGATGCCTTATTGCACATCTCCGATATCGCCTGGCGTCGTTTGAAGCATCCATCTGAGGCCTTGCAGGCCGGACAGAAGATCACAGCTGAAATCATCAAGATGAATGAGACTACCGGCAAGGTATCGCTATCCATGCGCGCCCTGCAGTCGGATCCGTGGGAGAATGTGGAGCACAATTATCAGCCTGGTATGCGTATCACCGGAACCGTTCGTCGCCTGCTTGATTTTGGCGCCATGGTGGAGCTTGAACCCGGGGTTGAGGGCATGATTCACCGCTCCGAGATGAGCTGGACACGGCGTGATACCAACCCATCGCAAATGGTTTCCGAAGGCGATGTTGTGGATGTTGCAGTGATCGAGGTGGACGGTACGAAACGCCGTATTGCCCTGAGTTTGAAGGAAGTCTCAGAGAACCCCTGGCAGGCCTGGTTGGCCGGTCATCCGGCCGGTTCGCATGTCAGTGGCCCGGTGCGCAGCATTACCGAGTTCGGCATGTTTGTACGACTGACCGACGATCTCGATGGCCTGGTGCATATCGGCGATCTGTCATGGAAGGAGCAGGGCGACAAGGTTATTGCGAATTACAAGAAGGGGCAGGAAGTCGAGTGCGCAGTGCTGGGCGTGGATATCGACCGCCAGCGTATTTCGCTCGGTATCAAGCAGTTGGAAAGCGACCCTTATGAAGTCTTTATGGATGGCGCCAGCCGTGGCCGCAAGGTTGAAGGCAAGGTGATTTCCATCGCCAAGGGCGCAGCCATGATCGAAGTCATGGAAGGGGTTGTGGCACGTCTGGCACTCAGGGAAGTGCCGCGCGACCACGATGAGCTGAAGGTCGGCGAGACCATTGAGGCCAAGGTCATCGAACTTGATCGCAAACGCAGACGTATCGGATTGTCCATCAGCCAGTTGCTGCGCGATGAGGAAAAGGATGCTGTGCGCAATTATTCGCAGAGTATTTCCGGTGGCAAGGCGATGTCGGCGCTGGCCCTGGAGTTGCAGCGCAAGCTGTTGAGCAAACAGGAAAAAGCCCCGGCCAAAAAGGCTGCGGCAAAGCCAGCGGCCAAAGAAGTTGTAAAAGACAAGCCTGCAAAGAAAGACGCTGAAGCTGCAAAAAAGCCAGCCGACAAGGCTGAAAAAAAGGCCGTAGAGAAAGTTGAAGATAAGGGTACAGTCAAGGGGAGTGGGAAAGAGGGGAGTAAAGCATGACAAAGTCTGAACTGGTAGACGCCATTGTAAGTCTGGAGGGCCAGATTACCCGACGTGAAGCCGAGGTGGTGGTAAATAATATTCTTACCGCTATCGGAGATGCACTGGGCCGTGGTGAGCGGGTGGAGCTGCGTGGTTTTGGCAGTTTCTATACCAAAGAACGGGATGCGCGAGTGGGGCGCAATCCGAAGACCGGTGCAAGCGTTAGCGTACCGGCCAAGATTGTGCCGCAATTCAAGCCTGGCAAAGAATTGCGTGACAGGGTGGACAGCGCTTCCTGAACCAATCTGTCCATCCTCCGCATGGTCTATAATGTGCAGAACACCAGAGGAGAAATGAGATGAACTGGATCAATGCACTGCTGGTGGTCATTCTGACCACGCTGGCAACGATGTTCGCAGCTGCCAACGAAGGTCATGTCGCAGTCGGCTTTGCCAATCTTACTTCCGGCGAAGTGCCGCTTTATGTGCCAATTTTCATTGCATTTCTTGTCGGATTCGGTGGCGGCATGCTTTCCCTGAGTTTCTCGCGGCGTAAGCACAAAATGGAAATTGAGCGCCTGCGGCAGGAAAACAGCCTGCTGCAGACCGAAGTCAATAATCTGCGCAATCTGCCTTTGCAAGACGAAACATGACCAACGCCATTCTTCTGACCGCAATTCTTGCGGCATGCGCTGTGCTCATCTGGATACTCTGGCAACAGCAGGAGGTTCAGGCCGACAAGACTAAAGAGCAGGAAGATGCGCGTATTCCACCTTTGCTGCGTGGCATTAATTTTCTGTTGTCGGATGAACCTGACCGGGCCCTGAAAGAGCTGGTGCATGTGGCCAAGCTGCAGACGGAAACGGCTGAGGTCTATCTGGCGCTGGGTGATATGTTCCGCAACAAGGGGGAATTCGGCCGAGCCGTGCGTATTCACCAGAACTTACTTGCCCGTCCGGATCTCCCTCAGCATTTGCACATGCAGGCTCAGGTTGCCCTGGCTGTGGACTTTCAGGCTGGTGGTTTGCTGGGGCGTGCCCTGCAGCAGTACGGTCGTGTCCTCGATCTGCAACCCGGACATATCCATGCACTGGAATCGAGCTTGCGTATTCGTGAACAGGGGCGCGAATGGGAGCTGGCCGAAGAGTTGTTGCAAAGGCTGGATCGGGTGCGGGGCACAACATCCAATCTGCATCATGCCTATCTGCTGACTGAAATGGCCCGCCAGAAACTGGTGCGCAAGGATGAAGATGGTGCACTGGCCATGGTGCAACAGGCCATTGAGAAAGCGCCAGCCTGTGCCGCAGCGCATTTGCTGCTTGCCGAAATCGATTTGAAGCGTGGCGATGTCGATGCCGCAGTGAACAGCATGCGCCAGTTACATGCCGCCGCTCCTTATTACTTACCGCTGCTGGTTCCGGTCCTGCTGGCGCATCCGAAGGCTTACGATTCACATGGTCAGGCCTTTTTGGCACAGTGTTGGAAAGATAAGCATGATGAATTGCTGGCCATTGCCTGGATCAGAGCCTTGCATGGGGCGCGCGGTATTGAGGCAGCACAACAGCTCAAGCAGAGCATTGCTTTCGAGCCACGCACCCTGTCTGCCTGCCTGCATATGAAGGCTCTGCTTGGCGAGGAAGATTCACTCACCAGGGCAAGCCGTCAGTGGCAGAGTGCCCAGAAAAACTATTCCTGCGTGGAGTGCGGTGCAAAGTTTGTTGATATGCGCTGGCAATGCCCGCAATGCCATGAATGGGGCAGCATGCGCCCCATCAAAGAAAAGGAAATCGCATGAAAAATCGTCTGATGCTTGCTCTTGATTTACCCGACAGGGAAAAGGCGGAAGCCATGGCAAGCGAACTTGCCGGAGATATTGGCTGGTTCAAGATTGGTCTGCGCCTGTTTGTTGCCGCAGGGCCTGAACTTGTGCGCTCTGTGTTGCAAACACACAAGGTGTTTCTCGATCTGAAATTTCACGATATCCCCAACACTGTAGCCGAAGCTGTGGCCAGTGCCGGCGCCCTAGGCGTGCAGATGACCAATATCCATGCTGCCGGCGGGCCTGATATGATGCGAGCTGCAGCCGATGCAGCGCGCTCGTTTCCTCACATGAAGCTGATTGCCGTCACCGTATTAACCAGTGATCCGATGCCGGCTGTAGAGGCAAAAATCGAGGCTGTCAGGCGTGCTGAAATGGCCCGAGAGGCTGGCCTGCATGGTGTGGTATGCAGTGTGCATGAGGCGGCGGCCATCAAGCGGGCCTGTGGACATGATTTCCTTACTGTCACTCCCGGCATTCGTTGGGGCGGGCAGAGCGCAAACGATCAGCAGCGCATTGCCGACCCCGCCTTTGCCATTGCTCAGGGAGCGGATTATCTGGTTGTCGGAAGGCCCATTTTGCAGGCGGTTGACCCTAGGGCTGCTGCTCGCGAGGCTGTCGCCATGATGCAATCCGCAAACTTGGCACAGACCAAAGCATGAAGCTGCCTGATTACGAAGACACCCTTGCCCCCTATGCCTGCCGCTCAACGCAATCGCGTGGCCGCACTTACCCGGAAGAGGAATCAAGTGCCCGCAATATCTTCCAGCGCGACCGCGACCGCATTATTCACTCCACTGCCTTTCGCCGCCTGGAATACAAAACGCAGGTGTTTGTTAATCATGAGGGCGACCATTATCGCACGCGTTTGACCCACACCATCGAGGTCGCGCAGATTGCCCGCTCCATCTGCCGCACCATGCACTTGCACGAGGACCTTGCCGAGGGTGTGGCATTGGCTCACGATCTCGGCCATACGCCATTCGGCCATTCCGGGCAGGATGCACTGAACAATGTCATGAAACCCTATGGCGGCTTTGAACACAATCGCCAGTCACAGCGGGTGGTAGAAGAACTGGAACAGCGCTACTCGGCTTTCCCTGGTTTGAATTTGAGTTACGAGATGCGTGAGGGCATTGTCAAACACAGGTCGCCGCATGACATACCGAAAAATGCCGATCTATTTGCCTACAACCTGCATGAGCAGGCCACGCTGGAAGCTCAATTTGGCAATCTGGCCGATGAAATCGCCTACAATAATCACGATGTGGATGATGGGTTCCGTGCCGGCATTCTTAACCTTGAGAGCCTCTCCGAGGTGCCGATGTTCATCATCAATTATGAACAGGTGCTGGCAGAACTCGGCGATATTCCGACACGCATGGCTGTCTGTGAAACCGTCCGCCGCATGATGAACTTTCTGATTGTTGATGCCATTGAGGAAACCACATTGCGTATCAAGAACAATAACATTAAATCACTGGAGGACGTGCGCAACTGCGAAACAACGCTGGTTGCCTTCTCGTATCCGGTGCGACATATGAATACTGAGCTGAAACGCTTTCTGATGCGTAATATGTATCAGCACTACCGCGTAGCCCGCATGGCGGCCAAGGCTACCCGGGTGATTCATGATCTTTTCCAGGCCTATCAATCCAATCCGGCCATGCTCCCTCCGGGGCCTGCTCAACGATTGGCTGCTGTGGAAGGCGAATCCAAAAGGGCGCGCGTCATTGCCGACTATATTGCCGGTATGACGGACCGCTATGCGCTGGACGACCATGCCCGCCTGTTTGACGTGCATGCAAGCAGCTAAACAAGGGCTGTAATTTTTCTCTAATGCCGGCCGATGATATTTTCGGCTAACATCAAACTACCTCTATCTATTAGCGATGACTGATGCGGAGGATGTTTCTCGATTCATTCCAAAATGATTTATGTCTGAGGCGTGTTTTCCGATAGCAGGGATTCACAGCGGGTGAGGAACAGGAGAAGCTCCATGCGCTCCATTTCTTCCCCCGGTTTACGCTGGCGCAGTGCGTGCAGTCCAGGCCAGTGGCGGTGCGCGGACCACAGCTCAAGGCCAGCTTTATTCAGGTTGCGGTGGCCGCTTTGCAGCAGTTGGCGGATGGCGCTGGTGCGCAGCAGGCTCAGGCGGTGCAGCCATTCGCGGCGCAGCTCATGGGCCAGATCGTCGCTCCATGCCGGTGTGCGCAGGGCGGCCTGCATGTGTTGCAGCGGCAGCAGGTCATGGCAGGCTTTGCTGGCAGCAAGGGCGCGCGTCAGCGGGAGTTTCAAGCTGGCGGAAAGGTGTAGTGCAACAGCGCTGCGTGCCAGTTCCGGCAGGACGGAAAAGCGTGCAGCAAGCGTTGCCTCGCCCCCGGCAAGCTGGGTGCGGGCATAACGCCGGAGGGCGGTGCGATGGGTGCGCAACCAGTTCTCATCCATATCATTAACCGGGCACAGTCGCAGCAGGTCCTCGGCGAAGCGCATCAGTAATTCCTGTAAGCGGCGCTGCATGGTGCAGGCGGTGCCGTGATCAAGGCCTTCCCGCCAGATGCTACGGCGCAATTCTTCGCCATCGAGCAGGTACTCGGCGGAAAGCAGGCCGATGACTACCTCGCCGGCCGGATGCTGTAACAGGCTTTGCAGATGGTGCACCGAACCAAGGCCGATGTGGTTGACTACGTGATTGGCCGCCATGGTGTGCATGATGTGATCGGCCAGCGGATGGGAGCTGATCGCATCGGCAAAGCGGCGGCGGATGACAGGTGGAAAATAGCCCTTGAGCAGGGTGTCACTGAAACAGTTTTGCAGAGGGAAGCAGCAGTCTGCAAGGCGCTCGTGCAGGCGGTTTTTTTCGTGGCCGAGCAGTACGGAGAGCTGTGGACGCAGGGCAAGTGTGGCCGCATCGTCGATGCCGGGATCGGTCTGCGCGCTGATGCGACCCTCGCCCAGCAACACATCGCGCAGGCGGCGCAGGCGTGCCGGATGTTCCGCGACTTCGATTGCAGCCAGAGTCAGGGAGCGCGACTGCATCAGATTATTGCGCAGACACTGCCGGGTCACAGCCTCAGACAGCCCGCGTAACTGATGGTTGCGGCGCCTTGCAGGCAGTGCTGCACAGGCGGCTGAAAACAGGATTTTCAGATTCACCTCGTGATCGGACATATCCACGCCGCCGGAATTGTCGATTGCATCGGTATTGATGCAGCCGCCTGCTGCGGCATATTCCAGCCGCGCAGCCTGTGTAAGGCCGAGATTGCCGCCCTCGCAGACAACCTTGGCCTGTAACTGGGTGGCCGCGATGCGTACTGCATTATTGGCCGGATCACGTACCTCAACATCACGCTCATGGCTGGCACGTACATAGGTGCCGATGCCGCCGTTGTAGAGCATATCCACCGGGGCGCACAGGATGGCACGAATCAGTGCCTCGCCGGACAGGGAATCGCTCTCAATACCCAAGACCTGCTGCACCATGGAAGAAATGGCGATGCGCTTGGCAGAGCGTTTGAATACGCCGCCGCCTTCGCTGATGCAGGTCTCGTTGTAGTCGCCCCAGCCCAAGCGCGCATCGAACAGCCGCTTGCGCTCGGCAAAGGCCGAAGCCGAATCGGGCTGTGGATCGAGGAAAATATGTTGATGGTTGAAGGTGGCGAGCAGATGCATATGCGCATTAAGCAGCATGCCGTTGCCGAATACATCGCCGCCCATATCGCCGATGCCGACCGCGAGGATGGGGTCGTTATAGGCATCACGTCCGAGACCTGCCAGGTGCTGGGCGGCACACACCCATGCGCCGCGTGCGGTAATGCCGATGGCCTTATGGTCGTAGCCGTGACGCCCGCCGCTGGCAAAGGCATCGCCCAGCCAGAATCCAGCTGCAAGGGCCTCCCCATTGGCCAGATCGGAATAGCGTGCTGTCCCTTTATCGGCTGCCACAACCAGATAGGGATCGTTGGTATCCGCCGGGGCAATCCTGATACCGGACGGTGGGCACAGTACTCCATCCACGATGTTGTCGGTCAGCCTGAGCAGGCTGCGTATAAAGTTGCGGTATTGCTCTTGCACAAAGGACTCATCGGGATGCTCACGGTTGCGCAGCACAAAACCGCCCTTGGCGCCGGTCGGCACGATTTGCCCGTTCTTCACCGTCTGCGTAGCCATCAGTTCCAGCACCTCGGTGCGGAAATCGGCCGGCCGGTCGGAATAGCGCAGGCCTCCGCGGGCAATGGGGCCGGCGCGCAGATGTACACCCTCGACATGCACACCATGCACGAAGATTTCCCGATGAGGGACAGGCTTCGGTGCATAGCTGACAAGCTGCGGGTCAATCTTGATGGCCACAGGTTCGGCCGCGGCGCGAATATAGGCATTGGTGCGCAGGCCGGCCTCTACCAGTTCGGCCAGGGCGCGGAACCAGCGGTCATCGGTCAGGCTGGTGACAGACTCCATCGATTTATCAAAATCCAGTCTGGCCTGTGCCACGTAGCTTCCCGGCATGGCAGGTCGATGGCGCGCCTCGAACATGCGGTAAAGCCTGGCGGATGTCTCGGGATGCCGGTTGAGCATGTCGGTCATCATCAGCGGGGCTGCATCGGGCAGAAGTTGCACCACATGATTGCGCAAGGTGGCCAGCACAGCGACCTGCTGGATATCCAGCGCAGCAGACAACACCAGCGTATTGATGGCTTCAGTTTCGGCCTCGTCGTTGAATACCTGATTCAGCGCCAGATTGAGTCTGCCGATGGCATCGCGACTGAGCGCGCGTGCATAGCGGCAGGTGAGGCTGCTCAGATACAGGGAAGAGCCGTTTTCGCTGAATTCGACCACAGCTTCACGCATCGCAGTCAGGCCGAAGGATTGTATGCTGGATACCACGTGGCCGAGTGGCAGTGCCTCCGGGGCGAATATATGGATGTCGACACCGTCTTCGGCAGGTCGCGCATGCACGCGGATACGATGAAATTGCGCCACCCAGTCGAGGGACCGGATATCATCGGCAAACTGTTCCGGCGGGAAGATATTCTGGTAAACCGGCGGCAGACGTAGCAGGCGGGCCAGGGCATCCGGCACATTCAGCTGCTTGGCGTTGCGCAGCACATGCGTTCTGGCCCGGTCCTTCCAGAAGATAACCGATTCCTGCACGGCAGCAGCCACCTGTGCACTTTTCACTGCAGATCCGGTACAGGCCAGAATGACGATGCGGTGGCTGCCGGCACCGAAGGAGTCGTGGCCGCGCAGGCGGAGCCCGAGTGCCGCCAAATGCTGCTCGATGATGGCCAGAACATTGGGGCCGAAGCGGTCGGCAGGCAGGCAGGCGACGATTATTTGCATGCTTCCCGGCTGCGGCGTGAACAGCATGGCGTGTGTTTGCACCAGTCCGGTCAGGTCGGAAAAAGTCTTTAAAGGCGCAAGCCATTGGCGCGCTGGAACAGCCAGCAGAAGCGATTTGGGCATGCGGTCGAACAGGGTGCGGATTTCGCGCCGATAAAAGGCCGATTCGATCATCAGCGGTTGTTGCAGCAACTCCTGCCAATGCTGGCGCAACAGCGGCACCTGACTGGCATTGGCATAGCGCGCACTGCGCGAGAAGTAGCCGAGCAGCAGCGCGCTGCGCAATCCATTGGGCGCCTTCCAGCTGATGCGCACCAGTTCGACAGGGACTCCGCTGTACAGAAAATGCTGGCAGGCAGGAGTATGCAGCCACTCAAGGCCTTGTCGGCTGGTCGGGGTAAGCGATGCAATTTCCTCGTTCAGGCCATGCGCCAGACGATGCAGGACAGCGCGGTTGCGGAAGGCGCCAAGCGGGCCGGCCGGCAAGGTTTCTTCTTCCCGTTCTTCTTCGGGGATCAGGCCGAAGCAGATATAGCGGTCGGCATTGAGCCAGCGCAGCAGTTCGGCGCATTCCGGTTTACCCTTCGCCAGCAGGTTCGCCATGTCGTCCAGTGCCTTGTGCATGGCAGGGAAATCGCGCACCGAAGCATCCACAGCCCTGAGTACGGCATCGAGATCGCGGGCCAGCGGCTCGGCATCGGGGGAGGTGGTGGCAGAGACATGCACGGCGATAAACATGGCATTGTCGGGGTAGTGCTTGTCCGGCTGCAGGATGCTTTGCGCCCGACCGGCTGCATCGCGCTGCAGGCGAAACACGACGGCCTGCTGCTCAAGCGGCTGGATGTTGCGTCTGGCCAGATAGCCTTTGACTGCATCGAGGTAGAAGGCCTGATCGGGGCAGCGAATGGTGAAGACATGACGGTGCAGGTTGTCGTGGGTGATACTGTGCCAGTGCATTGAGGTGCGTTGCTCGGCAGGCTGGAGCAGCAGATTCAGCAGGTCGCCGACGAGGATGGCAGCAAGACGTGGCTCCGGCATGTGCAGATGTTGCTCCCTGCGAGTCCGGGTGAGCAGATCGATGAGCTGTTTGCGAAGTGCGCGCATGGGCCCAGTATAGTCGCTTAAGCCGTGCCCTGCTTACGCATGGGCCGTGTTATTCATCCAGTCTGAAGCCGGCCTTTAGTGTGACCTGCCAGTGGGCGATTTTACCGGCCTCGATATGGCCGCGTGTTTCTATGACTTCGAACCAGCGCAGGTTGTGTATCGTCTGCCCGGCGCGGGCAATGGCATTCTCGATAGCCGGCTGGATGCCATCTGGCGAAGAGCCGGTCAGTTCGATGGATTTGTAAACATGTGTACTCATGAAGCCTCCTGTCGCGCCTGAATTTTGGCACTGATGAAATGCTGATGATGCACACCAATCAACTCGGCAATGCGTCGAATCAGTTGTTCCTCATAGGCGTCCACGTGTCCGTCAGCCATGGCCACGCGCCACAGCTCGCGCACAATGTCGGTGCGTTCGTTGATGGGATAGCCATTGATGATGCGCGAGGTGAACTGGAAGAGATCGTGTGCCTTATCCGCAGCGCTTGTAGCACGCGTGATAAGAGCGTCAACCTCGCCGTCATCAAGATCGAAGCGTCGTTGCAGCATGGCTGAAATGACATGATGTTCGGCATCATCCAGTCGGCCGTCCATCATCATCACCTCGACCATCAGCGCCGCAACAGTCGTGGCAAGATCGTGTTCCCGGCCGGGAAGATCATTGCCGGTCTTATCCCTGAACAGGTTCTTCAGTCGTTTAATCATCGCAGCTCCATATATGATGTGCCGCCCAGCTTAGCACAACTTTGGCTACACTGGACACATGCAGGCAACAAGGATGACGGACACGAAAAGCACAACACTGGTGTATATCGGTGAGGCGCTGGCGCGTTATGGCTTTGGCAACGAACACCCTTTTGGGCCACGGCGCATGGCGGCCTTCTGGGATGAGGCGGTGCGGCAGGGTCTGGATCAGCGGGTTACCATCGCTCTGCCCTGTCAGGCCGGCGAGGAGGCCATCGGCCGCTTCCATACGAGCCCCTATATCGAACGGGTGAAACGACTGTCGCAAAGCGGCGAGGGTTTCCTCGACATGGGCGACACGCCGGCTTTTAAGGGCATGTTCGAGGCTGCAGCAACCGTTGCTGGCAGCGTGCTGGATGCAGCCGACAGGCTGATGCACGGTGAAGCGCGGCACGCATTTGTGCCGATTGCCGGTCTGCATCATGCCAGACGCGATGCAGCTGCCGGCTTCTGCGTGTTCAATGATTGCGGCATCCTGATTGAACATCTGAAGCAGGTGCACAAGCTGACGCGCATCGCCTATGTCGATATCGATGCGCACCATGGCGATGGCGTGTTCTACGCCTTTGAGTCCGACCCGGATGTGACTATCGCCGATGTGCACGAGGATGGTCGTTTCCTCTACCCGGGGACGGGGTTCGCTGAGGAAGCCGGCAAGGGCGAGGCGATGGGTACAAAACTCAACCTGCCACTGCCGCCCGGTGCGACGGATGCCGATTTCATGCCTGCGTGGGAGATGGCCGAGGCGCATATCTGTGCCTTTAAGCCCGAATTCATCATTCTGCAATGTGGCGCCGATTCAATTGCAGGCGACCCGATCACCCATCTGCGCCTGAGCCCGGCAGCGCATGCCCATGCCACAGCCAGCCTGTGCCGCCTGGCAGGTGAGTGCTGCGAAGGTCGTCTGGTCGGGCTCGGCGGAGGTGGCTACAATCTTCACAATCTTGCGGCCACCTGGTGTGCTGTGCTTGAAGAAATGCTCCCGGAAGACTGAAAAACCCGGTAAGGACTTGAAGAAAACATGCTTGTTACAATATTTGTATTATTTTCGATCCCTATCGGACTGTTCTGCGCATGGTTCGGCTGGCATGCATGGAAGGCCAAGCGCCAGCATCTTGCCATCGGCATGGGGTTGATGACACTGATGAGTTTCACCACGGCCTTCCTGTTCATCGGCTGGGTGTGGCTGGTGGCCAGTCGGTAACGGTTCTTCACGGTTGAGCCTGCCCGAGAGGGGCTGCAGAATAACAAAGTCGATTATTGTCCGGAGGAAGAAATCTATGCAGACACGCGAACTGGGGCGCACCGGCCTGAAGGTCAGCGCCATCGCACTCGGCACCATGACCTGGGGCGAGCAGAACACGCAAGAGGAAGGCTTCGCGCAGATGGATTATGCCCTTGAGCAGGGCGTAAATTTCTTCGATACGGCCGAGCTGTATGCCATCCCGCCGAAAGCTGAAACCTACGGCAGGACTGAGGAAATCATCGGTGCATGGTTCAAACAGACAGGCAATCGCGACAAAGTAGTGCTTGCCTCCAAGGTGGCGGGGCCGACGGCATGGTGTCCGCATATCCGCGGGGGCCAGTCCAGACTGGATGCGAAGAATATCATTACTGCCTGCGAAGACTCACTGAAGCGTCTGGGTGTCGAACATATTGATCTGTACCAGACGCACTGGCCGGATCGCAATACCAACTTCTTCGGCAAGCGTGGTTACCGCCACGAGACGGATGAGCAGATCACCCCGGTCGAGGAAACCCTGCGTGCGCTTGAGCAGTTGGTGCAGCAGGGCAAGGTACGGCATATCGGTGTGAGCAACGAAACCCCGTGGGGCGTGATGCAGCATCTGCATGTTTCGGACAACTCGAACCTGCCGCGCATTGTCAGCATCCAGAACCCGTACAGCCTGCTCAATCGAAGCTTTGAGGTGGGACTGGCCGAGATTGCATGTCGCGAAGATGTCGGTCTGCTGGCTTACTCACCACTGGCCTTCGGTGTTTTGTCCGGTAAATATCTATGTGGCCAGCATCCGGAGGCAGGCAGGCTAAGCCTGTTTCCCGATTATACCCGATACTCCGGTCCCGAGGCGGATGCAGCTACCGCTGCTTATGTCCGCTTGGCCCATGAGCACGGTCTGCAGCCGGCTCAGATGGCGTTGGCCTTTATTCTTCAGCAACCCTTTGTGACCAGCTGTATTATTGGTGCAACCAGCATGGAACAACTCAGGGAGAATCTGGGGGCAAAGGATATTTCCCTGTCCGATGAGGTTCTCGCCGGCATTGAAACCATCCAGCGGCAACACCCCGATCCCTGCCCGTAAACTTAAAAAGCATTCACTACAAAGACACGAAGGCACAAAAATTAGTGTCTTTGTGCCTTCGTGGTGAAAAAAGGTTTCGAATCAGGCTTGGTGGATCTCGATAATGGGCGGCATGCGCATCGGTTCGATGGGGGCATCGGATAGTCGTTTCTCAACGGCTACTTCGTCGCAGTCGGTGAATTTCTCGCAGTGCACGCACACTGTCCATACCTTGTGCGGCAGACTTTCGCGGCGCACGCGCGGGTAACCCATCTTGGCAAAGAAATCGGGCACGTAGGTCAGGGCGAAGATGCGTGCCACGCCGAGCTGCGTCGCCCATTTTTCGCAGCCTTCGATGAGCAGGCGGCCGATACCACGGCCGTGCATATCCTCGCGCACCACCAGCGAACGAATCTCGGCAAGGTTGGAGCCGTAGATATGTACAGCCACCACACCAATCAGATCGTTGTCGTACATGGCAACGACAAACTCCTGCAGATGCTGGAAGATGTTGTCGCGGGTTCTAGGCAGGATGATGTGGGTTTCGGCAAAGGGTAGGAGCAGGGCGTGGATGGCATCCACATCATCGACACCGGCCATGCGGACACTGATATCGTGTGGCATCAGGTAGTGACCTCGCTTGTCTGCGCTGCGCTGCGCTGTGCACCGCGTGCCAGCATCTCCATCGCATGTTCTCTGCTGCGCTCATTGGCACCGCCGAGCATGCGTGCCAACTCCTCCTGCCGGGCGCTATCGCTCAGGGTTCGCAGCGCGCTTACCGTGCGCCCCTGGCGCTCTTCCTTGAATATATGCACCTGTTGTCCGGCACATGCCGCCACCTGCGGCAGATGCGAAATCACCAGCACCTGACGGGCTTCACCCATGGCAGCCAGTAATTCGCCGACGCACCATGCGGTTTCCCCGCCAATTCCGGTATCCACTTCGTCAAATACGGCAATCTGCGGCATGGCACGCATCGCTCCGCATCCCTTCAGGGCCAGCACCAGACGCGACATTTCGCCGCCGGAGGCAACGGCGGCAAGCTCACGAAATGGTTCGCCCGGATTGGAGGCAGCCATGAAGGTCACGCTATCGGCACCAAATTCACCCCATGCCGATTCATCCTCGGGTCTTTCGCGCACCACCACCTCAAGCTGCATGCCAGCCAGCGCCAGCCGGTCGAGAAAAGGACGCAAATCTTTCACCAGCTTCTGCCCTGATTTGCTGCGTGCTGCCGACAGGGCTTTTGCTTGGGTTAGGAAATCCTGTCTCGCCGCATCCAGTTTTTGCCGCTGCGCGTCCTCATCCCATGCGCCGGTATCCAGCCCGGAAAGCTTACCCTGCAGTTCGGTGAACAGAGTAAACAGCCCGGGTTCATCCGTCTGATTGCGCCGCATGGCCTCGTGAATATCCATCAGCCGCGACTCAGCAGCCTGCAGGGCTGCGGCATCGAATTCATCATCCAGTACGGCGCGCAGATTAGGGGCAGCCTCGCCGAGCAGGGCATCCACCTGATTGAGCAGGTCCAAGGCTTCATTGATCTCCGGACGGAAATCCGCCACCGGCTGCAGGGCATGCACACATGCGGCCAGCCGGCTGCGTACATCGCCGTCCTCTTCCTCCAGCGTGTTCAGAGTCTGTGCGGCGGCATCAACGATCTGGGCGAAATGACGCCCGCCATCCACCTGCTGCTGTAGTTCATCGCACACCCCGGTATATAACTCCAGCGCCTTCAGCCGGGCACATTCCTCGCGCATCCACGCCTCTTCGCGCACACCGCGCTGGCGGCTTTCCACCACATAGGCCAGTGCCGCACGCTGTTCCAGAAAAGTACGCCATGCCTCGGCCACACCGTTTTTCAGGTTTGCGGGAATGGAAGCATCGATCAGACCGCGCTGAAACTCGGGGCGCAGCAGGGATTGATGTTCATGCTGCCCGTGCATATCCAGTACCAGTTGGCCGATATCCTGCAATACGCGCGCCGGAACGGGGGAGCCGTTGATATAGGCGCGCGAGGAGCCGTCAGCACGGATCACGCGGCGCAGTACCAGTGCATCTTCAGTGTCATCTAGATCGTATTCGGACAGCAGTTTGTCGAGCACGTCCTTTACATCGCTGAGCACTGCACTCACCTCGGCCTTGTCAAAGCCGTGGCGCACCCAGTCGCTGCTGGCGCGTGCTCCAAAGGCTGCACCCAGCGCATCGACCAGCATGGATTTGCCAGCACCCGTCTCGCCGGAGAAGACCGTCATACCGCTGCCCAGATCGAGCTGTACATCCTCGATCAGGGCAAACTGACGAACGTGGAGTTCACTTAACATCTGCTTTCCTGATACATGCGTGAGGGTTTATTCGCCATCCGTTTCTTTGTCGGCCCGGCCGGTCCAGTGCAGTTTGTTGCGTAGTACCCTGTAGTAGTTGCGCCCCGGCAGATAGGCCAGCGATATGGTACCGCCTTTGCACACGCGAATTTCATCGCCTTCCTGCAATTCCAGACGCATCTGTCCGTCCAGATTCAGCGCGCCGGGGGCCGGCATTTCGGTCAGCCGCAGGCTGATGCATTCGCTGGCCGGTAGCACAATCGGCCGGTTTGACAGGATGTGCGGGCACACCGGGGCTACGGTGATGGCATCAAGTCCCGGATGCACAATCGGACCGCCGGCAGACAGGGCATAGGCCGTGGAACCGGCCGGCGTGGCCAGCACGAGCCCGTCGGCACGTACGCGGAATACGAAATGCCCGGCGACGCGCATCTCGAATTCGATCATGCGCGGATGGCGGTTGCGTTGCAGTACCACATCGTTCATGGCGTTGCCGCTGGTTATCATTTTGCCATCACGCCATGCCTCGGCGCGCAGGCTGAAGTGGCGCACCACCTCACCACGGCCGGCAAGCACCGTGGCTACAGCCTTGAACATATCGCCTACCGGTGCCTCGGTAAGAAAACCCAGTCTTCCCAGATTGACGCCAAGAATCGGGGTTTCGGAACCGATGAAATGGCGGGCGACGGTGAGCAGGGTGCCGTCGCCACCAAGTACCAGCATCAGCTCCACGGCAATCGGCATTTCGTCCAGCGCGGTGCAGCAGTCGCCGCAGATATCCTGCAGGCTGTCATCAATGCACACGGTTTTGCCCTGCTGCTTAAGCCAGTCGATCAGCTCTACAGCCAGGGCTGTGGCACGCGTATCGCCATGTTTAACGCTGATGCCGATGGTTTTCATTTACCTGCCCCCTGCCAATCCTTGGGTTGCGTATGGCACTGGAAGCACTGCACGCTGCTGGCATGTCCCACTGGTTGAGGGCGTACGCCATCCTTGCCGTGGCAGGTCATACAGGTCTCGTGCGAGGTGGCCGCGCGGTGTACATCATCATTGGGGGTGGCCTTGGTGGTGCGCTCACTGCTGCCCAGCACCAGTAGTACGATGACCAGCAGCACCACGCCAAGGAAGAGTGCATCCTTCTTGCCAGGCTTCCAGGAGGGTTTTGTATTACTCATCGATTCTCCTCATTCATCACAGGTGAATTGGTAGGGCAAAGCGCTACGCTTTGCAAGCTGTGATTGTGGCGTAATGCAACAAAATAGCATACCCCATAATTCACGTAGGTGTTTGTATGGAAATAAACCGGTATAGTGCGCCGCATTCAATCATTTCCATTGGAGGAAAACATGGGTATTTTTACAAATCATAAACTCGCCCTGGTTGCCGGCTTCGTACTGGCCGCCGTGATCATGGGCATCGGCCTGAGCGCCGGCAACGTCGGCACAGCCGAACTGGTTGGCGGCTTGGCCCGTTGGGGCCACTTTCTGGCTGGCATCACCTGGATCGGCCTGCTGTACTACCTGAACTTCTGTCAGGTTCCGTCCATGGGCGGCCTCTCTGCTGAAACCAAGGGTGAACTGTTCAAGGCAGACAGCGTTGTCCGTCGCGTGATGTGGTGGTTCCGTTGGGGTGCAATGTTCACTCTGGTGTTTGGCATCATCCTGTACATGGGTATGCGTCACGGCGGCATGATGCCGGGTTGGGACATCCAGCTTGGCGGCCTGTTCGGCATCATCATGTGGTTCAACGTCTGGTTCATCATCTGGCCTGCACAGAAGAAGATTCTGGGCATCGTTGAAGGCGCCAGTGCAGACGAGAAGGCAGCACTGGGCAAACGTGCTCTGATCGCTTCCCGTACCAACACCATCCTGTCGATTCCGATGCTGCTGCTGATGGCATCCTCGGCTCACTTCCGCTTCTTCGGTTAATCCCGAAAAGCTGTAAACCAAAGGGCGGCCCTCGGGCCGCCCTTTTTTTTGTTTGTGCTTCACCCTCCGGAGCATCGAAAACACGGGTCTCCTGATCCGGTCTGGTTGATTTTATTCCTGCAAGACTGGTCGCAGCAGTCTATGCTTGCCTGCATGGACGGCCTGCTCACTCAACATCGGCCTTTTGTCTGCCGCATACTTCTGACCTTCGCTTTGCTGCTGATGGGGCTGCCGTTGGGCCATGCCGGCAATGCCGTGGTGCAACTGGAAATACGGGGTGCCATCGGGCCGGGCGTGGCGGATTATGTGGTGCGCGGTATCGAGCAGGCCAATGCCCAATCCAGCCAGCTTATCCTGCTACGCATGGATACGCCTGGAGGGCTTGACCAATCCATGCGCGATATTATTCGCGCTATATTGAACTCAGAGGCGCCGGTTGCCGCTTTTGTCGCACCATCCGGCGCGCGTGCAGCCAGCGCCGGCACCTATATCCTGTATGCCGCACATATTGCCGCCATGGCGCCGGCTACCAATCTCGGTGCGGCCACGCCTGTGCAGATCGGCGGCATGCCCGGCGCACCACAGCCACCTTCCCCAAACAAGTCTGAGAACCCGTTGCCGGAAAAAAACGGTGATAGTGGCGATGCCATGCAGCACAAGATGGTCAACGATGCCAGCGCGTATATCCGGAGTCTGGCCGAGCTGCGCGGGCGCAATGCCGATTGGGCGGAACAGGCCGTGCGCGAGGCGGCATCCTTATCTGCCGATCAGGCGCTGAAGGAGCATGTGATTGATCTGGTGGCCGACGACACCGCCGATCTGCTGAGTCAAATCGATGGGCGGGTTGTGGTCACAGCTGCTGGCCAGCGCACCCTGCATCTTGATGGTGCGGATGTGAGCGATGTGCAACCCGATTGGCGTGACCGCTTGCTGGCTGTCATCACCGATCCGAATGTGGCCTATATCCTGATGCTGCTCGGCATCTATGGCCTGTTCTTTGAATTGGCCAACCCCGGCTTCGTGCTGCCCGGTGTGATCGGCGGTATTTGCCTGCTGCTTGCCCTGTTCGCTTTTCAGGCCCTGTCGGTCAATTTTGCCGGCCTGGCTCTTTTGTTGCTCGGCATCGCCTTCATGATCGCTGAGGCTTTTGTACCAAGTTTCGGTGCGTTGGGGCTGGGCGGCATGCTGGCCTTTATATTCGGTTCTTTGATGCTGATGGACGGCAGTGGGCCGGGCCATGCCATTTCTCTGGCCCTGATCCTCGGCGTGGCATTGTCGTCCGCCATCTTTTTCATCCTGATTATCGGCATGGCACTAAAGGCACGCCGCAGGCCAATCGTCTCCGGCAGTGAGGAAATGATTGGCGCTAGCGGTCTGGCTACTGAAGATTTCAGCGAGCAAGGCAATGTGCTGGTCCACGGCGAAAGCTGGCAGGCGACAAGCGCCAGGCCACTATTGAAAGGCCAGCACATCCGCGTCGTATCGCGCGACGGGCTGACACTTACGGTTGAAGCAAAGGATTCAGATACCAAGGAGGCAAGGCCATGAACATTCTGCTCGTTTTTCTCATCATTACGCTGGTCATCGTATTCAGCTCGCTCAGGGTGCTGCGCGAGTATGAACGCGGCGTCGTATTCCAGCTCGGTCGCTTCTGGAAGGTCAAGGGCCCGGGTCTGATTCTGGTCATTCCGGTGATTCAGCAGATGGTACGTGTCGGCCTGCGCACGATTGTATTCGACGTGCCGACGCAGGATGTCATCAGCCGCGATAATGTTTCGGTGAAGGTTAACGCGGTGATCTATTTCCGTGTGCTTGATCCGCAGAAGGCCATTATCGATGTCGAGGATTACTTCGGGGCGACTAGCCAGTTGGCCCAGACCACGCTGCGCAGTGTACTAGGCCAGCATGAACTCGATGAAATGCTCGCCGAGCGCGATAAGCTCAATCGCGATATCCAGACCATCCTCGATGCGCAGACCGATGCCTGGGGCATCAAGGTTGCCACTGTGGAGATCAAACACATCGATCTCGATGAGAGCATGATCCGCGCGATTGCCCAGCAGGCTGAGGCCGAGCGAACCCGGCGCGCCAAGATCATCCATGCCGAAGGCGAGATGCAGGCGGCGGAAAAGCTCGTGGAGGCCGCAGCCATGCTCTCGAAGCAACCGCAGGCCATCCAGTTGCGCTATATGCAGACCCTGACTGAAATCGCCGGCGACAAGTCATCGACCATTGTCTTCCCGCTACCCATGGATCTGATCGGACCGCTCCTTGGGGCAAAAAAATGATTGTTCCAGAACTTGTTTCATTATGACTGACAGGCCGAGGAGGGTGAGATGACCGATACCTCGAAACGATTGATGTTGCGCCGGCTGGCCATTGATACCAACCGTGAAAATGTCGCCTATTTGCACCGCGACTGCCCGCTGTACCGTACCGAGGGCTTTCAGGCGCTGAGCAAGCTGGAGGTGCGCGACGGGCACAGGCAGATTTTGGCTGTGCTGAATGTGGTCGATGATGCCGGGATTGTCGGCGTGGAGGATATCGCCCTTTCCGAGCAGGCCTTCGCCCAGATGGGCCTGCCCGAGGGAACAAGGGTGACTATCGGGCATGCCGAGCCGCCCTCGTCGATGGAAGCCGTGCGCCGCAAGTTGCGCGGTGATCGCCTCAGTGCCGCGGACTACATGGCCATCACACAGGACATTGCCAAGAATCGTTATTCGAAGATTGAAATGGCTGCCTTTGTCGTCACCTCCGGCCAGACAGGATTGGATCGCGACGAAATCCTCTATCTCACCGAGGCGATGGCCTGTACCGGCAAGCGGGTGAAATGGGAAGAACCGCTGGTCGCCGACAAGCATTGTATTGGCGGCATCCCCGGCAATCGAACCTCGATGATCGTCGTCCCCATCGTGGCTGCCCACGGGTTACTGATTCCAAAAACCTCAAGTCGCGCCATCACCTCGCCAGCCGGCACTGCCGATACCATGGAGGTGCTGGCCAATGTCGAGATTGGCCCCAAGCCCATGCGCACGATATTGCATGCCCGGCGTGGTTGTCTTGTCTGGGGGGGGACAGCGAATCTGGCACCTGTTGATGACATCCTGATTGCTGTCGAGCGGCCGCTGGGTATGGATTCACTCGGGCAGATGGTTGCCTCGATTCTGTCGAAAAAACTTGCGGCTGGTTCGACCCACCTGATTGTTGATATTCCAGTTGGCCCCACGGCCAAGGTACATCACATGCGCGAGGCGCTCAGCCTGCGCAAGCTGTTCGAGTATGTCGGTGATCGCATTGGTATCCACATTGAGGTGATTATCACCGATGGCCGCCAGCCCATCGGCCGCGGTATCGGGCCGGTATTGGAGGCACGCGATGTCATGCAGGTATTGGAATGTCGTACCGAGGCACCCGTAGATCTGCGCGAGAAATCCCTGCGCCTGGCCGGTCGGGTGATCGAGTTCGATCCGGATGTGCGTGGCGGTAACGGTTACGCGCTGGCCCGTGACATCCTTGATTCGGGACGCGCAGCGCAGCGTATGAACGAGATTATTGATAGTCAGGGGCGCCACGCACCGATTCCGCTTGGTGAGCTCAGTTTTGACGTGAAAAGTGAACAGCAGGGCGTTGTTACCGCCATCGACAATCTGCATCTGGCGCGCATCGCCCGCCTGGCCGGAGCCCCGATGGACAAGGGTGCCGGTGTGGATCTGTTCAAGAAACTCGGCGATCCGGTGGAGGAGGGAGAGGTGCTGTATCGCGTGTATGCAGTTTTTCCTCCCGATCTGCGCTTTGCCCAGGAGCAAAGCGCTCGGGGTACCGGCTATAACATTGGTTTGCCCGAAGAAATCCCGGCCTACTCGTTTGGTCTGTGATGCTGGTTCTCGGATTTGAGGACTATTGCGAAGCGGGTCGGCGGCTGGCCGAAGAGCTCGGGGTGACCTATGCCGGGGTTGAAGTGCACCGCTTCCCCGACGGCGAACATCGCATCACGCTGCCGGCATCGCTGCCCGAACAGGTCGTTGTTTGCCGCAGTCTTTTCGAGCCCAACGAAAAGCTCATCGACCTGTTGCTGCTTGCCGGTACAGCCCGCGAGCTCGGTGCAAGACAACTGATACTGGTGGCTCCCTACCTGTGCTATATGCGACAGGACAAGTCCTTTCATCCGGGTGAGGCAGTCAGTCAGCGGATTATCGGTAAGCTGCTCGCAGAGCATTTTGATGTCCTGATCACGGTCGATCCGCATATGCATCGTACACCTAATCTCGCTGCTGCCGTTCCCGTACAGCATGCTTTAAATCTGTCGGCTGCAGTGCCGATTGCAGGCTACCTTCAGGGCCTGCCGACAAAACCACTTCTTGTTGGCCCGGACGAAGAGTCGCAGCAATGGGTGCAGGCCATTGCCGGGCTTACCGGCCTGCATTACATCATTGCTGAGAAGCTGCGTTCCGGCGACCGCAATATTGAAATAGTTCTGCCAGAGGCGGATGTTACCGGGCAGGATATTGTGCTGATTGACGACATCATCAGCACCGGTTGCACGCTGGCCAGAGCAGCCGAGCATTTACTCGGCCTGGGTGCCAGCAGTGTCCGTTGCATTGCCACGCACATGCTGCCCAATGGCGGTGCGGCAAGCGAATTGGCCAAGGCCGGAGTCAGCGAACTGCTCAGCACCGATTCGATTCAGCATCCCAGCAATCGCATCTTTCTGGCCAAGCTGCTGGCCGAGGCCATTCGCGGACATATCGTTTCGAGTCTTTGATGATTATTTAGATTGATAGCCAGAGGAGAGACATCCCCTTCGGAGGGTGGAAAATTACCCGCTGTATCCGGGAATGGATGAGGGATCAATCTCGTCGAGTTGTTCTGTCGGCAGCACATAACCTGTCCTCATCAGTAGCTCATAAGTTGTCCGGTCTGAAGATTACCCGAGAGGTAATCAGAGATGAGACGAACGAC
>MNXA01000034.1 GCA_001871195.1 Zetaproteobacteria bacterium CG1_02_55_237
GTGAGTCGCAACACCTCGTCCACCGGGGCACACCGGCTGGATGCTTGCGTCAAACGCTTGTCCATCAACCCAGCTTCGCCTTCCCCCTGATAACGCTCTACATAACGCCGGAAGTTACGCTCGCTCATGCCGAGCAGTCGTCCCGCCTCTTCCTGGGTCAACTGGCCTCTCTGCCAACCACCATATGCCTCATCAAATCTCATCTTCCTGACCTCCTGTAACACTGTCGTTCGTCTCATCTCTGATTACCTCTCGGGTAATCTTCAGACCGGACAACTTATGAGCTACTGATGAGGACAGGTTATGTGCTGCCGACACACCAAACATTCGATGTTATACAATCGTGATATATTTGCGATAATCGTGTTATTTTCACCTCCTATCATTCGACCAATCAATCAAACGAGGCAGGAAATGGATGAATAACATCCTTCCACATGCACTCATAAAGGTGGAATATATATGCGAATATTTAAAAATACCCAAGGGCGCTTTCTGGCTGGAATAGCCATGCTGGCGCTGTTCATACCCCTGTCTTTACTGGCCGCCAATGCCGCACAAAAGGGAGGTGAGCAAGCCATGACAACATCAGCAACAATCGAAAAAGCCATCTTTGCCGGCGGGTGCTTCTGGTGCATGGAAAAGCCGTTTGAACAGCTCGACGGCGTTATCTCTGTCACCTCCGGCTATACCAACGGGCATTCCAAAAACCCGACCTACCAGAACTACGTGGCGGGCGGCCATCTGGAGGCCATCGAAATCGCTTACAACCCGAAGCTGATCACTTATAGCCAGCTGCTCGATGTGTTCTGGCGCCAGATCGATCCTACTGATGCAGGCGGCCAGTTCGTCGACCGTGGCTATGCCTATACCACCGGCATCTTCTATCTCAATGACGAACAGCGCGCCCTGGCCGAAGCATCCAAAAAGACCATGAATGAGAGCGAGCGCTTCGACAAACCCATCGTCACGCCGATCCAGCCTGCACAGCATTTTTATGCAGCCGAGGAATATCATCAGGATTACTACAAAAAGAATCCGGTTCGTTACTGGTATTATCGCAACGGCTCGGGCCGGGATCAGTATCTGGATAAGGTCTGGGGCGAGGATAGAGACCAGCATGCCGGCAAAAGCCTGAAGGACCGGCTCACCCCCCTGCAATACAAGGTCACCCAGGAGGAAGGCACCGAACCGCCCTTCGACAATACCTACTGGGACAACAAGCAGGCCGGCATCTATGTGGATGTGGTGTCGGGTGAACCGCTGTTCAGCTCGCTGGAGAAATACAAATCCGGCACCGGCTGGCCGAGCTTCTACCGCCCGCTGGTGAGCGACAACATCGTTGAGAAGGTAGATAGCTCGCTGTTCTCCACGCGTACCGAGGTGCGCAGCAGGCAGGGCAACTCGCATCTGGGCCATGTGTTCACCGACGGCCCGCAGCCGACAGGCCTGCGCTACTGCATCAATTCAGCAGCCCTGCGCTTTGTCCCCGTCGCTGATCTGGAGAAAGAGGGCTACGGGAAATTCACCCCGATGTTCCAGCCTAAGCATTAGGCTCTCCCCGATCTCGAAGGTCATCATGCTTCGATAAGACAAAAAAACGCCGGGCGAGATTGCCCGGCGTTTTTGTTAAAGCCTGTAGGAAAAGGCTTACATGTGCTTTTTCTCCATCATCTTTTCCTTCTTCATCATGCCGTCGTCTTTCATCCCACTGTCTTTTTTCATCATCTTCTCGTCTTTCTTCATCATCTTCTCTTTCTTCATCATGCCGTCGTCTTTCATCATCTTCTTTTCTTTCTTCATTCCATCTTTCTTCATCATGCCATCGTCTTTCATGCCTGCTGTCGCAGTGCCTGCGCCCATAAGCATCGGCATCATCCCGGCCAGCGCCAGAGCAAAAATCTTTGTGCTTGTTTTCATATTCGTCTCCATCCTTCTTGTTTGGTCTGTGTTGGCATCATGCCACGCAGGTGAAGATAAAGGGAAAAAACAACAGATTGCTCACGAAAACATAACATTTTCATAACATCGCCATTCGCATCCTCCGCCCCCATCCCCAGGTGGCTGTTACAAAAACGTTAGAAATCGGTGATCCGCATGTGAACAGATCATGCGTTCATAGTGCTGTCCCTGAAGCAGGGACAGATCAATATGCGGAGAAGATTACATGCAAGGACACCCCACCCCCCTGCTGTCCGTTTCATCATGCAGCACAACATTTGCCTGGCAGGACAATGGCTGATTTCTCAGGCATGCTTTGCGACACGACCATGGAAAAACAGATACTGATTGTTGAAGACAATGCCGATCTTGCCAGCCTGATTCAGTTGCATCTGGGCGATATCAACTGCGCCGCCGACATTGCCGCAGATGGCGGGCAGGCTCTGGAGAAGTACAAGGCGAAGCAGTACGACCTGATCATTCTGGACATCATGCTGCCGGTCATGGACGGCATCAGCCTGTGCCGCAAATTCCGCGAAGACAGCCGCTACATCCCCATCATCATGCTGACCTCCAAATCATCGGAGATCGACCGCGTGGTCGGCCTCGAGGTTGGCGCCGATGACTACATCACCAAGCCTTTCAGCATCCCCGAGCTGCTGGCCCGCGTCAAAGCCCGTTTCCGCTCGGCGGAGGCATTGAGTCAGCCTTCGCAACAGCAGGCCTCTGTACTGGTCGCAGGTGAGATGAGCATTGATCCGCAAAAGCGGCAGGTGACCATCGGGGACAAGGAAATCACCCTGACCGCCAAGGAATTCGATCTGCTGCTGCATTTTGCCCGCCATCCGGGCCGCGTGCAGACCCGCACCCAGTTGCTCGATCAGGTCTGGGGCTACCAGTTCGAGGGTTACGAGCACACGGTGAATACGCATATCAATCGCCTGCGCCTGAAGGTCGAGAAAGACCCCGCCAGGCCCAGCTATATCCTGACCGTGTGGGGCGTGGGCTACAAATTCAGCGAAAACCCATGATCGTGCGCACCCTGTATGCCCGGCTTGCCACCACGCTCGCCCTCACCCTTGGCTTTGCCGGCCTGATCTATGCACTGTTTATTTTCGCCGCGGTGCAGAAAAACATCCAGCATGCCGACCAGTCGCTGAACCGCAATCTGGCCACGACCCTGGTCGCTGAGCGCAATCTGGTGAATGAAAACGAACTGGATGAGCAGGCACTGAAACAGACCTTCAGCGACTATATGAGTGTCAATCCGAGCATCGAGATCTACCTGATCGACCTGTCCGGCAAGATCCTGTCCTATTCGGCAGACCCGGGGCATGTGCATCGCACGCATGTGTCACTCAAGCCCATCGAGGCTTTCCTGAGAGAAGACGCCATATTCCCCATTCTGGGCGATGATCCGCGCGCCCCGGAACGGCAGAAGGTTTTCTCGGTCACGCCCATTCCCTCGGCTGCCAACGCCAAGGGCTATCTGTATGTCATCTTGCGCGGTGAGGAATATGACCGCGAGGAACAGTTCGCCCGCGACAAGGAGTTGCTCTATCTCAGCGGCTGGGTGATCGCTGTGGCCCTCGGCATCAGCCTGCTGATCGGCCTGCTGGTGTTCTATCCGCTCACCCGCCGCCTGCGGCGGCTTTCGGCGCGCATCGATGATTTTCGCAAAAGTGATTTCAAGACCCCGCCGGGTATCTCGCCTAAAGCAGGCGATGAGCTCAATCAGCTGGAGGGCAATATCCAGCTGATGGCGCAACAGATCGTGCGCCAGTTCGAGCAGTTATCTGAACAGGATACGCAGCGCCGCGACCTGTTCGCCAGCCTGTCGCATGATCTGCGCACCCCGCTGGCCACCCTGCATGGCTATCTTGAGACCCTGCAGCTTAAATCAGACAAGCTCACGCCTGAGGAACGCGAAACCTATGTGGCGCGTGCCATGCAGTTCAGCAATCGCATGAAGATACTGGTGGACGAGCTGTTCGAGATGGCCAAGCTCGATTCCATTCACGATGCGCCGCATAGCGAGCCGTTCGCCCTGCCGGAGCTGGTGCAGGATGTGTTGCAGCAGTTTGAACCGGCGGCCGAAAAGGCCGGGGTGAAGCTGAATATGAGCGGTGATACCGAGCTGCCGTTTTTTGATGGCAATATCGGCATGATGCAGCGTGTGTTCGAGAATCTGGTTTCCAACGCGCTGCGCCACGTCGAGAAAGGCGACCGCATCAGCGTCTCCCTGAACGCGACCGATCAGGGTATTGAGGTGGCGGTCTCCGATAGCGGTTGTGGCATCGAGGCCACAGAGTTAGGCAAGATTTTCGATCCGCTGTATCAGGTGAACAACTCGCACCGCGGCGGCGAGCATTCAGGGCTCGGCCTGGCCATCGTGCGGCGCATTCTGGAGCTGCACGACTCAGACATTCACGTCGCCAGCACACCCGGACAGGGAACCAGCTTTAGCTTCTCACTGAAAATCCCAGCATAAGGAACAGGTTTGGGGAAAAGGTGGCTGACACCTATTTTCCCGTTCTCAGGAATTAACAGCTTTTTGAATCTTCTTAGCCGATTTCTCCAGCCCGGCAAAAACCGTATCCGACACCCTTGGTGGAAACAAAGCCGGTAGCATGGAGCCTACATCGCTTATGACCGTAGAAGTTGCCGCCAGAATTTCTTCGATTATTGAATCCACTTCACCGGCAAGACCCAATTTGTCCGCGGCCGATTTGAAATGCCGAGGATAAATATCCTTCAGTTTATAGTGAGTATTCTTTGCACGAAAAGCCATGGCCAGCTTGGCGTCATGCCAACTGAGGTGGTTAGCTCGCTCTCCTATAATCGGCCAAGCAGAAAGCACATCGTAAAGTGGTGTCATGCGGTACATGCCAGAAGCTTCATGGAAAATGCTGAAGTTCTTGGCATGTCCATCAGTGGCAGCAAGCATCCAGAATATTATCTGAATTTTATAAAATGCCCGGCGATCCTGTTCCGCCAAACTTGACCCGCGCAGTAATTCTAGTATCTGGCCCATGCCTATCCCGTGATCACTTTCATATTTTCGGGATGCGGGCTCTCCCAGGGCCTGACACATATCTTCCTGAGGAAGCCGTAACCAGTAATCTCCTTTTGCGGAAAGCTTGCGGTCGAAACGTTGCACAATCAGCGTTTTTGTGTCGCCAAACTGTGCCATGTCGCAATGGGCTGTTTCGATGCCATAGGCTTGCATGATTTTGGAGCAGAGCCATTCGTTCTCAATGGAAGTGCTCATATCAGCCTGCATGTTTCCAACCCGCCCAAGAGCGAGCTTCATGATATGCGTTGTAGGAGTAGCTCCAACAGGGACATGCCACTGACCTCGGTGCCATAACAGTGCTGTTTTTTCTTGAGCTCCGGCCATAGAGATGCGAAATTCATCCTGCTCTTCGCCAGGCAGTTTGGTGCTTACTGCTGCAGTCAGATGGGTTTCGACTTTCAGATCAGTCAGTGGCCTTGCCTCTATGCGATTCCATCCATCAGGCTTCTTGTCTTCCGGAAGGAGTTGAATGGCACCAACGCAATCCCGACCTATTTCCGCCAATAGGTCGAAAGTCGAGGAACCCTTAATGCCATAGTTTTTCTGAATTCTTTGGCGAATTGGGTCGCTGTCGGGCAAGAGGTTGTCGAAGAAATTTGCAACGACGTCACCTTTGTAAGAGAGATTCCCTGGCTGAAAAGGCATCGACAGTGAAATCATTCTCCCATGCGGAGAATGTATCCAGGCATCTTCGTACCGAAATTCCTGTGGACGGTTTTTGTGCGCATGCCAGCTTCCTGCAAGCTGCCCGTTGATCCACAGATTCAACGATTGGCGATTCTTAGATCTCCTGCGCTTTGGACTTACCATGATTCGTTATTAGCCGAATTGCTCTTATCTATGATTGCACTGCGGTCCCGTATAATCAGATCGGCATCCAGTATGGAAAGGATTTGCAGTATCCGCTCAAAGCGAGTTTTTTCCGGGTTCGCCTCGATTGTGGCGACCATTCGTTGGGATATACCCAATTTCTCGCCCAGTTGCTTTTGAGTTAACCCGCGCTGGTTGCGTAAACTCTTAAGTAGTGGTGAGACCTGTTTTATAAACGCTATTCTGTATTCCATATCTGCTTCCTCTGAAAGGCACTTTAGTAGCAATGAATACTAAAATCAATATAGAAGTTATTTATACTAAATCAAATATAGAAGTTATTTATACTAAATCAAATATAGAAGTCCTATGTAATAAACTTAAAATGGGAACTGACTCAACTGAATTCCATTCGTACATGTTACTGGGCAAGATTTTCGATCCGCTGAATCGCCACTAATTTACTAGACACCTAAGAGCTACATAATTCAGCTCAAAGGAGATTACAGTGAGTGGCAAACGTTATTCGGAAGAATTCAAGATTGAAGCAGTCAGGCAGGTAGTGGATCGGGGTTATTCAGTGTCCTCCGTCTGTAGCAGATTGGGCATAAGCACAAAGAGCCTGTATGAGTGGATCAGTCGGTTCGGGAAGCCCGATTCCCAGCACAACCAGGTCACGGCTCAACAGCAGGAAATACGAGCCCTGAAGGCGGAACTAC
>MNXA01000039.1 GCA_001871195.1 Zetaproteobacteria bacterium CG1_02_55_237
GCACACCGGCTGGATGCTTGCGTCAAACGCTTGTCCATCAACCCAGCTTCGCCTTCCCCCTGATAACGCTCTACATAACGCCGGAAGTTACGCTCGCTCATGCCGAGCAGTCGTCCCGCCTCTTCCTGGGTCAACTGGCCTCTCTGCCAACCACCATATGCCTCATCAAATCTCATCTTCCTGACCTCCTGTAACACTGTCGTTCGTCTCATCTCTGATTACCTCTCGGGTAATCTTCAGACCGGACAACTTATGAGCTACTGATGAGGACAGGTTATGTGCTGCCGACAGCCAATCGACTCGCTGATGACGACGCGGCTTAAAAGCATTATCCTGCGCGCCCTTTTAATAAAACACAGTCAACACCTGACCACGAAGGAGTACACACATGGGCTTGAATATCTATTACGACAAGGACGCCGATCTTTCCCTGATTAAGGGCAAGAAAGTCGCCATCATCGGCTACGGTTCGCAGGGCCATGCCCATGCCAACAACCTGAAGGATTCGGGCGTCGACGTGACCGTTGGCCTGCGTGCAGGCTCCGCTTCCGTTGCCAAGGCAGAGGCCTGTGGCCTGAAGGTCAGCGAAGTCGCTGCGGCAGTTGCCAGCGCCGATGTCGTCATGGTGCTGACCCCGGACGAGTTCCAGTCGCAGCTGTATCGCGATGAGCTGGCGCCGAACCTGAAGAAGGGTGCCACCCTGGCTTTCGCGCACGGCTTTGCCATCCACTACAACCAGGTTACCCCGCGCGCCGATCTTGATGTCATCATGATCGCGCCCAAGGCACCTGGCCATACCGTGCGCTCCGAGTTTGTGCGCGGCGGCGGCATCCCCGACCTGATTGCCATCCATCAGGATGCCTCAGGCAAGGCCAAGGCCATTGCCCTGTCCTACGCTTCGGCTATCGGTGGCGGTCGTACCGGCATTATCGAGACCACTTTCAAGGACGAGACGGAAACCGATCTGTTTGGTGAGCAGGCCGTGTTGTGCGGCGGTGCTGTTGAACTGGTCAAGGCCGGTTTCGAAACCCTGACCGAGGCAGGTTACGCCCCGGAGATGGCCTATTTCGAATGCCTGCATGAGCTGAAGCTGATTGTCGATCTGATGTATGAAGGCGGCATTGCCAACATGAACTACTCCATCTCCAACAATGCGGAGTACGGTGAGTATGTGACCGGACCGCGCGTCATCAATGACGAATCGCGCAAGGCCATGCGCGAGTGCCTGCACAACATCCAGACCGGCGAGTACGCCAAGCAGTTCATCATTGAAGGAGCGACCAACTACCCGTCGATGACTGCCTACCGCCGACTGAATGCTGCGCATCCGATTGAGCAGACCGGTGAAAAGTTGCGCGCCATGATGCCGTGGATCAAGAAGATCGTGGATAAGTCCAAGAACTAAGCGATCCAATCTCAATCTAAAAGGGAGCCTTATGGCTCCCTTTTTTATGTTGCCCACTGTTGAAAATGGCGTTGCGATGGCCCATCTTTGGCAAATCAACATTGAACGATGAAAGGAAAGAATGCCGTGACGAAAGAAGAGCAGAAGCAACCTGTATTCAGCATAAAAAAGATTTATACCAGAGACATCTCATTCGAGAATCCCAATGCGCCACAATCATTTACCGCTGCGGAGAACTCACCGAAAATCGAGTTGAACCTCGGGGTGCAGAACCGCCAGGTCAGCGAGGATCATTGGGAGGTGTCGCTGAAGGTGTCTGTGCTGGCTAAAGATAGTGAGAGCGATAACGTGGTTTTCGAGGTCGAGGTTGAGCAGGCCGGATTGTTCGTACTGAAGAATATCCCTGAAGAGCACTTGCCTGTGGTGCTCGGCGTGGATTGCCCGACGATCATCTTCCCCTACACCCGGCAGCTTCTCAGTCAGCTCACCGTAGATGGCGGCTTCATTCCGCTGCTGATCGACCCATTTAATTTTGCCGCGGCCTATCAGAGCAGTCAGGAGCAACAGCAAACAACCCACTGAGTGTTTTTTAAATCGAACAGGAGGCCGGAAGGCCTCCTTTTTTGCGCGACAGTAGCAGGCAATCGATATTTTCCTTCAACTTGCGGGCACTGGATACAGCCCAAGATCATCACTTCTTAATCCCCTGAATGTCACCCGACTTTACCCGGAATCTACTGCGTTGCATGGACAACTTGTCTTCTCACCATGTTGTGCCGGAGCTGTCGGTTTATTGACGCTGACGCCTTTCATGGACTAGAAAGGCATTGCGCCGCGTTCGCGGTGACATTGCTTGATTCCATGGAGGAAACAATGAATACAGTACGTTCGCTTATTTTAGGCAGAGACAGTGTATATACGCAGCTGGAAGTTCAGTACGAAAAGGAACTCGGATTGGCCTGGTATTACATGCACCCCAAACCCCGGCCCATTTGCACCCTGACCCTGATAGGAGAAATGCAGCACTGGTTTAATGAATTGCAGACGGCTCCCCGCCATGCCGATCTGCGTTATATCGTGCTGGCTTCGGATGTGCCCGGCGTGTTTAATCTTGGTGGTGATCTGGAGCTGTTTATTTCACTGATCCATGCGCGTGATCGCGAAGGGCTGCTTCACTATGCCAAATCCTGTATTGATACGCTTGCCTTGAATAACAACGGTATCGAACGGGGAATCACCACCATCTCCCTGGTTCAGGGTGATGCCTTGGGCGGCGGTCTGGAGTACGCAGTATCAAGCGATATCTTGATCGCCGAGCGCAGTGCCAAAATGGGCTTCCCTGAAATCCTTTTCAACCTTTTTCCCGGCATGGGCGCCTACAGTCTGCTGTCGCGGAAAATCGGTAATCGCGAGGCTGAAAAATTGATCCTGAGTGGCCGGATTTACTCAGCTGAGGAGCTGTATGACTTGGGCGTTGTCGATGTGCTGGCTGAGGACGGCCATGGTGAGAAGGATGTTTACGAATATATCAGCCGAGAGGAAAAGGCACGCAATGGTATTACTGCATTCCGTGCGGCCAGGAAGTGCACCCATCCATTGAGCTATGAAGAATTGAAGGATGTCACTGATATATGGGTGGATGCAGCACTGAGGTTGAGCAACAGGGATCTGCGCATGATGGAGCGCCTGGTGAGCAGGCAGTCAGCCAGAAACGCTTAAGCGGCAGGGATAAAACAATGAGGCGGGGTGTCCTATCACCCCGCCTCCCCCTATGAATCGGATTTGTTTGCCATCTCCGCTGCAAAGCCCCTGAGCGCCTGGCAACCTTCAAGGAAGATGGCTTCAAATTGCTCGGCATACTGCCTGAGTTGGGTTTCGCTCAACCTTGCCTTATGCCTTTCGATGTCATGATAGGGAGCAGTGGCCTTTCGCAAGCCCATGGTCACAGCCGAGCCTTTGAAGGCATGCGCGGCATTGGCAAAGGCCATGGTATCACCACCCTGCGCGGCTGATTTAAGCTTGGCGATATGACCTGTGGCGCTGGTTTCAAAAAGATCGATGAATTCGGTGATCTTTGCCGGGGATCTGCAAATCCAGACCAGTTCCTGCAGCATCTCGGCATCCAGAATATCATCTGCATTGCCTTCACTGGTCTGCTCTGGCTCCTCCGGAGGAGTTTTGGGGAGATCAAACTTAAGCGGTTCGGCGGTCTGCGTATTGCCGTAGCGGGCAACGGTTTGCAGCAGATGTGAAATGTCCACAGGCTTGGTCAGATATTCGTTGGCCCCGGCCTCACGACACTGGCGAATGGTTTCCGGCATGGCATCAGCACTGAGCATGACCACCGGGGTGCTGCCGCTGGTATCGAGGAAGCGGAATTGTTTGAGCACATCCAGGCCACTCACCTCCGGCATATTCATATCCAGAAGGACCAGATCGAAATGCGTATCAATGCTCAGTGCATCGAGCGCTTTTTCACCATCATCTACCAGTTGGACATGGTGTCCGGCGCGTTGCAGTACCTCGCTGATCACTTCCTGATTCACCGGATTGTCCTCGGCCAGCAGAATCCTGAGTGATTTCATACCCTGTTTGCGTTGATAGATATCGGAAATGGAAATGACATCACCTGCAGATTGCTGTACTACGCTGGCTGCATGCAGGGCGTTGAACAGCAGCGATTCCTCGATAGGTGGATGCAGCACGGCGTTGAATCCCGCCGAGTACATGATGCTGTCCGTGCCCTGATTTGCTTCGTGATCAAGCAGAATCAAATCCAAATCACCCAGTCCCGGTTTGCTGCGCACGGCCTGGGCAAACAACTCCGGTTTACAATGAAGCTGCGAGCGGTCAAGGATTAAGGCGCCGAAGGACTGCCCCGAAGATTCGGCATCAACCAGGACCGACAGCAGAGGTGCATCGTCCTCCATGCAGATGCTGTCCACATTCCAGCGCTCGAGCATTTGACGAAGTCGCCGGCCCATGTCTTTGCTGCTGAGCACCAGAGCGCGGATGGGTACAAGCTGGCGCTTATTCGTGGTCTTTTCCTGTGTCTGGAAGGGGATGGTGATGGTGAAGGTGCTGCCTTCCCCTTCCCTGCTTTGCAGCTGGATCTTGCCTCCCATCAGTTCAATCAGTTGTCGGGAGATTGTCGTCCCCAGGCCGCTACCACCGTAACGGCGGGTAACACTGTTGTCTGCCTGGGTGAACTGATCGAATATTTTTTCCTGTGCATCTTCGGATATGCCGATGCCGGTATCCCGGATGGTCATGCGCAACATGGGCTTGTCGTCGGCATTGAAGTGCAGTTCAACATGTGTGGAAACATAGCCGGCATCGGTAAACTTCACGGCATTGCCAATGAGGTTAATCAGCACCTGTTTCAAATGCTGCGGGTCACCGATCAGGTTGAAAGGTACGTCTGGTTCGATATTCGCCTCAACCCTGATACCCTTACTCTTCGCCTGTGCTTCGAACATGGTCGCGACACTGCGCACCAATTGATGCAGATCGAAGGGTTCGTCGGCCAGTTCCAGCTTGCCCGCTTCGATGCGCGACAGATCAAGGATGCGCTCAATCAGCCCCAGCAGGTGGTTGCCTGATCTCTTGATGACGGAGGCGAAACGCTTTTGTTCGCGGGTCATATGGGTGGTGGCCAGAAGGTCGCTCATGCCGATGATACCGTTGAGTGGCGTGCGCAGCTCGTGGCTCATATTGGCGAGGAATTGTGATTTTGCCCGACTTGCCTGCTCGGCCCGGTCGATGGCCTGCTGCAGCTGGAGGATCAGTTTGGCTATAAATAATGGAATGATCAGGATGAGAATCAGATAGCCCAAAGCGATGTGTTCATTCGCCGTCCAGTATGGAACATAGGTGATTACGAAGATGAACCCCGCTGTTGATAGCAGGGTGGCGAGCACCAGGTAGCGCAGACCGAAACGCAGACCGTAGCCAACAATGACCCACAGGTACAAAGCCATAAATGGGGCGCCAGTTTCGCCATCGAGCAAAAGGAGGCATGCAGTCGGGATGCCGGTGTCGCCAATAACAGTGAGCACTCTGCGCAGATGGTTCTCAGTCGGGGAAAAGAATATCCACAAAGAGAAACCGATGGTGGCAACCAGATAAAGGCCGAGCACTTGCAGGGGGGCGATAAAACCTCCCCAATAAAAGTAAAGGCATGGGAAGGAAACGATAAGCAGGCGGGTTATAGATTGCGGCTTTTCAGGGTTGGTCGAGGCGCGATAGGTCGCCAGCGTCTTTGCCCACAGAGAGGAGCTTTTACTCATTTCAGGCGAAGATGAGCGGGACATACAGGCAAATTAGCACAAGCCATGCCAGATTTGTATGAGTTCCTTATAAACTCAGTCGTCAATATCGATCTGGATCAGGCCAGACTCAATACGCACAGGGAAGGTTTCGATATTCTCGAAGGCCGGCGGTGTAAGGGCCCGCCCATCGCGGATACAGAACCGAGCACCGTGGCGCGGGCAGATAATCTGATCTCCTTCGCATCTGCCGCTGGCCAGCTCGCCACCATCGTGTGTGCAGACATCGGCAATGGCATACAATTCACCTTCGAGGTTGAACACGGCAATCGGTCCGATTTCCGTTTCGACAACCCGTCGTTTGCCCGGGCCGATATCTGTTTCCGGCGCTACATCAATCCATTCAGCCATGTCTCTTTCCTCAGTTTTATTCAGCCCGGTTTACCATCCACCCGAGCGTGCAACAGGATGGAGGCATAGCGAAGACCGACAATTATAAACGCAATGATCCAGCACGTTGCACTGATAATGACCGATGCGTCAAGCAGGACTGGCTCAATAAGCGGGGGCAGAATACGAATCAGGGTGGCAAGCAATAGCAGGATAAAGGCTGCCGGCATCCATGGCAGAGCTGTGATATTGCGACCCGTATGTCCGAGCGCGACTCGGGCCATCATGCCGAGTGTAAACATACCGATAGCCCCCACCGTCCAGGCATGGATGGCCTGCACGGTCGGGATGCCGATAAACATACTGATGGCATAGATTAAAAAGCCTGCGACCAGCCATGCATAGCCGGCATGCAACACCCATAACATCGGCTGCTGCAGAATGGCCTTATTAAACCAGCCGATCAGTCGTGCACCATGAATCAGGGAGGCAAAGAATGCGGCAAGGATGATCAGCCAAGGCTGGCCAGTCGCAATCGTCAAGGCAAACAACAACACCGATGGCAGGGCCAGTTTCTCAATCGTCTTGTTGGCAACAGGCCGCAGCGCAATGGCCCGCTGCATGAAAAAGGGAACGACACGTCCGGCAATCAGCACAATCAGAGCGACAATCACAACAACTGCAAGCTGCATGGCCTGAGCGGAAACATCTCTGGCATAGCCCAGTACTTCAGCATGTACAGCTGCATTGCACAGGCCGAGCAGCAGGAGCAACAGGGGGATCGGGTAATTATTAGATTGCTTTGCCTGCAGGAGTAATCTGGCGAGGACAAGGGCCAGCACTGGCAGAAACAACATATCAAGCAGGGCAAAGGCAACTGGCGGGATGAAGGAAGCGGCTGACAGGAGTCTTGGTGCCAGCCATAGCAGGGTGAGAAGGGCCAGCGATGTGCCGGATGATGTATCCAGCCCGGTCCAGTTGCGTACCGATGTAAGCAGAAAGCCCGCAATAACAGCCACTGCATAAGCAAAGACCATTTCGTGTGCATGCCACAGGGATAGATTGAAATAGTTGTTTTGCCACAGGCCAGATGAAAAGCCGCCAAGAGAGACCAGCATTAACAACACCGCAAAACAGATGCCGAGCAGGAAAAAGGGGCGAAAGCCAAGTGCCAGCAGCGCCCATTTTGATGGCCCGGAAGGTCCCTTCTGAGTCTCAATCTCAATGGACACCGGTGTGCCGGACATTTTAGAACATGCCTAGTTGCAGCTTGGCCTCGTCCGACATCATTGACCGGTCCCATGGGGGGTCGAAAACCAGCTCAACATCCACCTCGGTGACATTGTCCACATCCAGCAGGTGGGCGCGCACATCTTCAACAAGGATCGGGCCCATGCCGCAGCCGGCCGCGGTCAGCGTCATGATCACCTCGACACGGTTGCCGGGTTTCAGCGGGGTGATGTCGCAATGGTAAATCAGGCCGAGATCAACGATGTTCACCGGAATCTCCGGGTCATAACACTTCTCCAGCGCCTCCCACAGCGCATCCTCATCAACGGGTCCTGCAGGCACTTTGCTTTTCCCTGTTTCATGCTCCGTGCTTTCCAGGCCCAGCGCATCGGCATTGCTGCTCTCGATGCGCGCCAGATTGCCGTTGATATTGACCGTATATGAACTTCCCAAGGCCTGCGTGATCATCACCCTACTGCCTTCGGGGATGGTTACCGGTGTACCCATGGGAATGAGTAGTGCTTCGCAGTCGCGCAGCACCGTAATGTTTTCTCCGATATGAACGTCCACCGTCTACTCCGTTTTGGCCGGTTCGGGCCTGTCTTTGACTGCTGCAAGCAGCGTGTGCCAGCACAGCGTGGCGCATTTGATACGGCTGGGGAACTCGCGCACCCCGGCCAGCACGGTCAACTTGCCCAAGACCTCTTCATCAGGCGCTTCATCAAGCTCTGAGGTGGCCATGTGCTGGAAGTGCCCGAACATATCCTCGGACTCCTGCATGGTTTTTCCCTTCAGCGCATCGGTCATCAGTGAGGCACTTGCCACCGAGATCGCACAACCTTCACCTTCGAAGGATACATCCTCAATCACGCCCGCATCATTCACCTTCAGGTAGACATGCAGCTTGTCGCCGCACAGAGGGTTGTAGCCATCCGCCTCATGGTTGAAGTCGGCAAGTTTGCCGAAATTGCGCGGGCTTTTGTTGTGATCGACAATCACCTGCTGGTACAAATCTCTCAGATCAAACATGCAAAACCTCGATTCAAGGCTGTGGGAAGAATCCTCATGCGAACAGCTCCTGTGCCTTGGTCAGAGCGGCGAACAAAGCATCTACCTCGCCCCTGGTGTTGTAGGCGGCAAACGAAGCGCGGGCGGTGGCCGGCACGTGGAAATGCTGCATCACCGGCATGGCGCAGTGGTGGCCGGCGCGAATGGCCACGCCTTCGCGATCCAGAATGGTGCCCAGATCATGCGGGTGCACACCCTTGATGGTGAATGACAAAACCGAAGCCTTATCTCGCGCTGCGCCAATGATCCTCAAGCCGTCGAAGGCCTTTGCTTTCTCTGTGGCATAGGCGAGCAGATCGTTTTCATGCGCGGAGGCAGCATCAATGCCCGTTTTCTTCAGCCAGTCCACAGCAGCACCAAAGCCAATGGCACCGGCGATGTTCGGCGTACCCGCCTCGAATTTATAGGGCAGATCGTTGTACTGCGTTTTCTCGAAGGTGACCATGGTGATCATATCGCCGCCGCCCTGGTATGGCGGCATGGCATCAAGCAAGGCCTCTTTGGCATAGAGCATGCCGATGCCTGTCGGGCCATACATCTTATGCGCGCTGGTTACATAGAAATCGCAATCCAGTGCCTGCACATCAACATGCAGGTGGGCCAGCGCCTGTGCGCCATCGAGCAGCACCTTCGCGCCGACCGCATGCGCCTTTTCGATAATCGTCTTCACCGGATTGATGGTGCCCAGCGCATTGGACAGATGGACAATGCCAACCAGCCTGGTGCGCTCGCCAAGCAGCGAGTCCAGCTGATCCATGCACAACTCACCGGCATCGTTGATCGGCAACACCTTAAGGGTTGCGCCAACGCGTTCGCACAGCATCTGCCACGGCACGATATCGGAATGGTGTTCCATCTCGCTGACCAGCACCTCATCACCGGCACCGATATTGGTCATGCCCCAGCTGGAGGCGACCAGATTGATGGCTTCGGTGGCGCCGCGGGTGAAGATGATTTCGCGCCGGCTGGTCGCGTTGAGCAGCTCGCGAATCTTGTCGCGCGCCGCCTCATAGCTGGCGGTGGCGCGCTCGGAGAGGGCATGCACGCCGCGATGCACATTGGCGTTGTCGCGTTCGTAATAATGCCGCACGGCATCGATCACGCTTTGCGGCTTTTGCGTCGTGGCTGCATTATCCAGATAGACCAGCGGCTTGCCGTACACCTCCTGGTGCAGGATAGGAAACTCGGCCCGGACCTTTTCTACATCAAACATCATCAATCCTTTTGTGCTCAAAAGACTTCATCCCAGCATGGCCTCGGCATCTGTACCGAAGGGAAGTTTCGAGAAGGCAGCCTTTTCGATAAAGCGGCGCAGTGCAGGCAGGCTGATGCCGGTGAGTACCTCATCGGCGAAGGCGAAGGTCAGCATCTGCCGTGCCTCCTCCGCGGATATGCCGCGCGATTTGAGATAAAACAATTGCTTATCATCCAGCTGGCCGATGGTGCAGCCATGTGCAGCCTTCACATCATCATGGTGAATCACCAGCTCAGGCTTGGCATCGATTTCCGCTTTGTCGGAGAGCAGCAGGTTGGCATTTTTTTGTGCCGAGTCGGTGCCGGAAGCCCCTTTATGCACAACCACCTTGCCGTTGAACACGCCATGGGCGCGATCATCGAGCACGCCGCGATAATGCTCGCGGCTGGTGCAGTGTGGCGCACGGTGATCAATCTGCGTGTGATGATCCGAGTGCTGCCTGCCGGTCGGCATATACAAGCCGTCCAGCTTGCATGCAGCACCGGGACCGGCCAGGTCAACCGCGATATCCAGGCGCGCCAATGAGGCACCGAGGGCAATGGCGTGCGAGGTAAAGTTGCTGTCCCGACCCTGCCAGACATCCAGGCGGCCGAGATGAAACTGCTTGAGCGACTCGTCCTGCAAGCGGTCATGTGTCAGTTGCGCCGCATCACCCAGATGCACCAGCGTCACAGCATGCGTAAGACCCGGCTCTTCATTTACGCCGGCATAGTGCTCAATCACATGGGCGCAGGCTTCTTTGCCCAGCCACAGGCCATGACGCAGATGCGAAGCACCGGATTGGCTTGCGATGTGCAGCACATAGATCGGCTTGTCGAGTTTCACGCCATCGGCAAGACACAGACAGACGCCATCCTCAGCCAGTGCGCTGTTGGCGGCGAGCGCGCCATTGAACAGTGGCGCATCGGCATCCCAGGCAAGAGCCTTGACGGCCTGTTCGCCATTGGTGGCTAATAGCTCGGAAAGTGGTGTGAGCGCTGCACCTGCAGGCAGGGATGAGGCGCTGGACACAAGGCGGCCATCGGCAAAGACGATACGCCAGGCATCGAGATCGGGGATGGCCAGCGCATCAATGTCATCAGTCGTGAGGCCTGTCGGTTCAGCTGCCGTCCACCATGTTTCACCCAGTGTGCTGCTGATGCGAGCCAGAGAGGTATATTTCCACTCTTCCTGACGCGTGGTCGGAAGGCCGGCCTGTTCAAAGGCACCCCATGCACCTTTTCGGAATTCAGCAAGCTTAGGCATGAGCTTCCTCACGCACCCAGTCATAACCGCGCTTCTCCAGTTCCAGGGCCAGCTTACGGTCGCCGGTTTTCAGGATGCGACCATCGACCAGCACATGAACGAGATCCGGCTCGATATAGTCGAGCAGGCGCTGGTAATGCGTCACCATGACAACGGCGCGATCGGCTGCACGCAGCTTATTCACGCCGCCGGCCACCACGCGCAGTGCGTCGATATCCAGACCTGAATCGGTTTCATCAAGGATGGCCAGGCTCGGCTCCAGCACGGCCATCTGGAAGATTTCATTGCGTTTCTTCTCGCCGCCGGAGAAGCCTTCGTTCACACCGCGCGACAGGAAGGCCTGATCCAGCTCGACCAGCTTGGCTTTTTCGCGTACCAGTTGCATGAACTCCATGGCATCCAGCTCTTCCAGACCCTGATGCTTGCGACGGGCGTTCAGTCCGGCCTTGAGTAGATACACATTGTTCACGCCGGGAATTTCCACCGGATACTGGAAGGCAAGGAATACACCCGCCCAGGCGCGCTCTTCCGGCTCCATGGCAAGCAGATCCTGCCCGTGGAAAGAAATGCTTCCGGCCGTCACCTCATAGCCATCGCGACCGGCAATAACATTGGACAGTGTGCTCTTGCCTGAGCCGTTCGGCCCCATGATGGCATGCACCTCACCGGGCTTCACCGTCAGGTTGATGCCCTTCAATATCTTCTTGCCATCTACCGAGGCATGCAGGTTTTCAATCTTCAACATATTAAGAATCCTTTTCCATTTTATCCGACCGCGCCTTCGAGAGAGACTTCCATCAGACGGTTGGCTTCCACCGCGAACTCCATCGGCAGTTCATTGAATACATCCTTGCAGAAGCCGTTGACGATGAGGTTGACTGCATCCTCCTCGGAGATGCCACGGCTTTTGCAATAAAACAGCTGATCTTCGCCGATGCGTGAGGTGGTTGCTTCGTGTTCCATTGTCGCCGTCGGATTCTTCACCTCGACATAAGGGAAGGTATGCGCACCGCAGGTGCTGCCGATAAGCAGTGAATCGCATTGCGTATGGTTGCGGGCGCCTTCCGCATTCTTGCCGATATGCACCAGGCCGCGGTACGACTGCTGGCCGAAGCCGGCCGAGATTCCCTTGGAGACAATCGTGCTGCGCGTATTTTTGCCCAGATGGATCATCTTGGTGCCGGTGTCGGCCTGCTGATGCATCTTGGTCAGGGCCACCGAGTAAAACTCGCCGACCGAATCGTCGCCTCTGAGCACACAGCTCGGATACTTCCAGGTGATGGCGCTGCCGGTTTCCACCTGCGTCCATGAAATCTTGGAGCGTGCTCCACGGCAATCGCCGCGCTTGGTCACGAAGTTGTAGATACCGCCCAGGCCATTCTCATCGCCCGGATACCAGTTCTGCACCGTGGAGTATTTGATCTGCGCATCATCGTGCGCGACCAGCTCCACCACAGCTGCATGCAGCTGATTCTCATCACGCTGCGGTGCCGTGCACCCTTCAAGGTAGGACACATAGGCGCCTTCGTCGGCGATAATCAGGGTGCGCTCGAATTGCCCGGTGTTCATTGCATTGATGCGAAAATAGGTAGAAAGCTCCATCGGGCAACGCACACCCTTGGGGATATAGACAAAGGAGCCGTCGGTGAATACCGCCGAATTGAGTGCGGCGAAGAAGTTGTCTCCGGTCGGCACCACGGTGCCCAGATACTTTTGCACCAGTTCAGGATACTCGCGGACGGCTTCGGAAATCGGGCAGAAAATCACTCCGGCGTCCTTCAACTTGCCCTTGAAGGTGGTCGCTACGGAAACCGAATCGAACACCGCATCCACCGCCACGCCAGCCAGAAAGGCCTGCTCATGCAACGGGATGCCGAGCTTCTTGTAGGTTTCGAGCAGCTTGGGATCCACCTCGTCGAGGCTTTGCGGTCCGTCTTCCTTTTTCTTCGGGGCCGAATAGTAGGAGATGGACTGATAATCCGTCGGCGTGTACTTCACATGCGCCCAGTGCGGCTCAGTCATGGTTTTCCAGTGGGCAAAGGCCGCCAGACGCCAGTCGAGCAGCCATTGTGGCTCACCCTTGATGGCCGAGATGTGGCGGATGACATCCTCATTCAGGCCCGGTGGCAGGGTGTCCGATTCAATATCGGTAACAAAGCCGGCCTCGTATTTGCGGTCGACCAGCCCTTCAATTTGTGCGTTATCGCTCATTGTGGATTCCCATTCATTTCATTGCCCTGTGTGACCGGCATGCGCGCATCGGCATAACGTTTTTCCAGACGCAGTACCGGGGTGAAACCCGGTTCGATCATGTCGGCCAGCGAAATATCGCTGAGTGTGCCGCGCACTACCTGATTGATGATGTGCCAGTTGCCGCGCGTGTTGCAGTGTTCCTGCTGCTCGCAACGGCTGTGATCAAGACTGCACTCGGTGAGTGCGATCGGCCCTTCAAGCGCGACGATGATGTCGCGGATGGAAATCTGGGATGCCTCGCGGGTCAGCCTATAGCCGCCACCAGCACCACGCACCGAGGTGAGCAGGCCGTCGCGCAACAGCAACTGAAGAATCTTGCTGACCGAGGGTGCGGGCAGGTGCGAACGGGCCGCGAGTGCCGCGGCATTGAGCACATGCTCTTCAGCCTGTGCCAGCTCGGTCATCAGCATGACGCCGTAGTCGGTCAGCCGCGTTATGCGGAACATAAAGATATCCTGCTCATAAGTCGGACCATTCTAGTCCGGTATGAAAGAAGCGCAACCACAATAGTCCATTGCTGTTACATGGTTTTGTGTTTGGCGGTATGTAATTCAATGCAAACAATGGTTACGGTATGCCCGGACAGGAGGTGAGATATGCAACTGGCGCTGAGTACATGGCAGGAGGTGGAGCGGTATCTTGAGTCATCCACCGGCATCATTATTCCCATCGGCTCGACCGAACAGCACGGCCCGAACGGCCTGATCGGCACCGATGCCATCTGTCCCACACGCATTGCGCAGCAGATTGAAGCAAATGCGGATGTGTTAATTGCTCCAGCCATCAACTACGGCATGTCGGCGCATCATATGGCCTTTGCCGGTTCGGTGACGCTGAAGCCAACCACCCTGATGCAGGTGGTGATAGATGTGGTTAGTTCGCTCCGGCAGCACGGCTTTACGCATTTCTATTTTCTCAACGGCCACGGCGGCAATATCCCGCCGGTCACATCGGCTTTCTCCGAGCTGTATGCAGGTATGTCCGAAAATGATCCGCCGCTGCGCTGCCGCATGGCCAACTGGTGGCGCAATGATGAAGTAAAGAAACTTGCCGCCGAGTTATACGGTGAAGCCGAGGGATTTCACGCCACGGTCAGCGAGGTGGCGCTGAGTTATTACGCTTATCCGGAAGCGGTTAAAAATGTATCCCTGACTCCCGAAGTCGCGCCGACCGATGAGTTCTTCGATGCCTTCGATTTCCGCCGCAAATTTCCCGATGGTCGCATTGGCTCCAATCCTCAATTGGCGACAGTGGAAGCCGGTGAAAGATTCTGCCAACTCGCTGCCGAAGCACTAAGTGCTGATTATCGAAATTTTCTCGCAAGCTGATTCGCTAAGGATATTTTTTCAATGAAAAGGGCCGCCTCATCCGAGGCGGCCCTTTTTTCTACTTTCATGTCGCAGATATCAGTGCATCAGACACCGTGCGACGGCCCATATCTGTAGCGGTTGCGTTGAACTGTTCGAAACAGGGAAATAGCCATGCTGGGCTGTTACTGTCCAAGCATTCGGAGCACCAGGCTGATTCAGGAGAACCTGGAACAGATTGTAAGGCATGAGCCGAACTCCAGCGTTGGTTAATACCCTGTACCCCCCCCCCGTTGCAACGTATCCCACAGGGCAAATAGCAGCGACGGTTACAGGAGGGGCGTTGGGGATCAGCGGCACTGCAGCGGAGTAGGCCACATATGCCCGCATGGGGTTGTTCGGGCCTGCCGGACCCTGTGGGCCTGGTACACCCTGTGGGCCTTGAATACCCGGAGGGCCAACAATGGACATGCCACGCAGACCCTGCGGGCCAACTGCACCTGCCGGGCCAGCCGGACCCGTGTGGCCTGTCAAGCCAACCGGACCCTGCGGGCCAACCGCACCATCAATACCGTTGGTGCCATTGATGCCGTCTGCACCTTTAGCGCCCTTTGGACCTGCTGGGCCTGTCAAGCCGATTGGACCCTGCGGACCAACAGCGCCATCAGCACCGTTGGTGCCATTGATGCCGTCTGCACCGTTTGCACCTGCTGGGCCAGTCAAACCAACCGGACCCTGCGGGCCAACCGCACCATCAACACCGTTGGTGCCATTGATGCCGTCTGCACCGTTTGCGCCTGCTGGGCCGGTCAAACCAACCGGACCCTGAGGGCCAACCGCACCATCAACACCGTTGGTGCCATTGATGCCGTCTGCACCGTTTGCGCCTGCTGGGCCAGTCAAACCAACCGGACCCTGAGGACCAACCGCACCATCAACACCGTTGGTGCCATTGATGCCGTCTGCACCTGCAGGGCCTGTCAAACCGATCGGGCCCTGAGGGCCGGTTGCACCTTTAGCTCCGGTCAAACCAATCGGACCCTGAGGACCAACCGCACCATCAACACCGTTGGTGCCATTGATGCCGACTGCACCTGCAGGGCCTGTCAAACCGATCGGACCCTGAGGGCCTACAGCACCAGTTGCGCCTGTATCACCCTTCAGGCCCTGAGGGCCGGTTAAACCGATCGGACCTTGTGGACCGACTGCACCGTCAACACCGTTGGTTCCGTTAATACCATCTGCACCCGCGATACCCTGTGGTCCTTGCGCGCCGGTTGCACCGGTCAGACCCTGCGGGCCGGGTGTTAGTTGAATGTTTGCAATGGCGCTCGCGTTTCCCGCAATGGCTGCGGCATTCGCATCCACCTTGGCGGCCACACCGCTTAACTTCAGCTTATTGTTGGTAATATCGGAATCATGTTTGCTGGTTTTTGCTTTCTCAGAAGCAATCTCAAGATCATGCCTGTCCTCTCGTACCTCATCTGCCAATGCAGGCTGGGCAAAGGATACCGACATCAACAATGCTAATCCCGCCACCCATGGGTTATTTGGTGTTACTATATATTTCATCAGCCCTCTCCCTGTGCACATCCCGACGGATGCGCTTATATATTGTTGTTCCCCATTGAGAGGGCTGGTGTATTGATGAGGCCAACAGATGCCGTCGCGCCAATAGTGAACCGGCGAACCCTATGAAAGGGAGGGAATAAAACATATTAGACCTTGGATATACGACCAGTCGTACGACTTTTGTCTGGGGAGTCAGGCGCTGATGAATCAGATGGCTGTCTGCAAGACCTGCAGTCTTTTCTTCAAATCATTGAAATTGATCGGTTTGGTGAGCACTGGGATTTGCTTGCAGGCAATTTCATTCTGCAGGGCTTGGCTGGAATAGCCGCTCATGGCAATGATGGGTAATGTTGCATGGTGCCTGCGAACATGCTGAATCAATTCCAAACCATTCACATGCGGCATGCATATATCCGTAATCAATATGTCCAGTTGCGATGCGAGCTTGTTAAAAAGCGCCATGGCCTGCCAGCCATCGGGTGTCATCGTGACCTGATGGCCCAGCCGCTCAAGAAACTCATGAAAAATCTCGCGAATGGTCGGATCGTCTTCCGCGACCAGTATGTGGAGTTTTCGATTGCTACAGGATTCGCCCATATCTCCTCCCGATCACATCATACTGGATGCAATCGGGAAGAGCATAATTTCGCCCGGAAGAAAAACCCATTGCACCTTGGATATACGACTAGTTGTATGACCTTTTTCTTGTGATGGGTTGTGTTATCTATTAGAAATCACCCGTGCAAATTCTCCTGATTGATGACCATGAACTTTTCCGCTCCGGGATGGCGACAGCCCTGCGTATGCTTGATGAAAGCGTGGCCATTCTTGAGGCTGATTCCATCGCTTCCGGCCTGTCTGTCATTGAAACAACAAGCAGTACGCTTGATCTTGTTCTGCTTGATCATGAGTTGCCCGATGGAAACGGCATCTCCCTGTTGCAGCGTATCCGTATGAATCACCCGCTTATCCCTGTGGCCATGCTTTCCGGCGTGGAATGCCCGAAGCTCATGAAGCAGGCGCTGGAAGCCGGTGCCCTGGGTTATCTCCCTAAAGCCACCAGCACACCTATCGTACTTTCGGCAATCCATCTCATGTTATCCGGTGGCATCTATGTGCCGCCCAAGCTGTTGCCTTCGCTTGGCGCATCTTTGCCCTCCCATGCGGTGCAGGCGAAGGTGAGCGATGAAGGGTTGACCGAGCGACAACTGGAAGTGATGAACCTGATTGGTCAGGGCTTGTCGAACAAAGAGATTGCCTGGCGGCTGAATATCAGCGAAGGCACCGTCAAGGCGCATGTCACGGTCATTTTGAAAGCCAAAGGGGTGCACAGCCGCAAGCTGCTTATTGTTTCAGGCGGTTAGGAAAAGCTGCTGGCAGCTAGATTAGGGTCTGTTCTGCCTCAGAAACAATTTCAATTTGGCAGGCATTACAGGCTTTTGCAGCATGAAAACACCTGAGTTGGTAATCTCCTGAAGTACTTCTTCTTGGGTTTCCCCGGTCATAATCACGGCGGGGATTTGCTTCTTAAACAGGGTCCGGATCTCTTGAGCCACCTGCAAGCCGGTTGCATTGCACGGCAGCCTGTAGTCTGCAATCAGCGCATCCGGCATCCACCCATCCTTTACAATCGCCAGCGCCTCACCGGAGCTGCCGGCTATCATGACTTCGCAGCCCCATTCCTGCATGAGGATCGCGGCTGATTTCCGGATGGCTGCATCATCCTCAAGAATCAGGACGCGCATGCCGGCAAACGATTCGTGCTGCAAAGATAAAGCTGAAGGCGCACTGGCGGTCTCGACAGTCTCCGCCTTCGGCAAGGTGATGCGGAAGCAGCTGCCATGCCCCGATCGGGATGCAACTTCGATCGTATGATCCGGTAGTAAATGCACCATCCGGTTCACAATGGACAGGCCCAGGCCAAGCCCTTTGCTCCTGTCCCGCTCAGGATTTCCCAGCTGATAAAATTCATCAAAAATATGCTCCAGCTGCTCTTCAGGAATGCCAATTCCCGTATCCCGGACTTCAACCAGCACTTTGCCCTGCCTACAACGACAGGCCACCAGAATTTTGCCGTGATCCTCTGTGTAGCAAATGGCATTGCTTACTAGGTTGTTCAAAATGCATTCGAGCATCATAAGGTCGGATTCAACATCACAACACGTTAAACGTGCCCGTAGATCAATCTTCTTTTTTTGCGCAATTAGGGAATAATCTCTGATCAGGTTATCAATGAGTATGTTGAGCTTGATCGGTTGCAGCTTGGGCACGACCACCCCTGCATCCAGTTTCGAAATGTCGAGCAGGGCATCCATAATCCGCCCCATTGAGCTGTGGGACTCCCGCAGGGCCGCAATCATCTCAATATCTTCGGACTGTTTAAGTCGTTGCGAAAGGATCTCGATGTAGAGCGACATGGCTTGCATCGGCTGGCGAAGATCATGGCTGGCCGAGGCCAGAAAACGGGTTTTTTCAGCGCTGGCATGATCAGCTTTGTCTTTAGCTAGGCGGAGTGCCTTTGTTCGTCTTTCGACCTCTTTCTCCAGCAGCTCATTATGATTCACAAGCCTCTGTTGATTCTCCATCAACATCTTAAATTCAGTGATGTCGCCGGCTGTACCAATCAAGCGTATCGGGTTACCAGTTTCCGATCGATCGATAACCTTTCCGCGCGTGAGCAACCATACGTATTCACCACTTTCAGATCGAACTTGCTGTTCAATTGCATAATTATCGGTTTTGTTGTCTAAAATATCCTGAAACAGTTGCAAAGTCTTGGCCTGACTATCCGGATGCAATCGTTCTGCCCAATCATTCAGATAATAATTCGCGTTCGGCAAGGTCATGTCAAAACCCAATATTTCTTTCATGCGCTTCGAAACCGTATTTACCCCGGTAAGAAAATTGTAGTCCCATACACCATCGCCGGATCCCTCAAGAGCAAATAGCCAGCGCTCTTTGTTTAGCCGGAGCGCTTCATTAAGATGTTTCTGTTCGGTGATGTCACTGGCTATGCATAACCGGACAGGGCGATTGTTAAGCTGAATCATGCGGATGCAGTAGGAAACCCAGACTACCCCCTCATCTTTGCGCGCTAGCTGCATTTCATGTTGATTACATTTCTCACCGCAGCCTTTGCCCAAAATGTTTGTTTGTCTGAATTCTTCTTGAAAGTCCTCTTGGATGATTGCCAGAAAAGGCATGCCTAGCAGTTCGTGCTCTGAATAGCCTGTCAAAGATAGGGCAAAAGAATTGGCATAGCAGATGTTTTCGCCCTGCAGAACAAACACTGCTTCTTGCATGGACTCGACAACGGTTTGAAAAAAGCCCGCATCATCAATAGCCCTGCAATGACCTGCAAGACTATTGGTTAACGACCCCTCCTCCATATCAACCCCCTAACAATTCATTCAGCGATTTTGCTGGGAACGGTGTAAGCAAACGAATAAAAAATAATACTTGTTCTTAACAATCCCATCCCCATGGTTCATGCGTACTCAGCAGACTCCCCTGCAAAAGGCTGCGAATATACGAATTTTCCCCTCAAATATATGTTCAAAGAACATCTCTACCCGGCAGAGGGGGGTATCTGCGGTGCATATAAAAGAGGGACTATATGAGGAAGGGGGTGTTGCCAACAAGGCCGGGAATTCAAGATTTTATGACACATCAGGGAAGCTGGGTGATAGAAGCACCATTTGTTGATAAAAAAGAAGGCGGACCAAGGCCCGCCTTCTTTGATGCGATAGCCTGCTTCAGGCTTTACAGGCGACCGTAAGAGTGCAGACCGGAGAGATACATATTCACGCCGATGAAGCAGAACACGGTGACCAGGAAGCCGGCAACCGTCCACCAGGCCAGTGAATGGCCCTTCCAGCCGTGCGACACGCGTACATGCAGGTAGGCGCCGTAGGTCAGCCAGACAATCAGTGCCCAGGTTTCTTTCGGATCCCAGGACCAGTAACCGCCCCATGCTTCAGCTGCCCATGCCGCACCCAGAATGGTGGCCAGGGTGAAGGCCGGAAAGCCGATGGCAACAGCCTTGTAGCCCAGCTGATCAAGTTGATCGAGGCTCGGGAACACGGCCAGCAGGCTTGCCTTGGCGCCGCGCTTCTCAAGGTGTTCGCGCACCAGATAAGCCATGCCAGCACCACAGGCCACCGCGAAGGAGCCGTAACCGACGAAGTTCATTGGTACATGAATCTTCATCCAGTAGGACTGCAGGGCAGGCACCAGAGGCTTGATCTCAGCATGCCCATGTGCCGAGAGCCAGATGCCGAAGAACACGCCTGCTGAGACCAGCGGCAGCACGAAAGCACCCATGGCACGAGCCTTGTAGCGACTCTCCAGTGTCAGATAAACGATGGTCGTGATGCAGAACAGCAGAATGAACACCTCGTACAAATTGGACACCGGTGCATGGCCGATTTCGACATCCAGCATGTAAGACTCATACCAACGCAGCAGCAGAGCCGAACCGCCGGCATAGATGCCGACCCAGGCGCTGGCTGTGGCTAGACGGCCGACGATGGAGGCTGGAGCGAACAGGTGCGTGATATACAGCAGGGCCGAAGCGAGCAGCGTGACATTCATGGTCATGATGATGCTGCCGGAGAGCAGATTGGACTGATCAAGGTAGTTGTACGCATCAGCGGCGGGCTCAAAGAGCACCTCCACCGCGGTTAGCAGAATCATCAGCAGTGCGCCGTCCAGAAACGGGACGATATTGACCGAAGCTTTCGACTCGGTGATGGATGGCTTGGCCATGCCCAGTGCGGTTCCTGTTGCCAGTCCAGCCAATGCCCCGATACCAATCCAGCTGAATGATGAGGCGGTTAGGAAGAACAGCAGTCCATCATCGCCGTAGCCGTCCGGTCCGAACATAGCATAGGCGGAAACGCCGATAATAGCGCCAAGATAGGTGCAAAAGCGGGCAAAGCCGGGCAGCCCCCGGTTGATGCCATCAAGCGTAAATCGTGATGCGGTTATTGCCGTCATGCAGCACTCCTGTTGTTGTTTTGTGGCCGCAAGGCTTCATCAACCTTGGTTAAGAGCTGATTAAACTCATTCTCAAAGCCCAGTTTATTGCGATTGGTCATGGCGCCAAGGGTAATTTCCACACCCTTTCCTTCTGCCTTGAGGACCACCCACAGCTTGCGATGCGGCACGTAGAACATGATGCACAGGCCGATGACCAGCAATGCGCTACCCACCCAGACCGTGTTCATGCCCGGATCCTGAGTCAGCTCCAGACCGGTGTAATACATCTGATTGTAGTCCTCAAGCATCGGGATATAGGGCCAAGGAAGGCTGGAAAGACTGCCCATGGCCTGCAGTACCCGCATACCCCTTTCCTGAAAATCATCCGGCCGCTTCTGGTCGCCAAACACCTTGGTCATGGCCTCGCGGAAGGCAGCAAAATTAGCCTCCTTACCCTGTTGGTCAGGACGTTTACTTAGCGCCTCGGCGAAGGCTGTGTACAACTTCCAGTCGGTCGGTTGATCGAAATCCAGCCCCAAGGGGTAGGCCTGATAATCGCCTGCGTCGCCAGTCAGCGAAACCATAATCATGTGGCCGCGATTCTGCCCGTCGAGCGTGAACGTATTCATGAAGCTTTTGACCTTTACCGATTTGAGGTTGGGGCCGCGTACGACGTACTCTACAGCTGGCCCGAGGTCATGAAACTTCTTCGCCTCGCCGGGGTTTGCCATATTTTCAATATTGAAGGGGCGGAAGTTGGTGATTTCCAGGCTGATGCCGGTTTCCGGGTCCTTCCAGGTTTTATACACTTCGGTGTTAATAGACCTTGATTTGCCGCTGGTCGGGTCAACCAGCTTCAGGGTGACAGCAGAACCGCCATCGCCGAAGCTTGCCTGATAGATGCGCACGCCTTTGTAGAACAATGGTTCGTTAACAATGATGTCCTTGTGGTCGACGACCACCTTGCCGTCTTCAAGGATGGACAGCGTGCTGCGGAACTCCTTGGGCATGCCGGTCGGATAGAAATCGATGAAAAAGCTATCGCAGCGCACGTCAAAAGGCATCTTCAACTGATCGGTTTTGGTGCCTTTGAGAAAACGGATGGTGTTATCCGTACCGTTCTCGACCACGGTCATCGTGCCGCGGAATCCGTACTGCGCACCGAGCCATCCACCGATCAGAATCACCAGAATGGCGCTATGCACCAGAATGTAACCCCATTTGTGGGAACGACCCTTATCGCCACGGATGTAGAGACGACCATCCTCTTCTTCGCTCTTCTGCGACCAGTCAGACAGCGCCTTGCTGACAGTTGCCTTCGCCTCAGCCGCGTCAACGCCATCCAGCTTCCAGCGTTTCAGGTGATGGAAGCCCTTCAGCGATTTGTCGGTGATGACCACCTTGCGTGAGCGCATCTCCTTGAGGAAGACGGGCACATTGCGCCACAGGCAGACGCACAGCGAGACCATCAGGAAGACGAGCAGGCCGAAGAACCACGGGGTGTGGTACATGTCGAACAGGCCGAGGCTGACGAACACGTTGTACCACAGCGCACCGAACTGGGTGAGATAATCCGCCTGATCCTGATTCTGCTTGAGGACGGTGCCGATGGCACTGGCCAGGGCCAGCACCGTAAGCAGCGCGATGGCCAGCGACATGGAACTTAAACGATCGAAATAGGGTTTAAACCAGCTTTGTGTTTTCATGAGTCGGGCATCCTAGAGGAGTGGGCGAGGTAAAAAAACAAGGTTTTTGTATGGCTAATGCTGTGCGGGCATGGAGCCACGCAGAATATGCAGGTGCGCACTGCTCCATTTGAGCAGGGAAGAGGCGCATCCGCTGCTATCACCAAAGCTGATTTGTGCGTTGAGATGGCGGTGCCAGCGCATGCGCAGGCGTCGAGAAGGCGCCTGCACCGGCTGCTTTTTCCGGTTCAGGCTGCTGGAAATGAGCAGGCCACCAACAAGGTGAGCGAGATAGCGGCAAGCAAGATCTGCATCGACACGTATTGCGATTGCGCGCCCTCCAATCGTTCGCCCTCCAAAACAGGCCGGGGTGATATCCGTTGCGTCAGCACCTGCAGCGGGAACGATGAAGGTGGCAGGCCCCGGCCAGGCCTGAGACATGGTCTTGCGCAATGCCGATGGCAGGTGGATGCACAGGCCAAGCGCGCTGTGCACGGAATCGGCAAGCAGCAGGAATGGCCCACGGCGCTGTTTGAAGTTGCATAGTTGTCTGGCTGCGGCCTGATTTCTTGCCACTGCCGCCACACCGGGAAGTGTGCCGGTGTGATGTGCGATCAGGCCGCCGCGGCGCAATATACGTGCCGTGCGTAGTAAGCGCAGCTTGGTGCGGACGGGCAGCTTGTGATGATCAAACAGCCTGTTCCGGATTATTTTAGTCCTCAGCGAGAATCGCCTCGGCCTGCGCCTTACGTTCGGCGAGCAGTTTCACACCAAGGCTTGCGTCCTGTGTTGCCAGAATCTGCACAGCCAGCAGGGCTGCGTTCTTCGCGCCATTGATGCCAACGGTGGCCACCGGCAGACCGGGCGGCATCATCACTGTGGAATGCAGCGCGTCCTCGCCCTGCAATGGGCCGGATGCAATCGGCACGCCGATGACCGGTTTGACGGTTTTGGAGCAGACCACGCCGGCCAGGTGCGCAGCCATGCCGGCGGCACATATAAATACCTGACAGCCCGCTGCTTCCGCATCCTTTACCGCCTGCATGGTTTCCACCGGGGTGCGATGGGCGGAACGAACCATGGTTTTGTAAGGCACGCCGAACTCAGCGAGCACGGCCTCGGCCTTTTCCATAATACCACGATCGGATTTGCTGCCCATCAGAATCAGAACTTTCAATGCTTCCATTGTTATTCTCCCTTTTCGCGTGCCACGGCGCGATAACCGATATCCGTACGGTAGATGCCACCCGGCCAGTCGAGTTTCTCAAGTGCAGCATAAACAGTTTTCTGTGCCGCGCCCACGGTGCCACCCAGTGCCGTTACGCCCAGTACGCGGCCGCCAGTGTTGACGATGGCCCCGTCTTTTTCGGCAGTGCCGGCATGAAATACCGTCGCCCCTGCTTTTTCCACGGCATCGAGTCCGCCGATTGCTTGCCCCTTTTCAAAGCTTTCCGGATAGCCATCCGAGGCCACAACTACGCACAGCGCCGGACGTTTGTCCCAGTCCAATGTCACGCCGGCCAGGCGCTTTTCGGCAGCGGCCAGCAGCACCTCGCCAAGATCGCTTTGCAGGCGACTCATCAGCGGCTGGCATTCAGGGTCGCCGAAGCGCACGTTGAACTCCAGTGTTTTCGGGCCATCGGAGGTCAGCATCACACCGGCATACAGGGTGCCGATGAATTCGATGCCGCGCGCCTTGAGTGTTGCGATGGTTGGACGGGCGATTTGTTCCAGAACCATTTGTGCGACTTCCGGGGTCACACACGGCGCCGGCGAATATGCTCCCATGCCACCGGTATTCGGCCCTTTATCGCCATTGAGCAGGGCCTTGTGATCCTGACTGGAATCAAGCGGCAGAATGGTGTCGCCGGAAACGATGAACAGGCAGGAGGCCTCTTCGCCGATCAGGCATTCCTCGATGACCACCTGTGAACCGGCCGAACCGAAGGAATTGCCGGCCAGCATGTCGTGGGCTGCCTCGACAGCTTCCTCGACATTATGGGCCACAATCACGCCCTTGCCCGCAGCCAGGCCGGAGGCCTTGACGACAATCGGTGCGCCCCATTCGCGGATGGTCTGTTCGGCAAGGCTTGGGATGGTGTGCACCTCAAAACGCGCCGTCGGTACGCCGGCATCGGCCATCAGTTGTTTAGAAAAAGATTTGCTGCCTTCGAGTTCGGCGGCTGCCTGATCCGGGCCGAACACGGCAAAGCCCGCAGCCCGCAGCCTGTCGGCCAGGCCCAGGACCAGCGGCACTTCCGGACCGACAACAACCAGTCGAGGTTGCTCTGCTGCGGCCAGTCGCATCAGACCCTCAATATCTTCAGCGCCAACGGATACGCATCGCGCATCGCGTGCAATGCCTGGATTGCCCGGCGCGCAGACGACTTCGCTAACCGAAGGCGAACGCTTCAGTTTCCAGCACAATGCATGTTCGCGACCGCCGCCGCCGACTACCATCACCTTCATTGTTTACTCCATATATTCAGAAAGGGCGCAGCCTAACAGGCTTAAACCTGATTGTGATGCCTTTGTGCTGGCTGATGGCATGCAGGGATCCGGAATGGTAAGGGCATTGTCGTTTTGCATGGCCAACGGGGGAAAGTTTGCGCCATGAATAAAAGATCATTGTGCTGCAATGTTCGGATAAGCATTTCCCGTTAACGTAAGCCGACGCGTATTGTCAGGCTGAGGAGTGAACGAAGATGATCAGACGATTGAGTTTCATGATATTGATCTTGGGTGTTACAGGTCTCGGGCAGTCGGTTATGGCTTCTGAAACAGGCATGGCCCAGAAGGCCATTATCCAGCTGATGGAAAGTCAGACCGAGGCGCTTGTTGATGCACTGATCGCAAAAGATCAGTCAGGGTCCGAGCAGCATTATCAATCATTAAAAACCAATCTTGATCAGTTGCATTCGCTTGCGGCGAACATGGATTTTAGCGAGCGGCGTACCCGGGAGCTGTTTACGGCTTATTCATGGATGCGTCTGATCGCTATCGATATGCGTGCACACGCATGGACAGGGGCTTCCATTGCCGCCAATCAGATGGGCGGAGAAATTATCCGTTTCACCGATTTTGCCAACCTGACGCTGCGCGATGTGGCCTGGATGGGTTACCTGAGCCGGGATGTGATGCTGCTGAGTATGGAGGATATGCAAGGCAACATACAGGCCATCGACCTGCGCAGGGGTGAGCTGAGTGAAACCTGGAAAAGGGTCCGCGAGGAGCTGATCAAGGATTTTCGCAACAAGACGCTGGTCATGCGTGGCGATCAGATCATTAACAGCATTCAACAGGCCGACAACAGCAAGGCCCTTATTGATCTGAGTCGGGAAGAACATAAATTTGTCGACGAAATTGCAACATCACTCGGCAAGGCCTAGAAACGTTTGGCGATGAGGAATTCCGGCGCAGAGCGTTGACGCTTGGCTGGATAGGGTCGATATTTCAATCTATGCACACCGTCGTGCCTGACCGTTTATCGTGAAATTATTTCATCCAATCATTCTGGTGCTTTCGTTTGTGCTAATGCTGACGGCTGGCATGACACTCTTATCAGATCTGTTGGCGATCGATGAATCGAGCCGGGTGCTTGATGCATTTCTGCTAACCGGGGGCGTTTGTGTGTTGCTTTCGCTGCTGGGGTTTGCAACGACTCTCGGGCAGGATTTTCAGGTGAGCAGCAAGCAGCTCTATCTGATTACGGTGAGCAGTTGGTGTCTGTTTGCTATTGTTGGCGCAGCACCGTTGTATCTGGCACTGCCATCACTTTCCTTCACAGATGCATTTTTTGAATCGATGTCGGGCATCACCACCACAGGTTCTACCGTCCTGATGGGGTTGGACAGCATGCCGCACAGCCTGCTGCTTTGGCGGGGCATCCTGCAATGGGTGGGCGGTATCGGCATCATCATGCTCGGCATTGCCATTCTGCCCTTCCTGCGCATTGGCGGTATGCGACTTTTTTCCACTGAATCATCCGATTGGTCGAGCAAATCATTGCCGCGCGCACACAACCTGATCCAGAACATCGGTATTGTGTATATCGGTATCACCCTGCTGGCCTGCGTGAGTTATCACCTGGCCGGGATGGGTTACTTCGATGCGATTGTGCATGCCATGAGCACCGTCTCGACAGGCGGGTTTTCCAACTACGATGCTTCCGTCGGCTATTTCGGCGACAATCCGCCCATCCTCTGGGTGGGTAGCCTGTTTATGCTGCTGGGTGCGCTGCCCTTCGGCCTGTATGTGTCGGCAATGCGCGGTAAGCCGGAGTTGTTGTGGACCGACAGTCAGGTGCGCGGTTTTCTCGGTTTCGTCGTGCTTGTTGTGTTGCTGTTGAGCACTGAGCGGGTTCTGCACAGTGACCTGTCCTTCTTCGATGCGATGACCCATGCCACGTTCAATATCGTTTCCATCATCACCACGACGGGTTATGTGTCCGAAGATTATACCCTGTGGGGCTCCTATGCGGTGGTGGTCTTCTTCTATCTGATGTTTGTCGGTGGCTGCTCAGGCTCAACCGCCGGCGCCATCAAGGTTTTTCGTTTCCAGATCGCCGTTGTTCTGCTGCGCAATCAGTTGCACCTGATGCGTCATCCGCACGCCGTATTCCTGACGAAATACAATGGTCGTGAGGTGGGTGACGACATCGTCCGCTCAATTGTCGCCTTCACCTTTTACTTTGGGTTTACCATTGCCGTACTGACCTTCTGCCTGTCACTAACCGGGCTCAATTTTCTTACCAGTTTCAGCGCCTCGGTTACAGCGGTCACCAATGTTGGGCCGGGGCTTGGTAATGTCGTTGGACCATCCGGTAATTTCTCTTCGCTGTCGGATATGGCCAAGTGGCTATTGTCTGCCGGTATGTTGCTGGGCCGTCTGGAGATCATGACCGTTCTCGTGCTGTTCACCCGCACGTTCTGGAAAATATAACCGGGAAGACCTGCTCCCCGGGCTTTATAGATTTACAGGGCCTTAAGCGGGCAACTCCGCACTGTGATAGACCTGCTGAACATCGTCGCAGTCATCAAGTGCAGCGATGAATTTCTCGAGCATGGCCGCATCTTCACTACTGATTGGTGAGGTGTTTTGCGGCACCCACGAAATATCATCCACATCGAAGGAGATGCCCGGCATGGCCTCGCTCAGCGCCGTGCGCACGCGGTCGAATTCACTATCCGGAGCGAAAACGGTGACACTCCCATCTTCGCACTCGACATCGGTGACATCGATGTCTGCCGCCATCAATGCCTCAAGCACGGGCTCGTCGTCGTCACCCTTGAAACGGAAGATGGCCAGATGATCGAACATATGCGACACGGCACCCGGTGCGCCGATCTTTGCACCGTTTTTGTTGAAGCACATACGCACATCGGCAAAGGTGCGAGCGTGGTTATCGGTCAGGCAATCGACGATCACCATGCAGCCGCCGGGGCCAAAGCCCTCGTAACGCGCTGGCACGAAATCCTCGCCCCCCGCGCCCTTGGCTTTGTCGAGCGCGCGATCAATGACATGTGCCGGCACCTGATCCTTCTTCGCCTTTTCGATCAGGCGGCGCAGGCTCAGATTGCCGTTCGGATCCGTGCCGCCGCTTTTCGCAGCCACATAGATTTCCCTGCCGTATCTGGAATAAACCTTGGTTTTGGCATCCGCTGTTTTGCCCATCGATGCCTTGCGTACTTCGTATGCTCTGCCCATTACAACTCTCTCTCGTTTACTGCGTGTTTAATGAATATGCCCCGAAGCATAATGCGACAAGACGACAAACGGTATCCGGATTTTGAGGTTGGTTCACATCGGATTGACGCGATTAGTGCCGATGATTGCATCGAACTGGCGCGAGCTTGCATGACAACCTACAGTGGCGCGCTTATGCGTGGATGGAAAGCGAAATGAAGCTTCATCAACTCAGGTTTGAAGATTCTGCTCAAGAAAAGCGGTATCAGACATCCCTTGAGGGCAACCTTATTATCCAGATGCGACTGGGGCTGTTGGCGCCGGCCATATTGTATCTGGTGATTAGTTTTCTGGATTCATACATTCTTCCCACCTCTTCGTATTCTGCGGTTTCTACTATCCACTTGATCGAGAGTGTTTTTCTTCTGTCTTTGGTCCTGTCCTTCTTGTACTTCCGAAGACTTCAATATCACAAAATCATGGTGACGGTTGGCGTGATGGTTGCCTGGACGTGCCATCTGCTTGTTATCGAAATGACCGGCGATCCGATTTATTTGGGTGAGGGTTATTTGATGGTGATCTGGGTCTGGCTTGTCTCCAGATTGAATGTTCGGCAATCCTTTTGGGTCATGGTTTTTTTTCTCATTGAATTTATCGTTTATTTCGACCTGAGCGGCCCTCCGTTCCAGACTTTGACAGGGCAGCTTTTCTTTCTCCTTGCTGCCGGAATCTTTGGTGTCCTGGCATCGACTTTGTTGGATTATCATCGCCGAAAACACTTTGTTGCCATGGAAAAGAACCAGTTGATGGAAGCACAGTTTCTGCAGGCGCAGAAAATGGAAGCCATCGGAACACTGGTTGGCGGGGTCGCACATGAATTCAACAACATGCTTGCCGGAATTACCGGAAGTGTCTTTCTGGCAAAGGGTGATGTGAAGGATTGCCCAAAAGCGCTCGAGAGATTGAATACGATTGAGAGGATTTCTTTCCGCGCGGCGGAAATGATTCAGCATATGCTGACCTTTGCCCGCAAGGACATGGTCAAGATGGTACCGGTAAGTCTGAATTCAATGATTGAGGAAACCATCAGGTTTGTCGGGCCTTCGCTTCCTGCTTCCATTGTTCTGGAAACAGATGATGGGAAAGATGAGTTTCTTGTCCGTGGTGACACGAGTTTGCTGCAGCATCTTCTGGTGAACCTTATCAACAATGCCCGTGATGCTGTCGAGGAAGCGGGAGCCCCGAATATTCTGATTCGAATGCGGCGATTTAATGCAGGTAAGGACTGGCTTGCCCGGCATCAGGGGTTGGGGAGCGAGGCTTTTGTCTGCCTCAGTGTTCGTGACAATGGAATCGGGTTTGACGCTGACAAGAAGGCCCGGATATTCGAACCGTTTTACACTACCAAGGAAGTTGGCAAGGGAACGGGTCTTGGGTTATCCATGGTTTATGGTGCGGTGCAAACACATCATGGCGTTATTGAGGTTGATAGCGCTGAAGGGGCGGGAGCCGAATTCCGGATCTATCTCCCGCTTTTGAAAGATTTGCCGAGTTCGCCTGCCTCACAGCCAGCGAAGACGCCGCTTTTTGGCCATGGGGAAACCATATTGTTGGTTGACGATGACAGGCATCTTTTGGACACAAGCCAGCAGGTTTTGGAGAGGCTGGGCTTTAAAGTGTTACTGGCGATGGACGGAAACGAAGCGGTTGAACAGGTGAGGCGGCATGATCGAATCGTTCTCACAGTCATGGATCTGGTTATGCCCGGTATGGGTGGTGTGGAGGCGATGCAATGCATCAAGAGATTCTGCCCGTCCATGAAGGTGGTGTTTGTGAGCGGTTACGATGTGGATGAAACATTGAAACGGAACTTGGACGAAAGCGGGGAGGCGTCACTTGCCAAGCCCTATCATGTTGACGATTTGGCCCGGAAGATACGTTTGCTTCTCGCTCATCACGATCCTGCTTCAGGATAATTTCCCCAGCTAAATCTGCTATGATGTTTATACGCAGCGGAGGCTGGAGGTAATAAGAATGAAGCATGACGGAATGAGCAATAGCGATCAGATCATAAGTGGTCAGATCGTCGATGTTGTCGCCGGCCGTGTGTTCCCCGGCAGTATCGAGATCAGCGACGGCCGCATCGCGGCAGTCCGGCATACGGCTACCGCATCCGATCAATACATTGTTCCCGGCCTGATTGATGCCCATGTGCATATCGAAAGCTCTATGCTTCCGCCATCCGAATTTGCCCGTCTAGCCTGCGTGCATGGCACCGTTGCCACGGTGTCCGACCCACATGAAATCGCCAACGTGCTTGGCATGGATGGCGTTAACTACATGATTGAAGATGGCAAGCGAGTTGCGCTTAAGTTTTATTTCGGCGCCCCTTCATGCGTACCGGCAACGGGCTTTGAAAGTGCAGGTGCATCCCTGCATGCGGGTGATGTCGGGCAGTTGTTGCAGCAGCCGGACATCCGCTACCTGAGTGAAATGATGAATTTCCCGGGTGTGATTTCAGGTGACCATGAAGTCATGGAAAAAATCCAACTGGCAAAGAAACACCACAAGCCTGTCGATGGTCACGCTCCGGGGTTGAGGGGGGAGGATGCTGAGGCATACGTTCGAGCCGGGATCAGCACCGATCATGAATGCATCAGCATCGAAGAGGCAGAGGAGAAGATGGCCCTCAGCCTGCATATCCTGATACGGGAGGGCTCAGCAGCGAAAAGCTTTGATGCCCTCGCTTCGTTGATTAAGGAACATCATGAGCGCTGCATGCTGTGCAGCGATGATTTACACCCCGACGATCTCGTGCTCGGCCACATCAATCTACTGGTCAAAAGAGCACTAGCGCTGGGCTACGATCCCATCCATGTGTTGCGCTGCGCCAGCCTGAATCCGGTGCAACATTACGGTCTGGATGTCGGATTGCTGCAAGCGGGCGATGCTGCCGATTTTATTCTGGTTGATAATCTGAATGATTTCCGCATCCAGGCTACCTATATAGATGGGGTGATGGTTGCCGGGGATGGGGAAAGCCTGATCCCTCACCTTCACTCGGCATCAGTCAACTGCTTCCATACCAGCAACAAAGTCCCTGCTGATTTCCGTATTAAGGCGGAAGGTGCATTCATCAAGGTCATTGAGGCCACGGAAAATCAGCTCATTACGCATAAAAGCATTGCCAAAGCGCGAATTACGGATGGCGAAGTGGTGTCGGATACCAGCCGCGATCTGCTTAAAATCGCAGTTATCAATCGCTATCAGGATGCATCTCCTGCCACTGCGTTTATCAAGGGGTTTGGCCTGCAGCGCGGCGCCATTGCCTCAACGGTGGCGCATGATTCACACAATATCATTGCCGTTGGCACTTCCGATGCGGAGATCAGCCGGGCGGTCAATCGGCTCATTGAGCAGCAAGGGGGCATATGCGCTGTATGCGAAGAGGAGGCCATGCTTATTCCGCTGCCCATCGCCGGACTGATGAGCGATCAGGATGGGTATCAGCTGGCGCAGAGCTATGCCGATCTCAACCATTTTGTCCGCCGGCTTGGCTGCCCGATGCGCGCCCCCTTTATGACCCTGTCCTTCATGGCCCTGCTGGTGATGCCAAGTATCAAGTTAAGCGATAAGGGCTTGTTTGATGGCGAGGCATTCACCTTCATCTCCCTGTTTGCATCGGAGGAAGAGCAGCATGCAGCAGCAGCTTGAAGAAATCCGGGGTGTTGAGAAAAATGCCAAGTTGTTGTTCTCGGAAGCCGAGGTGGAGGCTTCACTCGATCGCATGGCGGCCGAAATCACCACGCAGTTGGCAGGTTCGCATCCTGTTGTCTTATGCGTCATGGTCGGGGGACTGGTCACCTGTGGCAAGTTGCTCACACGCTTACCCTTTCCTCTGCAGGTGGATTATATCCATGTCAGCCGTTATCGGAATCAGACCGCCGGCAGCGATATCACATGGCTGGGGAAAAAACCGGATATGCTTGCCGGACGCGAGATACTGATTGTCGATGATATCCTGGATGAGGGTTACACCATGCAGGCAATCGTGGAGTTCTGCCATCAGGCAGAGGCAAAGCGAGTGCTCACATCTGTACTGCTCGACAAGACAGCAGCCCGTAAAGCAGCCATCAGTCCCGACTTCGCAGGTTTCTGCATTCCTGATTATTACGTGTTCGGTTGCGGCATGGATTACAAATCGTTTTTACGCAATGCACCCGGTATCTATGCCGTTGTACCCTGAGCTTTACAGGCGAGTCGCTCCAGATCGAGAAAGCGTGCGTTAGCGAACAGACAATTGTGGGCAATGGTGAATAGTGTCAGCAAGTACAAACGTGAAACTATATTTGCTGGCCTGACAGTTATGCCGCATGGGTATAGGCAACAGCTATTACGCCCTGAAACAGATCGACAAAGCCGGACAAGCCTTCTATCAAGCCACGATCGATCACCCGGATGCAGCAGCGGCATTCAACAACCTGGCCCAGGTTTATCTGGAGCCACACCGGTTGGATGAGGCGCGAGATGCGATTCAACAAGCCATACACCTCGATGGTGAGTCACCGATTTACCGGGAAACACAGGCTGCAATCGGAAAAGAACACTGGAGGCAACATGGATATCATTAACTTAATCATATTTTTAGCCGTTGGCGCGCTGGCTGGCTGGCTAGCTGGTAACATCATGAAGGGACGAGGATTTGGTGTTGTTGGCGACATTGTTGTGGGAATTGTGGGTGCTGTATTGGGTGGCCTTGTATTCGGTTTGTTCGGTATAACAACAGGCGGATTATTAGGCGCCATCATTATGGCCACGATTGGCGCTGTTATGTTGTTATATCTCATCAGATTTTTGAGGACGGCCTAAGCCATTAACCGCTGAAAGCAATCTGCTGTCCTTCAGGTGAGGAATGGCACAAAACCGGAGTATCAAACAGGAGAAGGCGATGAACACGAAAGAGCTATATCAGCTGCGCAAGCAGGATGAGGATGTGTTGAACGATAAAGAACTATATCAGGTGCAAAAGCAGGATCAGTTGAACGAATGGAAAGCAGAAGTAGAGGCGCATAAGACAACGATCCATGCGGCAAGCCCAGACGCGCAACTTGATATGAACAGTATGATTGAAGCACTGGAAAGCAAGATTGAGTCGGGTAAGGCCAGGCTTGCTGACATTGCGGATGCCAATGAAGAAGCATGGGAATCAATCAAAGAGGGTGTGGAATCAGCATGGGATTCGATGAAGTCTGATATGAGTGAGGTGGCAGCCAGGTTCAAAAAATAGCTACTGCTGCCTGATAAAGCCTTGTTGATAGGACATGAAGCATCAAGTGAACGGCAGGTACAAGGAGAACGAAGGATGAGTACTAAAGCTAAGGTTGCATTGATTACAGGAGCCGGTCAGGGAATCGGCCGTGCCATTGCCTTAAGGTTGGCGAAGGATGGTGCGGACATTGCGATTGTCGATCTCAAGAAAGACAAAATGGATGCCGTCGCCAAAGAGGTGCAAGCCTTAGGCCGCAAGGCAACGGTTTTCGTTGCAGATGTGACGAATCGCGACCAAGTCTATGCAGCTGTTGACCATGCCGAGAAGGAACTCGGTGGTTTCGATATCATGGTTAATAATGCTGGAATCGCTCAGGTCCAGCCGGTGGCTGATATCACGCCACAAGAAGTGGAAACCATTTTCAAAGTGAATATCGAGGGCGTGCTCTGGGGCATCCAGGCTGCGGCCAGGAAATTCAAGGAACGCGGCCACAAAGGCAAAATCATCAATGCATCATCGGTTGCAGGTCATAACGGCTTTGCCATGCTCGGAGCCTATTCTGCCACCAAGTTCGCAGTCCGTGGCCTGACTCAGGCTGCAGCGCTCGAATATGCCAGCGACGGCATCACGATCAATGCTTACTGCCCCGGTATTGTCGGAACGGATATGTGGGTTGAAATTGACGAACGTTTTGCGGAACTGACCGGTGCTCCGAAAGGGGAAACCTATAAGAAGTATGTGGAGGGGATTGCACTGGGCCGGGCAGAGACACCTGAAGATGTGGCCGCTTTCGTCTCGTATCTGGCTGGGCCGGATTCAGATTACATGACAGGACAGGCACCCATCATCGATGGTGGAATCGTTTACCGCTGATGCAGCCCCGGTGTCGACTCCGTTATTCAAGAGTCAGGATTGTTACGGCATGTGTGCAATATCAAGTTGTACTGACAATAAATTCTTTTCACTTACAAAACAGGAGATTAGCCAATGTCTGAAAACAAATGTCCGGTGATGCACGGTGGTGCAACAGAGAGCAGCATGTCAAACATGGACTGGTGGCCGAAGTCGCTTAACCTCGATATTCTGCACCAACACGATAGCAAGACCAATCCGATGGGGGCGAGCTTTAACTATAGGGAAGAGGTCAAGAAGCTTGACGTAACCGCCCTCAAGAAAGACCTGCACGCTCTGATGACAGACAGCCAGGCATGGTGGCCTGCGGACTGGGGTCACTATGGTGGCCTCATGATTCGCTTGTCGTGGCATGCGGCCGGTACCTATCGTATCGCTGATGGTCGGGGTGGTGCTGCTACAGGCAACCAGCGCTTTACGCCGCTCAACTCCTGGCCGGACAACGTAAACCTGGATAAGGCTCGTCGTTTGCTCTGGCCTATCAAGAAAAAGTACGGCAACAAACTTAGCTGGGCCGATTTGATCGCTTACGCGGGCACCATCGCCTATGAATCCATGGGCTTGAAAACCTTCGGCTTCGCCTTTGGGCGTGAAGATATCTGGCATCCGGAAAAGGATACTTACTGGGGCGCGGAGAAGGAGTGGCTTGCCCCTAGCGGCAGCGAAGGCAGCCGCTATTCCGGTGAGCGCGATCTGGCAAACCCGCTGGCTGCCGTAATGATGGGTCTCATTTATGTAAACCCCGAAGGTGTGGATGGCAAACCCGATCCACTCAAGACCGCTCATGATGTTCGCGTTACCTTTGAGCGAATGGCCATGAACGATGAGGAAACCGTGGCTCTTACCGCTGGTGGTCACACGGTGGGTAAATGTCACGGCAACGGCGATGTCGAGCTGCTCGGCCCGGAACCCGAAGGTGCTGAAATCGAGGATCAGGGCTTCGGCTGGTTAAATAAGACCAAACGCGGCATTGGTTGCGACACTGTATCCAGTGGCCTTGAAGGCGCATGGACGACGCATCCTACGCAGTGGGACAACGGTTATTTCCAGCTGTTACTCAATTATGAGTGGGAACTGAAGAAGAGCCCGGCTGGTGCCTGGCAATGGGAACCGATCAATATTAAGGAAGAAGACAAGCCGGTCGATGTCGAAGATGCTTCGACCCGCTCAAATCCGATCATGACCGATGCCGATATGGCGATGAAAATGGATCCGGAATATCGCAAGATATCAGAGCGTTTCTACAATGACCCTGAATATTTCTCCGAAATTTTCGCGCGGGCCTGGTTCAAGCTGACGCACCGCGACATGGGGCCGAAGGCACGCTACATCGGCTCCGACGCACCGCAGGAAGAGCTGATCTGGCAAGACCCGATTCCTGCAGGAGCCACAGACTATGATATCCAGGCGGTGAAAGACAAAATCGCAGCCAGTGGCCTGAGCGTGAGCGAAATGGTCTCCACCGCCTGGGATAGCGCAAGAACCTTCCGTGGTTCGGACAAGCGCGGTGGTGCCAACGGAGCACGCATTCGCCTCGCCCCGCAAAAAGACTGGGAAGGTAACGAGCCTTCTCGTCTCGCCAAAGTGCTGGCTGTGCTTGACGGCATTGCGGCCGGGAGCGGAGCAAGTGTCGCTGATGTCATCGTGCTGGCAGGTAACGTCGGTATTGAGCAGGCCGCAAAAGCCGCTGACTTTGAGGTGACGGTACCGTTCTCAGCTGGACGCGGCGATGCAACAGCAGAGATGACCGATGTGGATGCCTTCGATGTACTCGAACCCATTCATGACGGCTATCGTAACTGGCTGAAAGAGGACTACGTCGTCAGCGCCGAAGAGCTGATGCTCGACCGTACGCAGCTCATGGGGCTGACCGCGCCTGAGATGACGGTGCTGCTTGGCGGCATGCGTGTGCTTGGCACCAATCACGGTGGTACTAAGCACGGTGTGTTCACCGAGCGCGAAGGCGCACTCACCAACGACTTCTTCGTCAACCTGACGGATATGAATTACACGTGGAAGCCGACCGGTAATAATCTTTATGAAATCCGCGATCGTGAAACAGACAATGTTAAGTGGACGGCAACACGCGTTGATCTTGTTTTCGGCTCCAACTCGATACTCCGCGCCTATGCCGAAGTGTATGCACAGGATGATAACAAGGGGAAATTTATGCAGGACTTTGTAGCTGCGTGGACAAAAGTTATGAACGCTGATCGCTTCGATCTGGCCTGATGTTATGTACATATTCCCGCGCCTCTCATCATAGTGGTGCGGTGTATGTCAGAGGCACTGGCCTGTTTAATGACGTCTGTTACTGGTTCTACGCAGGCGAAATGTAAGCTGAATATATGGAACTAAAACACTCAACCAGGCGACGCACGCGAACAGTAATTACGCTGTGCCATCGTCGTCGGCGAGCTTGCTCGTTATAACGAAAGGAGAAAAACATGACTATTACCCTACCCGACCTCCCTTACGATAAGGCTGCTCTTGAACCACATATCAGCTCTCGGACAATGGACTTTCATCACGGCAAACACCATAACGCTTATGTTACAAATCTGAATAAATTAATTGCAGAAACTGATCTGGCTGGCAAGACGTTAGAGGACATCATTAAAGCAACCGTAAATGATGCTGACAAAACCGGCATCTTCAATAATGCGGCACAAGTTTGGAACCACACATTTTATTGGCAATCGATGAAACCTAATGGTGGAGGTGTACCTTCCGGAGACATCGCAGAAAAGATCATTGCTGATTTCGGTAGCCACGACAACTTCATTTCAGAGTTTAAGACTGCTGGACTTACTCAGTTCGGCAGTGGTTGGGCATGGTTGGTGCTAAAAAATAATAAGCTCGAGATTATGAAAACCACAAATGCTGACACACCAATAGCACATGGCATTATGCCCTTATTGACAGTAGATGTGTGGGAGCACGCCTATTACCTTGACTACCAAAATGGTCGAGGCAACTACCTCGATAGCTTTTTTAACAATCTTATCAATTGGGATTTCGTTAATTCCAATCTCGCTTAACTCTGAGGATGAATAAAATCGAAGATAGAAAAGCCAATTATCGTAAAGATAGCCTGACATTGGTTGGTGCTATTGCACTTGGCACCGGCGTGATGATTGGCGCTGGAATCTTCGCATTGACCGGGCAAATGGCTGAAATGACCGGGGCGCTCTTCCCTCTGGCATTTCTCTCGGCCGCACTCATTGTTTCATTCAGTGCCTACTCCTATGTGAAGATGTCGAATGCCTACCCCTCGGCAGGTGGCATTGGCATGTACCTCTACAAAGCCTATGGCGGCACGCTGCCGACAGCGTTTAATGCGCTTTTGATGTATTTCTCCATGGTGGTTGCGCAAAGCTTTCTTGCCCGGACCTTTGGCTCATACAGCATGCAACTTTTTGAGCCTGGCTATCATGGGATTTTGGTTCCGGCATTGGGCGTTGGTGCGTTAATCGTCGCCTTCCTTATTAATTTATCCTCGAATCGCTTGATTGAAGGTGTGGCCTCTTTTATCGGTTTTGCGAAAATAGGTGGCATCATCATTTTTGGTGTGGCCGGTGTATGGGTTGCCGACAGCATCGCGATGGATTTTACACAGAGCATTCCCGATTCCACAGTCAGTGGCTTCCTGGCCGCTACAGCCTTAGGGATTCTTGCCTTCAAAGGCTTCACCACCATCACCAATAGTGGCTCGGAGCTCAAAGACCCGCATCACAATGTGGGGCGGGCCATTATGATCTCCATCGCCCTTTGTGTTGTGATTTATACTTTGGTGGGGTTTGCTGTGGCCAGCAATTTGTCACTGAGCGATATTATCGCAACCCAGGATTATTCTCTGGCCGCCGCTGCAAAACCTGCACTGGGTGATTCTGGCCTTTGGTTTACGGTCATTCTGGCCATGCTGGCCACTGCGGGGGGTATTATTGCCAGTATCTTCGCGGTATCGCGAATGCTCGCCATGCTCACCGAGATGAAGCTGGTGCCTCATAGTCACTTCGGCATGTCCGGTAGCATCCAGAAACATACACTGGTTTACACAGTGGTGATCGGCATTGTGTTGACTGCGTTTTTTGACCTGTCACGCATTGCAGCACTGGGTATTATTTTCTACCTGATTATGGATATAGCGGTTCATTGGGGAATATTGCGCCATTTGCGTCGGGACATTCATGCCAATGTGCTGATTCTGATCACGGCCATCATGCTTGACCTATTGGTGCTTGGTGGATTTCTCTGGGTGAAGGTTATCTCCGACCCGTTGGTTATCGGAGTCGCGATAAGCGGCATGATTATCATCGCAATCATCGAAACCTTATTTCTAAGAAAACAGGGCCAGACGGAAAATGTTTGATCGTGATGTGGTCTGCGCAAACATGATAACCCTGTATTGCAATCCACGACCGTTAGCGTTTGTTAGGAACATAACCGAGGGCCGCTTCCTCATGGTCTACACTGCTCATTAAGATGGCCAACGACTCTAAAAATGCATTGCAACGTGGCCTGGAAAGTATCCACGATCCATTTTCCGATTTCATTCGCGCCCAGACAACCTCCAGCCTGTTTCTTCTGGTCGCGACAATCGCAGCCCTTTGGTGGGCGAACTCAGCTTATGCCTCTACCTATCAAAATCTTATACACACACCGATTGGTTTTTTTATAGGCGAATTTGAACTACGAGCATCACTCAAACACATTATCAATGATGGTTTGATGGTGATTTTCTTCTTCTTACTCGGTCTTGAAATCAAACGGGAAGTGCTCGCCGGAGACCTCGCTCGATCAAAAAATCGACGAATGCTGATTCTCTGCGCCCTTGGTGGAATGGTTTGTCCGGCTCTGATTTATTCCTTGTTCAACTGGTCACTTGATTCACAAATCGGATGGGGCATACCCATGGCCACCGATACGGCGTTTGCGTTGGGTGTCCTGACGTTGGTGAGGAAGCATATACCCGTTAGCCTGCTGGCTTTCATCGTGGGTCTCGCCATTGTCGACGATATCGGGGCAATAGTGGTCATTGCACTATTTTACACGCAGGAGATATCTGCAATGCATCTGGCAAGTGCATGTGCGCTTATTGCATTTTTGGCAGTAGCCAGCCGCGCAGGTGTTCGCCAGCCGCTTTTCTATCTTATTGTCGGTGTTGCAGCCTGGTGGGCGATGCTCAAATCCGGTGTTAACCCCACGGTTGCCGGTGTCGCCATTGCTTTGACGGTGCCGGCAAGACCCAAGTTAGCGCCGGGGAAATTACTCGGTAAGGCGAAATCAACTATCAGCGCAATGCAGAAAAGCACTAAAGAGGTGGATGTGCTCGGTAGCAAACGCGATCACGAACAGGTACTGGAGGTTCGCGATGTTGCGGAACGTGCCAGCACACCTCTGCGTCGCTGGGAAGATGCGCTAGACCTGCCGGTAGCACTGTTTATCTTACCTCTGTTTGCATTGACCAATGCTGGCGTCGCATTTGGCTTCAGCTCATTTGTCGAAAGCCTCCAGCACGCGACTGGATTAGGCATTATTACCGGGCTCGTTATCGGGAAATTTATCGGGATTTCCGGTGCATGCTGGCTGGGCCTGCGTTACAGCATAGGCTGCTTACCTAATGGTGTTCATTTTCAACATGTCATTGGTGTCTCGCTCATAGCAGGGATTGGCTTCACCATGTCTACCTTTATCGCCACGCTGGGTTTTGACGGGCAGCCCGAACATCTCCATAACGCAAAAACATCGATTTTGATTGCCTCAATGATTCCCGCAATGCTTGGCCTCTTGTATCTCCGATTTATTTCTAAAAAACATAACAAAACACCCGATTCGATACCAAAAAACGGTGCAGATGAGCTTAGTCGTTAGCTTGAATAGCAAATCAATCTGCTGTTATTAACCGCATCTGCAAGTGAGGGGGGCTTTGCGCAAGACATCTGTGTGTAGCGGGATTCCCCGGCTAATTTTAAGGTTCGATTGCTTTGAGGATGCCGCGGATGATATCCGTCGGAGTTGGCGGGCAGCCGTGAACGGTGATGTCCACGGGGATAATGTCGGACACGGTGCCGGCAATCGCATAGTTATCTTTTCCGAACACCCCGCAATTGGCCGCGCAGTCGCCCACGGCGACCACCAGCTTGGGGGCAGGCATGGCATCAAAAGTCATCTGCAGGGCTGTTGCCATATTGCGGGTTACGGGACCGGTAACCAGTAGCATGTCGGCATGCCGCGGGCTGGCCACGAAATGGCAGCCGAAACGTTCCAGATCGTAGTAGCAGTTATTGCTGGCATGTATCTCCAACTCGCAGCCGTTGCACGAACCGGCATCCACCTGCCGGATGGCAAGCGAGCCGTTGAAGCGTTTGCGGATTGCAGCTTCCAGACGCTGATCGGAGGCCTCAAGTTGATTGCTTTCGGCAAGCTGCTCGGGCTTGCAGCCGGTGCGGAAGATGGTGCGCAGGATACCCAGCATCAGAGATCGTTGCCCGCATACGAGCAGTTGAAAGATTTGTTGTTCAGCGGGAAATCGGGTACCGGAACATCGCGAACAGCCAGTTCCAGCCCCAGCCAGTTGATAACCGATGGGTCGCGCACGAAGTAGCGGTCCACAAGGCCGCCCTCCCCGAAACGCACCCAGGCGGCAATCTCGCCGCGCCAGCCCTCGATGGCGGCAAAACCGGACACGCCGGCCTCCGGGGCCTTCCACGGGTTGGCAATATCGCCCGACGGCAGTCCTTCGAGTAAGTCCCCGATCAGGCGGGCCGAATCGGCGATTTCCTCGAAACGCACCCAGACGCGCGTCGCCACATCACCCATATGCCCCTGGGCCACCCTGATTTTCAGGCTGTCATATGGGGGATAGGCCTCCTCGATACGTTCGTCTGGATAGTTGCCGGATGCGCGGCCGGCATAGCCCAACAGGCCAATATCGAGCGCATCCTGCACACTGACCACTCCGGAACCGATGACGCGTTCCTGGATGGACGGGTGATCGGCATAGATGGCGCGCAGCTGTTCCACTTCGGCGGCAATGTTCCGTGTCTGGGCAAACAAGGCATCCAGGTCCGCCGCATCAATATCGCGGCTCACCCCTCCAGGAATCACCAGATTCATCAGCAGGCGGTGGCCGAAGATGGTCGCATGCAGCCGCGCCATGTCCTCGCGCAGTCTTTGCATCTGGGCATGCATGAAGATGAAGGCGGCATCGTTACAAACTGCGCCGATATCGCCGATATGGTTGGCCATGCGCTCGCGCTCGCAGAGTACGCCGCGGATAAAGCTGGCGCGTAGCGGTGGCGGTTTCTGTGCCGCGTATTCGCAGGCCTGTGAAAAGGCCCAGGCATGCGCCACCGTGCTGTCGCCGGAAACCCGGCCGGCCAGTTTCACACCGTCGGTCGCGGTGCGTCCCTGCATGGCGCGCTCGATGCCCTTGTGCACATAGCCCAGCCGCGCTTCCATGTTGAGCACCTGCTCGCCGACGGCGAGGAAACGGAAATGCCCCGGCTCGATGATGCCTGCATGCACCGGTCCGACGGGGATTTCATACACCCCGGCACTGGGACTCTGCACATAGGGATAATCGATATGCAGCCGTGCGGCATCGGACGGCATGGGTTCATTCGCGGCAAAATCCCGGCGCAGTGGCTGTACGGCCAGCGGCCAGTGCTCGTGCTTCAGCCACGGTCGGGGATCGGGGATATTGGTCATGGTGATGCCGAACATGTCCTGCATGCTGCGCTCCATGCGGCAGGCGGCAATAAAGTGGTCGCTGATGGAATGTACAGCAGGCTCGTCGGGGTTCAGTTCGGTGCGCAACAGCGCATGGCGGTGTTCGGGGTGGGCAAAGGCCATATAGGCATACAGCGGCAACTCGTTTGCGGGTGATGCGCTGCCTGTTGGCGAGGCATCGTGCAGGCCGGCCTCGGCAGCCCATACAGCCACCAGTCGCATCTCCATACGGCGGGCAAGTTCCGCAGCCTGTGCCCAGTCCAGTCGTCGGATTTCCAGACAGGGCATATGCACCGGATGATGGTCTTCAAGGAAACGGCTATGGATGCCGTGATCGGCAAGCCTTTCGGCGAACCAGGTGTTGACGACGAATCTCATGCGCCACCCCCGGCCGGCGTGACCGAGACAATCAGCGCAGCAGCCTGTTCATACCAGTCGGCCAGAAAGTCCGGAATCGCCAGGCCGAGCGCCAGAGCCAGTGCAAAATGCACATACACCGGGAGCATGTTCACATGCACCGGGACGGCGTGTTCGGCCGGCTCGCCGTACACCATCGGCTGCACGAAGCGGAACAGGCCGGCCATGGCCACCAAGAGGCCCAACAGCAGCGGCAGCGTGGTCCACGGATAGGATTCAAGGGCTGCGGTAAAGAGCAGGAACTCGCTGGTAAATACACCAAATGGGGGAAAGCCGGCGATGGCTGCAGTGCCGATCAACAGCCCCCAGCCGATGCCGGGGTGATGGCGGATCAGGCCGCGAATCTCGGACATCTTCTGCGTACCCATGGCCTGTGCAGCATGGCCGACAGTGAAGAAGATGCCGGATTTGACCAGCGAATGCACAGTCATGTGCAGCAGGGCCGCAAAGCTGGAAAGCGTGGTGCCGATGCCAAAGGCGAAGGTCATCAGGCCCATGTGTTCGATGGAGGAAAAGGAGAACATGCGCTTGATATCGCGCTGTTTATGCAGACTTAGGGCTGCAACAGCCAGCGACAGCAGGCCGAAACCCATCATGATGTGGCCGGCCATGTCTGTGCCGGTGGCACCGTCCACCAGCATCTTGCAGCGCACCAGCGCATACAGGGCGAGATTGAGCAACAGGCCGGAGAGCACGGCGGATACGGGTGTGGGGCCTTCGCCGTGCGCATCGGGCAGCCAGGCGTGCATCGGGGCAAGCCCAACCTTGGTGCCGTAGCCGACCATCAGGAAGCAGAAGGCAATGCTCATCACCGCCGGATCGAGTTCGGCGGCGTGGGCATAAAGCAGGGTCCAGGTGAGTGCTTCGTTGCCATGCCCGAGCACAGTCGAGGAGGTGAAATACACCAGCACCGTGCCGAACAGGGCCAGCGCAATGCCCATGCCGCAGAGGATAAAATACTTCCAGGCCGCAGCGATCGAGGCCGGTGTGCGATACAGCGAAACCAGCAGAACCGTGGCCAGCGTGGCCAGCTCCAGCGACACCCATAGCACGCCGATATTGTTGCTGGTGAAGCCCAGAAGCATGCCGAACTGGAAGAGCTGGAACATGCTGTGATACAGCCTGAGACGCAGCCTGTCGACGCGCCCTCCCTCCAGTTCATGGCGCATGTAGGGACCGGAAAAGATGGTCGTGGTCATGCCGACAAAGGTGGTCAGGGCAACGAGGAACACATTGTAGGCATCGAGATGGAACCAGCCGCCCATTGCATCCACCGATTTTACATCCAGCACCTGTACGGCCAGCAGCAGGCTGAAAACGAAGGTGGACACACCTGTAGCGACATTGATGCGCGCGGCGAGCCGAGGGTGGTCAATCAATCCCAGCAAGATGCCGCCGATCAGGGGTGAAAGCAGGGTAGCGAGAAACATGTTCATTCTTCGTCATCCCCGTGGATCAGATGGGCATTCATTGCATCCACCTCCAGCGAATCGAAGGTGTCGCGAATCTGGAAGAAGAACAGCCCGAAGATCAGGGCGGCAATCAACACGTCGAAGGCGATGCCGATTTCCACCACCAGCGGCATGCCGTTGGTCGAGCCGATGGCGGCGAAAAACAGCGAATTTTCAACCGCCAGAAAGCCGACCACCTGGGTGATGGCTTTTCTGCGGGTAATCATCATCAGCATGCCGAGCAGTACGCAGGCAGTGGCAATGGCCATTGAGTCGCGCGTCATCAGTTGCGAAATTTTCTCGATGGGCTGGATGATATGGAAGGCGAACAGGGTTACGCCCAGCGCTACCAGCATGGTCAGCGTGGTGTTCATCAGCGGTTCCACCTCGCGATGCACATGCAGCTCGCGAATCACCCGCCACAGCAACCAGGGCAGCAGTAGACCCTTGAGCAGAAAGGTCATCACGGCGGAGATATAGAGTTCATTGTTGTCGGTGCCGTAGGCCACCACGGCTGCGGTGACGGCCAGCAGCACGCCCTGCGCGGCAAACCAGTTGAGCACCGAGAGCATGCGATGCTGGGCAAGCAGGGCGAAGGAGGTCAGCAGCATCAGCGCTGCCAGCCCATCCACCAGTTGCTGGATCAGTGCCGCACTCATGCCCCGACCTCCAGCATGTAATAGGACAACAGGCCCAGGAAGGCTATGACAAATGCGCCGCTGAGATACTCCGGCACCTCGAATAGACGCAGCTTGGCAAGGCTCGTTTCGATCACCGCCAGCGCCAGCAGCAGCCCGGCCAGCTTGGCGATCCACAGAGCGAAGGCTACAGCCACCCCGACAAGACTCGCATCGGTGGTCATGCCCCAGGGCATGAACAGATCGGCAATCAGTGTGGCGAAGAGCATCAGCTTGACCATGGCGGCCCATTCCATCAGTGCCAGATGCCGTCCGGAATATTCGAGGATCATCGCCTCGTGGATCATGGTCAGTTCCAGATGCGTGCCCGGGTTGTCAATCGGAATGCGACCGTTTTCGGCCACGGCAATCATCAGCATGGCGACCATGGCGAAGGCCAGCGAGGGATGCAGGGCAAATGGCGAGTTCAGGGTGTGGTTGATCATGGTGGTCAGGTTTGTGCTGTGTGCCCCAAGCGAGAGCACGAAAATACTCATCAGCATGGCAGGCTCGGCCAGTGCCGCGAAGGTCATTTCGCGACTGGCGCCCATGCCACCGAAGGCCGTACCGATATCCATGCCGGCCAGCGCCAGAAAAAAGCGGGCAAGGGCCAACAGTGCCACCAGCGCAATCACATCCGCAGTCAGGGAAAGCGGCGTGTCCACGAGGAGCGCCGGCACCACGCTTGCGGCCATGACCGTGGCGGTGAACACCACATAAGGGGCGGTGCGGAAGATCCACGAGGCGTGAGCAGCCATCACCACTTCCTTGCCGAATAACTTGCGCAGGTTGCGCCATGGCTGCATGACGTCGGCTCCACGCCGGTTTTGTAGACGCGCCTTGCAGGTGGCCACAAAGCCCGTGGCCAGCGGTGCCAGAAGCAGCAGCAGGACGGCTTGCAGCATTTGCACGAAGGCAGAACTCATATGTACACCGCCAGTAAAAACAGAATTGTGATAAAGGTATAGGCCAGATAGGCATGGATACCGCGCTGATGCTCATGCTGCAGCAGCTTGGCTGTAAACAGGGTGAATCTGCCGATGGGTTGATAGATGTACTTCACTCCGAGATCGGCCACATGCACGACATAAAGCACCTGGTTGGCCAGCACCTTGTGCCGGCTGTGCTCGCTGTGTGCATGCACCTCGGGCCGGTAGATGGGAGCGAAAATCCGCCGCAGCGGCTGCGAGAAACTGGTGGCATTGTACTGCATGCGGGCATGAATATGCGGATTGCCGCAGCTCCACAGTACATTGCGCCGTATGCTGGTGCCTTTCGGATGCGTCAGCCAGAAGGCCAGCCCGCCGAGCACCAGCATGCCGGCCAGGGCAATGGGCGCGGAGTATGAGCTGTGCGCCGCAGTTACCGGGGTCAGCCACAGCCAGCCGTGAGCATGTACGGAGCCGGCCAGCGATACCTGTAGCAGGGACTGCGGCACTGCATCCATGAGCGGAATGAACAGTACGGGCAGCAGGCCAAGTGCCAGACAAAGCACTGCAGGAATAGCCATGCCCAGCTTCATCCAGTTGTCCACCTCATGCGCGTGTGCTGCTGCCTCGCTGCGCGCATGGCCGAGAAAGACCACGCCGAACACCTTCACGAAACAAGCCGCGGCCAGCGCGCCGGCCAAGGCCAGCATGGCAGCCGAGAAGGGCACGATGGCGGTGAGCAGGGCGCCGCCCAGTTGCGGCGCCAGCAGTGCGGTCTGAAAGGTGAGCCATTCGGAGACAAAGCCGTTAAACGGCGGAAGGGCGGAGATGGACAGGCAGGCCACGAGGAAGAATACGGCGGTCCATGGCATACGGTGGATCAGGCCCCCCATGGATTCCATGTCTCGCGAGCCAGTACTGTGCAGTATGGCGCCTGCGCCCATGAACAGCAGGCCCTTGAACAGCGCATGGTTGATGGTGTGATAGAGGGCTGCGATCAGACCAAGAGCGGCCAGCATCGGATGCCCGAAATGCGCCAGCAGCATGCCAAGCCCCAAGCCAATTAGGATGATGCCGATATTCTCGATTGAGTGGTAGGCCAGGAGGCGCTTCAGGTCGTGCTGTTGCAGGGCCAGAAGCACGCCGGATACGGCTGAGCCGGAGCCTGCGGCGAGCACCAGCGTGCCCCACCACCACTGGAAATCGCCCGGCCCCATCAAATCCCAGACCACACGAATGAAGCCAAATATTGCCACCTTGAGCATGATGCCGCTCATCAGGGCAGAAACATTACTTGGCGCCACTGGATGCGCCTCGGGCAGCCAGCCGTGCAGAGGAACCACACCCGCCTTGGTACCGAAACCAAAGCCTGCCAGCAGAAACGCGACCGAAGCCCAGAAGGGGCTAATCTCCGCCTGCCGCATGGCGGAAAACTCAAAGGAGCCGGATGCAGCATAGAGCACGGCAAAGCTGCCCAGAATCAGCAGGCCCGCCATATGCGCCATGAGGATATAGATAAAGCCTGCCTTGCGGTTTTCCGCGTGCTGGTGTTTGAAGGTCACCAGAAAAAAGGACGATATGCTCATCAGTTCCCAGAACAGCATGAAGGTGAAGGCATCGTCGGAGGCAAGGATGCCCAACATGCCGAGTACGAACAGCGGCAGGAAGATGGCCAGTGGTGTCAGGTGCGACTCGCCGCGCAGATAGCCCTGTGAATAGATGGCCACGGGCAGCAGCAACGCGCCGATAACCAGATAGAAAAAAGACGCCAGCGCATCCAGCCTTAGATGCATGGGCAGCCAGGGCAGGCCCAGCGGCAGAACGATGTCGCCACCGCCATAGAGCAGGCCGGCCATGCCGGCCAGTATGGCCAGTAGCCCGGTAAGGGCGAGCAGCAGGCTTAGGGTCGTGCGCTGCATATCAGGCCGGTGCACGAGGGAAGGGGCCAGCGCCGCCGCGAGGGCCAGACCGCAGGCGCTCAATGCCAGGTTGAGTGCCGACATCATATGGCGCTCGCCGCCTGCATCAGGGATGGGAGATGATAGTGGGCAACGGCCTGTTTGAACGACAGCAGGGCGAGCAGGAACAGAATCGTATAGAAGGTATAGGCCAGATAGGTATGAATGCCGGTCTGATGTTGCCGATCCAGCCGCTTGGCCAGCGACAGTACGAATTCAGCAATGGGCTGATACAGCTTCTGCACGGCTATGTCCCGCACGAGCGAGGTGAAGTGCACCTTTCTGGTCAGCAGTTTATGCCGGTTCTTTTCGTTGTGGATATGCTCTTCCGGTTGATAAATACCGACCAGAATTCGCCGCAGCGGCTGCGAGAAGCTGCTGGCACTGTATTGCATGCGGGCATGGGTATGCGGATTGCCGCAGCTCCACAGCACGCTGCGCCGAATGCTTTCTCCACGCGGATGCAGGAAGATGAAGGCCACGCAGCCCAAGGCCAGCATGCCGGCAAGGGCTGCGGGTGCGGAATAAGATGCGTGTGACACATCAACCGGGGTCAGCCACAACCAGCCGTGGGCATGTACGGCACCGGTCAATGAAATATCCAATAGCGTTTGCGGTACGGCATCCATGAGCGGAATGAACAACACCGGTAGCAGACCGAGCGCCAGGCAGAGCACGACGGGAATAGCCATACCCAGCTTCATCCAGTTATCCACCTCATGTGCATGTGCGGCGGCATTGCTGCGCGCATGGCCGAGAAAGACCACGCCGAACACCTTCACAAAACAGGCTGCGGCAAGTGCGCCGGCCAGTGCGAGCATGGCTGCCGAGAAGGGCACCATGGCGGTAAGCAGAGCGCCGCCCAGCTGCGGCGCCATCAGAGCACTTTGAAAGATAAGCCATTCGGAGACAAAGCCGTTGAACGGGGGAAGTCCGGAAATGGACAGGCAGGCGACAAGGAAGAATACAGCGGTCCACGGCATGCGGTGGATTAGCCCGCCCATGGATTCCATGTCGCGTGAGCCAAAGCTGTGCAGCACGGCGCCTGCTCCCATGAACAGCAGGCCCTTGAACAGAGCGTGGTTGATGCTGTGATACAGAGCTGCGATAAGGCCGAGCGCTGCCAGTGTGGGATGTCCGTAGCGGGCCAACAGCATGCCAAGACCAAGGCCTATCAGTATGATGCCGATATTCTCAATTGAGGAATAGGCCAACAGGCGTTTCACATCGTTCTGTTGCAGTGCCAGTAGCACGCCGGTCACAGCCGATGAGGAACCCGCCGCCAGCACAAGTGTGCCCCACCACCACTGGAAATCGCCTGGCCCCATTAAATCCCACACCACCCGGATGAAACCAAAAATTGCCACCTTGAGCATAATGCCGCTCATCAAAGCAGAAACATTGCTTGGTGCCACCGGATGCGCATCGGGCAACCAGCCGTGCAGCGGGACCACACCCGCCTTGGTGCCGAAGCCCAGCCCTGCCAGCAGAAAGGCGATGGCCGCCCAGAAGGGGGAGATCGCAGCCTGCCGCATGGTGGCAAATTCAAAGGAGCCGGATGCCGCATAGAGCACGGCAAAACTGCCCAGAATCAGCAGGCCGGCCATATGTGCCATCAGCAGATAGAAGAAGCCTGCCTTGCGGTTTTCCGCATGCTGGTGTTCGAAGGTCACCAGAAAATACGAAGCCAGGCTCATTACTTCCCAGAGCAGCATGAAGGAAAATGCATCGTCGGCCAGCACCACGCCCAGCATGCCGAACACGAACAGTGGTAAAAATACCGCCAGCGGCGCAAGCCGCGTTACCCCGCGCAGATAACCCTGCGAATAGATGGCCACGGGCAATAACAGAGAACCTATGAGCAGCAGGAAAAAGGCACCCAACGCATCCAGTCGCAGATGTATGGGCAGCCACGGCAAGCCCAGCGGAAGAGTCAGCGCGCCTCCGCCCTCCATCAATCCGGTGATGCCGGCGGCGATAGCCAAAAGGCCCGTAACGGAGAGCAGCAGACAGAGAAGCGTGCGCAGGATATTGCCGGAGGTGAACAGGGCTGGAAGCAGTGATGCCAGCAGGGATGAGATACAGGCGGCCAGAGCCAGATCGAGCGTGAGTATCCCGCTCACCGCGAGCGCACCATCAGCAGTTCGCAAATCTCATCGGATACATTGCGCCAGTTGTGTTGCTTGCGGGCATCGTAATAAAGCGACTGCATTTCACTCAGGGCATATTCGCGCCCGTCGTATTCGAGCAAGGCTTTGCCGCGGCGCATCCAGACAAAGGCATGCGGACTCTTGATGCCGTATTGCCCTTCCTCAAAACGGCCGCCGGGTTCGAGTTGAACCAGCATGGGTTCAAATCCGGTCGGTTGATGCATGGCTGTTAAGGGGATGAAGCGTCCGCCCTGACTTAAGGGTACGGAGGGGCGGTCGTTAAGATCAAAGATTTCGATATCCACGGCATCGCCGGTTTCGATAAAAAAGGCAGCCACGGCAACGCCCAGACCATCGGCCAGTTTTTCCAGTGTGGCTACCGAGGGCGAGGTAAGACCTGCTTCGAGCTGTGACAGGGAAGCCGCACTGATGCCGGCCGCTTCGGCCAGTCCCCGTTGTGAAAGCCCCTGTTTTTCGCGCAGGGCTTTAATTTTGGCGCTGAGTTCTTTCGTCACCGGCACCATTATTCATAATAATGTACACCTGTATATATTATTTAACACCCATGTCGTGTCGGGTATTGGCGAGGTTTGGCGAAGGTTGCCATCCGCCGGGGCTTCACATGCGGTGGCCACCGTTTTATCGTCGCAGCATGAAGCTGGGAGATGCGAACATTCACCTCAGTATGGTGGTGTTAGAGCCGGGCGGCTTTGCCTTTATCTCCGGGCCGGTGATCTCCGGGGATTTCGCCTCCACATGAGCATTCGCCCGATCGGCATCCTCGATTCAGGAGTCGGCGGCCTGACCGTGCTGCGCGAAATTCGCGCCATTCTGCCGCACGAGCCGATGGCTTATCTGGCCGATTCAGCCAATCTTCCCTACGGCAGCAAAACCGACATCTGGATTCAGCAGCGAGTTCTGCATCTGGCCGACCAGATGGTGAACCGTTACGACATCAAGACGCTGGTGGTCGCCTGCAATACCGCCACTGCTGCGGCGGCCGGCGCCTTGCGCGGCCATCTTTCCATTCCGGTGATCGGTATGGAGCCGGCGGTGAAGCCGGCCAGTGAGGCGACAAAGAACGGTACCGTCGGCATCCTAGCCACAGAGGGAACCATCAGGAGCGCGCGACTGGCAGGCCTCCTGAAGGCCTTCGCCGACGGCCTCCACGTGATCACCCGGCCCTGCCCGGGGCTGGTGGAGATGATCGAGAACTCCGAACCCGGCTCGGCAGAGCTGCGGGAGAATGTGGAACAGTTTTTACAACCTCTCCTGCACCAGGGAGCCGACACAATCGTGCTGGGCTGCACCCACTACCCGCTGCTGCGCGAACTGATCCGCGACATCGTCGGCCCCGATATCCATCTCATCGACACGGGTGCCGCCGTTGCCCGGCAGACGCTGCGCCAGCTCACCCGCCAGGGCCTGCTCGGCCCGCCGGTCGATCAACCGGCCATTCGTCTTTTCACTACGGGTCCGACGGATGTCTTTTCAGGAGTGATTCAACGGCTGTTCACGGATTTGGCCTCCGTACCTGTCGGTCATTTCACCGAATAAACAGTATAGATTGTATGAACTTTTCGGCGTGGGAGTGTACTTCGCAGAGCTTCCCTTGCCGCTTTCGAGGCGGTGCAGCGCGGCGTGGATTCAGGCCTGTTCGAACTGGCCTCGGAAACCTTTTTCCTCTCCCCGATGCATTTCGACGACTTCGATGATTTCGACCGCAAGATTCTCAAGGTGACGCATAGCGATCACAGTCTTTCCCCCGAGTTGCATGCAAAGGTCAAAGCGAAGTTCGAATCGCGTATGACCCCTTCAGGTGCTGAATTCCGGATGCCTATCCGGGTGGAACTGTTGCGCAGGCCGTAACGGTTTCTCCTGCCAAGTGGGCTTGCGTTGCCGGGAGTGCTACTTTAGTGTCACTTTATGCGTACCGAACTTGTAACCACCCTTAAACGACAGGCAACGGAATTGTTGTCCGATCTTGAGCGAGACAAACAACCCATCCTGATTACCCAGCATGGCATGCCGACTGCCTACCTCGTTGATGTCGAGTCGTATGAATTGTTGCAGAGCCGCATGGGTATTCTTGAAGGGATCGCCAGGGGCGAGTCGGCCGTCACCGATGGCCGCACGCTCAACCAGGATGAAGCCAAGGCCAGCATGGCCCGATGGCTGAAGTAGTCTGGACGGAACCGGCGCTCAGCGACCTCGACGCCATCGCCGATTACATCGCACTGGAAAACCCGGTCGCCGCATCCGAACTGGTGCGCCGCGTCTTTGTGCACACCGAGCAGCTAGCGAGTTTTCCTGAAAGCGGCGGTGCGGTTCCCGAACTCGAAGGCTCCCGCTACCGGCAGATCGTCGAGCCGCCCTGCCGCATCTTCTACCGCTTCGATGGGCAAAAGGTCTTTATCCTGCATGTTATGCGTACCGAGCGATTGCTTCGCAAGGACAATCTGCGGTAACTACAATGCGCGAAACAAGACCCCGAATGTGCGAATGTGTGAGCGAACAAAAACAAAAGGCCCGCTTCGATGAGGCGGGCCTTTTGGTTTACTTGAGGCGAATTTCGGATCAGTGCCTGAAATGCCGGATGCCGGTGAAGATCATGGCGATGTCTTTTTCGTCGGCTGCGGCAATCACTTCATCGTCGCGGATCGAGCCGCCCGGCTGAATGACCGCCGTGGCGCCGGCATCGGCCAGTGCATCCACGCCGTCGCGGAAGGGGAAGAAGGCATCGGAGGCCACTGCCGAACCCTTGATGGCTGAGCCACCGTGCAGGGCGGCAATGCGCGTCGAGTTCACGCGGTTCATCTGGCCGGCACCCACGCCCAGCGTTACGCCATTCTTGGCGAACACGATGGCATTGGATTTCACATGCTTGGCGACCGTCCAGGCAAACAGCATATCGTCCCATTCGACGTCCGTCGGGGCGCGCTTGGTCACCACCTTGCAGGTGTCGCGATGCAGGATGTGGTCATCGCGCTGCTGCACCAGCAGGCCACCATTCACCCGCTTGAATTCAAGACCACCACTTACAGCCTCGATGGACGGGGCCAGCAGCAGACGCAGATTCTTGCGCTCGGCCAGCACGGCACGCGCGGCTTCGGTGAAGCCGGGAGCAATGACCACCTCCATGAAGGTTTCGGCAATCAGCTTGGCGGTTGCCTCTTCAAGCGGGCGATTGAATGCAGCTATTCCTCCAAAAGCAGACACTGCGTCGGCAGCGCGAGCACGCTCGTATGTTTCTGCCTGATCGGCACCCACGGCCACGCCGCAGGGGTTGGCATGCTTGACGATGACCACAGCAGGCGCCTCAAAATCGCGCACCAGCGCGAAGGCGGCATCGGCATCGGCGATGTTGTTATAGGAAATCGCCTTGCCCTGCATGATCTCGCAATCGGCCAGCGACATGCCCTCATCCTCTGGGTCGGCGTAGAAAGCGCCCTGCTGATGTGGGTTTTCACCGTAGCGCAGCTCGTCTGCTGTCTTGATGAACTGGCGGGTGAAGATATCCGGGAAGTCGCGCTTGGAGCCATCGGCATTAAGGGCGGAAAAATGGTTGGCGATGGCGCCGTCATAGGCCGCAGTGTGTGCGAAGGCCTTCACGGCCAGCGCGCGGCGTTTGGCTTCATCAAGATCGTTGCTGTCCATCGCGTCGAGGATCATGACGTAATCGCTCGGATCGACGACGATGGTGACGAATTTATGATTCTTGGCTGAGGCGCGCACCATGCAGGGCCCGCCGATGTCGATGTTTTCAATGGCATCGTCAATCGTGCAGCCCTCTTTGGCCACGGCCTCGCGAAACGGATACAGATTCACACAGACCAGATCGATTTGCTCGATACCGTGCTCGGCCATGGAGGCTAGATCGCCGGGATTATCGCGGCGCGCAAGGATGCCGCCGTGCACCTTGGGGTTCAGGGTTTTTACACGCCCGTCCATCATCTCGGGGAAGCCAGTGTACTCGGAGACATCACGGCAGGCGATGCCTGCCTCGCGCAAGAGCTTGGCTGTGCCGCCGGTGGACAGGATATCCACGCCCTTGGCGCTTAGTGCGCGGGCGAAAGCCTCGACGCCGGTTTTATCGGATACGCTGATCAGTGCGCGCCGGATGGTGTAGGACTGGCTGGACATGGTTGCTCCCGTGTGCGGTTTGAAGGAATCGGAACGCTACGTATCGTGCCCTGCCGTGCAAGGTTTTCAACGAGACCGTTCTTGTCCGGGGATGCGTCAGTCTATAGGTGCAGAGAACAGTGCCTTGGCATGTTCAAGAACGCGCGTCTCCACCTCGCTGCGACTGGCGTGAACGCCCTCCGCATGCATGGATGTCACGGGTGAATCTGTCATCCCGCAGGCCACAATGCCGGAAAAGTGGCGCAGATTCGGATGGATATTCAGGGCGATGCCGTGAAAGGTGATCCATTTGCGGCAGCGCACGCCGACAGCGGCTATTTTGTTGCCGCCCACCCAGACCCCGATGCCACGTTTGCTGCGACAGGCTTCGATGCCGAAGTCAGCCAGTGTGCGTATGACCATCTCCTCCAGCCGCTGGACATGGCGGTGCAGGTCGGGATCGCTGCGCAGGTCGGCTAGCACATAGCACACCAGTTGCCCAGGCCCATGGTAGGTCACCTCGCCACCGCGCCCGCTCTCGAATACGCTGATGGATTCACCATCAACGATACGACTGAGAATATCGCTTTCGCTGCCTGAGGTGCCGATGGTGTACAGCGGCGGGTGTTCGGTAAGAATGATGCAGGGGCTTGCCCGGCCTGCGATGATGTCTGCCACCCGCCCTTCCTGCTCGGCCAGCGAATCGGGGTAGGCTTGAACTGCATGACGAATGATTTCCAATGGGGGCGACATCAGAGAAGCCTAGCCTCGCCGCGCGGGAATCACCATTGCCCGCAAGCAGCGCCTTGGGCAGCGACTTTGCCGATGAAGTCCTTAGTATTCGATGCATGCTCCATCAAACCATTGCGCTCATCGCCGCTTTCAACCGCAACGGTGAAGTGTTGTTGCTCAGTCGACCTGCCGATGTGCATTGCGCAGGCCTGTGGTCTTTTCCCGGCGGCAAGGTGGAGGTTGGAGAAGAAGCTCTGCAGGCCGCGAAGCGCGAATTGGCAGAAGAAACAGGACTCGCTGCAATACGTTGGCAACATATTGGCGATGCTGAACATGCCTATCAGGATCGGATACTTCACTTCAGCTTATTTGCCTGCGACTGCCTCGACACATCGGGATTGAACTGCGAATCGGAACACGCATGGGTGAGCTGTGATGCTCTGGGAGATTTCGCCATGCCGGAAGCCAATGCCAAGCTGCTCCCCATGCTGTCTGCGCCGGCAATGATTGAATATTTAAGCACCACGGAATAACGCCCTCCTTAAAGCAGAAAGCCCCGCCGAGGGCGGGGCTTTGCAAAATGAAACTGAATATTGATTCAGTGAAGGGCGATGGTCAGTTGGTTTCGCTTTCCATCTTCTTGTCGGCTTCCTTCATCTTCATCTTTTTCTTACCTTCATCGGAGGCTTTGTCTTTCCTTTCCTTCATCTCTTTCTTGCCTTCATCCGAGGCTTTGTCTTTCCTTTCCTTCATCTCTTTCTTTTTCTTGTCGTGATGCTTCTTGGCAGACTTCTCCTCATCCTTGTTTGCCTTGCGCTCAGCCTGGTGAGCCTTCTTGGTTGCCTTGTCTGCATGTGCATCGGCTGACATGCCGGCCTTTTCACGCACGCCATGATCTGCTGCCAAAACGGGTGTTGCTGCCAATCCGAGGGCTGCCAGTGCAGCCAGGGACAAAATAGATTTACGCATATGTTCATGCCTCCTGAGATATCAGCCTTTGGCCGATGATCAGGATTATAAATCACGGCTGTCTGTAAGACAGGCGCAAAGATTACCCTCCTTCATATTTTTGCTGGTCGGATATCGAAAGAGGATTTCTTTTGCTATGACCCCTATGGCGCTAGGCTGAGCCACATTCAATTTATATGTACGGCAAAGGAGATTCGGGTGAGCAATAGTTTTGGTGCCAGGAGCACTCTCAAGGTCAAGGATAAGACATACACCTATTACCGTCTGGATGCTGCTGGCGATGCCGCCCGCTTGCCATTCTCGATGAAAATTCTGCTGGAGAATCTGCTGCGCCGCGAAGACGGCGAGGTGGTCAGTCGCGAGGATGTGCTGTCGATCCTCAACTGGGATGCCAAGGCCGAGCCGTCGAAAGAAATCGCCTACATGCCGGCACGTGTGCTGATGCAGGATTTCACGGGCGTACCCGCCGTGGTCGATCTGGCAGCCATGCGCGATGCAGTGGTGGCGCTTGGTGGCAAGGCTGCGCAGATCAATCCGCTGGCGCCGGCCGAACTTGTGATTGACCACTCCGTGCAGGTGGATGCATTCGGCTCCGATGATGCCATGGCAAAGAACGCCGAAATTGAATTTTCGCGCAACCGCGAGCGCTACAACTTCCTTAAGTGGGGGCAGTTGGCCTTCGACAACTTCAAGGTTGTGCCACCGGATACCGGGATTGTGCATCAGGTCAATCTGGAGAATCTGGCGCGTACTGTGTTTGTGGATGATGCAGGCGTAGCCTACCCGGATACGCTGGTCGGCACCGATTCGCACACCACCATGATTAATGGCCTCGGCGTACTCGGCTGGGGTGTGGGCGGTATCGAGGCGGAAGCAGCCATGCTCGGCCAGCCGGTCTCCATGCTGATTCCCAAGGTGGTTGGTTTTGAGTTGAACGGAGCCTTGCCGGAAGGTGCCACCGCCACCGATCTTGTGCTGACCATTGTGGAAATCCTTCGCAAGCACGGCGTGGTCGGCAAGTTTGTCGAATTCTATGGTGCGGGACTGGATCATCTGCCACTGGCTGATCGCGCCACTATCGCCAATATGGCACCGGAATATGGCGCCACCTGCGGCATCTTCCCGATTGATCATGAGACCCTGAATTACCTGCGCCTTTCCGGCCGCTCCGAAGAAAACATTGCGCTGGTCGAGGCCTATGCCAAGGCCCAGGGCATGTTCCGCGACGGGCCGAACACAGCTGATTACAGCGAGACGCTGTCGCTGGATATGTCCACGGTTGTACCCTCACTGGCCGGCCCCAAGCGCCCGCAGGATCGCGTTGCACTGACCGATGCAAAGGCAAGCTTTACCAAGGCATTGAGTGCCGTGAAGGCCGAAGCAGGACTGGAAACGAAGGCCGTGCGCACAAATATTAACGGCAAAGAAGTGACCATCGACAACGGTGCCGTGGTTATCGCAGCCATCACCTCCTGCACCAACACCTCCAACCCATCGGTCATGCTCGGTGCGGGTCTTGTTGCCAAGAAAGCCGCCGCCTTAGGTCTCAACTCTGCGCCGTGGGTGAAAACCTCACTCGGCCCCGGCTCTTTGGTGGTTACCGAATATCTTGAAGGTGCGGGGCTTATGGAGCCGCTGAAAAAGCTGGGCTTCCATGTTGTCGGCTACGGTTGCACCACATGTATCGGCAACTCCGGACCGCTGCCTGTTGAAGTCTCCAAGGCCATCGCTGATGGAGACCTTTCCGTTTGTTCGGTGCTCTCCGGCAATCGCAACTTCGAAGGTCGCGTGCATGCTGAGGTGCGCATGAATTATCTGGCCTCCCCGCCGCTGGTCGTGGCCTATGCCATTGCTGGAACGATGAATATCGATCTGTACAAGGAGCCGCTGGGCAAGGGCGCCAACGGCCAGGATGTGTATCTGAAGGACATATGGCCGACACAGGCCGAGGTCGCGGCGGCTGTGGCGGGCGTGAATCGCGCTCAGTTCACCAAATCCTATGCCGATGTGTTCAAGGGCGATGCCAACTGGCAGCAACTGGCTGCCCCTGAGGGCGAGCGTTTTGCCTGGGAGGATGATTCCACCTATATCCAGAACCCGCCCTACTTTGTCGGCATGAGCAAGGAGCCGGGCAGCATCGGCGATATCAGCGGTGCGCGCGTGCTGGCCATGCTCGGCGATTCGGTGACCACCGACCACATCTCGCCGGCAGGCAATATCAAAGCTGATTCCCCGGCTGGTCGTTACCTGCGCGAACAGGGCGTGGAGGCAAAGGATTTCAACTCCTACGGCTCACGGCGCGGCAATCATGAGGTCATGATGCGCGGTACCTTTGCCAACATCCGCTTGCGCAACCGATTGGCCCCCGGCACAGAGGGAGGTGTGACCCTGCATCTGCCGGATGGCGAAGCCATGAGCATTTACGATGCGGCCATGCAGTACAGGGAAGAAGCTGTTCCGGCCATTATCCTTGCCGGTAAGGAATACGGTTCGGGTTCGTCGCGCGACTGGGCTGCTAAGGGACCTGCCCTGCAGGGCGTGCGTGCCGTGATTGCCGAAAGCTATGAGCGTATCCACCGTTCCAATCTGGTTGGCATGGGCATCCTTCCCTTGCAGTTTTTGGATGGCGACAGCCCCGAAACGCTGGGACTGACAGGCCATGAAGTATTCAGCATCAGCGGCGTGAAGCAGGGCGCGAAAGAAGTGAGCGTTACGGCCGACGGCAAGACCTTCACTGCCAGCGTGCGTATCGACACTCCCAAGGAATGGGATTACTACCGTCACGGCGGCATCCTGCATTATGTGCTGCGCCAATTAGCTGCGAATTAAGCGCTGGTTTTTCATTCGAGCCACAATAAAAAGGGCCCCGATAAGGGGCCCTTTTTTATTTGCCGGTTTCGCAGCCTCTTATAATTCTTTGCCATTCTGTTTGGCATCTTTTCCAAGTCCGGCAAGAACCATGTCCTTCAGGGTTTGATGCTGCATAGCTTGATCAACCGCTTCGTCTGCAGCCTGCATCATCTGGTCAACCACCGGCTCCTTCGCCAATCGCCATGGCATAAGACCACTTTCCTCATTGCCGGAGCGCACGGCATCAAGGATATGTTTGACCGGCAGGGTCTCCATATCCTGTGCAGGCACATAAGGCGGCGAACCTTCGCTGGTGGCGATAATGAGCTGGCGTGCTTGCAGTGTATCCAGAATGTCCTGAGTGACATTAAGCGGCGCACCCAGTTTGCGTGCCAGTTCGTCGATTTGCCATGCTGTCTGGTGACGGTAGTAATGCTGTCCGATATGGAACATGGCGAGCAGCGACAGTTTCTCCGTCAGGAGAGGGCTTAAGCCCTGTTGATTCCGGCGCACCGCGATATGCCCCGGATTCTGGCAATAGAATGCGATGCTGGTGCCGAGCAGCAGAATCAACCAGCTCACAAACAGCCAGATCATGAACATGATCAGGATGGCGAAGCCGGAATAGATGGCTGTGTAGTTGCCCGAATTAACGACAAAAGTGCCGAAAGCCCAGCCTGCTGTTTCCCATGCAATACCGGCTACTGCACCACCGATCAGCGCTGGCCCGATCTTCACCTTGGTGTTTGGCATGAAGATATAAACAAAGGTAAAGGCGACGATCACCAGGGCGTAAGGAATGAGTTTGCCAATCGAAGCCACCACAAGTCCCAAAAGTGGAACGCTTGAGATCGCCCCAACCACGGAAGAACTCATCAGCGATGCCGTCATGCCGAGGGCGGAGAAAATCAGTAGCGGGCCGACCAGAATCACGCTCAGGTATTCGCTGAAGCGTTGCCCCAGTGGGCGGGCCTTATCGATGTGCCAGATATAATTGAAGGATTTTTCGATTTTGTGCAGTAGGGAAACAACCGTATAGATCAACATGCCGAGACCCAATGAGCCCAAGACGCCGACCTTGATGTTATCCACGAAGCCGACAATTTGCCGGGCGATTTCTTCTCCCTTGTCTCCCAATGCAGACAATGTATTCACCAGTGCCGGCTCAAGCTGATTCTGCACCCCGAAACCTTTGAGTACGGAGAAGGTGAGGGCGAGCAGAGGAACCAATGAGAGCAGGGTGGTGTACACCAGACTCATGGCGCGCAGGGTGAGCTGTCCTTCGAGAAAATCACGAATCACCGCAAAACTCACCTGCAAGATGCGCGTAATCAGCGCTTTCCAGCCGGGAAGCGAATGAACATCGTCCGGCCAAAGTATCTGCAGGCCAGCCGCTTTCCATTTCATCATCAGCTCAAACATAAACATCCTCCACGGCATTCCGCCTGACGAATGTAGCAGAATCCCCAAGGCTTTGTCTTCACGTCGTCTACGAAGGGCAGCCGAACCTTGCCTGTGGTGATGCAGCGGATGACGCTGGCGGAGCGCATGGCTAACCTTGCGGACGAGAGTCAGGAGGAAAACGAGGCGCACGTTTGTGGAGATGGTGAAGACCTATGCACCGGCGATGCTGCTGATCTTGGGCGGGTTGCTTTGCTTTGTGCTGATACTTGCCCACGGGTGGTGAAGTGATGGCAAGACATACAGTGTGCAGAAAATGCGGCCAGCCGTATCATACGGAATGGGGTGGCAGTTCTTGGGTTTGGCTGCTTTTAGCCACGCTGTGTGCTGTTTCCATGGTGTTTCTTATTCCGACAATTCTCTATCCGATCTGGGTGTTTGCCAGCAGAGAGAAGGTATGCCTGACTTGCGGCCGGGAACCGGGAAACAACGATGATGCAGGCAAGCCGTGATACCTGACTTTGATGCGGATTCTATTTTGATTTGAAGCTGATGATGTGGCGGCGGTCGCGTTTGTCCGGGCGTTTGTCGGGTGCGGGGGATGATGCGGCATGCAGCTTATGCTGTTCGGCAAGCGTGGCGCGCCGTTCAATGCTCTCAGGAGTTTCAGTATAAAGCGTCTGCGCCTGTGAAGCAGGGCCGCGTTTCTCAGACAGTCCCGTGACCAGCAGATCAAAGGCCTGCTGTTCCTTCTGAAGGCTGATGGCATCACCGATATGCACCAGCTTTGCTGGTTTGGCACGCACCCCGTTGATCCACACATGCCCGCCTTTCACCGCATCGGCAGCCATGCTACGCACCTTGTAAAAGCGCGCCGCCCACAACCATTTATCAATCCTGACGCCTGCATCGCCAATCAAATTATCCGGCCTTACCCCCTCAGGAGACTTTCTCGAGCGGATGTTCATTGATGGCCAATCAACTTTAGAATCAGTTGGCTGAGCTTTTTATATGAAAACGGCTTGCTGATAATGGTGCTGTTCTCAACCTGATCCTCATCAGACATCGCCTGATCCTTGGCATAGCCGGTGGCGAAAATAATGGGCAACTTCTTATCCAGGCGTCGGATGGCTTTCGCCAGTTCGATACCGCCCATCTTCGGCATGACAATATCCGAGATCACCAGCCGGATATCATTCTGATGCAAGCTGAACATCTGCAGAGCGTCCTCGCCATCGCTAGCGATCAACACCTGATAGCCCATATCTTTAAGAACTTCCCCGGATGTGACTCTCATATCCTCTTCATCATCCACCAGAAGAATGGTTTCTCCACTGCCGTGGACAATGCCGCCTGCATCTTTCTGGACTGAATCCTGAACTTTTTCCGTCAATGGCAGGTAAATATGAAAAGCCGAACCAACTCCCTTTTCGCTTTCCACTTCAATAATACCACCATGTGATTGCACAGCACCGTAAACCATTGCCAGACCCAGCCCCGTACCTTCGCCAATACCCTTGGTGGTGAAAAACGGCTCGAAAACCTTCTCCAAACACTCTGCTTCAATACCCTGTCCGTTGTCGCCCACGCTTAGTTTTGCGAACCGCTTGCCCTTGGTCTCCGGGTGCACTTTTCCAAAAGCGGCTGTGGCGACAAATGGCTTGAGGCTGCAGAGGATGCTCGGTTGGCTCACATAAAAGACCGCATCGCGTGCATTGTTCAATAGATTCATCAATACCTGTTGCAACTGAGTAGCATCACCGGCAATGGTCAATTCTTCCTGGCAGATGTCGCAAGCGAGTTCGATATTCTCGGGGATGGCTGCTTTGACCAGTTGAAAGCCTTCCTTGATAAAGGTGTTGAGTGAGAAGGTGCTCATCTTCATCCGGTCTTTGCGGGCAAATGTGAGTAGTTGCTTGACCATATCTGCCGCGCGCTTGCCAAGTTGTTCGATGCCATCCAGCTTGGCGTCAACCTCCGGTTGTTGTTTCAGTTTTCGTTTGGCCAGATAAACATTACCCTGAATAGCTGCCAGCATATTGTTAAAGTCATGGGCGATACCACCTACCAGCGTGCCGATGGCCTCCATCTTCTGAGCCTGAAGGAACTGATCCTCCATTTTCTTGTATTCGCTCATGTCCTGTTGAATAGCAACATAATGGGTGGTTTCGCCAGCGCTGTTATGGATGGGTGCTACAGACATCATCGCCGGATAAAAACTGCCATCCTTTCGACGATCGACCAGCGTGCCGTTCCAGACTTCACCGCGTGTGATCGTATCCCATAGCTCTTTGTAAAAGGCCTGATCCTGAGCCTGGCTTTTAAGGACCGCCGGGGTTTTGCCAAGTATTTCTTCCGGCGAATATCCCGTGACTTTGCTAAATGCCGGATTCACATATTCGAGTATGGCATTCCGATCTGTAATCATCATGGATTCGCCGGCGTGTTCTATGGCATGAAGTAACATGCGGGCTTTACCTTCGCTTGCTTTGCGCTCGGTAATATCCAGCGTTGTACCAATCGAGCGCAGTGGTGCGCCATCCTCATCCGAGTAGCTGGTCAGGCAGCGCTCATGTACCCATTTGATAGAGCCGTCCTGCATCAGCAAGCGGTGCTCAATATCATACTGGGTTCTATTTTTTATCGACTCCGAATAAGCATGATTTACCAATTCACGGTCATCAGGGTGCACAATTTCCAGAAATGCATCATATGTTTCCGGCGCACTGGGATTCATGCCGAATATGCGGTACAACTCATTCGACCAGATTAAAACATTGTTGACCAAATCAAGTTGCCAATGACCAACCTGGGCTATGCGCTGGGCTTCCTCATGCATGGTCTGGATTTCCTGCAGCTGTTGCGTGTGTTCCCGCAAGGCATCTTCTGCCAGCTTGCGCGCGCTGATGTTTCTGACGAATGCAACGTTATATTCCTTGTCGCCAAATTTAACGAAGTTGGCGGCGACCTCGACCGGGAAAACAGAGCCATCCTTGCGGCTGTGCTGTGTTTCGAAGCTGAGGGAGCCTTTCTGCTTGAGTTCCTGCCAGTGAGCAGGCCATGTTTCAATCGGGAAATCAGGATCCATGTCGGGGATGGACATCCCAAGCAGCTCTTCTCTTGTATAGCCATGTTCGCGGCATTCCGCTTCGTTGACGTAGCAAATCTTCGCCTGTTCATCGACCCAGACAATGCACTCAGGTGCATGGTCACTGACAAACTGGGTGAGCTGAAGATTTTCCTCCACCTGTTTGCGCTCGGAAATATCCTGATGTGTGCCGCAGACTCGCAGTGGCTCGTTCGAGATGGGATCATAGGAAATGACCGCCCCTGAGCCCTGAATCCAGACCCAGTGCCCGTCTTTGTGCTTCATCCTGAATTCAACAGTATAAGGTTCACGATTGGTGAAAGAGGCTTCAATGACAGGCAGGACTCGCTGCTTGTCATCGGGGTGGACTCTTGCCTCCCAGTCGCTGACATTATTGGCGATATCTGCTCGATCCAGCCCCAGTATATCCAGCCAGCGATCATTCACCTGCTGAGCACCTGTTTTGAAATCCCAGTCCCAATAACCCAGTGCTGCACCAGCAATAACATGGCGTAATTGTTCTTCGCTCTGCTGCAGGGTTATTTCCGCCTGCTTGTGCTCGGTGATATCGCTGACCGCGCCGCTCCACAGGCTTTCACCCTCGCCCTGAGCTGTGAGGTCGGATTTGATTTGTATCCAGCGCGTTTCGCCATGGATGATAAACCGGCCTTCCCAGCGAAAGGGCTTCATCAGCTCCTTGGCGTCAGTATTGGATTTTATCAGGCTATCCAGATCGTCGGGGTGTACAGTAGAAAAGGCAATGCTGGCGTCGCTCAGCACTGCGCCTTCGTCAAGGCCCAGTAGCTGGCAAAACACAGGGCTGACATATTCAAAGCTCATCGAGCCATCAGCATGAAAACGGAAGAGATAGACGCCAACGGGAATGTGCTGAACGAGGTTGTCGTAACGCGCCATGCTTTCTTCCAGCTTGGCCTCGGTCTGTTTGCGCTCGGTGATGTCACGGGTAAAAACTGCGGTAAGCTCTACCTTGCCCTTTTCACTAAAAAACGGATAAAAGCGAGCCTCATAATGAAGCGTTTCGCCCGAAGGCGACGTAAAATAAAATTCCTGCTTCTTCATATGGCCGGAAAAGCATTGATCCAAGATGGGTTTGATCTTCGAGTTGAAGGTTTCCTCTCCCCATATATCTGCCACTGTCCTGCCAATGACATCTTCCCGGTTTAGGTTTCGTTCCTTCAGAAAAGCATCGTTCGCGCTCTGGTAGACGTAATTCCGGTCAATCAGATTCATGAAATCCTGTGAGGCATTCGCGATAAAAGAATATTTCTGCATGGAACTTTCCAGCTGCTTGTGCTCGGTGACATCCTCCTGAATCAGAACAACTTCGGATACTTCCCCTTGGCTGTCCTTAATCGGGTAGATGTGGCCGCGCACCCATAAGACACCGCCACCACTTGCCACCTCGGGCGTCATCGCCCTGTCATAATAGCCTGCCGGAATTTCACTGGGCTCCCCTGCAAAGGCTTTCCGGATATATGGCATCATCCCCCGGTCAATCAGCTGCTGGTCGTGTAACACATTGTAGTTAGACAGTGCTTCCAGCGGCACGCCCCACATCTTTTGCCAGGCTTTGTTCACCAGAAGGGTGCGACCATCAGGTGAAAATATCTGCAAGGGAAGGGGCGACTCTTCTGCCATCACCTGGAAACGCGCATTTGAAGCCTTGGTGGCATCCTGTGCCTGATGAACTTCTCCGTCACTATTAACAACGCGTCTCTGCCATTCGACTACAGCGCGGTCCATTCTGAATACGATTAAAATCAGCACGGCATACAGCAGGGCAAAGGCGCCAAACACAATGAGAGCGATTTGAATAACTTTTGCCAGTCGGCGCTCATGAAGCGGGGTGATATCCCTGTAGATTTCAATGATCCCGATATGTTGTCCACCATGCATAAGCGGGCTGTATGTCAAGGCAATATGGATATCATGCAGCACACCTGAAACGCCGGAAAATGCATCGCGAAATTCAATTTGATGGGCTGTTTCTCCGAGCAGTGCTTTGGCCAGAAGATCGGGATGTGAACTGATCTTGCCGATATCCTGCTTGACCGTCGAATAGATGGCGATCCCAGACAGATTGAATACTTTCAGCTTGAGGACATCGACTGGGTGAATATCGGCCAATACTGAGGCAATATGTGCATCGATACCCGGCATTGCCAGAAGCCTCTCGGTATCAACCCCCTTGCTCTTGGCGGCAAAGGCGGTGATCTGTTCATCCAGTATGTACTTGATTAAGGCTAGGTTTTTTTCATTTTCCTGAGCAGAGAAGGTCTTGTGCTCGGCGATTTGATCCTGCCAATACAGCAGTGTCAGAGCAGTGGCTGTAAGAAGCATCATCGCCAGACAGATGCTCGAAAGACGGCGCAGTATAGGGAATTTTCTTGTTGCGAGAAGGCCGCCTGCATCAGTCTTTGGCTTGCTTTCATGCACTGTCATCGTCCCACCTTAATCATATAAAGGGAAAGACCATGCAAGTTCGTTGCCAACATGTCTATCGCTGCCTCAACAAGTGTTTTGACAGCCTTGCACTGCCCAAGAAGAAAGCTGCCGTCATAGTAGGTGCTCATCCAGAAGAAGGGTCGGACTCAGAAGTCGAAACGCATTAGCAGAGCATCCTCGGGCGGGTGATTTTCGAGCGGGGCATAATAGCCGTCGCGACGACCGACCACCTGAAAGCCGAGGGAGGTGTATAGCTTTTGTGCGGCGCGATTCGAGGCGCGCACCTCAAGCAGCATCTGCGCCATGCCGGATGCGCGTTTGCGCTCGATTTCATATTGCATCAGGCGGCTGCCTAAGCCCTGCCTGCGGAATTGCGGCGCCACGGCCAGTTGCATGATGTGCACTTCATCCAGCACGTCCTGACCGAGATAGTAGGCGGCCAGATTTCCGTCTGTATCGTACCAGACATCCAGATCGTCACCCCGTTCCTGCCACATGCCGAGCGCCATCACCGACCATGATTCGACGAAGGCTTTGCAGTTGAGCATGTAGATATCGTAAATGTCGTTGGTACCGGCCGGGCGGATGTCCGTCAGGGGCACCGGTAAATCAGTGCCGGGCGTTTCCCTTGCTGCCACTTACGCAGCTTCCGGAGCTTCGACCTGTTCCTTCCAGCTACATCCCTCGCTGGCACAGACATGCTCAAGGCCATTGCGCTTGGTCAGCTTTTCGGTGACAAAGGGCGCCTTGCACTTCGGACAGGGCATATCAATCGGCTTGTTCCACAATGCACTCTTGCACTTGGGATAGCCTGAGCAGGAGTAGAAAACCTTGCCGCGTCTGGATTTCTTTTCCAGAAAAGTTCCTTTGCCGCATTCCGGACAGGTGATGCCGGTATCCTTCGGTTTTTCCAGCGGCTGGATATTCTTGCACTCGGGATAGGCGGAGCAGCCGAGGAACTTGCCGAACTTTCCGTGCTTGATGGCCATCGGGGCACCACATTTATCGCACTTCTCGTCGGAAAGCTCCGGTTCGGCATTCGATGCTTCCTTGCCGCCCACGGGGCTTGCATGTTTGCAGGCAGGGTAGCCGGTGCAGGCGAGGAACTTACCGTAACGGCCCAGCTTGATGGCCATCGGCTTGCCGCATTCCGGGCACACCTCTTCGGTCTCTTCGGCCGGACGTTCGGCATCCGCCGCCTTGTCCACAGCAACCTTGAATGGTCCCCAGAACTCATGCAGCAAGGGCTTCCAGCCGGCTTCGCCGCGTGCCACGGCATCGAGTTTATCCTCCACCGAGGCGGTGAATTTGGGATTGACGATATCGCCGAAGGAGCTGACCAGAAATTTACTCACCCATTCGCCGACATCGGTCGGTACGAAGCGCTTCTTTTCCATCTCCACGTACTCGCGCTCGCGCAGCACATTGAGGATGGATGCATAGGTGGACGGACGGCCGATACCATCGGCTTCCAGCTCCTTGACCAGCGTGGCTTCGGAAAAACGTGGTTTCGGTTCGGTGAAATGCTGTTTGGAATCAGCTCTGACGATGCGCACAGCATCGCCCTTATTGAGTGGCGGCAGCAGGCGCTCACTGTCCTGTTTCTCGGGCTCGTCGGTACCCTCGATATACAGCTTGCGGAAGCCGGCAAAGGCCAGTGTGGAGCCGTTGGCGCGCAGGGTCAGTCCCTTGCCTTCGATATCGGCGCGTACCTGATCCAGTACTGCCGGAGCCATTTGCGAGGCCAGTGCACGCTTCCAGATCAGCTTGTATAGCCGCGCCGCATCCTGATCCAGGACCTTCTTCATGGCTTCGGGGGTGCGTGCCACTGAGGTCGGGCGAATCGCTTCATGCGCTTCCTGCGCATTCTTGCTCTTGGTTTTAAAATGGCGTGGCTTGTTTGGCATGAACTCCTTGCCGAAGGCGCTGGCGATATGCTCGCGCATCTCGACAATGGCATCCTCGGAAAGATTCAGCGAGTCGGTACGCATATAGGTGATCAGACCGACCGTTTCACCGCCGACATCGATACCTTCATAGAGCTTTTGTGCAATCTGCATGGTCTTGCGTGCCGTGAAGCCGAGTTTGCGTGCGGCGTCCATTTGCAGGGTGGTGGTGATAAATGGCGGAGAGGGTTGTTGCCGGGTCTGCGTTTTGGTGACTGCAGCCACCTTGAAGGCGTCCATCTCCACGCGCCGCGCCAGACTGCCGGCACTGACTCCATCGATGATGGCGAACTTGCCCAGTTTCTCCCCGTCTACGGCAATCAGTTGGGCGGCAAATTTTTCATCGCTTGTGCCTGCCGCGATGCTGCATTCGGAATCAATGGTCCAGAATTCCTTCGCTTTAAACTCGCGGATATGCTGCTCGCGTTCGCAGATCAGACGCAGGGCCACCGACTGCACGCGGCCGGCCGACAGCCCGCTGCGAATCTTGCGCCACAACAGGGGCGAGAGGGTGAAGCCGACCAGATAATCCAGCGCACTGCGTGCCTGCTGGGCATCGACCAGCTGCATGTCCACTTCGCCCGCTTTGGACATGGCCTCATCGATGGCCTTTTTGGTAATTTCGTTGAAAGTAATACGTTTGATGGTCTTGCCTTCGAGCGCGCCGCGTTCGCGCAGTACCTCGGCGACATGCCAGGCAATGGCCTCTCCCTCGCGATCCAGATCGCTGGCCAGAATCAGCTCGTCAGCCTTTTTAAGTGCTTTGTGGATATCGTCAATGCGCTTCTTTTTGTCGCCGATGATCTCGTACTTGATAGCGAAATCATTATCCGGATCCACTGAGCCATCCTTTTTCGGGAAGGCGCGCACATGGCCATAGGAGGCGAGCACCTTGTACCCTTTGCCAAGGTATTTCTCGATGGTTTTTGCCTTGGCGGGAGACTCCACAACGACGACGGCGCTCATGTATTCACGTACCTCAATGTTGAAATTAGCGGGCGGCAGGATCAGCCGGCACGCCCCAGGGTATAGCGGCTGCCGGGCAGGACATCGACCACACCGAGTAATTCAAGGCCGAGCAAGATGGGGGAAAGTTCGGGCACGGTCAAGGCGCAGTGTTCGGCCAGCGCATCAATATGCATGATTTCTCCGTCCAGCGCCTGCATGATTTTGGCTTCGTGATCGTTGGCCGGGACATGGTCGACGCGCCTCATGCCGGCGCTTCCCTGCCAACCCATGGCCATAAGAATATCGTCGGGTGATTCGACCAGTGTGGCGCCATCGCGCAGCAGCTGATGACAGCCGGCATGCCTGCCGGCAAGCGTGGATCCGGGCACAGTCAGCACCTCGCGACCATAATCACCGGCCAGTCGGGCGGTAATCAGCGAGCCGGAACGGATATCCGCCTGCACGACCAGCGTTCCTGCGGCCATGCCGGCAATAATGCGGTTGCGGCGCGGGAAATGCTCCGGTCTTGCCTCCTCTTCAGGCTGGAATTCACTGAGCACGCAGCCATGCCGGCTGATGGCTTCGATTTGTTTCTGTTGTACAGGGCTGAATGGCGCGGCCAGTCCGCAACCGAGGACGGCGATGGTCGGTGCGCCGCCATTTTCTGCATCCAGCGCCCCGCCGTGGGCTGCGGCATCGATGCCGAAGGCCATGCCGCTGACAATACCGATACCCTGTGCCGCAAGACTTGCGCACCAGCGGCGGGTGAGCAGGCGTCCCTCGCTGTCGGCCTTGCGTGCGCCGACCACGGCCAGCAGCCGCGGATGTTGCAGGGCTGTGAGTTGGCCGCGTGCGAACAGGATAAACGGCGCATCGTCAATCTGGCGCAGCAGGGTCGGGTAGCGTTCATCCTCCAGGCACAGGATGTCGATACTCAGGGCTGCGCATTGCGCCATCAGTTTGGCCGGTGCATCGGCTGGCGAGGCGGCAAGCGACTGGATCGTCTTTTCACCGATGCCTTCAATGCATTTCAGTTCGGCTGGTTTTCGCTGCCAGATTTCGCACGCACCGCCACAGGCCGCGGCCAGCAGGCGGCCATTGACCGGGCCGATGCCGGGCGTGGCTGCAAGACGCAGCCAGGCAGAAGTCAGCTTATCGAGATCGGCCTGGCCGGGATTGGGAGGGTCGGGGTTGAGTGGGTCCGAGGAAGGGGTCGCAGCTGGCTCAGCCAGAGAGTCGGGCTGGCCAGTGCTTGTCATGGTCTGTAATCAGGGACGATCCGCACTGCGCACGGCATCGCCGCGGTTGATCGGATTGGTTGCACGCGTCACCAGGGCAATCGAGGCATGGGCTTGCGGGACCAGTACGATCAACTGGCCGATGGTCTCCTCAGGCAAGGTGGCATTGCCGCCGACAACCTTGTCCTTCACCGTGCGCCCGGCCTTCATCACCTTCAGCATGCTGCCCGTTTTCACGCCGTCCTGTTCACCCAGATTGATGCCGACAACCTGATTCTGTCCGGCCTCGGCAGCATTGTTGCGGATGTACATGATCACACCCTCAAGGGGCATGGCGGGATAGTCCGGCTGGATACGGGTATTGATGCTGCGCGCCGGTTTCAGACGGTCACCGCGCGAGATTTCCTCGAAGGCGCGGATGACCACACCCTGACTGATATCGCCGCTGCGGCCGGTGATGCGTACCTGGCCGAGATGCATGACCAGCATGCCGGCAGGCTTGCCTGTGACCGGATCGAGCACGGGATCGGCTGTGCGGAAGATATCAAACACAGTGCCCTCCTCTGCCGGTGTGGCGAGCTTCATATAGATACGGTCATTGGCGCCATAGTTGATGCGTTCATCAGCCGAATCGAGCACATAGCCCGCGGAATCAATGGCCTCTGGGCGAATAAAGTCCTGACGCTGGAGCGCGGTAATCAGCATGCTGGTATCAACGGCATCCTCGATATGCTCGGCCGGTTTGACGTGAATCTCCGGTTGCGTGCGCTCAACACTAAGGCCTCCGCTTTTCGCGGCCTTGGGCGTAAACCAGATTTTATTCCCCGGGTAGATCAGGTCCGGATTGGTGATATAAAGATTCTGTTCCCAGATTTTCAGCCATTTGTACGGGTCTTTGAAAAAGTGATTGGCGATATCCCACAAGGTGTCGCCCTTCTTGACGATGTAGGGTTGCTCGACATCCGGCCGCAGGTCTGCACTGGTGGGCGTTGCTTCTGTGCTGGTGGCCGTGGCCTGCTCAGCGCTAAGGGCGACTTGGGGCAGGAAGCCGCACAGCAGCAGCGCAAGCACGAGGGGCGCGATCGGTGCCAGCAGGGACGACCCCGGATGCGATGTGATCAATGCGCGTAACTTTTTCATATCCGACTCCATAGCCCGGTGCATGGGCACGTTCGTTCAAGCTTGGCACGCATTGTGGAGGCGTGCAACCGGATGACTGTGCTATTCAGCACGTTTCGTGCTGCCGCCAACGCGGTTTTCCGTGCCGGCCAGCAGGCGTTGTATATTACTCTGATGACGCAGTGTCATCAGGATGCAGAAAAAGACACAGGCATAGATGGCTGCTGCTGATGCGCCGAGCAGCCAGGCCGCGATGGGCAGGGTCAGTCCGGCCAGGATGGAAGCCAGCGCGACATAGCGCGACAGCCAGATGGCGATCAGCCATGCCGCGAAGGCAATCAGTCCGGCAATGGGTTGCCAGGGAATCAGCACACCGAACATGGTGGCCACACCCTTGCCACCCTTGAAGCCGAGATAGACGGGATAGACATGTCCGAGGAAGGCGGCGACAGCCGTTGCCGCAATCAGCCATTCATTACCCGACCCGCTGTTTACAAACTGTACAGCGATGGCGACCGGAATGACGCCCTTGATAATATCAGCCGCCAGGGTCAGCAGGCCGACCTTCTTGCCGCCGGTGCGCGAGGCATTGGTTGCCCCGATATTGCCGCTGCCGAATTGGCGTGGATCCTTGCCTGTCAGCCAGCGCGTAAAGAGCAGGCCAAAGGGAATCGCGCCGAGCAGATAAGCTGCGGCGACAAGCAGCAGTTGTGCTGCGCTCAACTGTTCGCCCAGAATTGCTTGCGGTCGCGATCCAGTTTTTGTTGCAAGGCGGTCCGCTGATTCAGCTGCAGGCAGGCGGGTAGAACATCCGGCAGTGCTGCCGGTTTGCCGAAGATGGCCGGGAAGGCCTCCTTGCTGCTGGCAACATTATCCTGTTTGAGCAGGATCAGCTGATCCCGGGTCAGGGGCGGTGTGGGCAGCAATTGCATCACACGGGCCATGATGCCGGCGATGGATTGCGGAACATCAATGAGCAGGCGTTTCCAGCCGAGCTCCTGCAGCATCATCTCCATCAATTCACGCAGACTGTAGACTTCCGGTCCGCAAAGCTCATAAATCTTGCCGTTTACCACGCGTCGCCCAATGGTCGATACGAAGGCGCGAGCCACATCCTCTACCCAGACCGGTTGAAAGCGGGTGTTGCCGCCGATGAGCGGAGCGACGGGCGCGAGCGCATAGAGTTTGCGGAAGCGGTTGAAGAATGAATCCCGTGCGCCATAGATAATCGAGGGGCGAATGATGGTCCACTTCAGTTTTGAGGTGCGCACACGCTGCTCGGCCTCTGCCTTGCTGTGTGCGTAACTGCTCAACGAGCCGAGATCGGCGCCCAGGGCACTCATGTGGATATATTGTTTGGTGCCGGCACGTTCGCAGGCGGCAAGCAGGTGCTCGGTTCCATGCACATGCGCCGCAGAAAAGGTCTGCGGTCCGCGTTCGAACAGCAGGCCGACGAGATTGATGACACAGGCGGCACCCTTGACCGCTTCATCAAGCCCCCGCCCGCTGCATATATCCGCCTTGACCAGCTTGATGCCATGGATCAGCAGATCGCGCGCGCGCTCCGGGTGTCGGCAGGCAATGGTGACATCCATTCCCTGTTCAACAGCCTGTCGGGCGATGGCTCTGCCGACAAAGCCGCTGCCGCCGATGATGCTGATCTGCTTGCTCATGATGTCCTCCTGTTTCCTTCCGGTTGCAATGGTAGGAAATTATGCCTGCTGTGGTCAATCCGCAGCATGCGCAGGGATGCTTGCGCGGGTAGAGGCATTCCCTTGACTGAACGATGGGCAGCAGCTTAGTTTCTTTTCGAAAGACGGGAGGCAGCATGAAATTTTTCAATCTGGAACAGATATTGGCAAGTGCACGCAGCGCACTGTGTCGGCAGCACATAACCTGTCCTCATCAGTAGCTCATAAGTTGTCCGGTCTGAAGATTACCCGAGAGGTAATCAGAGATGAGACGAACGACAGTGTTACAGGAGGTCAGGAAGATGAGATTTGATGAGGCATATGGTGGTTGGCAGAGAGGCCAGTTGACCCAGGAAGAGGCGGGACGACTGCTCGGCATGAGCGAGCGTAACTTCCGGCGTTATGTAGAGCGTTATCAGGGGGAAGGCGAAGCTGGGTTGATGGACAAGCGTTTGACGCAAGCATCCAGCCGGTGTGCCCCGGTGGACGAGGTGTTGCGACTCACCGA
>MNXA01000015.1 GCA_001871195.1 Zetaproteobacteria bacterium CG1_02_55_237
ATGCCGGTGGTTGTGGGTTCGAGCCCCATCATCCACCCCAGTTTGGAGCTTTTCCCATAGCGGGAGGCTTCCAAAGTTGCGCGGCGATGTTTTGACGATATGATTCGCCCCGCATGGGCCGTTAGCTCAGTTGGTAGAGCAGCTGACTCTTAATCAGCGGGCCGTAGGTTCGAATCCTACACGGCCCACCATACGCAGGGAGCAAGGTTACAAGCCTTGCTCCCTTTTTTTCATCGTCTGTGCCTTGAGCTGGTTGCAGTCGTTTGTTGGAAGTGAACGCGAGGGTGGCGAAACTGGTAGACGCGCTGGATTTAGGTTCCAGTACCTCACGGTGTGGGGGTTCGACTCCCCCCTCTCGCACCAGATTGCAAGCGCCTCTGGAGACATCCGGGTCCGGGGACGCAACGATAAATATACGGAGGTTTGCAATGATTCGGACGGAAGTGAAGAAGATCGGAGATGACGAGCACGAAGTGCATGTGCAGGTGCCGCAGGCGGAATATGACCGCATTTATGCCGTACAGGTGGATAAGCTCATCTCCAAGTTGAAACTGCCGGGCTTCCGTCCGGGCAAAACCCCCAAGGGCGTGGTTGAGAAACAGTTCGGTCCTCAGGCACATGAGGATACGATCAGCGAGCTGGTGCAGACGCACTATGCCGATGCTATTGAACAGAGTGGTCTGATTCCGGCTTTGCAGCCGCATCTCGACGTGCCTGCCGTGCAGCCGGACACCGGCTTCAGCTTCACGCTGAAGGTTGTGACCTGGCCCGAGGTCAAGCTTAAGCCGCTCAATAAGATTTCCGTTGAAACCACCGAAGTGAATGTGACCGATGCCGATATGCAGTCGGTGATTGATCGCCTGATGGCAACGCAGGTGAGTTATGAGGAAGAAGCCGGGCGTGCAGCCGAGAAGGGCGACCAGGTAAGCATTGATTTCACCGGCTTTGTCGACAACGAGGCTTTTGAAGGCGGACGTGGCGAGGATGTGAAGCTGGTGATTGGCGCCGGGCAGTTTATCCCTGGTTTTGAAGAGGGCCTGACGGGTGCTGTGGCCGGTGATGAGCGTTCGCTGGATGTGAACTTCCCCGAGGACTATCAGCACAAACCGCTGGCCGGCAAGGCAGCGCGCTTTGAAGTGCTGGTCAAGTCGGTGGCAGCTTCCAAGAAGGCGAACAACGAGGATGAACTGGCCAAGCTGGTCAATTTCGATGATGCGAACGCCTTGCGTGCGGACATCCGCAGCCGTCTTGAGCAGGAGGCCGAAGAAGGCTCCTACAACAGCAGCCGCGATGCCTTGTTCGATGCCATGATTGCGGCACACGATATCAAGTTGCCGGAGGCGATGGTGCAGCAGGATATGCAGCACAGCAGCCAGCGCGTCATGAAGTCCATGCAGCAGCAGGGCATGGAAGTGAAGCCGGGCATGTTCGATGATCCGGCCTGGAAAGAAGAGCTGCGTAATCGTTCGGAACGTGCTTTGGCAATTTCCTTGCTACTGTCTGCAGTGCGTGAGGACAACAATGTCGAGATTGCCGAGGCCGATGTTGAGGCTGAGCTTGAAGCGCAGGCCAGGCAGTATCCGGCCGATCAACTGGATGCATTCAAGAACTGGATGAAGAGCCAGAAAGAACAGATGGCTCAGTTGCGCGACAAGCTGCTTGAGAAAAAATGCGTGGCATGCATCATGGAGCAGGTTAAAACCAAGCCTGTGTCCATGAGTCTGGATGCTTGGCAGGCAAAGCAGGACGCCGCTCTTGGGCAGGATGCCTGAGTAGATACAAGCAAGGCTGTCATAAGGAGCAAGCATGAATCTGGTCCCTATCGTTGTTGAGCAAACCCCGCGGGGTGAGCGTTCCTACGATATTTTTTCGCGCCTGCTCAAAGAGCGCATTATTTTTCTTGCCGGTCCGGTGGAGGATCATACCGCTGATCTGGTGACCGCGCAGATGCTGTTTCTCGAATCCGAGGCGCCGGACAAGGATATCTATCTGTATATCAACTCACCGGGTGGTTTGGTGACGGCAGGTATGGCCATTTATGACACCATGCAATACATCCGCTGCGATGTATCCACGCTTTGTCTTGGGCAGGCGGCCAGCATGGGCGCGCATCTCTTGACCGCAGGCGCTGCCGGCAAGCGTTTTTCATTGCCCAACGCCCGCATTATGATTCATCAGCCGCTGGGTGGATTTCAGGGGCAGGCCACTGATATTCAGATTCATGCCAAGGAAATCCTCAAGCTCAAAGACCGGCTTAATGAGATGATGGCGCACCATACCGGCCAGCCGATTGAGAAAATTGCCGACGATGTAGAACGAGATTATTTCTTGACCGCGCAAGAGGCTTGCGATTACGGTTTGATCGACAAGGTTCTTACCCACCGTCCGGATACCGGTACGGAACAGCCTGGAGGTGACAATGGCGGAGAATAAAGGCGGCGATTCGACCCTGTATTGTTCCTTTTGTGGCAAGAGTCAGCATGATGTAAAGAAGCTGATTGCAGGGCCCACTGTCTTTATCTGCGACGAGTGCATTGAGCTGTGCAACGAGATTATTCAGGAAGAGGTTGCATCTGCTGATAAACCGATCGGCAAGGACGAGGATGGCATCCCGCGTCCGGCTGACATCAAGGCATTCCTTGATGAGTATGTGATTAGTCAGGAACAGTCGAAACGCATGCTGGCGGTAGCGGTGTACAACCACTACAAGCGCATCGAGCACAACAAGAAGTCGGATGTTGAAATTGCCAAGAGCAATGTGTTGCTGCTGGGTCCCACCGGTTGCGGCAAGACCCTGCTGGCTCAGACTTTGGCGCGCCTGTTTGAGGTGCCGTTCACCATGGCCGATGCCACCACACTGACCGAGGCCGGTTATGTTGGTGAGGATGTGGAAAATATCATTCTCAAGCTGTTGCAGGCTGCCGATTACGATGTTGAAAAGGCGCAGCGCGGTATTGTGTATATCGATGAGGTGGACAAGCTGTCGCGCAAGACCGATTCGCCGTCCATTACCCGTGACGTTTCCGGTGAGGGTGTGCAGCAGGCCCTGCTCAAGCTGATCGAGGGTACCGTTGCCGCTGTACCGCCGCAGGGCGGACGCAAGCATCCGCAGCAGGAGTTTTTGCAGGTGGATACCACCAATATCCTGTTTGTGCTGGGCGGCGCATTTGCCGGTCTGGAGAAGCTGATCGAGGCACGTGGCGAGAAGCGTTCCATTGGTTTTGGTGCCAAGGTGACGGAGCAGAGCGAGCGGGATATCGGCGCCGTGCTCAGTCAGGTTGAGCCGGAGGATCTGATCAAGTTCGGCCTGATTCCGGAACTGGTCGGGCGACTGCCGGTCATCGCATCGCTGCACCAGTTGGACAAGAAGGCTCTGCTGACCATTCTGACCGAGCCGAAGAATGCGCTGGTTAAACAATATCAGGCGCTGCTGGAATATGACGGCGCTCAACTGACCTTCACCGAGGATGCGCTTGAGGCGATTGCCGACAGGGCGATTGCACGCAAAACCGGTGCTCGCGGCCTGCGTGCCATCATGGAATCAGTGATGCTTGATGTGATGTTTGATATTCCCTCGCAGGGCAATGTTGAACAGTGCGTTATCAATGGCGAAGTGGTGAATGGCAAAGCCAAGCCGATGCTGGTGCTGAAAAGCGAATCCAAGGCTGAGGCTGGTTGATTCTGAAGCCGCAAAGCAGGGGTGCTCACGGTCCTGCTTTTCAAGCCAAATTCCGTTACACATTGCTAAATACCAATCAATCTGAGGAGTAGCCGATGGCTGAATTGAACAGAGAAGCACTGGCTGGGTCCGCAGACGAAGGTTTTCTGCCGGTTCTGCCCCTGCGCGATATCGTCGTATTTCCGCATATGATTGTGCCGCTGTTTGTCGGCCGCGAGAAATCGGTGCGGGCTCTGGAAGAGGTGATGCAGAACGGCAAGCAGATTCTGCTGGTCGCGCAAAGGGATGCATCCGATGATGATCCAGCTGCCGAGGGTCTGTATAACATCGGTGCGGTAGGCAATATTCTGCAATTATTGAAGCTGCCCGACGGCACCATCAAGGTGCTGGTTGAAGGCGGGGCACGCTGTGAAATCAGTCAGTTTGATTTAAGCGATGATTGCCTGCGTGCCACTTACCGCGTGCTGGAAGATCAGGTGGAAGATGAGGTCGAGCTTGATGCCGTAGCCAGAAGCGTGCTGCAGCAGTTCGAACAGTATGTAAAACTGAACAAGAAGATGCCGCCGGAAGTGCTGGTATCACTGTCTGGTCTCGATGATGCCGGCAAGCTGGCCGATACCATTGCCGCGCACCTTAATCTGAAGCTGGAAGACAAACAGTCCCTGCTGGAGATTGCCTCGATTACCGCCCGGCTTGAGCAGCTGTATGCCATGATGGACGACGAAATGGAGATGCTTCAGGTAGAGAAGCGCATCCGCGGTCGGGTCAAGCGGCAGATGGAGAAGTCGCAGCGCGAGTATTATCTCAGCGAGCAGATGAAGGCCATCCAGAAGGAACTGGGCGATGATGAAGGCCAGTCCGATGTCGATGAGCTGAGCAAGAAAATCGAGACGATTGGCATGAGCCCCGAGGCGCGTGAGAAGGCCGAGGCGGAGCTGAAAAAGCTGAAGATGATGCCGCCGATGAGTGCCGAGGCAACAGTGGTGCGCAATTACCTCGACTGGCTGGTCGATGTGCCATGGAGCAAGCGATCCAAGGTGCGTCGTGATCTGAATGTGGCCGAAAAGGTGCTCGACGAGGATCACTTCGGGCTGGAGAAGGTCAAGGAACGCATCCTTGAGCACCTTGCCGTACTGCAGCTGGTACGCAAAATGAAGGGACCGATCCTATGTTTTGTCGGACCGCCGGGCGTTGGTAAAACCTCGCTGGGTCGTTCCATTGCACGTGCCACGAATCGCAAGTTTGTGCGCATGAGTCTGGGTGGCGTGCGTGACGAGGCTGAGATTCGCGGTCATCGGCGTACCTATATCGGTGCGTTGCCGGGCAAGATTATCCAGTCGATGAAGAAAGCCGGTACCCGCAATCCGATGATCCTGCTCGATGAAATCGACAAGCTGGGCGCCGATTTTCGCGGCGATCCGTCTTCAGCGCTGCTTGAGGTGCTGGATCCGGAGCAGAATCACACCTTCAATGATCACTACATGGAGGTTGATTACGATCTCTCTGATGTGATGTTTATTACCACGGCGAACAGCCTGAATATTCCGTCGGCACTGCTTGATCGCATGGAGATTATTCGCATCCCCGGTTATACCGAGGATGAAAAAATCGGTATCGCCAAGAGCTATCTGTTGCCCAAGAAACTCAAGGATCATGGACTGAAGGTCGGGCAGCTTGAGGTCGGAGACGACGCGCTGCTGGGCATTGTGCGTTATTACACGCGTGAAGCCGGCGTGCGCAATGTGGAACGTATGCTGGCCACGCTGTGTCGCAAGGCGGCGCGAGAAATTGTGCAGTCACCAAAGGGGACCAAGCACCAGATTCGTGTGGGGGCGGACGATCTCGAACACTATCTGGGCGTCAAGCAGTTCCATTTCGGTATCGCCGAGGAGGAAGACCAGATCGGTGTGGTGACAGGCCTTGCCTGGACCGAGGTGGGTGGCGAGCTATTGCAGATTGAGGTTGCGCTGATGCCGGGCAAGGGCAAGCTGACAGTGACCGGGCAGCTTGGTGATGTCATGCAGGAATCGGTGCAGGCTGCCTTGACCTACGTGCGTTCGCGGGCCATGCAGTTGGGCCTGAAGCCTGATTTTCACCAACAGGTGGATTTCCATGTGCATGTGCCGGAAGGGGCCATACCCAAGGATGGGCCTTCTGCAGGGCTGGCCATGGCAACAGCGCTGGTTTCGGCATTGACCGGTATTCCGGTCAAGCGGAATGTCTGTATGACCGGGGAAATAACCCTGCGCGGCAAGGCCTTACCCATTGGCGGACTGAAGGAAAAACTGTTGGCTGCGCACAGAGGCGGGCTGACCGAAGTGGTAATTCCGCATGAGAATGAGAAAGATTTGCGGGATATTCCAGAGAATGTGCTCAGTGGCCTGAATATTCATAGCGTGACACACATGGATGCCGTGCTAGGCTATGCCCTCACACGGCTTCCGGATGCTATGGATTCGGCAGGTCCATATGTTCCCCAGCTTATTGATGGGATTTATAGTGAAAAGGATGTACCGCGGACACATTAGTACAAATAATAGTTGACAGGATATAGGGCAAACCCCTTATAGTTGCCCAATCTAACGATATCTCGGGAGGAAAGATGAACAAAGCAGATTTGATTAACCATGTAGCAGCGGCCGCAGGCCTGACCAAGGCATCGGCTGGCGATGCAGTAGAAGCAGTTCTGGGTGGCATCACTGGTTCATTGTCCGGTGGCGATTCAGTAAGCTTGGTTGGTTTTGGTACCTTCTCAGTGGCAGCCCGTTCGGCTCGTACCGCACGCAACCCACGCACCGGTGCAACCATCAACGTGCCAGCTTCCAAGGCACCGAAGTTCAAGGCCGGTAAGGCCCTGAAGGACGCCGTTAAGTAATTCCTCAAGCTGGGCGGGCCACGCGTCCGCTCCATCTTGCGAAATGGGGCCGGTTTTCCGGCCCCTCTGCATGGCATCCGGGCGCTTAGCTCAGCTGGTAGAGCACCGCCCTTACAAGGCGGTGGCCGTAGGTTCGAGTCCTACAGCGCCCACCATTTCCGGATAGTATTCAGTGCTGCATGTTTGCAGCACTGGTCAAGTCGGGCATGCGCCAGCATCGCCCGTTTTTTGTCTGATTTAGTTGTTGCATTTATAGGGTTGAATCATTAAGTTGCGCAACCTGTCAAATGACGTTGTAAAACGTTCTTTGCCAAGTGGAGCGGTAGTTCAGTTGGTTAGAATGCCGGCCTGTCACGCCGGAGGTCGCGGGTTCGAGTCCCGTCCGCTCCGCCACTATTGAAAGGGTTGCTTCGGCAACCCTTTTTTTATGCCTCCCTATAACTTCAACCGCACTCAAATTGCCTTTTGAATCTTGCCCGATTGTTTGCTACCCTGTGTGCGCTCCAAAAAACGCTATTTCTTCTGTGGAGGGGAAATCATGACAGTTACACTGAATCGCATTGCTCAAGAGGGTGAACACGGCTCGGCTATGATGCCGATTATGCAGGGGGTTGGCCGGGCTGCTATAGAAATTGCCTACCTGTTGCGCAGTGCAGTATTCCGCGGTGCTCTGGGTGCCGCCGGTGGTCAAAATGTTCAGGGCGAACAGCAGCAGAAACTGGATGTTCTGTCCGATGAAATCTTCCTCGATGAAATGCGCTCGACAGGCCATGTCTGTGCCGTCGGCTCCGAAGAGCAGGAAGAGCTTCTGGTGATTGAGGAATATACTTCCGCACCTTATCTGGTTCTGGTTGATCCACTGGATGGCTCCTCCAATCTGGATGTGGACGGCCCGGTGGGCACTATCTTCTCCATTGTGAAACGTAAAACCCCAAGCGATCAGCGTCCGGATGTCAGCGATACCCTGCAATCGGGGCGTGAGGTGCTGGCCGCCGGTTATGTGCTCTACGGTCCGGCAACCATGCTGGTCTGTTCCGTAGGTGCTGGCGTTAGCGGATACACCTACAATGCCAACAATGCCCGTTTCGAAGTCAGCCATCTGGATATGAAGATTCCACAGTCCGGCGGTTACTATTCTGTTAATGAGTCCAATTCTGCACAGTGGCTGCATGGTATGGCCGACAAGTTGGTCTCGGTACGTCATACGCAGAAACTCGGCATGCGTTATATCGGTGCCATGGTTGCCGATATGCATCGCACGATCATCAAGGGTGGTGTGTTTCTTTATCCTGCCGATTCCACGAATGTGACTGGCAAACTTCGCCTGTTGTATGAAGCCATTCCGATGGGCTTTATCATGGAGCAGGCCGGTGGCAAGGCGCATACCGGCGAGATTCCTGTACTTGATGTGCAGCCGGAAGCCCTGCATCAGCGTGTGCCGGTCTACCTCGGTGCACATAATGCCGTGGATGGTCTGATCAACTGATTTTCCATGCCCGTGCCCGATAGCGGGAATTTTCAAACCTATTACCTGCGCCAGATTGGCGTAGCAAGGCCGATAGCAGAGGCCCTTTCCCGCAAGGGGGAGGGTCTCTCTTCTGCTATAGAGCCAAGTGTGCTCCAGACCGGACTTCCCCCTGTGCCGACTGAGCAAATGCCTGCTGAAGAAACGTCTCCCTTTGCAAACGATGAGCCTGTCGTTTACCCAGAGCCTGGGACACTGCCTACCGATCTGGCCGGTTTACGCAATGCGGCAAGTAGCTGCACCGCATGCGAGCTTTCCACCAGTCGCAATCAGGTGGTATTCGGGGTTGGTTCCGGGCATGCCGATGTGTTGTTCATTGGTGAGGCACCGGGCGAGCAGGAGGATGTGCAGGGCGAGCCCTTTGTCGGACGTGCAGGGCAACTGCTCAATCAGATGCTGGCTGCCGTGCAGTGGTCGCGAGAAAATGTCTACATCATGAATGTGATTAAGTGCCGTCCACCGGGCAATCGCGATCCGAAGCCGGAAGAGGTGCAGGCTTGCAGTCGCTGGTTTGATGCGCAGTGGGATTTATTGCAACCGAAGGTGGTTTGTTTGCTGGGGCGGGTGGCAGCTCAGAGAGTTTTGGAAACCGATGCCCCTCTGTCCGCCCTGCGTGGGCGCTGGCACGAATACCGGGGGATTCCTGTATGGGTTACCTATCATCCGGCCTATTTATTGCGTTCGCCAAGCAAGAAGGCGGTTGCGTGGCAGGATTTCCGTAAGCTAAAAGTACACTGCGAGAGCCCCGGAACATAAAACACCGCAAAGCTATTTTTCGGGAGCGACATCCTGTTCGCTTTCACTGATGCGCACGCGACGAATCGAGTTGCCTTCCAACTCTGAAATCTCCAGTCGAACCCCGGCGACAACCAGACACATGGCTGCCTCCGGTTGCGCGCCGATACGCTCGATAATCAGGCCGCCCAGAGTCGTGGCACCCTCTTCAGGCAACTCCAGATCCATTTCCTGATTGATATCGTGCAGACTGACGGTGCCTGCAGCCACCACGCTACCGTCAGGTTGCGGCCACATTTCGGGAACTGCCGGCATATCGGATTCATCTTCAATCTCACCGACAATCTCTTCGAGGATGTCTTCCATGCTGATCAAACCATCGATATCGCCATACTCATCAACCACGATGGCCATATGCTGGCGATGGTTCTGAAAATCAAACAGCTGTTGCAGGGCATTCTTGTTGGCCGGGGCATAGGGCACGTCGCGCCAGATCATGACATCCAGCATCGGGCCCTTGCGGTGGCGGTATTTGACCAGATCGCGCAGATGCACGATGCCGACAATATGGTCGTGTTTACCGTGGTAAACAGGATAGCGTGAATGCGGCCGGTTCATGGCCTCCTGCAGACAATCCGCAGTGCTGTGTGTCGCATCCAGCCAGTACACGTCTTTGCGCGGCGTCATCAACGCCTTGATAGGTACGTTATGCAGATGCAGGCTGTTCATCAGCATCTGTTCGCGGGCGGCATCCAGCACACCCGCTTCGGCACCCACATCGATAATGGTGGAGAGTTCCTGATGGGTGATGATTTTCCTGTCGGTGTTTTGTGGCACCTTGAGCATGCGCTGCATGATATGAATCATCCACATCAGCATGGTGATCAGCGGGGAAAAAATATTGACGATTAATTGCAGTATGCCGGCCACTCTGCAGGCAATCGGCTCGGCATGTGCCACAGCAATGGTTTTGGGAAGAATTTCGGCCAGCAGCACAACAACCATGGTCATGGCCAGGGTGGCATAGACGATACCGTTTTCACCGAAATAAGAGACAAAGATCACCGTGGTCAAGCTGGAGGCGGCAATATTGACGAAATTGTTACCAAGCAGAATGCCGGAAAGCATGCGTTCCGGATGCTCCAGTAATTTTTCCGCCCGGCGCGCACCCTGATTCCCCTCTTCGCCCAGCATGCGCAGGCGAAAGCGCCGGGCGCGGGTTAGCGCTGTTTCAGCGCCGGAAAAAAAGGCAGAGGCAAGGAGGAGGAAAAACAGGATGCCGACAGCTGCCGGCCAGGATAATCCGATGTCGATCATATGGGTGTTAACAGTCCTTGTTGCAGATGCAAATCAGGTCAGCAGGGATTGCACCATGCGCACGCCGAAGTAGGCAAGCAACAACAGTACATAGGCGGCAATCACCATCCAGCCGGCCCGGCGACTTTGCCAGCCGGCTTTGCGGCGCATGCCGAGCAGGGCAATCAGCACGATCCATGAGAATGTGGACAAGATCACCTTATGCGACAGCAGGCTGAAGTGTCCCAGTTCCTCCCATTGCCAGGACAGACCACTGAGGATACCAAGGCCAAGTATCAGTGCGGCTGTGCCGACCTGGGCATACATATGGGTTTCGACCTCCAGCAGGGAAGGCATGGCCTGAACAATCGGGCCGATCTGCTTGCGCTTGAGCGCACGGTCGAGCAGCAGGTGCATCACCGCGTGCAGGGCGGCCAGGGTCAGAATGGCATAGGCAAGCAAGGATAGAAGCAGGTGACCTGCCTCCATCATCGAGCTGACCTGAACACGCAGGATGGGGTCATCGGACAGCAGTGGAATGATGAGCAGCGGAATGGCTGTGGCCGGCAGAAGAAACAGGCCAAGGCCGTGTATGCCATGCCGTAGCAGGCCGAGAACATAGATGTATTGCACGATGAGGACGCAGAAGGAGATGGCGGCAACCAGGCGGAAATCAAGCCCCCAGTCGGTGATCGGTTCCAGCCGGAACAGGGCATAGAATGTGATCAGCATGGAAAATGACAGAATCTTTACCAGCGTCTTTGCACTGATCTGCGGCGGATGCCAAACACTGCGCCACAACATCATGGCGCAGCCAGCGGTGATAAGCCCGGCAAGGGGAAAGAGGTGGATAAAAGTCATGCTTTTTCTACTTTGTTTGCATCAATTCGGCACATGGGCGTGTTATATCGGATGAAGGGGCTGCTCGCAATGCATGGATGCACTTGCAGGGCGATTTGCGACGCTTGGTGGCGGTGATTTAGTGGGAATGATTCAGAGCAATTGACCTGCCGTGGCAATGCGACACAATCCGACTATGCGGGTAGGTGTTCTATTTCTTGCGGCCGGCAGCGGCCGGCGTTTTGGTGGGGATATTCCCAAGCAATACGAGCGAATCAACGGGCTGACGCTGGTTGAGCTTGGCCTGCGTCATCTGGCTGCCGAGGCGCGTATCGCCTGGTTGCAGCCTGTTCTTGCCGAGGGCGACAATCGTTTTGCCGCCTGTCTCGCCGCGCAATCCCTGCCGTATACCGTTTTACCTGCCGTGACCGGTGGTGCCGAGCGATCCATCTCCATGAGCCGTGGGCTGGCAGCCCTGCCTGCTGAATGTGATTGGGTGGCGGTACAGGACGCAGCGCGTCCGATTCCTTCGCCGACCCTGCTGGCTGCTGTTCTGGATGCGGCACAGGAACATGGTGCTGCAGTGCCGGGTATGGACGTGCACGACACCATCAAGCAGGTGGATGAAAAGGGGATGGTTGTAGCCACACTGGATCGAAGCGTACTCAGGGCTGTGCAGACCCCGCAGGTGGCGCGACGCTCGTCGTTTGAGGAGGCATTGGCCCGTTTCTCCGGCGAGTTGCAGCATTTTACCGACGATGCATCGTTGCTTGAAGCGGCAGGTTATCCTGTATTCATCAGCCCGGGTGAGGCGGCGAACCGTAAAATCACTACCCGGCAGGATATGGACTGGCTGCGCCGTCACTGGGAGGAGGTCGCATGAACATACGCATTGGACAGGGTTTTGATGTGCATGCCTTCGCCAAAGGTCGCAAGCTGATTCTGGGTGGTGTGGAGATTGCGCATCCCGTGGGTCTTCTGGGTCATTCCGATGCCGATGTGCTGACGCATGCCTTGTGTGATGCACTGCTCGGAGCTGCTGCTTTGGGTGATATCGGGCATTTATTTCCCGATACGGATGCAAGCTACAAGGGTGCTGACAGTCTGTTGTTGCTTGCGGAGGTGATGCGACAGGTGCGCGCCAAAGGGTTCGAGCTTGGCAATGCCGATGTCACGGTGATGGCGCAGGCTCCGAAACTTGCACCACACATTGCCACCATGCGCCAGAAACTGGCTGCCGCCATGCAGGTGGATGTGGATTGCATTGGTGTGAAGGCTACGACCACCGAGAAGCTTGGTTTCACCGGCCGTGGTGAAGGTATCGCCGCCATGGCTGTAGCCCTCCTGACGCGGGATTAAACCCTCTGCTTATTAGTTAAGCTAACCATTAACATAAGAAAATGCGCAGGTGATATGATGAAACGCACCGATATTAATTTTACCATCGATATGATCGCATTCATCGGATTTGTCGTCATGACGATAACCGGCGTGCTTATGCGCTATGTTCTACCGCCTGGCAGTGGACACTACTCGACAATCTGGGGCCTGGATCGGCACGAATGGGGGGACATCCACTTCTGGATATCGCTTGTTTTCTTTTCCTTGCTGGCACTCCATTTGGTGTTGCATTGGCGCTGGCTTGTGAGCGTTGTTACGGGAAAGCCTCGCGAAGGATCAGGATTTCGGGCTGGATTAGGAATTGTGGGGCTCGTAGCCGTCATCGCACTTGCCTTATCTCTATTCTTAACCCCGGTAGAGAAAGATTTAACCAGCAACGGTGCATCAAGTCGTTCCGGGCATGTATATGAAGACGGGGAAATACGCGGTTCAATGACCTTAAGGGACATAGCAGCGGCATCAGGCGTGCCTGCTGCTTATATAGTCGAGTCACTGAAATTACCTGAATCAACATCAGTTGACGAACAGCTGGGTTCTTTAAAAAGAAAACATCGGTTTGAGATGGCTGATGTCAGAATAATCGTTGAAAAATATAATGATGGAAAAGCAAGGTAAGCCAGCTTGGTGAATTGTCGATCTATAGCGAATGACCTGCATGAGCGGCGCGTCCAGCATACAGACTGTACCGTTTGGTTTACCATCAGGGGTGATGGGAACTGACCCGAAAAAGGTTTTTTCTATATACACCTTATTGACTTGAGGTTATCCGATTATAGGGTGCGACCAATTCAATTTTCTTGGAAGTAAAATGACCTTCACGGTTCTAAAGTACCGGCAATTTATGCCTACGGGTTTGAACAAAAACCCTTCTCCGCTTTACCCTCCACGGGCAGGGCGCCCTTCACCCTCTATTCATATTTGTTCGTAAAGCTGCAGAGAAAACACAGTCTATGGCACCTGAACCCCACTCGATAAACAAAGGCTCCTTCATGAATTCACCAGTAAAAAACCCAGACCTTCAACCATGGCTCAACTTCAATGGTAGTGAATGGCAGGCGCGCATCGATGTGCGCGATTTCATTCAGCAGAACTACTCACCCTATACCGGAGATGACAGCTTCCTGACGCCTGCTACCGAGCGCACCAGTCAACTGTGGGTGGAGATTTCAAAGCTGATCGAGCAGGAGCGACTCAAGGGCGTGCTGGATGTATCCAGCGATATCGGCTCTTCAATCGTTGCCCATAAGCCTGGCTACATCAATGAGAATCTTGAGCTGATCGTCGGCCTGCAAACCGATGCACCTTTAAAGCGCGCCATCGTGCCGAACGGCGGCTTGCGCATGGTGGAAGCAGGTCTTGAGGCCTATGGTTTTGAGCTTGATCCAGCTGTTAAAGAGGCTTATCGCCTGTATCGCAAGGACCACAATCAGGGCGTGTTCGATGTATACAGCCCCGACATCCTTGCCTGCCGTCGTTCGGGCATCATCACGGGCCTGCCTGATGCCTACGGGCGTGGCCGCATCGTTGGCGATTATCGCCGCGTGGCCCTTTATGGTGTCGATTTCCTGATTGCGGACAAAAAACGCGAAAAAGCCGAGCTGGATCATGAAGTATTCAGCGAAGAGGTGCTGCGCACCCGTGAAGAGCTTTCCGAGCAGACAAGGGCACTGGAAGAACTCAAGCAGATGGCGGCCAGCTACGGTTTCGATATTGGCAGGCCGGCGGCTACAGCCCGGGAGGCTGTGCAGTGGACTTACTTCGGCTATCTGGCGGCCATCAAGGAGCAGAATGGCGCGGCCATGTCGATTGGCCGTATCTCTTCCTTCCTGGATATTTACATCGAGCGCGATATGCAGGCGGGCCTGCTGGATGAATCGGCGGCACAGGAACTGATTGATGATCTGGTCATCAAGCTGCGTATCGTGCGCTTTTTGCGCACCCCGGAATACGATCTGCTGTTCTCGGGCGATCCTGCCTGGGTGACCGAAGCCATCGGCGGTATGGGCGAGGATGGGCGCACTCTGGTGACCCGGAGCAGCTTCCGCTTCCTGCATTCCCTGTACAACCTCGGCCCAGCTCCTGAGCCGAATCTGACTGTGTTGTGGTCGAATGCGATGCCCAAGGGCTTCAAGGATTTCTGTTCCAAGGTTTCCATCGAGACCAGTGCCATCCAGTACGAGTCGGACGATCTGATGCGCGAGCATTGGGGTGATGACTATGCGATTGCCTGCTGTGTATCGGCCATGCGCATCGGCAAGCAGATGCAGTTCTTCGGCGCACGCTGCAATTTGGCCAAAACCATGCTCTATGCGATCAATGGCGGGGTGGATGAAAAGACCGGTATCAAGGTGGTCCACGGTTTTGAGCCCATCATCTCCGATTATCTGGATTATGATGAGGTTGTGGAGAAATTCGATGAAATGATGGATTGGCTTGCCACGACGTATATCAAGGCACTCAATGCCATCCACTTCATGCACGATAAATACCATTACGAGCGGCTTGAGATGGCGCTGCATGATCGCGATGTAATGCGCACCATGGCATGCGGTATTGCCGGCCTGTCGGTTGCTGCCGATTCCCTTTCGGCTATCAAGCATGCCAAGGTACGTGTGCTGCGCGATGAACAGGGCCTGGCCACGGATTTTGCGATTGAAGGCGAGTATCCGGCCTATGGTAACAATGACAACCGTGCGGACGAGATCGCCGTTTGGCTGGTCGAGACCTTCATGGAGAAGATCCGCAAGCACAAGACCTACCGTGGCAGCGTGCCGACCCAGTCGGTGCTGACCATCACCTCGAATGTGGTCTACGGCAAGAAGACCGGCAACACGCCGGATGGCCGTCGTGCCGGCGAGCCTTTTGCTCCCGGCGCCAATGCCATGAACGGGCGCGACAAGAAGGGGTTTATCGCTTCCGGAGCATCGGTCGCGAAGCTTCCCTACCGGGCCGCACTCGACGGCATTTCCTGGACAGCAACGTGCACACCGGATGCCTTCGGTCACACCGTGGCAGACCGCGTGAACAATCTGAGTAACTGCATTGATATGTTTTGCAACTCGAGCGGTTTTCACGTCAATGTGAACGTGCTGAGCAAAGAGACCCTGCTTGATGCGATGGAGCATCCGGAGAACTATCCCCAGCTCACGCTGCGCGTTTCCGGTTATGCGGTGAACTTCATCAAGCTGACCCGGGAGCAGCAGCTTGATGTCATCAACCGGACTTTCCACCTGCATTTTTGAGATTGCGCTGCCTTGCCATCAGTGATGGCAAGGCAGCCATCCACGGGACTCACGCATGACTGAGAACACCACGCTAAAACCTCCGGGAGTGATTGCTCCCGTCTGTGTTGATGAACAGGGCAGGCTTTCGGGTTTTGTGCATTCCTTTGAAATGGGCAGTGCTGTCGATGGTCCCGGCATGCGTTTTGTGCTGTTTGTTTCCGGTTGTCAGTTCCGCTGCCTGTATTGCCATAATCCCGACACCTTCAAGATGCATAACGGCACGGTGATGACGGTCGATCGTGTCCTCGAAGAGATAGCCGAATACGCCACTTTCCTTCGCTTCTCAGGCGGGCTGACGATTTCGGGGGGGGAGCCCCTGATGCAGGCGCATTTTATCCGCGAAATCTTTTATCTGGCCAAACACGACCTGCATCTGCATACCACGCTGGATACACAGGGTTTTCTGGCGGCCCATCTGGAAGACGAATGGTTCGATGATGTTGATCTGGTGCTGCTCGATATCAAACATATGGATGCAGAGAAGCATCTGGCCTTGACCGGGCAGCCGCTACAACCCACTTTGGACTTTGCCCGCCGTCTGTCCGCCATAGGCAGAAAAATGTGGATACGTTATGTTCTCGTTCCGGGTTACACCGATGACTTCGATGATGTGGAAAGGCTGGCCGATTTCGTTGCCACATTGCAGGGTGTTGAGCGCGTGGAAGTGCTTCCCTTCCATAAGATGGGTGAGAATAAATGGGCCGAATTGGGTTTGAAATACCAGTTGAAAGGGGTTTTGCCTCCCGACGCGGCTTTGCTGAAGCGCGTGATTGCCCAGTTCAGCGAACGTGGCCTGTATACCTGCTAGGTGAACCGGCTTGCAGGTTGGACATTCGCACTATCCGCTCTTAAAGTCGTCAGCCATAATCATTCAAGGATTCGGCAGGTGATGAAGCACAAGACCAGAAGAGGAAAGACCCCGGTCAGCAGGGCTGGAAACCGCCTCCCGGCGCAGGCGCCGGCGCAGATAAATGCCGTTGCTGAATGCATGAACAGCGGGCAGCTGGATGTGGCTGAACAGCAGGCATTGGACCTGACTCGTGATTTTCCCGGCCACTCGCATGCATGGACTATGCTGGGCATTGTGTTGGCGCAGCAGGGGAAAGTGGAGGCATCGCTCCCGGCCCTGCAGAAGGCTGTCGAGCTCATGCCCGGGGCTGCCGGCACGCACGCCAATCTGGGTAATGCATTCAGGGAACTCGGGCAATTCAGGGAGGCCGAGGCCTGCTACAGCCGGGCTGTCGCCTTAAACCCAAGGCATCCCGATTCGTATTTTATGCTGGGCCAGGTGCACAGGCAGCTTGGCAACCTGCAGGAAGCCGAAACGAGTTTTCGTCGTGTCCTAACGCTGCAGCCCGACCATCAGGCCGCAAGGCTGGCGTATGTGCGCTGCATTTCGCTGATGCGCTTCAAGAGCTTCAGCCCTTTTCTCTATACAACCACCGCACGTGCGCTGACCGAGGCCTGGATTCGCCCAACCGATCTGGTGGGCCTCGCCTGCAACCTGCTTGCGATCAACCCCCTGATCAGCCCGTTTCTTGGCTCAGCCGACAAGCCGGGCCGGGCCATCAGGAAGCTGTGTGAAGGCGATAGGCTGGGCAAGCTTGGCCGTGACCCGCTGTTCAACGCCATGCTACGCTCGGTACCCATTTATGACGAAGTTCTGGAGCAGTGGCTGACGGACGCGCGGTTACTGTTGCTGCAAATCGCCGCCGATTCGACAGGCGCGTCGAAGGCAGATGCCTCGCGGCTCGCCTTTTTCGGGCCGCTGGCCGAACAGTGCTTCATCAACGATTATGTGTTCTGGTGTTCGCAAGAAGAAATGCAGGCGGCGACCGCCCTGCGGGATTCACTTGTTGATGCGATCGAGAACGGGCCCGAAACCGTTTCCCCATTGCAGATTGTCGCAGTAGCCGCCTATTTCCCGCTTTATTCGCTTAACAGCGATCCCAAGCTGCTGGAGCGATCGTGGCCCGATGGAGTCCGGAACCTGCTTATCCAGCAGATCAGGGAACCGCAGGAAGAAATGGCGCTGCGCTCCTCCATTCCCTCGCTGACCCCCATCGAAAACGACGTATCCCTGGCGGTGCAGAGCCAGTACGAGGAAAACCCATATCCGCGCTGGGTGAAATTACCGGCATCCATCGAGTCTGTCGCAGTCGATGCCTATCTGCACAGCATGTTTCCGGAAGTGTTGATTGCATCCATCGAGCGCGCCGCGCACCCCGATGTGCTCATAGCCGGCTGCGGCACAGGCCAGCACCCCATCGAAACGGCACAGTTGCTCAAGGACTCGAAGGTGCTCGCGGTGGATTTAAGTCTCGCCAGCCTGAGCTATGCCAAGCGCAAGAGCCAGGAAATGGGCATTGAGAATATCGAATTCGCCCGCGCGGATATTCTGAAGCTTGGCACGCTGAACCGGAGCTTCGATGTTATCGAGTCCGTCGGTGTACTGCACCACCTTGAAAATCCGGAAACAGGCTGGAAGGTGCTCGTCTCCATGCTGCGACCGAACGGTGTGATGCGTCTCGGCTTTTACAGCGAGATTGCCCGGCGTCATGTTGTCCGTTCACGGGAACTGATTGCCGGGAAAGGCTTTGCGGCCACGGCCGACGGCATCCGGCAGGCCCGTCCATACCTGCGCGAGGTGGATCTCACCGAAACGCTTGGTTGTGCTGTTCGCTCCACCGATTTCTATAGCCTCAGCGCATGCCGGGACCTGCTTTTCCATGTTCAGGAGCATCGCCTGACCCTTGAACAGATTCAGGATTTCATCCATGCAAACGGCTTGAGCTTCCTTGGGTTCACATGCGAACCCATGACCCTTGGCGACTATCACGGGCGCTTTCCAGATGATCCGGCAGCAACGAATCTTAAGAACTGGGCTGTCTTCGAGCAGGAGAATCCCGACACTTTCTTCGACATGTACCAGTTCTGGCTGCAAAAGCGGCATTAACGTCAGTCGCCGATCAGTCAAAGGACACACTTATGACCACAGACTCTGAATCTGCCAAAGAACCAAGCATTGAAGTGTGTTTCGGCCCTGAGTGCAGCGACTGTGGTGGACGGGAGCTTGCTCAGGAACTGCAAGCCCTTGGCATGAAGACGTTTGAAGGCGACTGCCGGGATCAGTGTCCGAATGCGCCGCTCGTGCTGGTCGACAACCGGATGATTACCGATGCCAGCCTAGAAAAGGTTCAGGCCCGTATCACTGCTCTGCGGGCTACATCGCCATTGAAGCAAGATTAGTTGAATACAGCTATAATGGGTCTATGAAAGTCTTTCTGATTGCATGTCTCTTTCTTATTAGCTTGGTCACCCTGCAGGGGTGTGCGGTACAGAAACCTGCCGGCCAGCCTGAAGTCGAAGCACCCGCTGAAACTACTGAGCATGGGGATGAGCGGAACATCGGTGGGGATCTGTATCGGCATGGGCGGAATATTCATCACCATCCTGAACGCACGTTGCCTGTAGAGGAAAAAGCAGGGCAATAACAGCGTGGATGGATGAAGCGCTTTGTCTTTCACAGATCTTTGATGAATCCTTGCGATTACCTTAGCAAAAAGAAATGGGGCGTTTTTAGTGAGAGAAGTGACGATTTCCAGTGAACCGATTGAGCTTTATAAGCTGCTGAAGTTTGAGAGCATGGTGGCCAGTGGCGGAGAGGCTAAACATGTCATTACTGCAGGGCTGGTTCGGCTGAATGGACAGGTGGAAACACAGAAACGGAAAAAGATTATTGCAGGCGATATCGTCGAATTCGGGAATGAGAAAATTCGCATACAAAAGCTGTGAGCAGGCAGGGAAACAAGACGGTGCCTGAATAAGCATGCAGACTGCACAACGAACAGGCCGTGTGCCCCTGTCGCTGATGGTAGCGGGGCTGGCAGCGCTGGCGCCTTTCACCATCGATACCTATTTACCCTCGTTTCCCGATATCGCCAGAGAACTGGCTGCCAGCCCTGCACAGATGCAGCTCACGTTGAGTCTGTACCTGCTGGCGGCAGCGATTTCGACCCTGATCTACGGCCCGCTTTCCGACGGGTTCGGGCGTCGCAGGGTTATCATGAGCGCGCTGTGCATCTATGCGCTGGCCTCCATCGGCTGTGCCCTTGCCGAGAATATCAACCAATTGATCCTGCTGCGCATCGGGCAGGGCTTGTCGGCAAGTGCAGGCATGGTTATCGGCCGGGCGATGATCCGCGATGTGTATCATGGTACCGAGGCAAGGCGGGTGATGGCGCGGGTTACGCTGCTGTTCAGTATCGCCCCGGCGGTAGCGCCTATCCTTGGCGGCTGGATGCATGACATATTCGGCTGGCATTCGGTCTTTCTTTTTCTGGCTCTGTTTGCAGTAGTGCTGTTACTGATGATCTGGAGGGGGACAGGCGAGACGCTGGCTATGGACAAGCGCCACAGTGTTCATCCCCTTGCCATCGCACGGGCTTACGGTATGGCGCTGCGTAACCGGCATTATCTGGCGTTGGTATTCAGCTTTGCCATGATGTTCAGCGGTTTTTTTATCTATGTGGCTGGAGCACCCAGCGTCATATACGGCTTTCTGGGGCTCGGCGCGAACGATTTCTGGGTGATGTTCGTGCCCATCGTGGCAGCCATCATGCTCGGTTCGCAGATAGCAGGCTGGCTGGCCGCAAGGCTTACAAGTGAGCAAACAGTCTGGCTCGGCTTTGCCCTGCTGTTACCGGCATCCCTGCTGAATATCGTGCAAAGCCTGCTGCTGGCGCCTTCGCCACTGTATGTGATCGCGCCGCTGGCGCTGTATGTGCTCGGCATGGCCGTGAGCATGCCCAACATCAACCTGATGGCGCTGGATCGTTTCCCGCACAATCGCGGCATGGCCTCGGCGATGCAGAGCTTCGTGCAGATGGGCTTCACCGCGCTTGTTGTGGGCGCACTGGTGCCGCTGCTGACGCCGGCCCTGCCGTACATGGCCCTCGCCATGTTTGGTTTGAGCCTGACGGGTCTGGCACTATGGCTGCTGCGGGGTCGAGGGGAGTGATGCGAAGGTCCAGTGTTAGTAGATATTGGAGAGTTTGGGGACGAGAAGATTCGTGTCCAGATGAAGTGAGCATGGTATGAGCGGCATGCATCCAAACGACAGTGCCATATTGGCGGAGAACGGCCTGCTGTTGCAGGCGGTGTTCAATCTTGCCGGGTTGCCGGCTGATATGCGGGCGGCTATTGAAGCAGTCGAAACAACTGAGGGTTATCGGCAGTTGCTTGTTTTCGGGCATGGGGGTCACCGCATGTGGCAGGCACTTGCCGGCTCGAAGTGGAAGGGCGATGAACACCCGATTGACCGTTTTTCGGCCGATGTCGTTGCCCGCTTTTTTGCCGAAGAAAACCGGACAAGTCGTTACACACTGCTTTTTCCGCAGCAGCCCGGCGTCATTCCCTTGCAGCAGTTGGGAAAGCTTGCCGGCTGGCATCATGCCTCACCTTTCCGCATCGGTGTGAATGCCCGCTGGGGCTCCTGGTTTGCCTACCGCGCCGTCGTTCTGGCCGACACCTCGTTTACACCGACGGCCCCCATGTCTGAACCCTCGCCGTGCGAAAGCTGCCCGGATAAGCCCTGTCTCTCCGCCTGCCCGGTGGCATCAGTCGATGGCCTTATAAAGCTTGATGCCTGTATGGACGAGCGCCTTCAAGATAGTTCACCGTGCGCTGTCACTTGCCTTGCCCGTCTTGCCTGCCCGGTAAAGGCCATGGAACGCTACAGTGAGGAGCAGATCGCCTACCACTATGGTCGTTCGCTTGAGACCATTCGTCGTTACAAGGAGCAGGTTTAGGAAGGGGATAAGAAGCAGAAGTTTTCAAACTCGTCTGCGCTGGCTGTTCATCTTTGTGCTAGGCTGGATGGCATGACATCTCGCGCGCGAGACATAATCCGGAAAAAAAATAGCGCAAATTTTTCTGCGCACGAACCTTTTTATGAGATGACTGCTGTGGGTGGTCTGCGCTGATGTATCGCTTTCGTGCGACAGCTATGCAGGGCTATCTTCTGGTCGCCATTCTGGCAGCGATTGTTTTGAGCGTTACCTTCATCACCACCTTTTCCCTGTACAGGACTGCTCTTGAAGGGCAACGCGCCCGTCTGGTGGAAACCGCCCAGAGTCAGGCCCGACTGATGGAAGCTATTGCGCGTTTTGATCGCATTCACGCGGTACATGATCCGGATAGACCTCCCTTTGAATCAACCTTAAGCCAAATCAGGGATGCGCATGAGAATTTCAAAGGATTCGGCGAAACAGGCGAATTTACCCTGGCCCGACGGGAAGGAAATCAAATCGTCTTTCTATTAAGCCATCGTTTTGCTGATTTGAATAAGCTTCACCCTGTGGCTTTTGACTCAAAGAAAGCAGAGCCGATGCGGCGGGCTTTGCGGGGTGAGTCCGGATCAATGATAGGTCTGGATTATCATGGAGATATTGTGCTTGCCGCCTATGAGCCCGTAGCACAACTTAACCTGGGCGTCGTTGCCAAGATCGATATGGCGGAGGTTCGTGCGCCATTCATCAGGACGGGGTCACTGGCCATCTTCATTGCATCCATTCTCATCTTCATTGGTGCATGGCTGTTCCGGCGCATCACCCATCCCATGCTCAAACGTCTCGAAACAAGTGAAGAGCGGCTGAAGATTGCAACAGATGGAACCCATGAAGGCTTTTGGCTCTGGGATATCAAGACGGAACACAGTTGGTTTGCACCCAACTTCAAATCGCTATTGGGATACGCTAAGGATGAAGCGTTTCCTGAAGAATTCAGCACCTGGGAATCCAGAATTCATCCGGAAGACAAGGAGCGGGTTCTCGAGTCGCTCAAACAGCACCTTGAAAACAATGTTACCTACGACTGCGATCATCGCTTGAGGATGAAATCCGGCGAATATAAATGGTTCAGAGATCGTGGTGTCGCAGTAAGGGATGATTCCGGCCAGCCTATACAGATGGGGGGCTCGATTCAGGACATCAACGATCTCAAGCAGGCTGAAGAACAACTTAAGCTGAGAAACGAAGAGCTTCAGAAGCTCTCCCTGCACGACTCACTGACCGGTATTGCAAACCGGCGCATGTTCGATCGTTTGCTGGAAATCGAATGGGCCCGTGCGCAGCGCAGCAAACAAATGCTTTCACTTCTGTTTATCGATATCGATTTTTTCAAGCAGTACAATGACCATTATGGCCATCAAGCGGGGGATGCCTGCCTGAAACAGATCGCCAAGACCTTGAGCTTTATAGCCAGGCGGCCTGCCGATCTGGTGGCCCGTTATGGCGGCGAGGAATTTGTTGTGTTGCTGCCGGAAACAGCGGAAGAGCATGCGCTTCGTTTGGCTCAGCTGTGCCAAAGTGCAGTGGTCGAACAAGACATTCCGCATGAGGCATCAGCGGTTAAGGATGTCGTGACCATCAGTGTCGGTGTCTGCTCTGTGGAAGTCACTGCCGGGATGCAAGCGAAGGCGCTTATTGAAGCTGCTGACAAGGCGCAATATCAAGCCAAGAAAAATGGCCGGAATCGGGTGGAAGTCCTTTAACTGGATGGCCTTCTCAATGTGCGGCAGGTGAAATGAATTTCTTACAACACCAATTGATTGGAGATGAAACGATGAGAAAGAATATTCCTTTTGCGCTTTTGGCTGCCCTTGCCCTGATGGCTGCAGGCTGTTCACCGGAAATAGGCAGTGAAGGCTGGTGCAAGCAGATGAAAGAAAAATCAAAAGGGGATTGGACAGCAACTGAAACCAAGGATTATGCTAAACACTGTATTTTTTAGTAATTTCGGTGGATATTGCTGTGCAGATCAGTGGGGATGATATAAATGCCGGCTATCAATTATTTGCAACAGGTGCGATTTAGATGAAGAAGGCTATGAAGAAGACATTCAAATTGGTTGCTACAGGGTTCCTCGCCGCTGTATTTCTCGGCGTTGTTTATTTCTCCTATGTTGCCTATGAGCAACGCCAACAACGGATCACCCATGCTGAAGCTGTTGAAGCAGCCAAGCAGCGGGAGTTGGCACTTTTTCAGCAGCGCATGCTGGAGGAGCAGCAGCGCGAGCAGGAAGCCCAGCGACAGAAGGCCATTGAAGACGAGTTAAGACAAGCGGAGGAAGAACGCAAACTCACTTTTGAATATCGAAGCCGTCAGAGCGAGATTGCCAGAGAGGAGCAGCGCAGGAGAGAACAGCAACAAAAAGAAGAGCAGGAGAAAAATAAGAATATCGCCTGGGAAAGATATTATACCCTGCCGGAACAATGCAAAAATCCGGCAAGCAAAAGTAAAAAAGATTGGTGTTTCAAGCATCTAGTAGAGGCAAAACTCAAATTCGATCAATTGTGGGCCAAAGGATTGGAAGCCAAATAAATATGCTTTGCCGGCGTTTTGTGTAATACGCCAAGGCTGGATGTATGGCGTTCCGAATTCATCACAACAAGGACAGGTTTGAAAGCCGGGGGTGTACCCCAGCGATGCATGCTGCATGTGTCGGAGGCTGAATGAATAAGGTGTTGGTCCTTGGCGGTTACGGAAATTTCGGGCAAACGATTTGCCTTCTTCTGGCACAGGATGCAGACATCAGACTGCTGATTGGTGGTCGTGACGGGGCTCGGGCGGCCGACTTTGCTGCTTCGTTCGACAATAAAGTCACAGGCATTGCCATCGATGCGCAGGCAGTTGATCTGGCCGGGCGCTTGCAAAACTTAGGCGTGGATACGCTGATCCAGACGGCCGGACCTTTTCAGGGACAGAACTATGCGGTGGCAGAGGCGTGCATAAATGCACGCTGCAATTATATCGATCTTGCCGATGGTCGGGATTTTGTGGATGGAATCAGCTCGCTCGATGCCAGGGCAAATGCTGCAGGAGTGCTGGTGACGAGCGGAGCCAGTTCGGTGCCGGCACTGACCTCTGCTGTTGTCGATCATTTCCTGTCCGAATTTAAAGAGCTGCATGAGATTCGCCATGGTATCAGTGCAGGTGGCCATACACCGGGACTGGCAACCATGCAGGGTGTGCTTGGTTATTGCGGCAAGCCGTTTCTGCGTCTTGAAAACGGTGAGTGGGTGACAACATACGGCTGGCAGGATTTGCATCGTTACCGCTATGCAGCGCCTGTGGGAAGCCGTTGGCTGGGCAGTTGTGACGTGCCCGATCTTGAAATCTTTCCCAAGCGCTATCCTGATGTCAGGAGCGTCGTGTTTCATGCAGGCGTTGGTAATCCCGTCTCGCATCTTTCCACATGGGCCATATCAGGACTGGTGCGCGTTGGTTTGCTAAATAGCCTTGCGCCATTGGCCCCGGCATTCAGGCGGGTGAACCGCTGGCTTGAACCGGTAAGCCCGGATGTGAGTGCCGTGCATGTCGAAATGCGTGGTATCGGCCTTGATGGCAAAGCTCACAGCCGTATCTGGCAACTGATCGCTTTTGACAATCACGGGCCGCAAATCCCCTGCGGCGCGGCCGTTGCGCTGGCACGGAAACTGGCAGCCGGAAAGGTGGGGGTGAAAGGTGCAGGGCCCTGCGTTGGCTTGCTTACGCTGGAAGAATACCTCGGCGCACTTGCGCATCTGCATATCAAGCAGGTGATGCTGTAAAACCTTGCAGGCCGGCCTGTACGGGAATCAATATCTGGAGTCTTTCAGGTGCCTGGTCAAGAAACGGTCGAGTTGGTTGGCGAAGCCATCCGTTTCAATTACTTCGGCGGCTAGCGGGATGGCCTCAGCGATTCAGAAGAGTCAGGCGATATCGTGGCAATGCTTGTGAAGCGTTTAATCGGGGAGTTCAGCACACATAGTGTCCATGATGTACACTGGTTGTGTTGATCCCAACTCGCGCGACGGATTCTGGTCGAGATGGTTGGTAACAGCGCTTCGCGGAGGGCCGAAAAGTGATAAATAACCGGTTGAGTATCAACGAAGCATCACGGGTGTTGCTGCTTTTTGCTTTGCTTATCACATCAGGCTGTGTGAGCAGCGGAGGTCTCGATCGGGGAAGGGGGCTGCAGGCTCTGGTCGATAGCCAATGGGCTGCGTACAAGGCCGACAAGGGGGTGACCGCAGGTGGACTTGCCCTGTATATCGTCGCGCCGGACGGCAGCTATTCTGCATCCTCCGGGCTCGGCGGTGCAGCAGTTCCCGGGCTTCACTTCAGGATCGCGAGTAACACGAAAACCTTTACCGCTGCCGGGATCATGCTTCTCTACCAGCAAGGCCGGCTCAATATCGATGATACGATCACCTCGCTTATTAAGGACAAGGGAATTCCCTACATACCCGATATCCCCGCATATGCCATACCGTACAAGAGCAGTATCACCATCAGGCAGCTCCTGAGCCATACTGCCGGTGTATTCGACAGTACCAATGACAACACGCCCGAGGCGTGCCCCGTCCCCTATGCAGGGAAGATTTACGAGGAGTACGTGCTCAATGATCTCGGCCTGAGTGACCACACCTTCACCTTTGATGAATTGGTCGGCGTGAACGCGACCTGCCAGCTTTCCTATTATCCACCGGGTGGTGGCTACCACTATTCCAACATCGGATATAATCTGCTTGGCAAGATTATCGAGCGCGTATCCGGTTTATCGTATGTGGATTTCATCAGCCAGAATCTGGTGACGCCAAACAAGCTGACGCAAACAAGCCTGCCATATCTCGGTACCGATAAAGCAATCCCTGCGCCTTATGCAGAAGGTTATCGAAGATTAAACGGGGATTTTGTGATCTGCACACAGGACAACCTTTCAGGCCAGGTCGCAGAGGGTAATATCATCTCGACCCCTGCGGATCTTGCCCGCTGGGTGAAGCTTCTGGTAACCGGGCACTCAGGCGTAACCAAGCCGTATGCCGACATGATGCTTGCCTGTGGCCGGCAAGGGAAAGATTGCTACGGCCTCGGCGTGTTTTACCGCAAGAACCTGGGATATGGTCATAACGGCGCTCACCAAGGTTATCTCTCGCTCATGCTATACAATCCGGATGATGATGTGGCGCTTATCGTGTTCTCCACCATCGTTGACAGCGATCATCTGAAAGACGAGATGACAGTCCAGATGAGGGTTGCCTCTAGGGCGAGGCAAATTCTTGGCTTCAGCGCTTATTGAAGCTGCGGACAAGGTTCAATATCGAGCCAGGAAGAAAGGGCGCAACCGGGTGGAAGTCCTTTCATTGAAAGTATCATTTCATTCTTGATTTAGATTTCCATGAGGATGAATGGGCTTCGAGATACCGGGATGCAGAACGGGTTTTCTTACTGGATGAATGACCTGTTTATTGCTTGCGCTTGATATTGTAATACTGACAATCAGGATACCTGACACATACCGGGCCGTTTGCCGGTTGTGCATCGCTGCATACAAAGGATTTACGCATGACGAGCAGCATCAAACAGCTTGAGTTCATCGGCCTGCTGACAGATGTCGTGGAAAACGTTCCCATCCGCATCTTCTGGAAGGACAGGGCGGGGCACTATCTCGGGTGCAACACGCTGTTTGCCAGGGATGCCGGTCTCTCGCATCCGGCTGAACTGATCGGCAAGACCGATTACGATATGGGCTGGAAGGATCAGGCCGAGCTCTACCGCGCCGACGATGCCAGCGTCATGGAATCGGGAATCCCAAGGCTCGATTATGAAGAGCCACAGACCACACCTGACGGAAAGGACATCTGGTTGCGCACCTCCAAGGTGCCGCTGCGCAATGCCCAGAATGAAGTGGTCGGAATTCTTGGCGTTTACGACGACATTACCGTACACAAGAGGACTGCAGCGACAATCAGCCGCATGAACAATCTCTATAACGCCATGATTCAATGCAGCCACGCCATCACGCACAGCAGCAGCGGAGGCGAACTGTTTCCGAAAGTCTGTCGCGATGCCGTGGAATTCGGCGGCATGAGGATGGCGTGGATTGGTTTGGTGGATGAGGCAAGCCGGAGGGTCAGGCCGGTAGCTGCATTCGGTGCCGGTATTGATTATCTGGAGGGGGTCGAGATTTCGGTGGCGGCAGAAGATCCGGCCGGACGCGGGCCAACCGGGACCGCCATTCGCGAAAATCGTCCCTACTGGTGTCAGGATTTTCTCAATGATCCGCTTCTTGCACCCTGGCATGAGCGCGGCACCAGATCAGGTTGGCGTGGCTCCGCTGCACTTCCTTTGCTTCGTGCAGGTAAGGTCATCGGGGCATTTTCCCTGTATGCCGGCGAGGCCAATGCCTTCGATAAAGATGAGCGCAACTTGTTGCTGGGTATGGCTGGAAACATCTCCCATGCGCTGGATACCTATGATCTGGAAGCAAAACGCATTGAGCAGCAGTATCTGTTGGAAGCAAGCAAGAAACGTTTCCAGATGCTCTTCGACATCTCCAGTGATGGGATGTTCATCCTGGATATGCAGGGCGCCTTCATCGATGTTAATAAAACCGCACATGAGCGCTTGGGATACACAAAAGAAGAGATGCTCGCCATGCATGTTTCTGAACTGGATTCACCAGAGTTCGCAGTGCAAGTTCCCGAGCGACTGAAGGAGATATTCGCGCAGGGCATGGCGGTTTTTGAAACGGCGCATTGCCGCAAGGATGGCTCCATCATGCCGGTGGAGGTCAATAGTAAAATAATCGAAATCGATGGCCGGCAGGCCTTTTTCAGTGTTGTTCGCGATATCAGTGAGCGCAAAAAGCTGGAAGAGCAGTTGCGCCAGTCGCAGAAGATGGAGGCGATCGGCACACTGGTTGGTGGTATTGCCCACGACTTCAACAACATGCTGGCTGCCGTTCAGGGCAATGTATACCTGGCCAAAAAGCAGATGCAGAACCATGCCGCGCTTGATGAAAAACTGACCAACATCGAGGAACTGGGCAACCGTGCTGCTGGTATGGTGAAGCAACTGCTGGCTTTTGCCCGCCAGAGTGCAGTGAGCATGCAGGTTCTCTCCCTGAATTCATTCATGAATGAGGGATACAAACTGAGCAGAGCGCTTATCCCTGAAAATATCGATCACCGGAATAATATATGTCCGGAAGAGCTGTATATTCGCGGCGATGTCACGCAGTTGCAGCAGACGCTGTTTAATCTTCTGAGCAATGCCATCGATGCGGTTGCAGGCGTTGCGGCCCCGAAAATCCGCTGCAATCTTGTCGGGTATACGGCATCATCTGGATTCCGCCGAAGGCATCCGGAAATTTCGGCTAAGCGGCTAGCCTGCCTGAGTTTGGAAGATAATGGTCATGGCATCCCGCAGGAAAAGCTGGATAAAATTTTTGAGCCTTTTTTCACGACCAAGGAAGTCGGCAGGGGTACGGGCCTGGGGCTGTCCATGCTTTATGGGACCGTGCAGACGCATGGTGGCGTGGTCGAGGTCGACAGCGAGCTTGGCAGAGGCAGCACATTCCGGGTTTATCTGCCATTGTGCGAAGGCGACTTATCAACCTCTGGCGAACAGGCGTCGGAACGCACACTCGGACAAGGCGAAACCATTCTGATTGTTGACGATCAGGATGATCTGCGTACCACCTCGGCAGATGTGCTTGGCATGCTTGGCTATCATGTTTTGCAGGCCGGAACCGGCAGGGAAGCGCTGGATATCTTTCAGGTACAGCATGACAGAATCGATCTAATTCTCTCCGATGTGGTGATGCCCGAGATGGGTGGTCAGGAGTTGTTACAGGCGGTGCGACAGGTGGACGAACATCTGCCGGTTATTCTTGCGACCGGCTACGACAGGCAGCATGTTCTGGATCAGAATATTTGCACTGATGGCTGCCATATCATCAGCAAACCCTTTGATTTCGAGGCGCTATCCCAAACTATTCGGGAACTGATCCATCCAGAATAACGGCTTTTATCACGCTGGTTCCTCTGGCCTCCCCTTAAGTTTTTTTCAGATGTTTGGTCAGGAAACGGTCAAGCTGGTTGGCGAAGGCGGTGCGGTCGGTGTTGCTGAAGGCGGATGGGCCGCCGGTGATAGTGCCTGCACCGCGCAGGCTGTCCATGAAGTTACGCATGGATAGCGCACTCTGCACATTATTCCTCGTGTAAAATTCGCCACGCGGATTCAGCGCAAAGCCTTCTTTTTCGATGGCATCGGCGGCCAGTGGAATGTCAGCGGTAATCACCAGATCACCGGGCTGCATCAGGCGGGTAATTTCCTTGTCGGCGACATCAAATCCTGATTCGACAAGAATGAAATGCAGCCAGGGGGAGCGTGGGATCGTCAGTCTTGAATTGGCCACCAGTGTTGTTTTCACCTGCAGACGCTCGGCAGCACGATAGACAATCTCCTTCACAGCCTTGGGGCAGGCATCGGCATCAACCCATATCTGCATGGGAGGTTTGGCTGCTTCGTCGAGGTTTGCGGGCGACATATGGCGAGCGTGCCAGATGTGCAGGTCTGCTGGCAATGCATTTGCCGACTGTCAAAGCCTGTGCGATGAAATTGTTGCAGCTGTATGCGAGGATGCAGTCAGATTGACGCGCAGGAGCACAGCATGTCCCATGGTTCGACAAAGGCCGTCTTGACGGCGCTGGCTGGCAACAGCCTGGTCACGGTAGCCAAATTCTTCGGTTTCTTCGTTTCCGGTTCCAGCGCATTGCTCGCCGAGGCGGTGCATTCACTGGCCGACACGGCCAATCAGGGGCTGCTCTATCTGGGCCTGCGTCGCTCGATGCGCGTGGCCGACAAGGAACATCATTTCGGCTACGGGCAGGAGCGCTATTTCTGGAACCTTGTTTCAGCGGTGACCATCTTCTTCCTCGGCTGCGTGTACACCGTTATGCATGCCGTGCATCAGCTGCAGGATGCACATCAGCCGGAGCTTTCCTGGGTTCCCTTTCTGATTATCGGTCTGGCCTTTGTTGCCGAAGGCTATTCCCTAATGGTGGCCCTGACTGAATTCCGCAGGCAGGCGGGCGAGGCAGGAAAAGCGCTGCGCGTGTATTTCGTGGAAACGCGCGACCCGACCACGCTTGCTGTGCTCATCGAGGATGCGGTGGCGGTGCTCGGTCTACTCGTCGCCCTGCTCGGCATGGGGTTGGCGGCGTGGACCGGATCCGCGGTGTTCGACGGCATCGCAGCAATCTGCATCGGCGCCATGATGGGCGCGCTGGCAGTATTCCTTGCCTCGACCAATCGCAAATACCTGCTCAACCGCTCGGATGACGAGGTCAACGATATTGCAACCCGCGCCTGGCAGGCAGATGAAAAGGTTCAGCATGTGCAGCGCGTCAACAGCATCGTGCTCTCACCAGATGATACCCTGCTGATGGCCGAGGTGGAGCTCAGGGAGGAGGCGATTTTCGCCGATATGAGCAAGGCTGAGGTAGCACAAGCCATCCGCTTTATGCGCAAGCTCGATAATATCCGGCGTGCGCTGGAGGATGATGTGACACGCGTGGCACCTGAGGCCAAGCATATCTTCATTGAGTTGGCCACGCCGCCTGAAAAGCCGGAGCAAACCCCATGATGCTGCAATATCCCGATTACCTGAAAATCTTTATTTCCCTGTTGGCTATCGTCAATCCGTGGGGTGCGGTACCGATCTTCATCAGCCTGATCGGGGAGGTGGGGAAGGCCGAGCGGCAGCGCATTATCAACAGGGTCGCGGCGGCAGTCGGACTCATTCTTCTGGCCTCACTGATATTCGGCGAACCGATGCTGCAGTTCTTTGGTATATCCATCCATTCCTTCAAGGTGGGAGGCGGTATCCTGTTGCTGCTTATCGCCATCTCCATGCTCAATGCCAGGGTGAGCCCGATTGTGCAGACCAGAGCAGAGGCCGATGAGTCCAGAGACAAGGAATCCATCGCGGTGGTGCCCTTGGCTATTCCCCTGCTGGCCGGGCCCGGCGCCATCAGTACGGTGATTATCGATGCGCACAAGGCAACGGGCATCGCGCACTATGCCATCATCGGCGGCGAAATCGTTGCCCTGAGTCTGATACTATGGCTGGTGCTGCGGCTGTCGCCGCTGATTACGCAGCGCATCAGTGCAACCGGGATCAATGTGTTCACGCGTATCATGGGTCTGATTCTGGCGGCGATTGCTATCGAATTTATGGCCAGCGGCCTTAAAGGACTGTTTCCCGCACTGGCCTGAGCATGTCGGGGAGGCGTCGAAATCATGGTTTGACGCCCGGTAGAAGTTGCGGCATTTTCCGCGGAAATTCACCGGGCACAGCCCGGAACAAATGATCGCGGGGCGAGCTGCATGTTGATTGGTTTTGTCATCCTCTATCTCGTCGTGTCCATCGCTTTGGGCATGTATGCCGCCACCAAGGTGCACAATGCACGCGACTACATCACCGCAGACCGGCGTCTGCCGTTCTTTGTGGTGGTGGCGATGGTGTTTGCCACCTGGTTCGGTGCCGAGACGGTACTGGGCATTCCGGCGACCTTTCTGGAGGAGGACCTGGCAGGGCTTGTCTCCGATCCCTTCGGCGCATCACTCTGTCTGATTCTGTTCGGCCTGTTTTTTGCCCGCAAACTGTATCGCCTCAATCTTCTGACCATCGTTGATTTCTATCGCCAGCGTTTCGACCGCCGGGTGGAAGTGGTGACCGGCATCGCCATCACGCTTTCCTATCTCGGCTGGGTTTCGGCGCAGATCACGGCTCTCGGTTTGGTATTCAATGTGCTGTCCGATGGCTCCATCACGCAGGTGCAGGGTATCCTGATCGGAGCCTCGGTGGTGCTGATGTACACTTTATTCGGCGGCATGTGGTCGGTGGCTCTGACCACCTCGTTTCAGATGATCGTTATCGTCATCGGCCTTTTCTACATCGCCTGGCTGGTAGCCGGCTTGGCCGGTGGTGTTGAACCGGTGCTTGAGCATGCGATGCAGCAGGACAAATTTCATTTCTGGCCTGGACTCAATACGGTGGCCATCATCGCCTTCATCTCGGGCCTGCTGACCATGGGCTTCGGCTCTATTCCGCAGCAGGACGTGTTCCAGCGCGCCAACTCGGGCAAGAGCGAAGGGGTGGCTGTGTGGGGAACGGTGCTTGGCGGCGTTGCTTATTTCCTGTTTGCCGCAGTGCCCATCTATCTGGCCTACTCGGCGTTTCTGATTGATCCGACACTGGTCACCAGCTTGCTGAATGAGGATGCGCAGAAAATTCTGCCCAATCTGGTGCTCGGGCATCTGCCGTTATTTGCCCAGGTTGTTTTCTTCGGCGCGCTGTTGGCGGTGATCATGAGTACCGCTTCCGGCACCTTGCTGGCACCCTCGGTGACGCTTTCGGAAAACGTACTCAAGGGCTGGCTGACTCAGGGCAACACTTCGGAAGCTCATCTACTCAAAATGACCCGCTGGGTGGTGGCTGGGTTTGCATTGCTGGTAACGGTGTATGCGCTTTGGGCCCTGGGCAACGATACGGGCATCCACCAGATGGTTGAGAACGCATACAAGGTGACGCTGGTGGTGGCCTTTGTTCCCTTGGTCGCAGGCCTGTACTGGAAACGGGCGACAACGCTTGGGGCTTACACTGCCATCATTCTAGGATTACTCACCTGGCTGCCGCTGGAGTTCTTCCTGCCTGAGGGAGAGGGGATGATGCCACCGCAGTTTGCCGGTTTCCTGATGGCGATTGTCGGCATGCTGTTCGGTTCACTGGCACGTCGGGAGTAAAGGGCTGACTGAATCAAGACGCCTTTCACATCTGCCATTTATTTGCCAATCCGGCCAACTTACCGCACTCTATGCGTAACCAGTTTGTTGCGGAGAGGGATAACGATGAGCGCAAGAATATCTGAAATCGGAATTGCACGATGATGGAGACAATCCAGAACACGTTTACCCAATGGTTGAGCTATACCTCCCAGCCTGAATTCTGGTGGCAATTGGCGATTCTGGTTCTTGCTGTAGTAACGGCTCTGATAATACGAAACATGATGAAGCACAGTGGCGGTACAGCTGCAGATGAGGGCGAAGGCCAGAGCCGGCTGCGCAAGATGTCCCGCAAAGGCTTGAATCGTATCCAGTTCCCGATTTCCATGTTGATGGTAACGCTGATCGGCCAGGCTATACTCAATCATCAGGAGATGGTTACGCCGCTGCTGGCTATTGCCACTCCCTTGCTATTGTCGCTGGCCGGTATTCGTATCGCCGCCTATATCCTGCGCAAAGGTTTTTCTCCCAGCCCCTTGCTGAAGTCATGGGAAAACATCATCGCCACGATGGTCTGGCTGATGGTTGCCCTGCATCTGCTCGGCTGGTTGCCCGGTGTGCTGGTAGCTCTCGATGGGCTTGCCTTCAGTCTGGGAACAAGCCGGGTCTCCCTGCTCCTCGTACTCAAACTAATCCTGACCATTGGTATTTTCTGGATGCTGGCCCTGTGGCTGGCCAGGCTTATTGAACAACGCTTAAGCCGTTCTGTGCATTTCAGTGAGAGCTCCCGCGTTGCCCTCGCCAAGTTCAGCAAGTTCATGTTGCTGGGCATTGCCATTCTTGTGGCGCTTGATGCGGCAGGCGTTGATTTGACCGCCCTGACCGTATTCAGCGGAGCGGTCGGTGTTGGCATCGGTTTCGGTCTGCAGCGCATTTCCAGCAATTTTATCAGCGGCTTCATTCTGCTTTTCGATAAATCAATCAAACCGGGTGATGTCATCACCATCGGTACCAAGTTTGGCTGGGTTCAGGAGTTGCGCGCCCGCTACATCGTCGTGCGTGACCGTGATGGCGTGGAAACACTCATTCCCAACGAGAATCTGGTTACCACGGACGTCATTAACTGGAGCTACTCGGATAAGGCCGTGCGCCTGAAGTTGCCGGTGCAAATCAGCTATAACGATGATCCTGAACAGGCCATGCAGATCATGCTCGACTGTGCTTTTTCCTCACCACGCGTATTGCGTGAGCCCGTGCCTCTGTGCCGTCTGATGCAGTTTGCCGACAGCGGTATCGCACTTGAGTTGCGTATCTGGATTCAGGATCCGGAGAATGGTCTGGGCGGTGTTCGCTCGGAAGTGAATCTAGCCATCTGGCGTGCCTTCAAACAGGCTGGTATCACCATTCCCTACCCGCAGCGCGATATTCACATCAAGAGTGGTGGCACTTTTAATACGGTTGAATCAGCCGATTGAGATTGGCATAGTGACCTTATCCGGAGGGGAGTCTGGGTCTGATATCACCATTTTTCGACGCATGTAGACCCGTTTAGCCCCTTACATATGTAGCAAGGTGGAGGGGGCTATCTATATGAATCAGCATTCATGGATGTCGCAGTATTCAATAACTTGGTTTGCCGTTATCTCAATAGTATTGATGTTGTCTGGATGTGTGACGCCGGCAATGTTAAAGCCGGTTGCCGAGCAAAATAGCGAAAATATCGATAATTATAATGCCAACGTAGCAATAGTTGTTGCTACGCTTAAACGAGAAGCATCGTTCCATGGGAATTTGGAGATTCAAATAGCTCGGAATAAACTTGCTAAAGAGTTGGTGACTCTACCAAAGCAATGGATGGGTTCACCTAATCCGTCGCCCCATGATTTAACAGATTCGACCAAAGACCCACGAAGGTTTCTGCAGGGGCAGGTTGATACGGCTAAGGAATACAGAAGTGAAATATTAAATGCTCTGCAAAACGAACAAGCCGAACAGGTTGCAATGGTGGCAAAGTATCCACTAGTAGCTGATATTGTCATGGAAAACCCTGGATTCAGTGTAACAAGAGTTATTGATGATGCATTTGCGCTGATTGAAATAAACGGGAAGATTATAAATGAACATGATAACGAAGTTCGTTTTGCTTTGATGAGCAAAAGAAATCGATTACTTGACCCATACATGGCTGTTCAATTGAAAAATGAATTGGTGCAGGTTTATCTTGATGCGTTAGAGGATTACGCGGGCGTTATAATAGAACAGTCACAAATTGCGACAAACCATGCGAACTCAATATTAGCTTATACCCAATCAACTCCTCGAATTTCATCTTTGGCGGGTGCTCTGAAAGACGACGAACTTCAAACTGGAGTCCTCGACATTATCAGAAAAAAGAAGGGTGATGATTACGCGGATCGGGTCAATCAATACATAGGTCAAGCCAACAGTTTTTTTGGGACCATTGAAGGGCTTTCAGGAAAATAGAATCGGGGGGATTATTTATGCTTACTGAACAGGCAGTCGACAAATTGAAAACTTTGATCGAAACAAAGGCTGGTGAAGATAAGACTGAACTCACAGGTGCCTTAGAGGATATCAGTAGAATGATAGGCACTCAGGCACTGCTCATCAGAAACATGCAGTATGAGTTGGAGAATTATGGCGCAGGTCAAATGGCAATCGACCAAATAGCCAATCAAGCCACCTTAGACAGCCTGCTTTCCCATCTGGCGCCGGCAAAGCGCAATCCATTCACTATGAATGAGGCCAAGACGGCAAGTGAACAACTAGTTGCTAAGGTAAATAATGCCAATGATTTCGCAGAAATACTTAAGGGTGTAGTACAGGTGGCAAAGGTCTTTATTTAAAGTGGATTTTCTTTAGTTTCAGGAGAGAGAATGTATAAATGCAGTCACTTCAAGATTCAGGAGCTGGTGCCACCGGCAATATTCGAGGCGCGCGGGGAGAAGGCGTGGGAGTTGCTCGACGAACGCTTGCTGATCACATTGGATCGACTGCGTGACCGTTTTGGGCCGATTACCGTGAATAACTGGCATTCCGGCAAAGACCGCGAATGGAGCGGACTCAGAACGAAGGAAAGCCCATATTACAGTGCAACCAGCCAGCACAGCTTCGGGCGCGCGGCGGATTGCCTTTTTTCGCATACCGATGCCGAGAGTGTGCGGCAGGAGATACTTGCTGCTCCAGATGATAAGACGTTTGAACTCATTGGAAGTGTCGAACTGGGGACGTCATGGCTGCATTTCGATGTGCGCAACTGTAAGCGAATTAAAACCTATTATCCGTAAAAGAGTTTTCAGGGGAATCGGGAGGGCGCGATGATTGTTATTCTTCATGGCTGGAGCGACGATTACAAATCATTTAAATCATTGGGAAAATTTCTTGCAGATCAAGGCTTGAGTGACGTAACAGATCTGCATCTCGGCAACTATATCTCCATGGATGATGATGTGACCTATGATGACATCATTGCGGCCATGGAGAAGGCCTGGAAGAAAAGAGGCCTCCCCAATGATCCGCGCAGTGTGGATGTGATTGTGCACAGTACAGGGGGGCTGGTAATTCGCGACTGGATGACCCGTTTCCGCACACCTGAGAATAATCCGATTCGCCGTCTGCTGTTTCTGGCGCCTGCCAATTTCGGTTCACCGCTGGCGCACAAAGGCAATGCATTTATCGGTCGAATTACCAAGGGATTTACAGGCAAGAAACTGTTTCAGACCGGTCGTCATATTCTTGAAGGCCTTGAGCTTGGCAGTGAGTATAGTTGGCAGCTGGCCTGGAATGATGTTTTCTCGGATAAGGCTTGGTACGGGCCGGGTAAGGTGCTGGCAACTGTTCTGGTCGGCAATGACGGCTATTCTGGCATAGCTGCAATTGCCAATGAGAGCGGTACGGATGGCACGGTGCGGGTTTCGACTGCTAATCTGAACGCCGAATACTTTCATTGGGATTTCGCCACAGATCCGAGTAGCCCCGTACACACAAGTCAACTTGCCACCGCTCCAACTGCATTTGCACGCCTTAATGATGAGAACCACGGTACGATCACCATGAATGGAGGGCACTGTGCGAATCAGCGCACTGCGGACATGATGCTTAGGGCGCTGCAGGTCGAAGATGGAGACTTCAATCAATATTGTCTCGATTTGCAGGAGTTTTCCGAAAACGAGAGGCAATTGACCAAGCAGATGTCTTTCGACGACAGGAAGTTCAGGGCTGGTTATCAGAATACCGTGATTCATCTAAGCGATGATACAGGACATGATGTAGAAGATTATGTCATTGAGTTTTTTGCCAAAAAATCAGGTAGCAATAAGCCGGACAATTTGTTGACGGCCCTGATTCAGCAAAAGGTCATCACCACTGTGCATCCATACGGAAATAACAAATCTTATCGCAGTATTCTTATCGATACCGATGAACTGCAAACGCTGATGGTCGAGAGGAATCGCGATCTATTTATCAGTTTGACGGCGCTGCCCGAACTTTCCCGTAACGGGAACGTTGGCTACTCTACACTTGCATACAACGATATCGGCAGCATTCATATAGAAGCATCACGGATTCCCGTACTGATTCAGCCTGATCGAACCCTGCTAATTGATATCGTCATCAAACGGCAGCAGGGGCCGAAGGTTTTTGAATTCAAGAGCGTTTAGGAATGGAGGGGGTGCAGAAATGAATCAAGCAAAGAATTTGTATCAAGTGTATTTCGCCATGGTTGTATTTTTCGCCATTGTGATGCTGCTTGAAATAAAATATGGCATACCCAAGGCGTGTGGTGAGGTTGAAGATGCAGTCGGGTTCAGTGTTCTTGTGGCTGGTCTGCTTGGTGGGTTTGTCAGTTCCCTTACGCGTGGTATTCATGACCCGACACTTGAATTGACCGCTCCGGCAGGTGTTCTGTTCATGCAGAAAGTCGCGCATGTATTATTGGGCGGGGTTTTCTCGATTGTGCTCTATCTGATGTTTGCTGGACATATGGTTGCAGGTTCACTTTTTCCTGAGTTCGCTCAGGTTCCTGTGAATTCGTTTGAAGAATTTTTATGTAGCGCCAGGCCTGTGGAAACAGGTGATTATGCCAAGGCCCTTGCATGGGGGTTTATTGCCGGATATTCGCAAACACTGGTGCCTAACTTTTTCGATAAACTGGTCGAGAATATTGAAAAGCCGAATGTTCCTGCAAAGAAGAAAGCAGGAAAACAGAAAGCCTAGCCTGAATAATCCGCCCAGAATTCGGTGCCCGAGCGCATCTTGCCGATGCGGCTGAGCAGGGCATCGATGTCTTCCGGTTTCTCGGCGAAGTTCAGCCTGTCGGTCTGCACGATGAGGAGCGGGGTTTCCTGATAATTGAAGAAAAAGCGGTCGTATGCACCGATGATGCGGCGCAGATAATCAACCCCCAGATGGCGTTCGAAATCGCGTCCGCGATTGCGGATGCGGTTCATAATCACATCGGCATCGGATTGCAGATAAATCACTAGGTCGGGTTTCGGCAGATCGACCACGACGGCATGCAGCACCTGGTCGTACAGGGAGAGCTCTTCATCCGACAGGGTGACTGTGGCAAACAGCCTGTCCTTGGCGAAGATGTAATCGGTGACGATACCCTGATGGAAAAGATCCTGCTGATGCAGGGCCTGCCATTGGCGCAGGCGCGAAAACAGGAAGGACAGCTGTACCGGCAGTGCATGCCGCTGCGGGTCTTCGTAAAACAGGCCGATGAAGGGGTTGTCGTCGATCTGTTCCAGTATCAGGCCTGCCTGTAATCGGTCGGCAAGGTTGCGGGCCAGGGTTGTTTTGCCGACACCGATCGGCCCTTCGATGGCTATATGTTTGAGATGCAGATTACGCATTACCATATTTCACCCTCCCCGAGTGGATGTTCTCCCGCAACGATTCTTTGCCTCAACATCTCGCCGGCTGTTTTGCCCGTGATCGGGTGCCGCCAGTCGGGGCGGATGTCGCATAATGGCTGTAGAACAAACATCCTTTCCTGCATGCCGGGATGCGGCAGGGTGAGTTCAGGCGATTGCATTTGCGTATCGTTATAGGCGATGAGATCAAGATCAAGCGTTCGTTCGCCCCAGCGCTGGCCGTCCCGCCTGCGTCCGAAATGCAACTCGATAGCCTGCATGCGGTGCAGCAGTTGCAGCGCGGAAAGATTGCATTGGATGATAACAACGGCATTTAGGTAATCTGCTTGATCCTGTGGCCCCATCGGAGCAGAGCGATACAGCCTTGATGAAGCGAGCAGGGAAATGCCGGGTTCGACAGACAGCATCTCCCGCGCGCCAATGAAACTTTTCCGTACATCGCCCAGGTTTCCTCCCAGAGCGATAATAGCTTCCACTGGCTGAGTGTCTCGACTCATGCCCATGCCACTGCACCACCGCGGCGCGGATCGCCGGCTGCTTCGACGCGATTGTTTTTGCCGATGCTGATGGCATGTACGCCGCCGAAATACACCGAGGTTTGCGACCAGTTGCGTATCTGCCAGCCAAGCTGTCGCAATGCATGTTCATCGCTTGCAGTCAGAGCCCCCGGTTCTGCATCCAGCATCATTCCTTCGGGATGCAGGCGCGGCGCATGTACTGCGTCCTCAACGGCCTGACCAAGCACCTTGTGTCGGAACAGCACCTGCAGAATGGCACCGCGCAGTCGATTGGAGCCACCACTGCCAAGTATCATGCTCGGTCGTTTGTCTTGCATGAGGATCGTGGGGGCCATCATCGAAGACAGGGTTTCACCACCACTCAGGCGATGAAAACCGAGCGGATTGATGTCTTCTTCCCCCAGCATGTTGTTCAGATGGATGCCGGTGCCGGGCACGATGATGCTGGAGCCTTCACCATTGCTGGTGGTCATGGAAACAGCCATGCCATCTGCATCGAGCACGCTGATATGCGTTGTGCTGCCATGCCTGTTGGCGAATTCCTGTGACGAAGACGGTGTTTTTCTATCCAGGCGTTCAGCAATATCCTGGCTATGCCGCACAATTCTTTCCTTATCCAGAAAGTCAGTTGCGAAATCGGAGTTGTGAATCATGGTGTCGAAGTCTGCATTGCGTGCCATGGCAGCTTCGTGCAGGCATTCGGCAAGCAGGATGGCATCGGCTTCGCGGCGCTGACCACGCAGTGTTTCGAGCAGTTGCAGGGAAAAGGCAATCAGTGGGCCACCGGAGGAGGGTGGTGGATTGGTTAGCAGGGTGCCGTTCAGGGCGGCTAGCTTAAGCGGGCGGCGCTCGATGGCCTGTGCTTTGGCCATGTCCTGCATGCTTAACAGACCGCCGGGATGGCAGGCGGCAACGATGCTTTGCGCCACATCGCCAAGGTACATTTCCTCAACACCTTCAACGCACAGCAGTTCGAGCAGGTTGGCCAGTTCGGGATTAATGAACGGCTCGCCTTCATTGAGCAGTCTGTCCCCTTTGCTGTGCAGCGACTGGCAGGCATTGCTGGCGGAGAGTATGGGTTGCAGCAGGTGGATAAAGGATGTCTGCAGGGCATTGAGTGCCACGCCATGCCGAGCCGCATGGCATGCAGGTGCAATCACCTCGCGCATCGGGATGCGTCCGCCGCGGCTTTGCGCTGCGAACAGCATCGACATCAGGCCGGGCGTGGCAACCGAGGCGCGGCCGATATGGAAGGTTTGTACGGTATTGCCGAAGTCCACCGGGATGGCGCGAAAGTCGGGTGCTTCTACATACTCAATGGCAGCCATGGGCATGCGTGCAAAACCATCGAGTAGTAGAGGGGGCCTGTTCGGCTTGCAGAGAAGCATAAAGCCGCCGCCACCGGCTCCGGTAAGTACAGGTTCGGTGATAAAGGACATGCAGGCTGCTGCGACTGCAGCATCCACGGCATTGCCGCCGGCGCGCAGGATTTCGGCTCCGGCCTCGGCCGTTACCTGATGTCCGGCTGCAACGCAGCCCTTACCCTTTGACAACGAAACCCTTGAGTTTTGCCTTATCAAGCAGCTGTTGGCGCAGCTTGTCTGCGGCACCGCGCGATGAAACCGGGCCGATGCGAACGGCATACCAGCCGGCGGCATTGGTCGTCACCATGCTGTTCCAACCCTTCTGCAGCAGCATTGAGGCTTGCTGCTGTGCACTATTACGCTCGCGAAAGGCGCCAACCTGCACGAAATAAATCTGTGCAGCCGCATTGATATCCTGCTGCGTGGCTTGTGCGCTGGCTGGTTTTGCGACGGGTTTGGCTTTAGGGGCTGCACTATCGTTTTGACTGGAGTGCTTCGCTATTGTCTGTACGACCGGTTTGGCAGCAGGTGATTTGACCGCGGGGGCTGGCGCAGGTCGTTTGACGGCTGCCGGTTCAGTTGGTGTGGAAGGGGTGATTACCCTGACAACCGGTGCTGCAGCCACTTCTTTTGCTGCCTGGCTGGAAAGGGATTTATCCGGAATGGCATATCTGGGCGCGCCCGACCTTGTTTGCTCGACATGAACCGCTTTGCTTGCAGCAGCTTGCTTCTCTGTTCCTGAAGCGGTGCCATGCTGCTTGTTACTAGCGGATTTGTTGCCTGGCTGAACAACCAGAATAAGCATCATCAGAATGCTTGCGCTCGCCGCAATGCCGAGTGCAACACGATGCTCCCACAGCCCTGCAATCCAGGATTCGTTTTTAGGTTTTGTTACGGTCATATTCCGGTCCGGCTCGGGCTGCAACGATACCGTTGTTTCTGTACTCCCAAGGCCGTTCCTCCCAATGAATTGTTTACCGAGGGGAAAGCATTGCATAGCGCAATATGATTGGAAAGCACCGGTTCCCTCTGATTTTTTGAGTTACTGCGTGCTGTTGCTTGCAGCGTTTCCCTGTGCTGTGAGCAGGGAGGCAGGATTGATGCGCGCCTGATTGAAGCGCACCCCCCAATGCAGATGCGGCCCGGTGGCCCTGCCGGTCATACCCACCTCGCCGATGCGTGCGCCGGCCTCCAGCCAATCACCTTTTTTAACCTTCAGCGTGTTCATATGTGAATAGACCATGACCAGGCCGTTGCCATGGCCGACGACCACGGTGTTGCCGTTGAGGTACATGGATTCTGCAAGCAGTACACGACCGGCCAGTGGTGTGATGATCGGCGTGCCCTCAGGGGCAGCGATATCAAGGCCTGAATGCGGTGATCGGGGCTCGCCGTTGACATAGCGCTGTGCGCCGAAGGGAGTTGAAACGATACCCTCGGTCGGTTCAGCGGCGATGCTGATGTCCGGATTCCCCTCGACCTGCATGGCATAGGTGCCCTTGATAGCCGCCTGATCGGCACGGATGCGCTTGAGGGTCGCTGCATCGAATTCCGCCATCTTTTTCTCCACCTTGATACGCGAGATGCGGAAATCTCCGGCTATCACCTGCACCTGATGCAACTGCTCGCCTGCATCGCCGCGGACAAGGAGCTTGTGATTGCCCGGTTTGGCTTTCAGGTCAACGCCGATCCAAGATCTGATGTGTTGCCCGTCTATCTGCTTCCACGGCCATGACTTGCCGAAGGCGCGGACTTGCAGATGTTTGTCGGCTGCGGGAAGTTCAATGACTAGCACATTGCCCTGCACAGCCTGCCATTGCTGGGCTGATGCCAGTTGCGGCAGGCCGCAAGTGAGTATCAGGAGGGCAGTACACAGCACAGGCCAAAGGCGCTGGGGTAAAGAACGGGTTTGTCTCATGTTTTTTTGTTCCCTTTGAGATGAGTGTCGCGCACCTGGGTATCGGCTGTGCCGTCATGGAAGCGGATATGCAGGGCATCGTCTTTTTTGATCTGCTGCACCGAACGCAGGATTTGACCATCCGCCGACATGGTCAGCGTATAACCGCGCTTAAGTACACTTAAGGGGCCGAGTGCACTTAACTGCGCGCTTTGCATGGCAAGGTTGCGGCGGTGCTGTTCGACAAGTTTTCCCTGCAACAGGCGCAGGGACTGGCGGGCATGATCAAGGTCGCGTGCTCCTACTTGCGTGTGCCGGTCCATAGCATGGTGCATGCGCTGCATGGTTTCATCGAGGCGACGCTGACGCAGGCGCAGGCGTTGGCCGGGCTCCAGCGGCGTCAGGCGTTTCTGAAGCTGTCGCAGTTGTTCACGTCGCGCCTTTTGCATCTGCCGGCTATGCGCGGCGAGCAGGTGTTGCGTACGTTCAATATGCATGCGTCTTTCATCACGACTGATCTGCCAGCGATGGCTTAGTGCTGCATCGGCCTTCAGCATGAATTGGCGGGCCTTGGATACACGATGCTCTAGCAGTTGACGCAACAGGCCGATGCGCGGCATTGCGCGACGCAGCGAGTCGGATGCAGGGCAGACCATTTCGGCGGCATTGGAGGGCGTGGCGGCATGCGCATCCGCCGCAAAATCGGCGAGGCTGGTATCGATCTCGTGGCCGATGCCGGTGATGACGGGAATGCTGCATTCAACAATGTTGCGCACCACGATTTCATCATTAAAGCACCACAAGTCCTCAGGGCTGCCGCCGCCACGCACTAGAAGAATCACATCGGGGGGCTCCTGCATGGCTTGCAGACGCTGCAAGGCCTGCGCAATGCCAACTGGTGCGGCCTGTCCCTGCACCGGGGTTGCGGCAAGGGTAAGCGATAACCAGCCGGGCCGGGTGGACAGCACCTTGCGTACATCCTGCAGGGCGGCAGCCGTTTGCGAGGTGACAATACCGATATGCTTCGGCAGGGCAGGGAGGGGCTTCTTGAGTTCGGTATCGAACCAGCCGCGTTCGGCAAACAGGCGTTTGCGCCGTTCGAATTCGGCAGCCAGCGCACCGCTGCCTTCCTCTTCCAGTCGGGACACAACAAGTTGATAGCGCCCCTGCGGCGGATACAGCGAGATATGCCCGTGGAAGATGTATTGTTTGCCTTCCTCGGGCTTAATGCTCAGGCGAAGGGCCGTGGATTTCCAGATGACCGCAGCCAGCGCCGCATTGGCATCCTTGATGGTGAAATACATATGCCCGGCACGCTGGGTTGTCAGCCGGGAGACCTCGCCGCTCACCCGTACGCGTGAAAACCCCTGCTCCAGCAAAGTTTTGATCTGCGCGGTCAGTTCGCTGACAGAGAGGGCATCGGGTGCATTTTGTCTGGGTAGAAGGCGGGACGGCATGCGCTGACTATAATGGCTGCATGCCGCTCAATCCATGCCGGTGGTGGGGCGGGACTTCGGGATAGGCAGGTTGCAGATAAAAGCCCTTGTAAACATATGCTTGCATTTATGTTGCGCTACGGTAGAAATCGGGCTCGAAAATTTGATCCGGCTTTATCAAGAGCAGTGGAGGGTTTCAGGCCCTGTGAAACTGCGGCAACCGGCTAAAGATACGGCATTCTACCTTGAATGCATGTCTAAAGTGACTGGTGCCAATGCCTGCTTTCCCTGTTTTTGTTGGGGGAAGAGCGATAAGGAGCGGTTGTCGATGTCTGCGGTATAGCCGCACCTGCAACCTCACCTTATTACGGTGGGGTTTTTTTATGCCCGCTTTCAGGTGAACTCTTGGTAGAAATGACCGGCTATGGAGTTGGTTTTTATGAGCAAGAGTTATGTACGTGCGCTGAAGTGTCGTGAATGCGGTCAGGAATATCCGATTGAGCCGACGCATGTCTGCGAGTTCTGTTTCGGGCCGCTGGAAGTGGCTTACGATTACGACAGGCTCAAGGGTAAATTCACCCGCGAACTGATCGAGTCGCGTCCGCAGACCATGTGGCGCTACAAGGAACTGCTGCCGATTGACGGAGAGCCGACGGTGGGCGTGCAGAATGGCTATACGCCGCTGGTCCGGGCACGCAATCTGGAAAAATATCTGGGCGTTTCCGAGCTTTATATCAAGAACGATTCGGTGTGCTACCCGACCCTGTCCTTCAAGGATCGCGTGGTTTCCGTTGCACTTTCCAAGGCCGTGGAGTTCGGTTTCACCACCGTGGCCTGTGCCTCGACCGGTAACTTGGCCGGTTCCGTGGCTGCCAATGCTGCAGCGGCAGGATTGGAATCCTATGTGTTCATCCCGCACGATCTGGAGCAGGGCAAGGTGCTCGGCGCCGGCATCTTCGGTACCAAAATCATCGGTATCCGCGGCAAGTATGACGATGTGAACCGCCTGTGTTCGGAAGTGGCCGGCAAGTACGGCTGGGCCTTTGTGAACGTGAATGTGCGTCCGTTCTATGCCGAAGGTTCGAAGTCGCTGGGTTACGAAGTGATGGAGCAACTGGGCTGGAAGGCACCGAAACATATCGTCGTGCCGATGGCCTCCGGTTCCCTGTGCACCAAGGTGGACAAGTCCATCAAGGAATTTATCAAGCTTGGTCTGATTGAGGATAACGGCACGGCCGTTTACGGGGCGCAAGCCACCGGTTGCTCGCCGATCAGTAAATCAGTCAAGGAAGGCACCGACCTTATTCATCCGGTGATTGCCGATACGATTGCCAAATCTCTGGCCATCGGTAATCCGGCGGACGGTTACTACGCCAACCGAGTGATTCACGAATCCGGTGGCTGGGCCGAGGATATTTCCGATCAGGAAGTGGTGGATGCGATGAAGCTGCTGGCTGAAAAAGAGGGTATCTTCGCGGAAACGGCTGGTGGTGTTACATTGGGCTGTGCTCAGAAGATGATTGAGTCCGGCCGCCTGCCGCGCGATGAATCCATCGTGCTGTGCATTACCGGCAATGGCCTGAAGACGCAGGAGGCAGTGCTCAATGCATATGCCAAGCCGCGCATCATCGATGCGAGCCTGAAAGAGTTTGACCTGTTGGCGCAAGCCGACGGTGTGAAGTAAAGAACATAAGAGAAAAGACAGGAGATAAACATGACAGTATCCGTACGTATCCCGACCCCGCTTCGCAAGCTGACTGATGGTGCCGATGAGGTAAACGTCGAGGCGGCCAATGTCGGCGAGATGATTGATAATCTGGAGGCAGCACATGCCGGCCTGAAGGCCCGTCTTTGTGATGATGCCGGCGAAATCCGCCGCTTCGTGAATGTTTACGTCAACGATGAGGATGTGCGCTTTCTTGAAGGTCGCGCTACCGCATTGAAAGATGGTGACGAGGTTTCCATTGTGCCGGCCATCGCCGGCGGCCGGAACTAAGGGCATGAAACAGCGAGTCTATCTCTCCTTTTCCGAGAAGACGGTGCGCGAGCCGCTGATCTGGAAGCTGGGGCACGAGTTTGATGTGGTGACCAATATCCGCACGGCAGAAGTCCGCGAACATATGGGTCTGGTCGGCCTGGAGATTGAAGGCAAGACCGAGGTGGTGGAAGCAGCGGTGAAGTGGCTGGAAGATCAGGGCGTGCATGTGGACCCGATCGAACAGAACATCATCGAGGGCTGATTGATCTATTGCATGTGGTTTTGCATGCAAAACACAGTTAAGCATTGCTTATGGATGCGCAAAACATTTGGTGAGGTGTGAAATGGCAATATACGACAATATCACAGAAACGGTTGGCAGCACGCCGCTGGTGCGCATGCAGCGTATCAACAAAGGGCTTGATGCCGAAATCCTGCTCAAGCTGGAGTTCTTTAATCCGCTGAATTCGGTCAAGGACCGTATCGGTCGCGCCATGGTGGAAGCGGCTGAAAAGAGTGGAGCTCTCCAACCGGGCGGCGTGATAGTCGAGCCGACCAGCGGTAATACCGGCATCGCACTGGCCTTTGTGGCGCGTGCCCGTGGCTACCGTTGTATTTTGACCATGCCGGAGTCGATGAGCATGGAGCGACGCAAGCTGCTCAAGCTGCTCGGCGCAGACTTGATTCTCACCCCTGCAGAGAAGGGTATGAAGGGCGCGATTGCCAAGGCTGTTGAGATTACCGCAGAGACAGAGAACGCTTTCATGCCTCAGCAGTTCTCGAATCCGGCCAACCCGGAGATTCATCGCAAGACAACGGCGGAAGAAATCTGGCGCGATACCGATGGCAAAGTGGATGCGGTTGTCGCAGGTGTGGGTACCGGCGGTACCATTACCGGTGTGGCCGAAGTGCTGAAGTCGCGCAATCCGGCTTTTCAGGCGATTGCCGTGGAACCGGCCGACTCTCCCGTGATTTCCGGCGGCGCTCCCGGGCCGCACAAGATTCAGGGTATCGGTGCAGGCTTCATCCCGGAGAACCTGAACGTGGATATCATCGATAGCGTTGAGCAGGTGACCAACGACGAGGCTATCGCCATGGCTCGCCGTCTTTCCGACGAAGAAGGCATAGCCGGCGGTATTTCATCCGGTGCTGCAGTGACTGCAGCGCTGCGCGTAGCAGCCCGTCCGGATATGAAGGGTAAGCGCATCGTGGTGATTATCCCGTCCATGGCAGAGCGCTATATGTCCACCGACCTGTTCAAGGGCATCGAGGTTTAGGCAGAGGCCCATATTTGCGCCCCAGCTGCGTTGTTGCGGTGCCTGATTGTTTGCATTTGGCCTCACATATGATTCCAAATGCTGCGGTTTTGCGCTCCTCACGCCTTGCTGGAACCACAAATCTGACCCTGTGATTTTTTAGTTATATTCTGGAGTTTGAAGTGATTGATTTTACCGAGAAACAAATCGAGCGCTATTCGCGCCACATTATTCTGCCCGAAGTCGGGGCGGAAGGGCAGTCGAAACTGCTTGAGTCGAAGGTGTTCATGATCGGCGCAGGCGGCCTTGGTTCGCCCGTGGCCTATTATCTGGCCGCGGCCGGTGTAGGGACGATTGGCATTGCCGATGCGGATGTGGTGGATTCGTCCAATCTGCAGCGCCAGATCCTGCATAACGAAGATCGTATTGGCATGCCCAAGGTGGAGAGCGCACGCGAAACGATTCAGGCGCTCAACCCTGATGTGAAGGTCAATACCTACAACTACTTCGTCACCGAGGACAATATCCGCGAAATCATCCGCGAATACGACCTGATCATTGATGGTTGCGACAACTTCCCGACGCGTTTTCTGGTTAATGACGCATGCTACTTCGAGAAGAAGCCGCTGATTTCCGGTGCGATGTTCCGTTTCGAGGGGCAGGTTGCCACCTTCAAGCCGCATCAGCAGAAGGATGCGCCGTGCTATCGCTGTCTGTATCCGGAGCCACCACCCAAGGGCTTGGTCCCGTCCTGTTCCGAGGCCGGTATTCTGGGGGCTCTGGCCGGTGCTGTCGGCACCATTCAGGCCGTGGAAGCCATCAAGGAGCTGCTGGGTATCGGCGATTCGCTGGCCGGTAAGCTGATGACCTTCGATGCCATGCGCATGGAGTGGAAGAAACTGAAGTTGCGCAAGGATCCGGGTTGTCCGCTGTGTGGCGAGAATCCAACGATTACCGATCTGGTGACCTACGAGCAGGCCTGTGAACTGCAGTTGGGTCACAGTTAGGGGTCACAGCCAGGGGTTACAGTAAATCGGGCCCGGCTGTTTGATATAAAAAGATATTTACCATGTAGGAGCGTCGCTGATTTTTCTTCGCTGCCTTCGTGGTGAGGAATTGAGGTTTTATCATGGCTGAATTTAATTTTACGCGTACATCCGATGTTGATGAATTCGAGGCGGGCTACAAGGCGTTTAAGGCGGGCACCATGTCCGAGGAACGCTTCACCCCGTTTCGTCTGCAAATGGGTGTGTATGGTCAGCGTCAGGAAGGCGTGCAGATGGTGCGCGTCAAGCTGCCGGGTGGCAACCTGACCCCGGATCAACTGGATGTGATCGGCGACTGCGTGGCTGATTATGCCGGTTGCCTGCCCACCGATGGTACACTCAGCATTGCCCCCGAGAAATTCGCCCATGTGACCACACGCCAGGATATTCAGGCTAACTTCGTATCGCTGGACGATGTGCCGGCCTTTCTGCGCCGGCTTGATGCGGCGGGGCTGACCACGCGCGAGGCCTGCGGCAATACCGTGCGTAATGTTTCCTCATGCTTTCTGGCCGGTCGCTGCCCTGCAGAGCATGCCGATGTGAGTGTGCATGCGCGCCGCTTTGCCGAGTTTTTCCTGCGCCACCCGCTGGCGCAGCAGTTCCCGCGCAAGTTCAAGGTGACCTTCTCCGGTTGTGCCACCGATTGCGGCCTTTCAGGCATGCACGATATCGGCTTTATCGCCACCCAGAAAGATGGGGTCAAAGGCTTCCAGGTGTGGGCCGCAGGTGGCCTTTCCTCACAGCCGATGAGTGCCTTGCTGCTGGAAGAGTTCATTGCTGAGTCCGAGATGCTGCGCGTCGGTGAAGCGCTGATGCGTATCCATTTCAAGTATTCCGATCGCAAGCGTCGTGCCCGTGCACGTATGAAATATGTGGCGCAGAAGTTGGGCGCCGAGGGCTTTATCGAGGAATACAGGAAACAGCGTGCAGTGATCGAGAAGACGCATGCCGAAGATGCAGGATATCCGGAAGCCGGCTGGCGCACGCCGACAGCCGAACTTCCACAGTCGGACTCCGGCGTGGTCGATCAGCACAATGGCAAGAAAGCGATTCTGCTCAACCTGTTCCGCGGTGATATGACACCGGCGCAGTGTCATGCCGTGGCCGATGCTGCGCGTGCGGCCGGCACTGATAAGCTGAGTGTGACCACCGAGCAGGGACTGGTGATTGCCGATGTGGATGCAGGCAAGGTTGCTGCTGCACAGGCCGTGCTCAATGCTGCGGGCCTGACCACCGAGTATGCACGCGGCATTGCCGATGTGGTGGCTTGCCCGGGTACCGAAACCTGCCGTCTGGGCATTACCTCCAGCCGTGGCCTTGCCGAAGCGCTGCAACCGCTGATGGCTGATCTGAAAAAGGATGCGACGCTTGCCGGTATTACTGTGAAAGCATCCGGCTGTCAGCACTCCTGTGCCCGTCACCATATTGCCGATCTCGGCTTTCATGGACTGGCCAAGAAGATTGATGGACAGGCTGTACCGCATTACCAGTTGCATGTCGGCGGCTCGGGCAAGGCAGGTCAGCCGCTGGCCTTTGCCACCGATCCGGTGCCTGCCAAGCGTGCGCCGGAGGCCGGTATCGCCATGCTGCATGCCTACAAGGATGGGCGCACGGCAGGCGAAAGTGTGCACGACTGGGCTTCGCGTATCGGTCAGGATGGTATCAATGCGGTCCTGACACCGTTTGCCGGTCAGCCGGGCGAGATCGATGGACTGATCTACGACTGGAGCGAGAACGAGGCTTTCAACACCAAGGGTAACAAGAAGGGTGAGTGTGCCGGTGCAGTGCTGTCGATGTCCGATGCGCTGATTTCCGAAGCGGAATATGAGTTACTGATTGCCCGCGCGCATACCGATGCGATGTTCTGGGCCGAAGCGCTCAGCGCACTGCGTCGCTCGGCGGTTTCGGCGGCACGTGCTTTCCTCGTGGCCTATGGTGAAGCGCCTGAGGACGATGGCGAGGTGTTCGGGCTGCTGGCTGTTAATGCCGCAGCGGACAAGCCTGTCATGGCTGGTTTTCAGGCTGTGCAGTCGGCGATGATGAATATCGATCTGGCTGATCCGGGTGCAGGTGTGACCAAACTCAAGGGTGTGCAGGGCGAGTGGCTGGCTCTGGCCGAAAAACGTTTTGCCGCTGTTCCGGAAGAAGTGGTTGCAGCAGAGAAGGCTCCAGCCTCGATTGAGGCCGCTGGTGACGTCGTGCTGCTTGATCTCTCCGGTGTTGCCTGCCCGATGAATTTCGTGAAGACCAAGATCAAGCTGACCGGCATGCCGATAGGCAGCCTGCTTGATGTGATTCTCGATGACGGTGCGCCGATTGAGAATGTTCCGCTCTCGCTTCAGGAGCAGGGACAGAAGGTGCTGTCCAAAGAGCAGATATCCGACAGCCAGTGGAAAATCCGCGTCGAAAAGACCGGGAATATCTGATCGCCAGAACTGGTAAAGCGATGGAACCCCTGAATCCATTCGAGAATCCGGGCCGCTGCAAGCTGGCACTGGTGAGTCAGGGCGTTGCCTTGCCCGGGGGCTTGCAGAATTCCTCGCATTGGGTGGCACAGGCCAATGCGACCGAATCGGTGATCGATATCAGGCTGCCATCCGGGCATTTTGCCACGGTTCCGGTGGCGCAGCCCTATACCCAGAAGAGTTCGATTCAGCTCAGGCAGCAGGATGTTGAGGGCAATGCGGCTTTGTATTGGGGCGATGAAAAGCTCGATATTCAGGTTTTGCCTGCGCCGCGTTTTTACCGGCAAAAAACACGAAGCGGCGCCCGCATGGGCAGCTTTGCCTCCCTGCATGAAAACCTGCTTATGCTGCATCCGCTCATGGGCTGTGGTTTTTTTGCCAAAAAGGGCGCGGCATGCCAGTACTGCCAGTATGACTCGATGCTCAATGAGGATGAGCCACCGCTGCGTGATCCTCTCGAGTTGGTGGAAGTGGTGCGTGCGGCCCTTGCTGAGCGCGAAATTGATACGGTGTATATCTACAACGGTTTTGCACCGGGCGATGATGTAGGCCTGTCCAGACTGGTGCCGGTGATTGCACTGCTCAGACGCCATCTGGGTCATCGTCAGATAGCGCTGGAAACGGTTGCACCGAAAGACACCTCGGTGATCGATGCGCTGTATGCAGCTGGTCTTGATATCTTTGTCTGCAATCTTGAAGTGCATGATGCAGACAGGTTTGCCGAGGTATGCCCCGGCAAACAGCACGCGGGTGGTCAGGCGGCCATCTGGAAAGCGCTGGACCATGCGCGTCAGGTATTCCGTGAGGGTACAGTGGTCAGCCATCTGATTGTTGGTCTGGATGATATTGAATCGACCAAGAAGGGTATTGATGCACTGATTGCTCACGGGGTCGTGCCCTTGCTGCAGCCGTTCAGACCGCTGCCGGGAACGCCGCTGGAGAGCCAGACCAGCCCTTCACTTGAGACTATGGAGGAGTTATTCCTCTACCTGTACGCGGCATTGAAAAGAACGGATTTCCCCACGCATCGCCTGCGCCATATGGGGCGCGTGCTGACCCCGATGGAGAGTCGTGTGCTGGATGGCAGGGAAGCGATGCTCAGCGAACGCTGGGTGGCATCCTCAATCGGGCGTCATCTGGATGGCTGGGTGGATGGGTTGCGCCGCCATTTGCGGGCTGGCAATGGCGAAGAGAACGTCGCTCAGCTGGATAGCAGGCCGATCCATGTGTTGCTGGCCGGTGAGGCTTTGCCCTTTGCCGCCCTTGTGATGATCGCGCTGCTGGCATTTGCTGCCGGTTCTGTGGATGCACCGCAGGGCCTGAGCCAGAATGGCTGGAGCTCGCTGGTCGTCTTTGTGTTGTGTCTGGTTCTGTGGGTGACACAGCTGCTTCCCTTGGCGGTGACTTCACTGCTGGGTCTGGCGCTGTTGCCGCTGCTTGGCGTATTGCCGGCAACAGATGTGTTTGCCTTGTTCGGCAATCCTTCAGTCTTCTTTATTCTCGGTGCATTCATGCTGGCGGCGGGTGCGATGCAGAGTGGCCTGTCCGAGCGCATGGCATTGTTGACCATTGACCGCTTTGGCACCAGTCCGAGGCGTTTGTTGCTCACCATGCTTTTATTGCCCGCTGTCATGGCCTGCTTCATGCCCGAACATGCTGTGGCCGCACTGTTTTTACCCATCGCCTGGGAGATTGTACACAGCCTGCGACTTAAGGCGGGTAATCTTTATGCGCAGTCGATCTTTTTTGCCCTTTCCTGGGGTGCGATTATCGGTGGTGTGATCACCCTGCTGGGCGGTGCGCGCGGGCCACTGGCCATGGCGCTGAGTGAAGAGCTCACAGGTCAAACCTTCTCCTTTGCCGACTGGACACTGGCTGCAGCACCGATAGCACTTTCGGTATTGGCTGTTTCTGCGCTGGTCTTAACGCGGATTACACCCATGGGCGGCATTGATATTTCATCAGCCCGTGAACGGATTTCCCTGCGCAGGCTTGAGCTGGGCGACTTCGACCTGAAATCAAAGGCGATGGCCCTGCTGCTGCTGATCACCATGGGTGCATGGATCATGGCGGGTCACGCCAGCTCCCTTGCCGGCATTGCGCTGATCAGCGCGGTGCTGATGTTTGCCCTGCGCATGGTCAGCTGGCGGGCGGTTGAAGAGCACGTGAATTGGGGTGTGGTGCTGATGTACGGTGGTGCCATTGCCATTGGTAAGGCGCTGACGGTAACTGGGGCCGGCCTGTGGCTGGCGCACCTGCTGTTCCCGGCGAGCCTGGCAGGCCTCGCCCTGTTGGCCATGCTGGCACTGATTACGCTGCTGTTTACCGAAGGCGTGAGCAATGCCGCAGCTGTGGCCATTGTCCTGCCTGTGGCGATTCCCGTTGCCGTGGCGGCAAACATCGATCCGGTCACTGCGGCGCTGGCTGTCGGTATTGTTTCCGGTTTTGCCTTCATGTTGCCGATGGGAACACCGCCGAATGCCATGATTTTTGCCACAGGTTATGTCAAAGCATCACGCATGCTGCGCTATGGCGCGGTTTTATCACTCGCAGCATTTGTACTATTCATGATAACTGCGTCGGTCTGGTGGCCGTTGCTGGAAAGGATCGGGTAATCCATGAGTGCTCTAATTGAACAGGCGGTAAGCCTGCTGAAACAGGCCAAGGAAACGCATGGCGATGGTCTTGTTTATCCGTGCAGCATGGGCCTTGAAGGCTCGGTGATGGTGGATTTAATCAACAAAAACAGCCTTGATATTCCAATTATGACGCTTGATACCGGCCGCCTGCCGCAGGCGACCTATGATGTGATCAGTGCCTTTGAAGCGCGCTATGGTATTCGTGTACAGGTCCTGTTTCCCGATTGTCACGAAGTGGAAGCGATGGTGCGCGAGCATGGCGTGAACCTGTTCCGAACATCGGTGGAGCTGCGCAAGAGCTGCTGCGAGATTCGCAAGATCAGGCCCTTGATGCGCGCACTTGAGGGCAAAGAGGCGTGGATTACCGGCAGGCGTCGCCAGCAGTCCAAGGGACGTTCCGACCTTCAATTCATTGAAACCGATCCGGTGTATGGCTTGAAGAAATACAATCCGCTGCTGGAGTGGAGTCTGGATGATGTGTCGGAGTATGTGCGTGCCAACGCTGTGCCGTACAACAGGTTGCACGATGCGCATTACCACTCCATCGGTTGCGAGTGCTGTACACGCGCGATTTCGATGGGTGAAGATGAACGTGCCGGTCGCTGGTGGTGGGAAAATGATGACGGGGCGGCAGAGTGTGGCCTGCATGTCATGAGCCTGAAGGAAGTGACGGGCGATATCGAAGACGGCGAAGGAATTTAGGGCCTGTTTCGGGTCCCAAGGTAAAGAGCAGTAGGAGAGGATGATGTCTGAAAGTGAAATAACGGAGCACAAGCTGACCCAGCTCAAGGCGCTGGAGGCGGAGTCGATTCATATCATCCGCGAGGTGGTGGCTGAGTTCCGCAATCCGGTCATGCTGTATTCGGTGGGCAAGGATTCCAGCGTGCTGTTGCATCTGGCGCGCAAGGCCTTTTATCCGGCCAAGCTTCCGTTCCCGCTGTTGCATGTCGATACCGGTTACAAGTTCAGGGAAATGTACGAGTTCCGCGACAACTACTGCAAAGAGGTGGGTGCCGATCTGATTGTGCGGCGCAACGAGGATGCCATTGCCAAGGGCATGAATCCTAAGGATTTCGGCGTGGCCCGTTGCTGTGGCCTGCTGAAAACGCAGGGCCTGCTTGATGCGCTGGAAGAGGGTGAGTACGACGCGGCCTTCGGCGGTGCGCGGCGCGATGAAGAGCGCTCACGCGCCAAGGAGCGTGTATTCTCGATGCGTGATGAATTCGGCCAGTGGGATCCGAAGAATCAGCGTCCCGAACTGTGGAGCATCTACAACGGCCGCATCCACGAGGGTGAGTCGGTGCGTGTCTTCCCGATCTCCAACTGGACCGAGATGGATGTGTGGTTGTATATCCGCGAGGAGAAGATTCCGATTGTGCCGCTGTATTTCGCCAAGGAACGACTGATGGTGGAGCGCAAGAACATGCTGATTCCTTATTATGAAGAAATGAAGGATCAGCTGCTTGAAGGTGAGGAGCCGAAGATGGTCATGAGTCGTTTCCGTACACTGGGTTGCAGCCCGTGTACCGGTGCGGTGCGCTCAAGTGCCACCAATATGGATGAGATTGTGATTGAGGCTGCCGCGGCACGCCGTTCGGAACGCGAAACGCGCATCATTGATCACGGTTCGAACAGCATGGAAGACAAGAAAAAAGAAGGCTACTTCTAGGTTTGATTAACCACAGAGACACGAAGGCACAAAGATTTATTCAATATTACTACTTTGTGTCTCTGTGCCTTTGTGGTGAAAAGAGGGTTTGAGATGACGGAATTGAATATCAAGATGACCAAGGAAATCGAGTTGCTGCGCCTGGTCACTGTAGGCAGCGTGGACGATGGCAAATCAACGCTGATCGGTCGTCTACTGGTCGATACCAAGGGTGCGTTCGAGGATCAGCTGCTGGCCGTGCGCAAGCAGAGGGGGGCGGAAACTGTCGCCTCGGCTGCGGAGATCGATCTGGCCATGTTGACCGATGGACTCTCCGCCGAGCGCGAACAGGGCATCACCATTGACGTTGCCTACCGCTATTTTGCCACTCCGAAGCGCAAGTTTATCATGGCGGATTGCCCGGGACATGAGCAGTACACCCGCAATATGGTGACCGGGGCTTCCACCGCCAGTGCTGCCATCATCCTGATTGATGCGCGCAATGGCGTGATGCAGCAGACCAGGCGACACACCCATATCCTGGGCCTGTTGAATATTCCGCACCTGATTGTGGCCGTGAACAAGATGGATCTGGTCGGCTTCGATCAGAAGGTCTACGAGGGCATTCGCAGCGAGATGCAGGCCTACTGCGAGAAGCAGGGCGTGCAGGATCTGATCTGCATTCCGATGTCGGCACTTGAGGGCGATATGGTTGCCGTACGTGGTGAGAACCTTGCTTGGTACGAAGGACTGACCCTGCTGGAGACGCTGGAAACCCTTTCCGCTCTTGGCGATATCGACAGCAAGCCGTTCCGCTTCCCTGTGCAGCTAGTCAACCGCCCGCAGACAGCTGAATTGCCGGACTATCGCGGTTTCATGGGCGCGATTGCCTCGGGCACTGTGAAGGTCGGTGATGAGGTTGTGGTTGCATCAACGGGGCTTAGCTCGAAGGTGGCCGAGATCGTTACCTTTGATGGCAATCTGCAAGAGGCATTTGCACCGCAGAGCATCACCCTGACCCTTGAGGATGATATCGACATTTCACGCGGCGACATGCTGGTGCATCCGCAGGCCGTGCCGTCCGACACCAAGGAGTTGGTTGCCAACGTCTGCTGGATTGGCAGTGAGCCGCTGAGCGTGCGTAAGAAGTATCTGCTCAAGCACACCACCAGCACCGTCAAGGCGATGGTCAACAGCATTGATTTTCGTCGCAATATCAACACGCTCGATAAAGAGAGTGCAGATGAGCTCGAAATGAACGAGATCGGCCAGATTACCTTCAAGCTGCTCAAACCCTTATTCTATGATTCTTATGCGGACAACCGCAGCACGGGCAGCTTTATCGTTATCGACACCTTCACCAACAATACCGTTGGTGCCGGCATGATCGTCTGATTACCACGCAACAATGAGTTAATCGGGCGTCCAACAGGGCGCCCGATTTTTTTTACCTCGCATCTTTTGAGCAGGTGGAGTTTCTACACTTACTGCTTATAGATATGCTTTATAGAGGGCCTACAATTGGTCTGTGCCATTTAATAATTACTTATCGACCATGCGGGCTGTTCTGTTTGCCGCAGGGCTTGCCATTCTGCTGGCCAGTGGTGGAACTGCATGGGCACAGGGTATGGCAAGGCACATCGACGGGCTGCCCATAGCATGGTCTGACACGCTGGAGAAAAGCCTGCATACGCCTGTGCTGGAAAAACAGGGTAAAAAAGAGGCCGTGCAGCTGCGCTATGCTGCTGTGGATGATGCTGCAGCGATTCGTGAGTGGCTGCGCAGCGAGGGGTTTCTCGATGCCTCGGTGAGTGTTGAGTCAACGGAGGGTAAATCCATTCGCTGGCGGGTAAAAGCGGGAACCCGCTGGCAGATCGGCGAGGTGATTGTGGAGCCTGCTGCGCCGGGAGCGATAAACCTTCCTGAGCCAGGCACATGGTTCCGCAGCGAGGATTATGAAACGGCCAAAACCGCCTTGCGCGGTGTCTGGACGGATGCCGGTTACCTGCGTGCTGCCTTCAGCGAATCAGCCGTGTATCCCGATCACGAGAATAAACGCGTGCGTATTGTCTGGCGGATTGAGCCGGGCAAGCTTTATCACATTGCTGAGGTGGAAGTGCTGAATGCAGCTCAGTATCGCCCTGATCTTGCCAGACGCTTGAGCCTTTTGCATGAGGGGGATGTGCCGAGTGCGGCGGCTATCCGTGCAGCAATCCGAAGTATCAGCAAGGACAGCCATTATCGCAGCGCTTCGGTGGTGCCGGTATTGCCGGAGGGTGATGAGGATCGGGTGCCGATGCGCGTCGATGTTGTAGAGGCCGATCGTTATGTGCTCAGCGGTACGGCTGGTTACAGCACCGATAGTGGCCCTGAGGCTGGTGCGGCGTGGAACGATCGCGGGCTTGCAGGCGGTCTGTTTGAATATGGCCTGCAAGGTTCGGTATCGCGTATCGGTAGCGCAGCAGGGATCAGCATTGCCCGGCCCGTATGGCCAGGCCTGCGCGATAAAACCGGCCTTTCGCTGAATTACCTGCGCGAAGATACTGCCGGCCAGCGCTTTGACACGGTCAGTGGCGGACCTTTCTGGCTGCACGAGTTCGACGACAGGGAGACCTTGCGCATTGACGTGCGGCAGAACTGGATCACTGGCGGCGGTGAGTATATTCGCACACTGGAGCCGGGCTTCGCCCTGCACTTGGACAGACGTGTTGGTGAAGGGATTCCACATGGAGGGTGGAAAGGAAGCCTGCGTATGAGCTTCCCATGGCAGACCAACGGTAACGGGCGCTGGTTCCTAACGCATGCTGATATGCGCTACTTTCAATCATTGGGCAGGCGTTTTCTGGCTGCACCACGTATTGGTTATGGACGCTCCGTATCGCTGGTCGGGATAGTTCCGAAATCGCTGCGCCAATACGGCGGCGGTTCGACTTCGGTGCGTGGCTATAAACTGGATTCGCTGGGGCCGATCGGTCCGGATGCGCTGGCACAGGGCGGGCTGCAATCTGCCAATGCAGGGATTGATCTGCTGTGGAAGGTGAACGAGCAGTTTTTTCCCGTGCTGTTTTCGGATGTCGGGCAGGTTTGGAGTACGCCGCAAAACCGCCAAAAACCGGTTTGGTCGCTTGGTTTCGGCCTGATTGCGCAGACCCCGGCAGGCCCGGTTCGAGCCGACCTTTCTTTTCCGCAGGTCCGCCGTCAGCAGGATGCGTCCTTTCAATTTTACATCAGCCTTGGCGAGGTGTTTTAGGGTGCGGCGCTGGATGAAAAAGGCCCTGTTTGTCCTGCTGTTGAGCCTTGCGGGCTTGCTGCTTGCTGCCGGTGCAGGGCTGCTCTGGCTGGTAACGGATTCGGGACGCACATGGCTGACAGCGGAGATTGAAAAATGGTCGGCGGGGACCTTGCACATCGAGCAATTGAGGGGAAACCCGCTCTCCGCATGGTCGGCCGGCAGGCTGCTTTATGCCGATGCAGGTAGCAGGGTTGAGATCGATGGTCTGGAGATAGCCTGGAATCCTTGGCAATTACTGACCGGCCGCATGCATCTGCGCCGCATCACGGCTGACGCGTTGCAGGTGACGGTGCCGGCAGGGCCTTCAACGATTGATATCGAGGCCCTCTGGCCGGTATGGGTGGTGCAACTGGATCGTCTTGCGCTTGGTTCGGTGGAATATCATGAAGAGGGGCAAGCGCTTACGCATTTCTCCCGGCTTGAGATGGATCATATCGAGCTGGGGCCGACCCTGAACGGGCAATGGGCAGTGGAGAATGAAACCTGGCGCATGCATGGCCGGCTTGATGGTAAGCCGAAGACATGGACGAGCCGCATCGGCATGGCCGCCATATCAGGTGGTGATCACCTTGAACTGGAATTTCAGGGCAAGGGAAGCAAGGCCGGCAGCCTGAGGCTGGACGGTGAACTGGCCAGTACTCAGTTGGCAATGTCGGGGGACTGGACCCGGTCCGGCAACATCATCAAGGGAGAGGGTGGGCTTAGCATGCAGCAGGGGCCGGTTTTGCATGCGGGGACATGGGGCTTGCAGACAGATATCGGCACAGCTGCGACTGAGGCCCGGATCAAGGGTACATCCACCGGGGTGAATCTGCTGCGTGCGCTGCAGTGGCGCGTTTCCGCCAGGCGCGAAAGTGATGGGCGCATGTACGGGGAACTGAGCGAGACTGCCGGCTCTTCAGAAAAGAACGAGTTGCAGCTGCAATGGCAAATGCCGGTTCCCGGACGATGGACAGCGAAGGGCGAACTTGAGCATTGGTCCGTACCCGTGAAAGGCGCCGATGGGACGTTAAGCGGTGTGTTTACGGCTGAGTATCAGGATACGGGCTGGCAAATGAATGTCGCCATCAGCGAAGGGCGCATGGGAGGGCTGGCAGCAAGTCTGGACGTGCAGGCTCATGGCCTTGCGGACAGTTGGAAATTGGTGCGCGGCCATATGCAGATGCTCGGCCTGACTATGAGCGCGACAGGGCAGGGTGATGCCGGGCATGTGCATGTTGCGGGAAAGCTGAGCAGCGAAAATCTGCATCAGGCCTTCACGCTTGCCGGTCTGGAAGGTTCCGGGCGGTTGAACGGCAGCTTTGCTGTCAGCGGTTCTCCAGAGCATCCGATGCTGACATGGCAGGGCGAAGGACGCGCTATCAAGCTGGATGAGGCAGAAATCGGCAGGGTGAGTGCACAGGGAAGCTGGTTGCATATCAGCCGGGAAGGTGAGGTGAAGCTCAGCGCCTCCGGGCTACGCTGGCAGAAGAAACGTTGGGCTGATTTGCAGATGCAGGCAAAGCTCGGCAAGGATGCTGTTTCATTTGCAGGCAAGGCCGATGGTGATATCGCTGCTGCTTGGCGTTTGCAGGGCCAGAAAAAGCCTGATGGCGGATGGCAGGGCAGCCTCGACCAAATGGATGTGCGGGATGCGGAGGCGCAATGGTTGCAAGTGCGCGATATGCCATGGTTGTTCGATGGCGAGCGGCTGAACCTGGAGCGCACCGCCCTGAAGCTTTTTGGCCATGCGGCGCTTCTGGCCGGAGATCTGGGCAAGTCGCAACTGGACATAAATCTGGATATGACGGATATGCCGCTACAGGTCCTGGCCCCATGGTTCAAATCCACGCTGAGCAGCATTGCAGGCAAGGCAAGCCTGCACGCCCGACTGGGAGGTGCCTGGGATAATCCGGAACTTGATATGAAGGTGACGGCGGATGAGGTCAAGCTGGTGTTGGCGGGGAATGAGGACAGCTTGCCGCCGCCGATTCTCAAGCAGGTGAATGCTGATATCAGCGTGCATCGCGAATCTTTGGGCTGGAAGGCCGCCGCCAGTATGTCGCAGGCCGGTAGCATTGACACATCCGGGGATATTCCCTGGCTGTTTTCTCTACAGCCCTATGCTTTTGAGCCGGCACAGCAAGCAGGTGGTCAGGCACGTTTGGCAGTCGAACTTGCTGATCTTGCGTCACTTCAGGCATGGCTGCCACGCATTGATCCGCTCAGCGGCAAGGCAAAGCTGAATCTTGTGGTGGACCAGCCACTGGGCAAAGTGGCCATGTCCGGGGATGGGGAGTTTGATTTGCCGGGATTCGGTATTCCCGAATTCGGCTTGGACATGTCCGGTAAGGGCAGGGTTGTCTGGCAGGGTGAGGGCGGGCAACTTGATCTGAGCTTCACATCGGGTAAGGGATCGATGCTGACCAAAGGTGCGTTTTCGATATCCGAAAAGAAGTTCCCGGAGATTGTGTTCAAGAAATTCCAACTGATGAACACGCCCGATCAGCAACTGGTCGTGGATGGGTATCTTGCGGGTAAGAATAAGGACGGGAATCTGTGGTTGCTGGGCGAGCTTACAGCCGATCCTTTGCTGGTGGTGTTGCCCGAAATCCAGCCGAGGGCAACGCAGGATCTGGTTTGGGAGGAGGAAAAGCCTGCAGGCGAACGCTTTAAGAACCTGCGTCTCACACGACTGGATGTGGGGCTTAATCTGGCCGACCATGGGCAGATCAGCGGGCGCGGCATGCGCATGCAACTGGGTGGCAAGCTGAGATTCGGCGGCAGTGTTGCCTATCCAATGCTCACCGGTAATCTGAATATCGTCTCCGGCGGTATTGATTACCGTAATATCCACCTCGATGTACTACCGGATAGCCATGTTGTCTTCACAGGCGACCCAGACCGGCCGCTGTTGCATGTGCGCGCGGGCAGAAGGGTGGATGGAATGCTGGTCGGTGTGGCGATTGACGGGCCTGCCGATCGCCCGTTTTCCGAGCTGTTTTCCGAACCCGTCATGACGCAGGCTGAGATTCTTTCCTATCTTGCCACAGGCCGACCGCTCGCCTCACTCGGTCAGAGCGGCTCCTCCGACGCGATAAGTCTGGCAGGTTTTCTGTTGGGTTCCGGAACAGGAGGGCAAGGCCTGCAGGACAAGGTTCGGCAAAGCCTGGCTCTTGATGAACTTACCGTAGATGCGGGTGCGGACAGGAAAAGCGTCGGTGCCGCCAAACGGCTTGGTGAGAAAACCACCGTGCGTCTGGAAGAGGTGGTGACCACGCAGGCCAGCACGGCCGTAACGCTGGAATACAAGCTGTTCAAAAGCCTTTCCCTGTTTACCAGAAAGGTGCAGAACCTTGCGCCGATGGTGGGCCTGAAACTCAGTCACGAGTGGCCGGGTGAAAAAGTGCAGGCCGAAGATTAGGCCCTGTTCACACCTTTCGCATCGGGCTGGACAGGGGTCTCGGATGGCTCCATGGCTGGCGTGGGAACAGGGGAAGACAGGCTGATCAGGATGCTTCCGGCAGGCGGGATGTATTCCTGACCTCCGATAAAGGCTTTGGCTTCACCTTCCTTGGGGATGGCAAAAAGAGGAAGGGCATCGGCATCGTTCTGCTCCTTCCATTTGGCGAAATCGTATTCTTCCGATAATCGCGTGCTGTGAATGATGTAGCCTTCCTTCAATCGATGATCCAGCGATGCGTAATCCGCTGTATTGGAAAACAGGGTCTGCCCGAAACTCATGTTTGCAAAGCGCGATTGTTCGTTCTCTTCGCCATCGGCATTGCCGGACAGTGTAAAGGTATTGGCGGCTCCGAATTCAGCGCGATAGCGCAGGCAGGCCAGCGAGTTCACGTCGTTTCTCCAGGAAAGGGCGAGGACTCCTGTCAGGCCGACCAGGTCCATATGCCGGTCGGCATGTTCAGACACGGCATTACCGAAATACACCGGCAGGCCCTTCATGCGGGCCCTGCGGGTATTCTGCCAGCTACCGTCAGCCATCAGGATGCGCAGCCCCTGTTCTTGTAGTTCTTCGGCGATGGCCAGAGCGACACTGTTGGCGCCGATAATGAGAAAGCCGTGTCCATTCGGCTCTGCCACATCCAGCATTCGGGCGACCCCGCGGGCCGTGACGCTTTGTAGAACCACGCTTGCAATGATCGCCAGAAAGGTCAGGGGGACCAGAAAATCGGCCTCAGTCATGCCCTGATGTTGCAGATGCAGGGCAAAAATGGCGGACACGGCAGCGGCAACAATACCGCGCGGGGCTACCCAGCTGATCATGGCACGTTCCTGCCAGCTCAGCCCCGAGCCTAGACAGGATAATTGCACGCTGAGCGGCCGGGCAAGCAGTTGCATGGCCAGCAGGACAACCACGGCCCCCCAGCCGAGCACCTGAAAATCCTGCCAGTTGATGCGCGCGGCCAGAATGATGAACAGGCCGGAAATGAGCAGTAGGCTGAGTGATTCCTTGAAGTTGAGCAGGTCGGTGATATCAACGTTCTTCATGTTAGCCAGCCAGATGCCCATGACAGTCACCGTCAGCAGGCCCGATTCATCTGCCAGTTCATTGGATAGGGAAAACAGCCCGATAAGTAGCGCCAGCGCACCGAAGTTATGCAGATATTCCGGTAACCAATGCTTGCGCAGGGCCAGGCCAAGAATCTGTCCACCCAGCGCTCCCAGTACAAAACCGACCAGCAGAATCTCTGAAAAGGTGAGTAGTGAATGACCGATTGCTGAGCCACCGGTTCCGGCGACGATGAATTCATACACCAGCACGGCAAAGATCGCCCCGATAGGGTCGATGATAATGCCTTCCCAGCGCAGCACATTGGCTACGGCTGCCGTGGGGCGAACGGTGCGCAGCAGGGGGATAATCACGGTGGGCCCGGTCACGACCGTGATGGCACCAAACAGGAAGGCAGCTTCCCAGGAGCAGTCAATGGCCCAGTGCGTCACGATGGAAGTGATCAGCCATGTGATGACTGCACCAAGAGAAACAAGCCGCTGAATCGCGCCACTTACCTCCCGAATTTCGTTGAAGCGAAGAGACAGGCTGCCTTCAAAGAGAATGATGGCTACGGCAATTGAAACAGTTGGAAACAGCAGGTCACCAAACAGGGCGTCCGGATCAAGCAGGCCGCTCGCAGGCCCCGCCAGCAGGCCAATAATTAACAGGAAGAGAATGGCTGGCAGCTTCATCCACCATGCCAGGACCTGTGCAGCAAAGCCAAGCACCAGAATGCCAGCCAGCACGGCTAAGGTATGTAGTTCCATCTAAGTCACCTGCGTATGGAAATACTGCATGCGGGCAGCGTGTAGGGCGTTTATTTTTATGTCCGGTTTAATCTTTGCTTGGGTCCTTGCCAGCCGACGCATCAACCGGCCTTGGCGATGTCTTTTGCTGTCTCTGCCATGAGATCAAAGTTCTGACGAATCAGCTGGCGAATGGATTCCACGTAGGCATCGCCGCGCTCGGAGTAGCCTGACAGGCCGCCGGCCAGTTCGCGGGCTGTTGGCTTGTCACCTTTTTTGTGAATCTTGTAGCGCGCCACACGCAGCGGTGCATAGATATCAACCCGATTGATGTGGTAAAGGTAACTGGCGACCGATTCATTCACACTGCTGAAAACAGCAACCTCATGCGTCATGCCTTCCTGCCTTCTGGAGGGCACAATGCCGCAGCCTTCCGTAAAACACCATTCACCGAAAAAGTTGCGGCCCTCACGGGCAAAACGCGATGTACCCCAGCTTGATTCATTGGCTGCCTGTGCCAGAGCCAGACGGAAGGGAACTGTATCCACCCTTCGCTTGAGCAAAAGCCATGCCTCTTCATCGTCCAGAGCGGACATGTCTACATGATATCGTTTGGCCAGCGCCAACAGCCATTGCTGATCTTCGGGCGAAACGTCATCACCATTGTCGATCATCTCTGAAATATTGAGCATCCTGACTCGAACCTTGGCCACTTTGGCATTTTCAGCCTTGATAATGGGGCGCAGGAAATCGAAAAAGGCCTTCTTCTTCGCATTGCTGTCTTTGATGGCCGCGAAGTCCGGCACCTCTGTAACAGTTGCGACAACAGGAGCCTCCGACTCGGCACGAGCCAGATTCAGTTCCTGCTCCTGATTGCACGAAAGCACCATCAGCATTGCGATGAGCAAAACAGCTTTCCTGCTATAACGGATTGTGTGTGTCCACGCCTTCATGTGAGGCAAGATATAGACTCAGGGTAAAAGAGCCAGTGGCAGAGCAGGGATAAGGGTTTCGGGAACCTCGCCGCTGAGGCTGAGCAGGAAGGCCAGTAGATCCGCCTTTTCGGCGGCACTCAGATGCAGGGGATGCAATTCATTGCCGCCGCCCAGTGCATCGCCGCCCCTGTCGTAAAAATCAATTACTTCAACAAGGGTAAGTTTCGTGCCGTTGTGCATATACGGCGGGGTCAAAGCCGCATCGCGCAGCCCGGGTGTTTTGAAGGCATTGCGATGCTCATTTTTATCGGATATTTCGTAATACCCAGGATCGACCGTATTGATGCCGGTGTTGTGAAAGGATGAATCGGTGAAGGTCGGCGCGCTATGGCAGCGGATACATTCTGCCTTGCCGGTGAACAGGGTAAAGCCGCGCTTGGCACTCTCAGAGATGGCTGTAGCGTCACCCTGCACCCAGTGGTCGAATGGTGTGGATGAGGATCGGATGCTGCGCAGGAAGGTTGCCAGGGCTGCCGCGATGCGTTCGAAGGTGATGCCTTCCGAACCGAAGGCGTCTGTGAACGCTCCCCGGTAGGCAGCAATGCCGACGATGTGCGACACAACACTGTCTGCTAATTCACCACTGGCCATGCCCGGTGCGAGCAAGTCCTGACTGACCGCATCTTCCAGGCTGGAGGCCCGGCCGTCCCAGAAGAATGCATGCGCATAACCGATGTTAATGAGACTGGGCGTATTCCGTCCAAGACCCTGCTGATTACCTAGGGCGCGGGACATGCCGTCGGCCCAGCCAAGACCGGGGTGATGGCACGCTGCGCAGGTGCGCGATGGATTGTCGGAAAGGCGGGGGTCAAAAAACAGTTTGCGGCCAAGTTTCTCTTTCTCTGCGCTGTACGGGTTCTGATCCGGATACTTCATTTCAGGCAAACGCCATACAGCAAGTTCAGCTGAAGTCGGCATTGAGGTCTCAAGGGCTATCTTTGTTGCGGCAACGTCACTTTGCATCTGCTCGGCATGAGCGCTTGGCATGGGAAGCAGGCCGGCGAAAAGAAGTGTGACGATGGCGGTGCGCAGCAAGTTTAAGCCTCCGGGCTATTCCGTGTTCATATCCCCCTGCCGCCCTCGGTTGGTAATCGTAGGCATTAAGCGGTCAAATGCAACATTTGCTGCGAATTGCCTTAATCCGATTGCTCCATAAGATACGGGCATGCGATTGAGTCCCGAGTTTAGAAAACAGTTTATCCAATATGAGTTGCGTACCTACGGGCGCAAGAATGGCTTTGTGACGACAGGGCAGGAGGAGCGACTTTTACGCTGGCTTCCGAAAATCGGCCTGCCCAAGGAGATGACCCTTGCCGATGCCGATATACCGTCTGCTTCACCCATCGTGATGGAGATTGGCTTTGGCAACGGTGATTTTCTTGTGCACCTAGCATCCATGCATCCCGACTGGACCCTGATCGGTGTGGAAATCTATCTGCCCGGTGTGGCCAAGGCGGTGGGACGGTTGGAAGATGCCGGGGTGATTGAACGCTGCCGCATTACCCAGTTGCCGGCCCAGTTTGTGTTGCAGCATCAGGTCGCCGAAGAGCAGCTCGATGGTGTGTATATCAACCATCCCGATCCATGGCCCAAGCCGAGACACCACAAGCGCCGCCTGATCCAGAAGGATTTCGCGCTGTTGCTTGTTTCACGCGTGAAAAAGGGTGGCTTTATCAAGCTGGCCAGCGACAAACCCGATCTGGCCGAATGGATGCGTGATATCCTCGATGCCACCCCGGGGCTGCGCAATGTGGCCGGGGTTGGTGGTTTTATACCGCGCGATGAGGATCGACTGGAAACCAAATTCGAGCAACGCGGCCACAAAGAAGGCCGCAGCAGCCAGTTTCTGCATTATATCAAGGAGACAACATGAGCCTGAAAACCAACCGTGAACAACTTGTCATGACTGCCGTGCAGGGAGGGGTGGCGGCGGCCCATCAGTGGGCGCCGTTTGAGGTCGGCTCACAGGGAGAAATCATTGCCTGGCCATCCACCGGCGGCATCACCTACAACGTCAAGGTTGGCGACTCGGTATTCGGCTGGGCCGGCGAACATATCGAGCCGGGTGTTTCGGCCACACTGGAGCATAAGAATCGCAAATGCGAGGCGGGCTTTCAGTTTTTGTCCTGCTGCGGCAACGAGGTGCGGGTGATTTCAGGCGAGGCCAAAGGGGCCAAGGGGCGCGTGCTCGGGCATCACGGCGGTGTCGAGCATCTGATGCTGCAATTCGACGATGCCACGCTCGATAAACTGACCTGCGACGACAAATTTCTGGTGCGCGGCTACGGGCAGGGCCTGCGTCTGATCGACCACCCCGGTGTGCACATCTTCAATATTGATCCTGATCTGTTCGACAAATGGGGGCTTAAAGAAACAGCAGACGGCAAGATCGAAGTGCCGGTGAATGTGATTGTTCCAGGGCATGCCATGGGCTCGGGTATCGGCGCACTCTCGGTAACGACGGGCGACTACGACATCCTCTGTCAGGATGAGGAGACGGTAAAAGAGCATGGCCTGGATCGTTTGCGTTTCGGTGATTTTGTGGCCGTTATCGATCACGACAATCGCTATGGACGAACCTACCGCAAGGGTGCGCTGACCATCGGTATGGTGATTCATTCCGATTCCCCGCTGGGGGGTCACGGGCCGGGCATGATGACCCTGATGAGTGCTACCGGCGGTGAACTGGTCCCAGTGTTAAGTGACGATGCCAATATGGGTGTTGTGCTCGGCATTGGGCGGTTTTCTGAGGTTCAGGGGGCCTGATATGGATACCTTGCGAGTTGCCTGCATCCAGATGAATTCGACCGATCAGGTTGCCGTCAACCTGTTGCGCGCCGGTGAGCTGCTGGAGCGAGCCGCGGGCCAAGGGGCAAGGCTGACCCTGCTGCCTGAGAATTTTGCCTTTATGGGCATTGATGATGCTGCCAAGCATCGTGTAGCAGAAAGCGAGAAGGATTCGCATGTGCTGGCCTTTCTGGCCGAGCATGCCGCGAAGCTCGGCATGGCCGTGATTGGCGGCAGTGTGCTGCTGCGGGAAGAGGGTGGCGATAAGCTGCGCAATACCTCTGTGGCCTTCTCAAGATCGGGCGAAAGGCTTGCGGCCTACGACAAGATGCACCTGTTCGATGCTGATGTGAGCGGCGAGGCCTACCGTGAATCCGATCTGATCCGGGCGGGAGATACCCCGAAGATGACCAATATTGAAGGCTGGAATGTCGGGATGAGCATTTGCTACGACCTGCGCTTCCCGGAGCTTTACCAGCATTATTCGGCACAGGGATGCCATGTGCTGACGGTCCCCTCGGCTTTTACCGTGCCCACAGGCAAGGCGCACTGGAAGCCGCTGCTGCGTGCCCGTGCCATCGAAAACCAGTGCTATGTGCTGGCCGCAGGCCAGTGGGGCACGCACCCCGGTGGCAGGCGTACCTGGGGTCATTCGATGATCGTCAGCCCATGGGGCGAGGTGCTGGAGAGCAAGAAGGAAGGGGATGCGGTGCTCATCGCTGATATGTCTTGCAGCGTGCTGGAGTCCATCCGCCACCAGTTTCCCGTGTTGAGTCATCGTCGCGATATAGAGGGGCAGGTAAGCAAGGAATAAGGCAATATGCCATTGCCTCTGATTTCGGCTATGCTGGCCGATGGGTTGAGGAGGATCAGGCATGGAAAGAGTAAGCGTTTGCGGGAAGCATCCCTTATAGCGGAAAGACATTGAGCGCTCACTTCTCCCGGGCAGTGTTTCTATCGCTATGTTTTGCGATGGGACTTTTCGCTTATTGTTCTGCTGCCAGTGCCGCACCCGTATTGTATCTGGACAGCGCGCAAGCATCTTATCCATTGGAAGATTATGCCGAATATCTTGAAGATAAATCAGGGAAGCTGGATATTCATCTGGTCAGGAAGTTTTCCGACAGGATTTGGGAAAAGCCCACCGGGGCTGTACCCAATTTCGGTTTTAGCAAGTCCGCCTACTGGTTTCGTATCAAGCTCGAAGGAGCAAAGTCGCGAGACAGGTTGATAGGCATCAACAACCCCCTGCTTGATGAAATTTCGCTTTACCTGTTTGCCGATGGTCGTCTTGTGCAGCAGTTGCAGGCAGGTGATATCAGGCCCTTTGCTGATCGCCCGCTCAAACACCGGGCATTTGCCTTACCCCTGATTATCCCCTCAGCAAAGCAGCTCACCCTCTATCTGCGTGTGCAAAGCGAAGGCTCGATACAGGTGCCGATGACCCTGTGGAATGATACCGCATTTCATGAACAGGATGAGGTGGAGACGGCTCTCATCGGCATCTATTTCGGCATCATTATGGTGATGATGCTCTACAACCTGTTTCTTTACCTGAAGGTGTATGAGCCGGCCTACATCTATTATGTGATGTATGTGTTGATGTTCGGCCTGTTTGTTGCCGGGCTTAGCGGTTGGGGTTATATGTTTCTGTGGCCGCAAAGGGTGGATTTTCAGCAATACGGCCTGGCGATCTTTATCGTTTTTGGCTCCATTTTTGTCTGCCGTTTCACGCACTATTTTCTCGATCTGCCAAACACAGCTCCGCGCATCGGAAAGCTGCTGGTTGCTTCAGTATATATCCTGCTTGTCCTGCTCTGTCTGCTGCCTTTCACCTCCTACCATCTTATCGTGCAGGGTGCTTTGGTCATGGTTTTTGTGGTTTCCCTGACGGCTCTGTTCAGCGGCGTTCTGTTGTGGCGACAGGGTGTTGTGATGGCGCCGTATTTCACAATTGCCTGGAGTACCTTCCTGATTGCCGTGATGCTGGCAACACTGGAAAAGTTTGGCCTGTTGTCGCGGGCCTTCTGGACCGAAAGCCTCCTTCCTGTCGGTATGGCGCTGGAGGTTATCCTGCTGTCGCTGGCCCTTGGCGAGCGGATTAACAGAGAGAGGCAACAGCGCATTTCAGCACAGGAAGAGGTTATTGCTCTGCAGGAGAGGAATCAGGCGGAACTGGAGCAGAAGGTGCGCGATCGCACCGTGGCTCTGGAGGAGGCCAATGCCAAGCTGGCCTTCCTGGCCACAACCGATGGTCTGACAGGCATCTTCAATCGCCGGCACTTACTGGAACTGGGCGTGGAGGCATTGCATGTTGCCATCCGCTACAAACACTCCATTGCTGTCATCATGCTGGATGTTGATCACTTCAAGCATGTGAACGACACCTACGGGCACGATGCCGGTGATAAAGTCCTGCAGCATATAGTTGCCATCTGCAAGGACTTAAATCGGGAGACAGATGTTTTTGGACGCCTCGGTGGAGAGGAGTTCGGTCTTATTCTGTTGGAGCCCGCTGCATTATCAGCGCCGATGGTTGCGGAGAGGATTCGTTCCCGGATTGAGTCATCCCCTATCGATTACGAAGGGGAAAGTATCGGCGTGACGGTCAGCCAGGGCGTTTGCGAGCTTGATCATCCACCAGAAGGGCTGACCATCGATCAGATGCTCAGGGTGGCAGATGAAGCCTTGTATGAGGCCAAGGCTTCTGGAAGGAACCGGGTCGTGGTCGGGCCGGATATTTCCGGAAGCCCCATCCATCCATCAACCTAGCTTTTCCTTGTAGCATACCCCGGCTTTCCTTACTGCATACAAGGTTGACTTCGCTATACCTCAGTTCAAGTATCTCCCTGCTTATGATCGTTTTTCACCATTTTGAACACCATTTACTGAAGTCGTATCGGTTTGGGGAAAGCGTAACTTCCAAGAGGAGGGCTCTTGCAGCTTGGTATGAGGGAATCGGGGCCATCCAGAATCCTCCTTGTTGAGGATCAGAAGTCTCTCAGAGAAACATATGCCGACATTCTGGAGCATGCAGGATTTCAGGTCTGCAAGGCTGAAAATCACGATCAGGCTATTGCCCTAATCGATTCATCCATTGATCTTGCTCTGCTTGATATCAACCTTGAAGGAAAATCAGGTTTGGAGATTCTGGCTTATATCCAGAAAAATAAGCCGGATTGTCCAACAATCATGATGTCCGGCTACGCCGACAAGGAAAACATCATCAAGGCTCTGAATCTGGGGGCAGCGGAGTTTCTTGAGAAACCGATTGATCCGGATGCACTGCTGCACAGCATCCAACACTGGCTCGATTTTAGTACGCTTAAGCAGGAAAATCAGGGGCTCAAGAATTTCAAGGCCTTGTATCAACGACTGCAGAACAGTGAAGAAAAAACCCGCATGGTCAACGATAGGCTGAACTTTCTTCTCACCTCAACTGCTGCAGTGATATACGAATCGGATACATCGAAAGATTACGCCACCACCTTCATCAGCAATAATTGCATACGCTTGTGCGGCTATGCACCGGAGGCATTTACCGACGAGCCTGGTTTTCGCCTTGCTTGTGTTCACCCGGATGATCTTGAGCATGTAAAGAGCGAACTCGAACGCGCCCTTGAGACAGGAGCTAATCGTCTTGAATATCGTTTCCGGCATCAGGACGGCCACTATTGCTGGGTGGCCGATGAGGTTCGGCTGGAAAAGAATATGGATGGCCAGCTTGAATTTATGGGTTTCATGGCCGATATCACCGAACATCAACAGGACATAGAGACCATCAGGGCGATGGCCTACATCGACCAGCTCACCGGCCTGCCGAATCGCAGTCTGTACTATGACCGTCTGAAGCAGGCCCTTGCCCAGGCGCAACGTGACGGGACCAGCCTGGCGGTTTTTTTCATGGATCTCGATTACTTCAAGCCTATCAATGATGAGCTGGGCCATGAGTGGGGTGATCAGGCACTGATCGAAGTGAGCAGACGTTTGCAGGAGTGCACCCGCAAAGTCGATACAGTGGCCAGAATTGGCGGCGATGAATTCAGCATTATTCTCGGTGGTGTTTCCTCGGAAGAGTCCGTCCGCCATGTGGCGGACAAGATTATTGCCCGTATCAGAGAGCCGATGATGCTCAAACAATCCGAGTATGTGCTTGGTATCAGCATCGGTATATGCCTGACCTCGGACGATTCCTCCAATGAGGAAACCATTATGCGCCTGGCCGATGATGCCATGTATAAGGCCAAGGAAATGGGGCGCAATATTTACTGCGTCTATTGTCGGCAGCACATAACCTGTCCTCATCAGTAGCTCATAAGTTGTCCGGTCTGAAGATTACCCGAGAGGTAATCAGAGATGAGACGAACGACAGTGTTACAGGAGGTCAGGAAGATGAGATTTGATGAGGCATATGGTGGTTGGCAGAGAGGCCAGTTGACCCAGGAAGAGGCGGGACGACTGCTCGGCATGAGCGAGCGTAACTTCCGGCGTTATGTAGAGCGTTATCAGGGGGAAGGCGAAGCTGGGTTGATGGACAAGCGTTTGACGCAAGCATCCAGCCGGTGTGCCCCGGTGGACGAGGTGTTGCGACTCACCG
>MNXA01000031.1 GCA_001871195.1 Zetaproteobacteria bacterium CG1_02_55_237
GTGAGTCGCAACACCTCGTCCACCGGGGCACACCGGCTGGATGCTTGCGTCAAACGCTTGTCCATCAACCCAGCTTCGCCTTCCCCCTGATAACGCTCTACATAACGCCGGAAGTTACGCTCGCTCATGCCGAGCAGTCGTCCCGCCTCTTCCTGGGTCAACTGGCCTCTCTGCCAACCACCATATGCCTCATCAAATCTCATCTTCCTGACCTCCTGTAACACTGTCGTTCGTCTCATCTCTGATTACCTCTCGGGTAATCTTCAGACCGGACAACTTATGAGCTACTGATGAGGACAGGTTATGTGCTGCCGACATGTAGCCGGGTCCACGATGACCAGAGGGCTGTTTGTCGGTACACTGATTCCCTCGACTGGTATTAATGCAGCCGGCTTGGCCAGCTTTGTTTCCAGCTTCTATTCACCGGGAGCGACCTCCGGTAATATGAATATCGTGGCACGGGATATTTTTATCCCGGCAGCTTCTCCGACCCCTCCTCGCGTGCATTGGGGGCAGTCGGCCGTCACCGCCGTGGATACGACACTTGGAACCGTGACCATGGGCAATATGACTCTGAGGGATGATGCCGGTTCTGTTGCTGGCGGCACGTCAGCACTAACCTTCACTTTGGGGACCTATGTGTTGTCCTCGACCATTCCGACCAATCTGCTGGTCTTTAGGTTCAACGATGCTGTCAATTTTTACGATCTTTACGTAGCGACTGTAGTTGGGTTACGACGTGGCATTTACTTTGTGGTGCCAACTGCAGGCCCAAGTGCAGGTAAGGTTACCACGGTTGGTGAATCCTATATGTCCAAGGTGGACAGCATTGCACCGAATCCCTTTGTCGTCGGTGCGACGGAGGATATTACCATTGCCAACATCCATCCCGGTATGCCGGGTCAGTCACGTACTGCAATTCTTACTCAGGGACTTACACCCTCTGTTGCAGGGCCAATGACTATTCCTGCGCTTACATCCGGATCAATCGGTAACGGCTATCTCAATGCGCCTGCCCCCATCTCGGAATTGATGGTATTTCAAGGCAGTATGTTTGTTATGAAGAAGGATGCTCTGGATACCTTTGCCTCTAATGTTCCGGCTGGCGGTACGGATACCCACCTGCGACTGGTTGAGTTTTTTGAGTCCGGCGCAATGCAGGGTGAGGAGATCATGGGCGGCAATCCACCCGGTGCTTTGCCTGGGAAGATGAGGGATTACCCCTCCAATTTTATCGGTTTCGTGCATAATCAGGCTGATCCTTATCCGAGCTTCAGCGGTCCGCTGAACTTCCTGGCGCGGACGATCTATGCCAGCAGTTACGCCGGATTTTCCACAGCCTATACAACCGGGTCGTTGAGCATTACCACAGCACCGACAACCACAGCGACGGGAACAGCCACGCTGGTTGCAACCCCGGCTGGAGGAACGGCTGCCACATCCACATTGACCATCGATATTTCGGCGTCCACAGCGCCCGGTGTGTATCATATGTATGGTGCACTGACCGGTGGTGGCTATATTGATATCGTCTGGCCGATCGGTGGTACCAAGGCGTTGTATGCAGCCAGCGCCAGCTCTACCGGCACAGTCAGCGAGGTTGGCGAGGCCTATATCACGCAATAGTCCTGTTTCGGGACGTATAAAAAGAGGCGCCGGCAACGGTGCCTCTTTTTTTGTTTTTGCGTTCTAAAAATTTTGTACTTGTCCGTTTATTTATTTTCCACCTTGAAAATAATTGGCAATTTGTTAAAACTGGCATTGATCGGGGGATTGTTTCGCTTGATCCAAAACAGGAAGAAGGGGAAAGAGGATGAAATATATTCGAATGCATGCACGCCATGTTGTTTTTCTGGTTGCTATTTTTGTAGCTATGGCTGGCTTGTCAGCCTGTGGTAACAACAGTAGTGGTACGACTACCGGCTCGAGCCTTTCTGGTTCTGGCGCATAATGAAAGGGGGGATAGACATGAAATCATTCAAAGAGACGTTCACCATCAAGGCGATAGCAAGGGTTCTTTCTTTAACCATCGTAGCGTTAGTTTTTGTGGTTCAAAGTGCTTTTGCTCTGACAGCAAATACCGCCTATACACTGGAACTGGCGAAAGTGAATTCCAATGGCACGACGACGGTGGTGAGTAGTACCAGCGTTACATCGGATGCAAATGGAAAAATTACCTTCACTTTTTCCAATGTGCCGACGCAGGCCACCAACAGCTTTCTTATCGTAACCGTGACGGATGCGGCGGGTGCTGTACAAATCAAATCATTTGCCCCGGCACCTGCGGCAAACGGCACAAACACGCTGGGCGTGAATACAACCACGACGGCGCAGGCCAACCTTATGGAACAGCTGGGGGCCGTGATTGGCACCGATGACCCTATTGTCGTGTCTTTCGGGTTGATGTTTACGCGCGACCCGAATTTGTCGACAACGGACATCGCCAACTTAGCCATCATTGCTCAGCAGGCTATTGTCAACGGCATGGAAGTGTACATGCTTGCCAACGGTGCTACTGCCGCACAGATGGCCACATTCAAGAGCAAGCTGGTCTATAACGCCACGGCGGGCACAACCGATTTGCGTGATTTTACCGCATTGACCAAATCGGCCGTGGATACGCCAGCCCAGGCCAAGGATGATATGGCCAAGGCCTCCGGTCTGATTTCTGCCGCATTTGTCGATGCTGCTGCCGCAGCAAGCATTGATCTGGATCTGGTTCTGAGCGCCTTCGATTCCGCCGGAATCAAGTTGCAGTCCGGTGCGGGGCTAACTGCGATGAATGCTCTTTCCATTGCGTTCCGGACCACTATGAATCAGGCAGTGAATAGTTTCTTCACCCAGCTTTCTGCGGTAAAGGTGAAAGAGCGGTATTCCAATGCGTTGACGGTGCTGGGTGCCAGCGCAGGTCAGCTAACGCAGTTCAATGCTGCGGTTTCCACAATGGCGACCGATATGGCTGCGATAGATACGACCTATGCCTTATATTATGACGGTACGCCCGGCTATGATATGACCGAGACCTTGGCTGCAGCATCTGCTGCAGGCCATCTGTCGCTTGCCGATCCGGTCATTGCAGCGGGCATTACTGCTGGTCCCCCAAATGGATTGGTAGCAGCAACCAGCACAGTCCAGAACGCCATGGACTATGCTTACCAGTACGTGTTTGCCAAGTTTCAGGGTGCGGCACCGGGAACGGGGATTCAGTCCACCAACGCTGATATTACCACCATGAAGAGCAACGTGGCTACGGCACTGGCAGTGGCTGTTGGGTCGCTTCCGGCAGGGCTTGGTACCTACCGGGATTTCACCGGCAGTACGATCAACTGGCCGATTCCACAGACAGCGTCGGTCAACTTCATTGCTGCTGCTATTTCGGCGACTGGTAGTCTTAGTTACACGCGCACCACCCTTGCCGTACCCGCAAATATGGCTTGGCTGAACGGGAACACCGGCGTACGCACCGATTTTGGGCCGCTTGGGCTAAACTTGCCCGCCTCATTCGCCGATCTGATGGGCATGCAGGAAGACATTATGATCGCCGAGTTCACGCGATTCTACATTTTTGACCCGGCTAATGGCACAACAGGGGGCAATCCTACGCAGGCACAGATGCAGTCAACCAAGGCCGGCTTTATTACCAATATTGCGGCCATTGTTGGTAATATCAGCGGCACGACTGATGGCACCACCGCCTTTACAACGGCACAGAAAAAAGCGTTGGTTCTGTCCCAGCAGCAGCCCAGCCTGCATTAAAGGTATAGCGCGAGAGTACTATCCATTGTTGTGCAAAGCCCCGGTTTATGCCGGGGCTTTGTTTTGTGCCAGGCGGATTGGCTGCGGATGGCGGGGATGCAATCATTGTGAATGCCCGATAAGCTGCGCTCATATGTCGAATGTTGCTGTTTCGCCCATTTCTTTGCCGCTTTGGCTGCCGCGTGTCGCCGAGGCCGGCCTTGTGCTTCTTGCCGCATGGTTGGTGGCAGGCTGGCTGACCGGCGGGGTGGTCGATCAGGCCATGCGTGGATCGGTCAACAGCGATGCTGTAGTGCAAGGACCCGATGCTGCGGCGATTGCCGCATTTCCCTTATTTGGCAAGCAGGCGGTTGCGCCGGTTGCTCCAGTGGTATCCGCACCGGTTGCAGCAGCGCCGACCCGACTGAATATCCGCCTGCTCGGCACGGTGGTGGCCGGTGATCGTTCCATGGCTGTGATGCAGCTGGATGTGGGCGAGGAAAAGGTTGTGTTTATCAAACAGGATATTCTTCCCGGGGTGACATTGGAACTGGTGGAGGCCGATGCGATTGTGGTGGATAACCGTGGACGCAAGGAAAAGGTGCTGATGGCCAAGGGGTCGCTCGGCGTAGTTGCCCCGACTCAGCCGGTTATTTCTCCGGCGAATACTTCCAACCAGCGAACCTTTACTCACGATGCGATACAGGAGCATATGCAGGATTTACCCAAACTACTGACCGGAGCGCTTGCCATACCACACCAGACAGATGGCAATCCCGACGGTTTCTTGATTCAGGATATCGTTCCCGGCTCTCTTTATGAGCAGGCCGGTTTGATGAATGGCGATATTATTCGCCGCGTTAACGGGCAGGAAATCAGCACCCCGGAGAAAGGTATTGCTCTGTTTCAGGAGTTGCAGACGGCCAACAGTCTTGATCTCGAAATCACTCGCGCCGGGGCGGTGCAGCAGTTACATTTCGACATCCGCTGAACATGGGAAGGTTAGAGCGAGGGACAATGAGGGGAGTAGTTTGAAGCGTTTTATACTAGGTTTGATGGCTGCGGTCGTATTGCTGGCACTGAGTGCTCCAGCGGCAATGGCACGCGATGTGACACTGAATTTCAAGGATGCGGACATTCGCGCCTTTATCGAGTTTGTAGCGGGCTTCTCCGGCAGAAATTTTCTTATTGATAACCGCGTGAAAGGTAAGGTGACGATTATTTCGCCATCGCCTGTGTCCGAGGATGCCGCCTATGCTGTCTTCCTGTCTGTGCTGGAGGTGAACGGCTTTGCCGCCGTACAGAGCGGTACCGTGGTCAAGATCGTGCCGCGTGCCGAGGGTACGCAAAAACCATTGCCTGTGGCTCCGAAGGCTGGCAGTCAGGAAGGCGATGCGCTGGTCACTGAGGTAATCCGCCTGAAATATGCGGATGCCTCGCAATTGATGGCTATTCTGCGCCCGCTAGTACCGCCGAACAGCAATCTCTCAGTATATCCCAACGGCAATATGTTGCTGATGACCGATTCGGCAGCCAACATCCAGCGCATCCGCGAGGTGGTGAAACTGCTCGATCGCAATGAGGCGATGGGAGTGAAGGTATTCCTCCTTGAGCATGCCTCGGCCGACAAGGTGGCCGCAGCCCTGACCCAGTTGTATAGCGGTCCGTCGCAGGGTGCGATGGGCTCTGTGAAAGCCATGGCCTATCAGCCGGGCAATATGCTGATTGTGGTGGCTGCTCCACAACTGCTCAGCGAAGTCGTGCGCATGGTCAGCAAGCTCGATATATCTCCGCCCACAGATAATGAACGTCTCTATGTACGCTACCTGAAGAATGCCGACGCCGAGGATGTGGCCAAGGTGATCAACAGCCTGATTTCCGGGCAATCAGGGGGTGCTGCTGCCGTGGCGGGAGCAGCTCCCGGGAAATCACTGTTCACCGGTGACGTGAAGGTGGTGGCCGATCCGGCAACCAATGCGCTGCTTATCACTGCCGATGCCGGCGATCGCCCCGGACTGGATGGACTTATTGATAAGCTGGATATCCGACGTCTGCAGGTACTGGTCGAGGCGCTGATTATCGAGATTAGTGCCAATGGCGCACAGCAGTTCGGTATGGAGTTCCGCGGACTTTCCGATCCGAACAATCCGACCCGACAGGTGATCGGTGGGACGACCTTCTCAACAAATCCGGGTGGGGTGAATATCAACACGGTAGCGGCCAATCCGTTGGCGCCGGGCAACGGCATCGCGGTCGGTGTTGTGCAGGGAACGATTTCAGTCGGCGGTAATACCTTTTATAATCTTGGTGCGCTGTTGCGTGCGCTGGAAACCAAGACCGATACCAATGTGCTGTCCACTCCGAATATCCTGACCATGGACAATGAAGAGGCTGAAATCATTGTCGGTCAGAATGTGCCTTTCCTGACTGGCACCAGTGCAAATGCAGCGACAACCACCAATCTATTCAATACCGTGCAGCGTCAGGATGTTGGCTTGACCCTGCGCGTCACACCGCAGATTTCCGAGGGCGACACGATAAGGCTGAAGATTTTCCAGGAGATTTCGAGTGTTGCGCCTACCGAGCCCAATGTAAATGCAAGCGATATTATCACCAACAAACGCTCCATCAAAACCACGGTACTGGCGGCCGACGGAAATATCATCGTGCTCGGTGGTCTGATGCGTGACGATAATACCAAGGGCGTGCAGCGCGTGCCGTGTATCGGCGCGGTACCTTTGCTTGGCGAACCGTTCAAGTTCACCCAAAACTCGCGTACCAAGACCAATCTGATGGTTTTTCTTAAGCCGCATATCATTCGCAGCCGGCAGGATTTGCAGGGTATCACCGAGGATAAGTACCGCGATGTTCAGGATGTCTACGACGCGCAAAAATATGAAGGCACTATTCTTTTTCCGCAGAAGGAAACACCGCTTCCCGAGAATATGAATCCGATTCCCAAGCCTGCTGATGCAGTTCCGCCTGCTGCTCCGGCAGCTCCGGGCGTTACGCCGCCGATGGCATCCCCTCAAGCAGTACCTGTGCAGCCTTGATGTCTGAACAGCCCGTGCCCGCAGCGATCGAGCCGGTGCTGACCCACCTGTCGCGCATTCCGCCGGAGCGGGTGGATACCAAGCGTGTGCTGCGCTTCTCCCTTCCTGTATTGCGCCTTGGTCCGGTGTTGCCCCTCGCGGTCTCTGACGAAGCTGTAAATCCTGTGGCTGTACCCGATGATGGCGATTGGCCGTGGATGCTGCTTGATGATATGCGCCGCGAATTGGGCGGCGAGGTGACTCCCGTTCTGGCGCCGCGCGGCCAGATTCTACTGGAGTTGAATCGAGTGTTTGATATGGCTTCTGCGTCTGCTGAGGAGATGCTTGAGGATCTGGGCAGCGAGGGTGAGTTGTCACGTGAGATCGAGGAGGTCAAAGACCTGCTCGAATCCGAGGATGAGGCCCCGGTCATCCGCTTGGTGAATACGCTGATTTCGCAGGCTCTGAAGGAACGCGCCAGTGATATCCACATCGAGCCCTTTGAAAACAACGTGCTGGTCCGCTTTCGTGTGGATGGTGTACTGCATACCGTGGTGACTCCACCCAAGGGTGTACAGGCGGCGATGACCAGTCGCATCAAGGTACTTTCCGGCATGGATATCGCCGAAAAACGACATCCGCAGGACGGGCGTTTCCGCGTACGTATTGCCGGACGTGAGGTAGACGTGCGCGCTTCTGTCCTGCCTACTGCCTACGGCGAGCGTGTGGTGCTGCGCCTGCTGGATCGCGGCAGGGGCGTGCTGAGCCTGACCGAACTGGGCATGAACGATACGCATCTGGCGATTATGAAGGATGTGGTATCAGCACCTCACGGTATCGTGCTGGTGACAGGACCTACGGGTTCGGGCAAGAGCACCACCTTGTATAGTGCGCTGATGACGGTGGACCGCAAGAATCGCAATGTGCTGACCATCGAAGACCCCATTGAATACCAGCTCGACCATGTCGGTCAGATGCAGGTGCAGAGTAAGATTGGCGTAACCTTCGCCGCCGGCCTGCGCTCGATTCTGCGCCAGGATCCGGATATCGTGATGATCGGCGAAATTCGCGATCTGGAGACAGCTGAGATCGCCATTCAGGCCAGTCTGACCGGTCATCTGGTGCTTTCGACGCTGCACACCAACGATGCCTTATCCTCCATCATGCGCCTCAAGGATATGGGGGTGGAACCTTATCTGGTGGCCTCCAGCCTGCTTATGGTGCAGGCACAGCGCCTGGTGCGCGAGCTATGCCCGCATTGCAAGCGGCCGCGCCCTGTTGCTGAAAGTGATTGGCAGGCCATGCGTGTGTCGCCCGATGACTACCGTCATGTGACCGAACTTTATGAAGCCGTCGGTTGCGAGGCCTGTATCCAGACCGGTTATGCCGGTCGTCTCGGTATCTTTGAAATGACGCGGGTGACGGACGCGATGCGCGATGCCATTCATGATGGCAAGGGTCTGTTGGAGATGCGCCGGTTGGCGCGCCGCGAGGGTATGAAATCGCTGGCTCACGATGGGGCGCGGCATGTAGCGAGCGGGCGCACCAGTGTGGATGAGGTGCTGCGCGTGACGCGTGAGGATGCGGTCGTCGTTCAGGAATGAGCCTGTTTGTATATGAGGCCGTGGATCGTCGCGGCCGCACGCAGAAGGGCGAAATCGAAGCAGATTCGGAACGCGCCGTACGCAGTCAGTTAAAGAACAGCGGCCTGATGGCAAGGTATATTGAGCCTGCCCGTCGCACCCATGCAGGCAGTGGCGAAAGCAACCTGCGCAAGCTCGATGACACCCAGACGATTACCTTCATGCAACAACTCGCGACCTTGCTTAGCGCTGGCATGCCGATGGCCGAGGCTCTGGAATCCATTGCCGAAAGCATGGAAACCAAGCGCGGACGGCAACTTGTGTCGGCACTCCGCCAACAGGTGCTGGAGGGCAATGCTCTGGCCGCAGCGATGCGACATCTCGGCTTTGATGAGGTGGCCTGCAATATGGTTGCAGCGGGTGAAGAAACCGGGCAACTGGATGCAGTGACCAGTCGCCTATCTCAGGTGCTTGAACATGGCAGGGAACTGCGTCAGGAAGTGCTCTCGGCAGTACTGTATCCGGTGATTGTCAGCGGTTTCGGCCTGCTGGTTATGGTTTTTCTGCTTACTGTGGTGGTGCCCCAGATTGCCGGTGTTTTTGCCCGGACCGGCGGTGATCTTCCCTGGTTGACGACGACCATCATCAATGTTTCCCACACACTGCGGGAACATGGCCTGTGGTTGCTCGGGGGGCTTGTTCTGCTTGTAGCCGGCTATCGTTTTGCCATGCGTCTGCCGCATATCCGCCGACGGCGCGATATGCTGTTGCTCAATCTGCCCGCCATCGGTGGATTGCTGCGCAAAATGGAGACTGCACGCTATGCGCGCACCCTCGGCATGCTACTGGGTGGCGGCGTGCCGGTGCTCTCCGCCCTGCATATCGCCAGTCAGGCCTTGCTCCTGGAGCCGGTGCGTGAGGCGGCCATTGCGGCGCGTGAATCCATGCGTGAGGGTGAAAGTCTGGCTGAGAGGTTGCGCCTTTCCGGCTATATTCCACATCTGGCCATTCGCCTGATTGCTGTTGGTGAGCAAAGCGGCCAACTCGATGCCATGCTTTTGCGCGTGGCCGACAACTTCGATGCCGAAACATCACGCAGCCTGAAACGGTTGGTGACCATGCTTGAGCCGATACTGGTGATGCTGATGGCGGTGATGGTCGGCACGCTGGCACTGGCCATCCTGCTACCCATTATGGAAATGAACGAACTGGTTCATCGATGATGCTGCCAAGACTTGTCGCCGCCTTGCTGCTGGTCGTGCTTGTTTCTGCGCAGGCACCACAGGCCGATGCCGATGCGGGGGATGCCTATCGTCAGGCTATAGCCCTGGCTGCACAGGGCAGGGATGCGGAGGCTGTCGCCATGCTGGCGGGTGCCGCCGAATTGGCCCCCGCTGTGTGGAATGAACGCATGCGTGTGGCGGCTCAATTGCTGACCATGCGCACAATGCAGGGTGTTGAGCTACCCTCCGCAAATGGCCTGAATGGTGCGTTGATCGCCACTTACGGACAAATGCATGCAGCGCCGCAGGCCGCCGATGCCCGTTTCACAGGTATCCTTGCCAGTATTTTTCCCGGTGCAGGGCATGCATGGCTTGGGCGCTGGCACGATGCCGGTATCGCTGCCCTGATGGTTTGGCCGATGCTGTTGCTTACCCTGTGGGCCTGGCGCCGTCACATGGGGCCGCTGACTGTCTTTTTCTCACTGATCACCCTGTGGTTGTGGTCGGGAAGCGTGTTTTCGGCTGTGTCGCTTGCCGAGCGTGGCGCTTTTGAGGCTTATGTGTTGTGGTGGCAGGGTTTGTGGCAGGCATCCGGACTCCCGGGCAGGCCGTGGTAGGGCGCTACCTTGTCCTGTATGCCTTGCTGGCCGCGCTCAGCCTGGCTGTGGCGACAAGCATGCCAAGTGTGTCTGGTGCAGCTGTTTCCGCAGCAGGTGCGCCGCTGTATGTCTATCAACACTTGATCGGCGGCCATGACGGCCGGCCGTGTCCGTCATATCCCGTGTGTTCGCTGTATGCCCGGCAGGCATTCGAGACGCATGGGTTGCTGATTGGTTCATGGCTGATGCTCGATCGGCTGATTCACGAGGCGGATGATGTGCGCCGTGGCCCGTGGTTGCTGGCGGCGGATGGCAAACGCCTTTATGATCCGCTGGCACGTAATGATTTCTGGCTGCGCTCCGGCGAGTCAAAAGATTCGAATGATTAGGGAGTAGAGGATATGAGGCAACTGGAGACACGCTACCTGAAGGAGCAAAGGGGATTCACGCTGCTTGAGCTGATGGTGGTGCTGGTGATTATCGGCGTGCTTGCCGCCATTGTGGCGCCGCGTTTTATCGACCGTGCCGACGAAGCCAAGGTGGAAGCCACCCGTGCGCAAATGAGCGGCATCGGGCAGGCACTGAAGCTCTATCGCCTGCACAACAGTCGATATCCGACCTCCAGCGAAGGGTTGGCCGTATTGATATCATCTGGCAAGGATGGTCGCCGCTATATGGACAGCCTGCCCAAGGATGCATGGGGCAATGATTTCATCTATCTCTCGCCCGGCGTGCATGGTGATTTTGATCTGCTTTCCTACGGTGGTGACGGACGTAGCGGCGGTTCCGGATTCGATGCCGATATCGGCAACTGGTAAGGCTACGGTTAAACAACCGGCCTCGGTAAGCGCACCTTCCCTGCCTGCTCCCCTGAATGTTTTGAGCCAGCGGGGCTTCACCCTTCTGGAGATCATGCTGGTTCTAGCCGTGATGGCCGTGGTGGCCGGTTTTGTGTTGCCCAATCTATTCCGTCCTTCCACAGCTTCGCTTGACGACACATCTAGGCATCTGGTGCGTCTGCTGCATCTGGCATCTGAGGAAGCGCAACTACGTGGCATGCAATTGCGCTGGAAAGCCTATGATGATCATTATGCCTTTGAACTGACCGGGGGGGGCGGGGAGTGGCAGGCACTAAACGAGCCGCCTTTTACGAATCAAAAACTGCCCGATGGTGTCACAATCAGCGAGGTGAAGCGATCCGAAGGGGTGCAGTTTTTCATGCCCAGTGTAACTGATGCGCGTGCGAATGCTGCTGATGCTCAGCAGTCTTCTGTCGATGGAAGCGCGGATAAGCGTAGGCAGTCAGAAAAGGAGAAGGTACCGCTTGGCACTGTTGTATTCATGAGCGATGGCATGCTCACACTGGCCGATGTAAAATTGCACACAGTGGCAGGCGATGCCCGCATCGAGCTGCGTCCCGGTCCTGCCGGCATTCGTGTGTTGGACAACACTCCGTGAGTCGCACTCCTTTGAATCAAGCCTCGGGGAATCGTGGATTCACCCTGCTCGAAGTCATGGTGGCGCTGGCCATTGCCGCTACGGCCCTTGTCGTTTTGATGGGGCGGGTAGGCTCCTCGGCGGATATTCAACATGACCTGGCGCTGCATGCCGAGGCAATGGGTCTGGCAGTGAATGAACTGGAGCGCATTGCTATGGAGAAGGCTCCCGCAGCTGATGTCTCGGGCGAGATTGAAACGGCGAGCGGTATATTCAAGTGGAAGAGCACGCAACTGGCTACGCTTGATGCTCAGTTTGTGCGCCAGAATATGCTGGTCACTGCTCCTGATGGCGGTACGGTGAGCCTGTTTCTCTACCGCAACCTGCCATGACGTGCACCCAAAGAAACAGGGGCTTCACCCTGCTCGAAATGCTGGTGGCGCTTGCCGTGTTCGCGCTGATCGCCACCGTGTGCTATGCCGCGCTGGTGCCGGCTGGTGAGGGATTTCGCATGTTGCAGCAGCAACGCGACGTACTCGAGGCCTCCTACCAGATGGATCGCCGCCTGCGCATGGACACGAGCTATCTGTTGCTCTCGGCAGACAAATCCCTGATTACGCTTGAGATCACCCACGACCAGCGTGGTGCCGATTCCTTTGATACGCTCACCCTGCTGGTTGCCGATGGCGAGTCGGTCGCTCCGGCGCAGGTGCACTATGCTATCGATGAAGACAGCGGATATATCGTTCGTCAGTCGGGCATGGCATGGCTGCGCGATACACAGGCACTGAGCTGGCAGATGCAGTCGGCTTCTTCCTTCGAGGTGCAGGCATTGGGGGCCGACGGCAAATGGCTGGATACCTGGGACAAGAAAAGCGGCGATGTACTGCCACAGGCCCTGCGTGTGCGCTGGCGTTCAGGAGAAGGAATGCAGCGTGAGCTGTTGCTGCCTCTATCCATCGGGCAGTCCCCCGTAACCACTCAGAGTGGACAGCAAACAATTCCGGCAGCCGGGCAAGCTACCCCGACAACACCGGTTGGTTCTGTGGGGCAGACGAACTGATGCTATTTCTGCAACAGTACAATAACGACTCAAATCCGGGCGAGCGTAGCAATGAACGGGGTATCGCCTTGGTTATGGTGCTGGCGCTGGTAGCGCTTGTCGCCGTGTGGGCCGTGCAGAGTGGTGAAGAGGACTGGGTATCGCTGCGCCGGGCGGAGAATATGCAACTGGCCGCCAAAACATGGCTGGGCGTTGAATCAGGCGAGGCTCTGGCGATGCGCGCATTGTCGGCCGACGATCCGGCTTACGATTCGCTGGATGAGGATTGGGCACAGCTAACGCCACCTTTCCCCGTTGATGATGGCGTGATTGCCGGGCGTATCGAAGATGCCAACCGTTATCTCAACCTCAACGATCTGGTCGATGCCTCCGGTAAGGCGCAAGCGGATGTGGTGGCCGTGTTTAAGCGCCTGTTCACTCGTCTGCAGCTGGATGCACGATTGGTCGATGCACTGGTTGACTGGATGGATACCGACAGGGAGCCATATGGTAGCGGTGGGGCCGAGGAAAGTGCCTATGCCAACCGACCATACCATATCAAGAATGCGCCGCTCGACAGTCTGAATGAATTACTTTTGGTGCAGGGTTTCGAGCCGGCCATGCTGGATGCGCTGCGCAAGGTTGTCATTGCGCGGCCCAGTACGGTTCTGTCTGCGGTGAATATCAATACCGCCCCTGCGGATGTGCTGTTAAGCTTGGCCGATAATATTCCGCAAGGGGATGTGGAAGCCATGATCAGTGGGCGTGAGAGCACACCCTACAAAAACATTGGAGATTTGACTGCGGGCGGCCTCAATCAATGGGTGTCGACAGTCAAGCCGGGTTTGATGACGACCAAAAGCGATGCCTTTCTGATCCGGGTTGAGGCTCGATTCGATCGTGCCCGTTGGGCAGAAGAAATGCTGCTGGCGCGTCAGGGTGATGCCTTCCAGGTGCTGTCACGGCGCAAGGTGGCCGGCCTGTGAGGATCATCGTTTGCATGCAATACGGAGTACAGGCATGACATTGATTGCCAACTGGGATGGGGCGCGTCTTGAGTTGTGGGATGAGCAGGGCGAGCGACAGTTTGTGTTCGAGCCGCCGTCTGTAACAACAGAAAGCATTGCCAATGATGGCTCTCAGGATGCAACGAGCGATGTGGCAGGTGGGGTGGCCAGCGTAAGGGGTGAAACAGCTGCGCAACCGCTTTTGGCTGATGCTCCGCAGGGAGCTTCGGTACTGGAGTTGAGCAGCGTGGATGCATCCGTTGCTGCATTTCTCCTGCCCGCCGAGGATTTGCTGCAACGTTCATTTTCCCTGCCCTTCGAACATACGCGCTATATTGATGCCGCCATGCTTGGGCAGGAGTTGGCCGACCAGGCCGGTGCGGAAGATGCCGACTGGTGGTTGTGCTGGCAGGCTGAACGTGAGGAGGGCGGGGTGCGTGGCCTTGTTTTTGCACTGCCTCAGAAACTCAGGGACGAATTGAGCAAAGCTTCAATCAGCAGCCAATGCCCCTATATCGGGCCGGATATCGCCGTGCGTCTGGCTGCCCGGCTTAAGACAGGAGCGACATCAGTGGCGGTGCTTGATGCCGATGCCGAAGGGCTGATGTTGGGTGTGTATGTGGCCGGTATATGGCGCGGTATGCGGCGATTGAATCTGTCTGCCGGCAGGGGTTTGGCGAGGCTGGCGCATGAGGCCTTTGCCAGTCTCAATGCGATGGGTTTTGATCCGGTGACGATGCCGCTTACGGGGCGTCTCGATACAGCATGGAAGCAGGCCTTCGATAGCCTTGTCCAGCCGGTTGGTATCAACTGGCAGGTGGATGTGCTTGCCGATGCAGATACAGGGCAGGCGGCTGATGGCTTGTCCGAAAAGCTTGGGGTAGACAGGTTGCAGCTGCCCACACGGCATGCTGCCAATGCGCTCGCGTTGGGCTCCCTGTCCGGCGAACTGCCGTTTAATTTCCGGCACGGCGCATGGGCTGTGCAGACAGACTGGAGCAAGCGTATCGGCCCATGGCGGCGTGCTGCTTTGCTGCTGGTCACCCTTTGCCTGTTGCTTATTGGGCAGGATGCATACCAGGTACAGCAATTGCAGGCGCGTCAGGAAGCTACCCGAAGTGGCGTTGAGCAGGCATTTCATCAGGCGCTGCCCGGTGTTGCGATGGTTGATCCGATGTTGCAACTGCGGCAGGCCGCAGGCGGCGGTGCTTCCGGCGATGCATGGAAATTTCTCCGTCACCTTGAAGGCATTACCAATCTTGGCAGGAAAGAGGCGAGCTTTCGAATGCAGAATATCAGCTTCGCGGATGGTGAAGTCTTGCTCAGCGGTATGGTGCCGGATTTTGCTGCAGCCAATCGTGTCCGTGATGCGCTTGCCTCGATTCTGGGACGCAAGGTGGAGCTTCTGGACACCGACTTGAGCGATAAACAGGTGCGTATTCGCCTGCGCTGGCCATCATGAGGACTTTATTGGCAAACCTAACTCGCAAGCCGCGTGATCTATGGCGGCAGCATGTGCTGCCCTGGTACCAGCATTTGCAGCAGCGTGAGCAGCGTCTGGTGCTGGGTACTTCCGTGATTCTACCTTTACTGATTGTTGTCTTCGGTATGTGGTTGCCGCTGCGTGATGAGGCTATGCAGATCAGCTCAACCATGCCCGAGCTGCAGGCACAATTGCTTGAGGCACAGTTGCTGGCCGATAAGGTAGCTAAAGGCGGGGTTAAAAGCGCAGCACAGGGTGATTTGCTTACCGTCGTTGATACTGCTGCAAGAGGTAGCAATATCCGGCAGTTTATCACCCGCATCAAGCCGCAGCTTGGTGTAAGCGGGCAAAGTGTGCTGGTGCAGCTGCGCAAGGCACCGTATGCAGATACGGTCCGTTTCTTTACCCAGATGGCCAATCAGGGTGTGTCTACCGAGCGCGCCAAGCTCAGCGATGTCGAGGCCAACGGTCTCGTGGATGTGGATATCACTTTTTCTTTGGACTGATTTAAGAGGTCCTCTTTAGCTCCAATCAACATGAAGGCAAGTCTGGAAATACCCGTAAGACTTGACTTATTTGTTTAGAAAGGGTAACAAGTCACGTTCCGACACAAGGGGACGCTGATGTGCATGCGGAAAAACTTGATGACTGACGACGGGATAGGATGCTGATGCCAGTCGGCAACACGCTTACACAGCCCGGTGATGAGGCTGCCCGGCCACGCATCTGGGCACTTGGCGGAGGCAAGGGCGGTGTTGGTAAGAGCTTTATCTCGGCCAGTATGGGTGTGGCTCTGGCCAAAGCAGGCAAGCGCGTGGTACTGGTTGATCTCGATCTGGGCGGTGCCAATCTGCATACCAGCCTCGGCATACGCAGCAGTAGGTTTACGCTATCCGATTATCTGGGCGGTAAGGTGGCCGATATCAATCAGGTTGCCGAGCAGACCGGCATAGAGCGTCTTCGCCTGATCAACGGTGCGGCTGATTCCCTTAGTATTGCCAATATCCAGTTCTTCCAGAAAGCCAAGTTGCTGCGCAATCTTCCCAAGCTGGATGCCGATTATGTGATTCTCGATCTGGGTGCGGGAACCTCTTTTAATACCCTGGATTTCTTTATCGAGGCCGATCATGGCCTGGTTTCGGTGACCCCCGATCCCGGTTCGGTGGAGAACACCTATCGTTTTCTGAAGTGTGTGCTGATTCGGCGTCTACGAACCATTCCCAAGAAGACCAGAGAAACAATGCAACAGGTACTTACCCAGCGCCGTGAAGGCGGCAAACGTGCCGGATCGCTGGCTGATTTCGTTGAGGAAATGGCCCGCCTGAAGCCTTCTGTGGCAGGTTCCCTGCGCAACGAGCTTGATGCCATGAAGTTACACATCATTGTCAATCAGGTGATTGAGCCGTCTGATACGGAGCTGGGTCGTTCGATGCAGATGGTCTGCAGTCGCTATTTCGGCACGCAGATCGGTTATCTCGGTTTTCTGCACTATGACCGTCTGGTGCTAAAGGCTTTGCAGCAGCGGCGGCCCTTCCTGTCTACCTTCCCGCAGTCACGTCTGGCCATTCACGTTGATACGATGGTGGCTGCCCTGATGGCTCAGGATGACATTTGAAAACCTTGGGAGAAGCATGGCCATCACGTCATGACTGATTATTACTCACTGCTTCGCATCCCGCCTGAAGCCAGCAAACTGGATATCATCAATGCCTATCGTCGCGCCAAACTTACCTTTCGCAAGGATTCGCTGGCGGTGTATTCCTTGTATACCGAGGATGAACTGGCCCAAATCCGGCAGCAGGTCGACAAGGCCTATGCAGTATTGTCGGATCGCGAGAAAAGGCAGGCCTACGATGTACAACATGGCTATGTGTCGGCTGCAGGAAATGAGGACAAGGCCTGGCTGGATGAAGATGAGCTTCGTGAAGAAGAGGAAGAATTCAGAGAGGTCTCAGCTGATGTTTCTCCCGCGGCCAATCAGGAGGGCGCCAGCAACGTCGTAACCCTGCATCGTCGCAAGGTACGTGATTACGATCCTGATCTGGAGCGCAGAATTCAATCGGCCGAAGAGTTTCCCGGGGCATTATTACGTGAGGTGCGCGAGTATCGCGGCATTAGCTTGCAGGAGGTCGCGGATCACACGCGTATTTCCATGGTCTATTTGCAGGCTATCGAGGCTGAGGATATGTCAGCACTTCCTGCCAGAGCCTATCTGAAGGGCTATCTGGGCCAGTATGCGGCGGAGATTGATCTGGAACCACACTGTGTTGTGCAGGGTTATCCGCCACTATCGACTGACTAGTCTATTCCCGAACGAATAAGGGAAATTCACCACGAAGTCACAAAGGATACGAAGAAAGAAATACAATCCGGATTTCGGGTTTGCTTTGTGTCTTTGTGATGGTAATTCAGCCCTGATCGGGTTTAACGCTGTGTGAAGCGCCGCAGAAGTGGCAGGACACGGTAATCAGGCCATGCTCATCCTTCAGATCCTTTAGTGCATCCTGCGACATGCCGGCCAGAGAGCGAGCCATGCTTTCGCCGTCACAGCCGCAGTGCCATCTGTACTCATCCCTGCCGACAATCTTCATACCCAGGGGTGCAAAGGCCTGCAGAATATCCTCCGGTTCACCATCAAGGGCCGCATTGGGGATGGCGGCCATGGCCTCAACCGCAGAAAACCACTGGTCCTCGCCGGTGGAGCCGGGCATGGCTTCAATAAACAGGCCCATGTCGTGGTGCAATACGATATCGGCCCTGATCTGCGCCGACTGGGTCATATAATCGACCAGCATATCGGCGAGAAATTCGGACTTCGATTGTATGCTTGAAATATAGGGCTGACCGAAGCCCGGATCGCGCACCGTGGAAATGGTCACCGGGCTGCCCAGCCAGGCAACGGGTGAGGCGGCATTACCCTGTGTGCTAATACCATCATTCCAGTCCACATAACCGCGCACAGCACCACTCCTGGTTTCGGCGAGGATGCGGGTGATGGGGGCGTGCCCGGCACCATCGAGTTGCAGCACCTGACGCACACCGCCCTTGCTGATGGAAAGCAGCAGGATGGAGCCAATAAGTGCCTGTGCGAACAATTCGCTTGGTGCGTGTTTATCACCCTCGACCAGTCCATGGATACGGCAGGCCTCTGCACGAATATTGCTGGCCTTGATGATGGCGCCACGGGTTTGCGCAGCGGGTAGCAGAAAGCGAATCAGGCTGTCTGCAGCAGGTTTTGTTTTTACTGAATCTGAAGCTGTAGCCATGCCTGAACCTCGGTCAGTGAGGCGAAGCATTGTACCGCTCCGACATCGCACAACTCCGCAGCCGTGAACGAATGGGTCAGACCGATGGCCTGAGAGCCGGCGCGCAGCGCGGATTTGATGTCGGCCGTACCATCGCCGATCATAATGCTTTCTTCAGGCCTTACACCGAGCGCCTCGCAGGCCAGCTGCACGGTGTGCGGATCGGGCTTCTGACGTCGCCCTTCACACAGGCCGATTACGGCTCCCAACTTGTTGCCCCAGCCGAGAAATTCCAGCTGTTTATCAGCGCGAATCTGGCTCTTGCTGGTAACGATAGCACTGGCGATACCTTGCGCTGCAAGCCAGTCGAGCAGTTCGACAGCGCCCTGCATAGGCTTCACATCGAACAGCTTCTCATCATGATATTCGAGGAAACGGGCAGAGGCAGCCTCACGCTGCTCACCAAACAGGGAAATCATGCTGCATTCACCGCGCCCTGTATGGCGAATGACTTCATCATCCGTCATTTGCGCCAGTCCGAAATCGGCCAGGGTGCGATTGAGTGCAGTGATAATCGGGCGAAAGGCATCGACCAGGGTGCCATCCATATCAAGCAGAACGGCACGGATTTTCTGCGGTTTGATGGTGGTTCCTTCTGGCATCGCTGGCTTACGCGTTTCGCAACGCGTCCATGTTCTGCAGCATCAGGGCGCGCAGCCTGCCGGCCATCGGGCCGGGGATGCCCTTGCCGACCGGTTTGTCATCCATGACACAAACCGGAAGCACAGCATTGGTTGTGCTGGTCAGCATGGTTTCGGTGAGACCGGGCTCATCAAGGCACCAGGGGCGCTCTTCAATCTTGATGCCCGCTTCACGGGCAACGCGGATGAGCATGCTGCGGGTGATGCCGCCCAGAACCTGATGATCCAGCGGGTGGGTGACCAGGGTGCCGTTGATGGCTGCGAAGATGTTGGTTGAACAACCCTCCAGCACATGACCCTCGGTATCCAGCCAGAAGGCTTCATCGGCATGTTGCCGGTTGGCCTCCTGCTTGCCCATCACGCTGGCCAGCAGGGCGATGGATTTGATTTCGCAGTGCTTCCAGCGGAAGTCCGCCAGCGTGATGGCTTTTGCACCACTGGTCAGCTTGGCTTCGGAAGGCTTGGGCAGATCGGCTGAGGTGATAATCAGCGTCGGTACCAGATTATCCGGGGCCAGATGCGCACGTGGTGCCACACCGCGCGTGACCTGGATATAGATCATCGCATCGGGGAAGGGATTCTTCTGCCATGTTTGCCGCACCAGTTCTGCGAGTCTTTCCAGCGGGCAGGGCAGGGGAATATTGATAGCGGCACAGCAGCGCTCAAGGCGCTCCAGATGCGGCTGCATATCAAGAAAGTTACCATTGAAACAGGCCACAACCTCATACACACCATCGGCAAACTGGAAGCCTCTGTCCTCGATATGCACCATGGCCGATTCCATCGGCAGGAAATGTCCGTTTACATAGGCTGTCTGTTTCATATGTTCCGACTCACTGTGCAGCCGCCGCGCTGTCGGCCGGGTTTTCTTCCGTTGCGCCAAGCTCGCTTGAGGTCCCTTCATCGTCTTCACGACTTGACCACCACAGGCGAAGGGCGTCCCATTTGCGACCGAACCATGATGCTTCGGCCACGGCACGGCGCGACAACATGGGGATGGAGGCAATGACTTCTTCGCCCTGTTTGTTTTTCATCACAGCTTCAATCGTGCCGATCTTTTGTCCTTCAGCTATAGGGGCAAGGAGCGGGGCCGGATAGCGCAGGCGGAAAGAAACAGCTGATTCGTTGCCTTTAGGGACGGTGATCCACACCGGCTTGGCCGGCAATAACCAGACATGATCCTCGGTACCTTGATATACTTCGACCTGACGCCGGATATCACGCTCTGTCGGGCGCAGGGTGACGAAATTACGAAAGCCGAATTGCAGCAGGACGCGTGATTGGCTGACACGCTGATGGTCGGAATCGGTGCCGAACACTGCCGAAACCAGACGCGAACGGTCCTGAGCGGCAGAGGCAACGAGGCAGAAGCCCGCTTCCTGTGTGTGCCCGGTCTTGATGCCGTCGGCTGAGGGTAGGGTCCACAGCAGGCGATTGCGGTTGGGTTGCGTGCTGCTGCCATAGGTATAGCTGCGTTCGCTGAAGATTTCATAATGTTTGGGGAAATCGCGCCACAAGGCAGCACCAAGCAGAGCCATGTCGTAGGCAGAACTATAGTGATCCTCAGCGGGGAAGCCGGTGGCATTGACGAAATGCGAATCCTTCATGCCGAGTTCGGCGGCCTTCCTGTTCATGCGGTCGGCAAAGGCATCTTCACTCCCGGCCACATGTTCGGCCAGGGCAATACAGGCATCATTGCCCGACAGGGTGGCGATGCCATGCAGCAATTCTTCGACCTGCGGATGCAGGCGAGGTTCGAGAAACATTGTGCTACCGCCGATTTTCCATGCCTTTTCGCTGACAGAAACTGTTTCATCCAGCTTCAGTCGACCGAGTTTGATATCTTCGAAGGCGAGATACAGGGTCATCATCTTGGTCAGACTGGCCGGCGGCAGCTTTTTGTGAGAATCGTTTTCAACCAGTGTCTGTCCGGATCGGGCATCAAGCAAAACCCATGATTTGGCCTCGACATTCGGGCTCTTCGGCCATGATGCAGCCTCTGCTACCCCCGTGTTGATCATGATCAGGCAGATCAATGCCGTGCCAAGTAAACGCACTACCATTGCCAGTTCTCCTTGTTGTTGATTTCGGGAGATATCTCCCAACGATGAATTTCGCTAAGCGCCGGAGGCTGCACGCAAAGGCGGTAGGCATGCAACATCATTCTTGCATGCTGTTTTCCGGCATAGCGCGTATCCCCCAGGATCGGGCAACCCTCGGCGGCCAGATGCACGCGCAGCTGATGGCTGCGACCGGTATGCGGCATCAGTTCAAGCAGGGCACAATTACCTTCCCGCTGCACGACCCGTGCGGAGGTATCACAGGCACGACCATCAGGGTCGGGGCGGTAGCAGCCATGCCGGTTGCGCTGCGCCGAGATGGCAAGGGTGATACGTTTTTCATCCCATGCCGGTGCCGGCTCGACCACGGCGAGATAGGTCTTTTTCACACACTCGGACCAGTGGGCCTGAATATGATTGAGTTGCTTTGGTGAACTGGACAGCAGCATCAGGCCTGAGGTGTCACGATCCAGACGGTGTATCGGACGCACCAGCTTTGCCTTCTCTCCGGTCAAGCCCAGCCAGGCGGCAATCTCCGCCGGCAGTGTGCCTTTTGAGCGATGCAGGGCCTCCTGAGCGTATTGCCCGGCGTGCTTATTGATGAGCAGTACATCGCCTTCCCGCCAGAGAACCTGGTCGGACGAGAAGGGGATAAGTTTTTCATGGTCGAGGATGACGAGACGAATGCGCTCGCCGCCTTTAAGGACGAGACCCGCCTTGCGGCAACGGCGCTTGTTGACGTAAACCCCGCCATCATCGATGGCTGTACGAATGCGCCGTTTGGACAATGGCAGATATTCAGCAAGCGCGTTATCCAGTCGTTTTCCGGCATTTTCCCTGCCGAGTGTGATGAGGTGATCCTGAAAATCACTCATGCCAACGCGGCCAGAACCTCATCAGCAGTGCGGCAGTGATGGATATGCCCGAAGGCTTCGTCGACGGACCATATCAGGCTTTGCCTGAGTGGTTCGATGAGCGGGGTCCACGAATCGCCGTAGACAATCAGCGGACGCTTTTCCAGCACGCCGATGGCCTGCAGATCCCAACTCATGGCCAGTTCGGCAAGCGTGCCTAGGCCGCCCGGAAGTACCAGATAGGCATCGGTTTCCTCAATGAGGATCTGCATGCGCTCGAAGAAGTTGCGCGAGCGTATCTCTTCGCTCAGATGATTGTCGGGTGGGGTAGGGAAGCGCTCCAGGGTAACGCCGCGCACATGACCACCGCCGGCACGGATGCCGCGGCAGATGGCCGCCATCATGCCCTGATGGCCACCGGTCAGTCCGTCCCAGCCATTGGCGCCGAGAAGTGCGCCAAGCGCCTCGACATCGGCAAAGCGCGGGTCATCCTCGGGAAGTCTTGATGAGCCAAAGGCTGTGATTCGGCGGCGGGGCGTATGCATATCCATCATCTCCGTTTGTCGTGGCTCGAATTATTCAATGACAACAATGGCATCGGTATAGCCCTTTTGTTGCAAATCAAGCACGGTGCTTTCGATATTGCGCACATCCGAGTAAGGGCCGATGCGTACACGATACAGGCGCTGCTGATTGTTCCAGAAGGGTTGCACGCGTACCGAAGGGTAATCGGCAGACAGGTTGCCGCGCAGACGGTCAGCATTGCCGGGCTGGCCGAATGCGCCGAGCTGCACATACATGCCGGGGGCGGGTGGTTCATTGGCTACCCTTTTGCTGGCAGGCATAGGTTCCGGAGGCGGTGGCGCGATCGGGGCATTTCCCGATGAATGGATATATGTGCTTCTGCCGTCCAGCGCCTGAACACGCACACGTGCAGTGCCCTGCTTGTCGTAGCCAAGCGCGTTGGCAGCGGCATAGGAGAGATCAATGATGCGGCTTTTAACGAACGGACCGCGATCATTGACGCGCACAACCACCGAGCGGCCGTTTTCCAGATTGGTGACGCGCACCAGAGTGGGCAGAGGCAGAGTTTTGTGCGCGGCGGACAGCGCGTGCATGTCGTAGTTTTCCCCGTTGGCTGTCAGCTTGCCGTGAAAATCACGGCCATACCACGAACCAACCCCCGTTTCATCGTAACCTGCAGCTGATTCGAGAGGATAATAAGTTCTTCCAGCGATATTGTAGGGTTTGCCTGTCTTGCGGTAGCCGCCCTGACCCGTCGGAATTTTAGCCTTGTTGTAGCCGCCACTCTTCGAATAATAGCCCAGGCCGCCGGAACAGGCGCTGAGCATGAGGCCTGCCGCGAACATTAACAGCACCCCGGAAAGTACAGATGAGTGCTTCATGCGCTGGTTCGGCACTGTTTGCAACCCAGCAACTCAGCCAGTTCGGTGATGGCCATGGCGTAATTGTAGGAACGGTTCCAGCGCGTGATGACGTAGAAATTGTAATGCACCAGCGCCAGCTGGCGGCCTCGGCTGGTTTGCATGTCGATGATTGTCACCTTGTCGTCCTGGCTCCATATCTCGGGAAGCTTGGGCAGGTGTTTGGAGAAGTCGGCAACGGTCTTCCAGTCCTTAAAGCCCTTTTTGGCCTGCGCCTCCAGTGCAATGGTCGGCTCCAGCCAGAAAGCGAGCGGTTTGCCCGCCTGCCAGTGATGCTCGTGAAAATAATTGGCCACGCTGGCAATGATGTCCGCTGGCGAGTCCCATACATCGCGCCGGCCATCGCCATCGGCATCCACCGCGAAATGGCGATAGGACGAGGGGATGAACTGTGTGGTGCCGAAAGCACCGGCATAGGAGCCAACAGGTTTTTCAGGGCTGAGCTTCTCCTCATCACAGAGCAGCAGGAAATGTCCCAGTTCACCACGGAAGAAATCGGCGCGCCGCGGGTAGCCGGCGGCCAGTGTGTAGAGCGCACTGAGCACGCTGTCCTTGCCGCGGCTGCGACCATAATGGGTTTCCATGCCGAGGATGGCGGCAATGATCTCAGGCTCAACGCCGTATTTTTTTTCATTCTCGGCAAATAGTTTTTTGTGTTGCAGCAGATAGCTTTTGCCCAGGCCGGCCAGTCGGTCGTTGACGAAGAGTGGCCGATACTCGGCATAAGGTCGTGCCTCGTACGGGGTTTGCATGCGTTGGATAATGCTGGGGATGAATTCGGCCTTGCTCAGCGCTGCTTTTACACTGGCCTGAGATAGTTTGAATTCGCTCGCTAGTTTGGCTGCCAACTCATCGTTGGAGATAAAAGGCGCGATGTCCTTGATGTCGTTCGCAGCCTTCCCGCCCATGGCGGACAGCAATCCGGGCATGCCGAGCAGTGCGACCGATGCGCTTATGCCCTGCAACAGGCGGCGACGGGATGCATTGCACGCATCCTCGGGGCATGCGTTATCTGAGCCGCAGTTCTGCGGGTACTTATGATCTGACATTAGAAGAACCTTGTGCTTGAAAGTCGTGTGTTGGAGGTCGGGAGATGGCTAAAAAACAAATTCGCGTTTTTCAGGCAGTCCTTCGATATTTTGCAACAGGGTTTCCAGAATTTCTGTGCGTTCAGGATGGCGCTTGCCGGTTTTGGCAATGCGAACCAACTTGACCACCGGGTTGCTGCCGACGAAAGCCACCAGACGACCCTTTTTATTCAGCATGGTCAGGAATTCCTGCGGAATTTCCTGTATCGCTGCACCGATAACAATAGCATCGAAGCTTCCGAGCGAGGCATGTGCTGCCGGGTCCATACCGTTGGCGCAGGTGACACTTGCATTGCTGATGCCATGCGAAGCCAGATTATTTTTCGCCATATCGGCCAATTCCGGGTGCAGTTCGAGGGAGACTACTTCAGCAGCATGCATGGCCAGCAGAGCTGTCAGGAAGCCGGTACCACTGCCGATTTCTAATATGCGTTCAGAGCCTTGCAGATCAAGAGCCTCAAGAATATTGGCTTCCTGCAAGGGGCTGAGCATTTCCTGATTGCAGGGAAGCGGGACGCGTCCTTCCATATAGGCAAGACTTTTTACATCCTCACCAAGAAAGGATTCGCGCGGCATGCTTCTCAGTGCTTCGAGTAGATCCGGATCAAGGATCTTGCAGCAGCGAATCTGGTATTCCACCATATTGTGACGAGCGGTTTCATAATCAATCGTAGTCATAACAGTGTCTCCCGAAAATCCGCGTTAGGATGCAACAGAGCAGCTGCGTTGACAAGGTGCGGTGTTGTTTTATGTCGGCAGCACATAACCTGTCCTCATCAGTAGCTCATAAGTTGTCCGGTCTGAAGATTACCCGAGAGGTAATCAGAGATGAGACGAACGACAGTGTTACAGGAGGTCAGGAAGATGAGATTTGATGAGGCATATGGTGGTTGGCAGAGAGGCCAGTTGACCCAGGAAGAGGCGGGACGACTGCTCGGCATGAGCGAGCGTAACTTCCGGCGTTATGTAGAGCGTTATCAGGGGGAAGGCGAAGCTGGGTTGATGGACAAGCGTTTGACGCAAGCATCCAGCCGGTGTGCCCCGGTGGACGAGGTGTTGCGACTCACCGA
>MNXA01000001.1 GCA_001871195.1 Zetaproteobacteria bacterium CG1_02_55_237
AAGCACGAACGCACAGTCAACAAAGACAACACCGTCAGCTTTGAGGGCAGAACCCTGCAAATCCCCAGCAATGAATACCGACACCATTATGTCAAAGCCAGAGTGCGTGTTCACTGCTATACCGATGGCAGCATGGCCATCTTCCACGGGCCAAGAAAACTCGCCGAGTTTCAGCCTCTTCTGAAGCCCAAGGCCAGCAAGCCGGAACTACCACTACCAAGGCTGAAGGCAGCAATATGAACCAAAACCAAACCGGACAACCCTTGTGCTCTAAAACCGGACAACTCTATTTGTTGCCAACAGTGCACGCAGCGCACTGAAGCCGGCGCTTATGCTGACCATGAGCGGCACGGTATTGGGCGGTGTTCTGATTTATGGCCTGTTCGGCATGGGGGGCGAGCCCGGTGGTGCGGGTTTTCTGCTGCTGCATTTCATCGGTGGCATGGCATGTCTGTTCTGGACCCTGTTTGGCCTGACCGCACTGGCCCATCAGCTGCATATGCAGATCACCGATCAGCCTGTCCCCGATACGCGAGAGGCCGCGGTCTTTGTCTGGTCGCGCATGCAGCCGCTGCTTTTATTGCCTGTCTATGCGGCAGGTGGCCTGCTGGCCCTGTTACTGGGTGAAATGTTGCTGCTCGTGCTGGCCAAAATACCGGGGCTTGGCATGTTGTGGCTGGTTCTGATTGGTGCGCCGCTGTTATTGCTTAATACCGTGATCGTCATTGTGCTGTTGCTGGCGGTATTCAATATCGCCGCCCGCGTAGCCATTTCCGATGCCGATGTGGATGGTCTGCGCGATGCTTTGTGGCAGCTGCTTCGCCATCGTCTGCCGGAGCTGCTTATCTATAACCTCGGTGGTGTTGTTGCCTCGCTGCTGGTCGCTGTCGTGCTGCTTTCCCCTCTGTGGCTGGGGGCGGGGGTGACTTCGGCGGTGATGGATGTTGTCGCCGGTGAACAGATGTTGCGTATTCAGGAGGCCAGCGGCTTTTGGGGCGGTTTGGCACATCTGCTGAGTCTGCTGGTATTCGGCGTGCTGTTGTCTGCGGTGGCTGGCGTTCCGGGTATCGTGATTACGCATATGACCCTGTTGCTGCATCTGGAGTTTGAGCATGCTAAGGATGCAGATGGAGAGGGAACCGGCTCTGCCGTGCCAGAGTCCGACGACAGTGCCCATTCAGGCGATAGTGGTGTCATTGAGGCACAAGTCGAAGCCGAGGCTAAACCCACAGCAAAACCGAAAAGAAAACCGAGAGCAAAGCCCAAGCCGAAAGCAGAGCCAGAAGAAAAGGCGTAATATTTGGCTCATTCGTCCACCGTTCTGCTGGAGCACTCCTCCAGCCTGCCGGACCTTTTCCGGACGGTGGCCGCGATGCAGCCGCATCGTCCGGCGCAATGGCGGCGCAGTGATCAGGGCTACCTTCCTATCACCTACGAACAGCTTGATTCAGCCATCCGCACGCTAGCGTGCGGCATGCTGCAACAAGGTGTGCAGGCCGGTGATCGCGTGGCCCTGCTCATGGAAAACTGTCCCGACTGGGCGGTCATTGATTACGCCATTCTTTCCTTAGGCGCAGTGACGGTGCCTCTGTACTGCACCTTCCGGCCGCAGGATATTGCCTATGTTTTGAATGATTGCGAGGCGAAGCTTGCCATCACCTCCGGGGGCAATCTGTTGCGCCATCTGCTCACTGCGGCCGATGCAGCGCCCAGCCTGCAAGCTGTGTATGCCCTGGATTGCGGTAAAACGATGGATAAACGCCTCCACCCCTTGTCGGATTTACAGGCCGGCGAGGACGCTTTGGCTGCAAGGCTGGATGCTCAGTTGGCCGGGATAAGCCGGGATACACTGGCCACGCTGGTTTACACCTCGGGCACGACGGGGCACCCCAAGGGTGTGATGTTGTCGCACGGCAATATCATGGCCAATCTTGAAGTCGTTCCAAGCTCTATCCATTTCAATGACGACGACATGATGCTCTCCTTCCTGCCGCTGGCCCACGCTCTGGAACGTACCGGGAGCCATTTTCTGCCCTACTCCTTCGGCTTGTCGGTGGCCTTTGCCGAGCGCCCGGATGTCGTGGTCAAGAATCTTGCTGAGGCAAGGCCTACGCTGATGATTACGGTGCCGCGCCTGCTGGAAGTTGTTCGCGATCGCATCCTGGGACAAGTGAGCAAACAGTCTGCATTTTCCCGCAGCATGTTTAATCAGTTTCTTGCCCTGAGTCTTGCCGCCCAAGAGGGGTCTTTATCGCTACTGAAACGGTTACGCCTGCGTCTGCTGGATCGCCTTGTCGGGCAGCGCATTCGCGAGCGTTTCGGTGGCCGCCTGCGCCTGATTATTTCCGGTGGCGCTCCGCTCAGTATCGAGGTTGGTAATTTTTTTGAGGCGATCGGCCTGCCGGTGCTGGAAGGTTATGGTATGACTGAGGCCGCGCCACTGATCAGTGTCAATCCGATGCAGGACAGACGCATCGGTAGCGTCGGCAAACCAGCTTTCAACACTGAGGTGAAGATTGCGGCCGATGGTGAGATCGTGGTGCGTGGCCCGAATGTAATGAGCGGTTACTGGAAGCGGGACGAGGAAACTACGGAAATACTGATCGATGGCTGGCTGCATAGCGGCGATATCGGCCGTCTGGATGCTGACGGTTATTTATATATCACCGACCGTAAAAAGGATGTCATTGTGACCTCGGGCGGCGAGAATATTGCACCACAGCGTATCGAGAGCCTGCTGGCCTGCGACGCACTGATCGAGCAGGTCGTGGTGTATGGCGATCAGAAGCCATATCTGGTGGCCTTGATTGTGCCTGATCAAGAGGCGTGCTCTGCGTGGGCCGAGGAACAGGGGCTGCCCGAGAGCAACTGGCCTCAGCTATGCGGCTCAAAGGTATTGCGCAAGATGCTGCAAACGCGCATCGCCGGAATACTCCACCCTCTGAACGCCTTCGAGCAGGTGCGTCGCATCCATGTGCTGGATGCCCCCCTGAGTGTGGCCGATGGTCTTCTGACCCCGACGCTGAAGGTGCGACGCAGGCAGGTATTCGAGCGTTATGGAGAGCTGCTGGAAGGTCTTTATCGTTAATCGCCCGGGCGATTGCCCGTCCCCGTATTTTATTCTTTAGTTTTACTTTCTTATTGAAGCATCGATCTGTTGCAGCATGCTTTCAATGTCCGTGACCGGCAGATTGCAGCGGCCATCCCTGCAAACATAGGCCGTCGCCTTGCCATTGAGCGGCGCATAGCCCGCGCTGAAGGGGGCGATGTCGGCCAAGGCGTCATCGGCAAGCAAGATGCTGTTTTCCGGTTGGTATCGGCTGTTTAATGCGCGCAACATCGCTTGTAACTGTGGCGCGTTTCTATCTCCCGCCAGCACGACTTCGCAGCCGCCTTGTTCAGCCTGCTGCATGGCGGCCAGTAGCCAGATGAAGGCCGTTGGCATGCGATTCAGATCCTTGGCGAAGGCTTTTGGCACTTCCGCCGCACGTTCCTCCAGGCTGCTGTCACCCGTGAGCCTCGCCAGACGTAACAGGTTCATCATGGCCACAGCATTGCCTGAGGGAATGGCATTATCGAAGGCATCCATCGGGCGCACGAGCAGTGCTTCACTGTCCTGCGCGGTGAAATAGAAGCCGCCGCCGGGCGCGGAAAATTGGTGCAGCATAAGGTCGTTAAGAGCAATGGCTGCCTTGAGATGACGCGCATCGAAGTTGCTCTCATAGAGTTCAGTCAGGCCCCACACGAGGAAGGTGTAATCGTCGAGGTGGGCTGCAAGGCCGGCTTTGCCACTTCGCCAGCGGTGCAGCAATCGGCCATTATCATCGCGCAGCTTGTCGAGCACAAAGTCAGCTGCATGCGTGGCGGCAGCATTGTATGTCGGTTCATCCAGCGCCCTGCCGGCAATGGCCAGGGCGGCGATCATCAGGCCGTTCCAGTCGCTCAGTACCTTGTCGTCGCGGTAGGGGTGGATGCGTTTCGTGCGTGCTGCCAGCAGCTTATGACGGATTTTCTCAAGTCGTGCAGCCTCGGCAGCATTGCCGGGCGGATGGGTCAGGTGCAGCACATTGATGCCGGTTTTCTGTCCGCTGGCCTCATCCCGCACATTGCCGTCGGCCTGCATGCCGAAGATATGTGCGGCAAAGGCGGCATCATCCGCGCCAAGCAGATTCGACACTTCCTGCATGCGCCAGACGTAGAAGCGCCCCTCTTCCCCTTCAGAGTCGGCATCATCGGCCGAATAGAAACCACCCTCGGGCGTTTGCATTTCACCCAGCACATATGTTGCGATCTGCCGTGCAGTAGCTGCGTATTCCTGCCTGCCCGTGGCCTGAAAGGCTTCGGCATAGGCCATCAGCAGCATGGCCTGATCGTAAAGCATCTTCTCGAAGTGCGGCAATAACCATTCGGTATCGGTGGAGTAGCGATGAAAGCCGTAAGCCAACTGGTCGAACACACCGCCGCGACGCATGGCTTGCAAGGATGCCTCCACCATATGCAGTGCTTCGGCATCGCCTGTGTAGCGCCAGTAACGCAGCAGGAAAAGCAGGCGGTGTGCGGTGGGGAATTTCGGTGCGTCGCCGAAGCCGCCGTGCTCAGCATCGAAGGAAGTCTTCTGTTGCGCAAAGGCCCGTTCTGCAAGGCCGTTCTGCACATCACCCGGCTCGGTAGTCTTGTGCATATCCTGCATGGCGGCGGAAAGCTGGCCTGCCGGCAGCAGCAGCTTTTCCCTGTCCTGCTTCCAGATGATATCGATGCGCTGCACCAGTTCGATCAGGCCGATGCGTCCAAAGCGTGAATGTTTGGGAATATAGGTGGCGGCGAAAAAGGGGCGTTTGTCGGGGGTCATCAGGATATTCAGCGGCCAACCACCGCCACCGTTCATCATCTGTGCAGCCTGCATATATACCTGATCAATATCCGGCCGTTCCTCGCGATCCACCTTGATGGCCACCACAGAATCGTTCAGAACCTTGCCTACCTCGGCATCGGCGAAACATTCCTCTTCCATCACATGGCACCAGTGGCAGGTGGAGTAGCCGATGGACAGGAGGATCGGCTTGTCCTCGCGCTTGGCCTTGGCGAAGGCCTCCTCGCCCCACGGATACCAGTCCACCGGATTGTGCACATGCTGCAGCAGATAGGGGCTGGATTGTCCGGCCAGATGGTTGCTGGGAAATAAGGGGGTCGGGGGCATGCTGGTCAGACTGTCGGCAAAGACGGATAGCGGCAAGCACAGCACTGCGGCGCAAAGCCCCAGCGAGCGCAGCAGCCTTAAGCGGGTCGGGTGATGGAGAAAGAAAGCGAATGCCCCGGCTCATCATCGAGGCAAAACACCGAAGACCAGCAGCAGTGCTCGCTGCTTTGTTGCGGCAGCAGCAGGATATCCCCCGGCGCCAGAATCATACCGTGGCCCTTGTTGATCAACTGGCGGGTGAAGGTCGGGGTGTCATTGAGCAGGGTCTTGAGCGTGCACTGATGGTCGGAAGCGAGCATGTCGCTTATGGCTTTCTGCGACATGGATTTAAGATCGGCGAATTCAGGGGCATCGGTCGCAGTCAGGAACGTGGCAATCTCATCAAGCAAGATGCTGCGCGGCAGGGCGAGCCATGCGGTGTGGCCGAAAAGCTGGGCGAAAACGATGCCGAAGTGACCTGCCTCGACGTGGTCCTGCATATGTCTGCCGCCGCCGGGGCTGTTGGCGTAAATCCGTCGCTGCACGAACATCGGTGAAAAGCCGAGCATGCCTGCAAGCAGGCCGCATAGTTCGCGGTGTGCACTGAGCATGCGGCATTCGGGGAAGATGCGTGTGGCAAGTTCAGCCGCAAGCTCCTCGCGCAGCGTGGCATTCTTCTGATTTTTGGGTGCTCCTGTACCAAAGGAAAAACGAAGTGAATCGTCCATATCCAGAGAAGAAATGCAGGACACCTTCATCCACAGATTTTCGGCAAACAACTCGCCTGATTTGACGACATCGAAAGATACTTTTTCAATGTCCCTGGCCTCGCGCTCGGAGTGTTTGCTGGCAAGCACGTCGAAGTCGGGTTTTAAGCGTGAGATATAAGGCTCTTTGAGTAAAATGCCGGCGCAGCTTTCACCACCGCGTACCCGCTGCATGATGCTCAGGGCATCGCGGATATCATCGGCATGGGCTTCCACCTCGGAAAGCAGCATGCCCGGCAGGCGCACGGGCATGGCTGCTTGCCATGCCTCCCGCACCTGCTCGTCGGATGGCATGGTGCGACCTTCCTCATCGAAAGCGATGCGGCCGTGGGTGCAGCCGCGTCGGCTTAGTATCCAGCCTTCCGGTTTATCTTCCTCACCCAGCCATTTCACTCAGGCGGAAGCCTCGCTCAGCATCTGCGCATAACGCTCATCGAAGCGGGCAGCCAGTTTGCTGGCCGATTCTGCGTAAGCGGCGTTATCCGCCCATGTGCTGGCGGGATTGAGCATGGCGGCATCCACACCCGGGCAGGACTGCGGCACGGATAGCCCAAAAAACTCATCTGTCGTGTACGGCACCTTATCCAGATTTCCATCCAGCGCCGCATTGAGCATGGCGCGTGTGGCATCGATATCCATGCGTTCGCCCACGCCATACGGACCGCCGCTCCAGCCTGTATTGATCAGCCAGCAGTTCACCTTCTGCTCACGGATTTTCTTTCCGAGCATATCTGCATACACCTTCGGGTGACGTGCCATGAAGGGAGCACCAAAACAGGGGCTAAAGGTGGCTTCCGGTTCTTTCAGGCCAGCCTCGGTGCCAGCCACCTTGGCGGTATAGCCGAGCATAAAGTAACGCATGGCCTGCTCTGCCGTGAGCTTGGCAATCGGAGGCAGCACGCCGAAGGCATCGGCGGTGAGCATGACGATGTTGTTGGGTTGTGCTGCCACGCCTGGATAAATGGCATTGGGGATAGCCTGAATCGGGTAGGCTGCGCGTGTGTTTTCGGTCAGGCTGATATCGTCGAAATCGACGCGTCGGGTAACGGTGTTGAAGCCGACATTCTCCAGAATCGAACCGAAACGCTGGGTTGCGTCATAGATCATCGGTTCCTTCTGCTTCGAAAGCTTGGCCACCTTGGCATAGCAGCCACCTTCGAAGTTGAATACATCGTGGTCGCTCCAGCCGTGTTCGTCATCGCCTATAAGCTTGCGCGCAGGGTCTGATGAAAGCGTGGTTTTGCCTGTCCCCGAAAGGCCGAAGAAAACGGCGACATCGTCATTTTTGCCGACATTGGCCGAAGAATGCATGGGCAGCACATCCTCTTCGGGCAGCAGGTAATTCATGATGGTGAAGATGGATTTCTTGATTTCACCGGCGTAGCTCGTGCCGCCGATCAGCGCGATACGCTTGCTCATATGCAGTAGCACAAAGGCCTCGGAATTGGTGCCGTCCTGGCTTGGCATGGCATGGAAGTGCGGCACATGGATGACGGTGAATGCAGGCTTATCCTTGGCAATGTCACGGCCAAGGTCGACCGGGCGCACGAACATGGTGCGGGCAAACAGCGCATGCCAGGCATCCTGCGTAATCACGCGCACTGCTTTTTCATATTGCGAGTCGGCACCGACCAGACAGTCCTCGACGTAAACCTGTTGGCCTTCCAGAAAGCGGCAGACACGCTTGTAGATGGCATCGAACTTTTCTTCCGGCAAGGGACGGTTGAATGTTCCCCACCAGATGTGGTCGTGGCTGGCCGGCTCATCAACAACGAACTTGTCTTTCACTGCGCGGCCGGTGAAATGGCCGGTGCGCACCACCAATGCACCCATATGCGCCAGATGCCCCTCGCGGTTGCGGATGGCATGCTCGTAGAGGCGCGGCGTGGGCAGGTCCCAGAAGATATATTCGAGGTTGCTCAGGCCGAGCCCGATGAGGGCATCACGAATGTGTTCGGTTGCTGTGATTGTCATGTTTTTCCCTTCCCTAATTTTAGTGCCTTGAAGACATCTTCGGCATGGAAGGAGGAGCGTACCAGCGGTCCGCATGCCACCATGCCAAAGCCTTTTTTCTCGGCCAGATATTTCAGATCGTCGAATTCCTCAGGCGTCCAGTATTTCATCACGGGGTGGTGCTTGACGGAAGGGCGAAGATATTGTCCGACGGTCAGGATATCGATGCCTGCTTCGCGCATGTCGTCGAGGACCTGTAGCACCTCGTCGCGAGTCTCACCGAGCCCCAGCATGATGCCCGATTTAGTCACCACCTGCGGGTTGATTTCTTTGGCGCGCTGCAACAGGCGCAGGCTGGTGAAATAGCGCGCGCCGGGCCGTACTGAACGATACAGGCGCGGCACGGTTTCGAGGTTGTGATTGAAGATGTCGGGCTTGGCGGCCATCAGGGTATCGAGGCAGGAGGACGGCTTGCGCTGGAAATCGGGGGTCAGCACTTCAATAGTGGTTTCCGGCAACAGCTCTTTGACCGCGCGAATGGTGGCTGCGTAGTGCGCTGCGCCGCCGTCGGCCAGATCATCGCGATCCACCGAGGTGATAACCACGTGCTTTAACTTCATGGCGGCGGCGGCATCAGCCAGGTTTTTCGGCTCGGAGGCATCCACCGGATCGGGCCGACCGGTTTCGACATCGCAGAAGGCACAGGTGCGTGTGCAAACCCGGCCCAGAATCATGAAGGTGGCAGAGCCGTGCTTCCAGCATTCGCCGATGTTCGGACAGGAGGCTTCTTCGCAGACTGTATTCAGTTTCTGGTTGCGCATCAGCTCGACGAGCTGCTTGTATTCCTTCGACATCGGTGCGCGAACTTTCAGCCATTTCGGCTTGCCGCTCATCGGTTCACCGACCACTGCATCTGCTTCATGAATAGGGATAATTGTTGGCATGGCGGTGCAGCCTACTATTGATTCCCTACGACTGCATCCATGCACTTGCTTGCCGCAATCCCGTGTCGTTGACAGCATAGGCGTATGAAAATTGTCAGCTGGAACGTCAATTCATTGAATGTGCGCCTGCCGCATGTACTGGATTATCTAAAGACACACGCGCCCGATGTGCTGGCCTTGCAGGAAACCAAGACACCGGATGAGAAGTTTCCTCAGGCTGAGATCGAGGCGGCTGCTTACCACGTCGTCTTCTCCGGGCAGAAGACATACAACGGCGTGGCGCTGCTGAGCAAGACGGAGGCGGTCGATGTGCAGGCCGGCATTCCCGAGTTTGAGGATGCGCAGCGGCGCGTGCTGGCTGCAACGATCAATGGCGTGCGCATCATCGATGTCTATATTCCCAACGGGCAGGAAGTCGGTTCGGAAAAATATGAGTATAAGCTCGGTTGGCTCAAGGCTTTTTCCGGCTATTTGAAAGCAGAGCTGGTTACGCATGAGAAACTTCTGGTGCTTGGTGATTTCAATATCGCGCCGGCAGACATTGATATCCATGACCCCTCACGCTGGCAGGGAAAGATCATGTGTTCGGACACCGAGCGGCAGTATTTCTTCGCCATGCTCGCGATGGGTTTGGCAGATTCCCTGCGCAGCCTGCATCCAAGTGAGGGCATGCATTCGTGGTGGGATTATCGTCTCAATGCCTTCCAGAGAAACTGGGGCATACGCATTGACCATATCCTGACCACTGCGGCACTGATACCGCTTGCCGGTGGCGTGCACCGCGAGGAGCGCGGCCGCGAACGACCCAGCGATCATGCGCCGGTTTGGGTGGAATTACAGACATGACGACTGGTGTAATGCAGCAGAAGCAGTCGAAGCTGGCTATCACCACACCCGGACGGGGTATGCTTAATATCACGCGGGAGGTGGCCACGCTGCTCAGCGGGAGCACTATTAGCGAAGGCATGCTGCATCTGTTTGTGCAACACACCAGTTGTTCGCTGCTGATTCAGGAGAATGCCGATCCGGATGTACAAACCGATCTTGAGCGTTTCCTCTCCCAACTGGTGCCGGACGGCGATCCGATCTACAGCCACACGGCTGAAGGCCCGGACGACATGCCGGCACATGTGCGCGCAGCCCTCACTGCAACCAGTCTGTCCATCCCTGTCTCAGCCGGCCGCATGGCGCTTGGCATCTGGCAGGGTGTATATCTGTATGAGCATCGTCTGCATGCCTCGCGTCGGCGCATCGTGGTGCACATCTCAGGAGTGTGACGGCCATCACATAGTATGCCCCATGTCTCTGGCGGAATTCGCGCCTACGCAGGAGGAAGGCATGCTTTTAACACTCAACAATCGAATTGGCGGAAGTTCCAGTATATCCCCGCTGGGATATGTGGTTCTCTCTGTTGCATTGTTTGGCCTTGCCTGGGTGGTTGGCGGCTGAAGTCTTTTTTAGCACCATGATGCAGGCTGAGGCTTGCCCTGTCTGAACCCTGTCATCCTGAATTAAATCATTAAATCATTTAAACATTTAAAACCTTGTCCGCCATTTGAGGCGGCTTGCTTCGCTCAGCATTTCTGTTAACAAATCCTATTTCACGCTAAAACTTTTCTCCGGCAACAGAATGTCTCTGGACACGGTTACACTCAGCTCGCTTTTGCCGACCTTGAGTGAAGGTGCGGTCTTTGCCGTAAACATCGTCATCACGCGCTGCTGTATGACGGCACGGGAAGTGTCCGGCGATTACTTCTCAATTGCAGAAGGTGAAAGGTCATAGCGCGCCTTGTGATTGTTGTCACATTGCCTGACCCATAACGGTGGCGAAATGCGCGCCTTGCAAGGAGGTAAGTGTAATGATGATGTTTACAGGCCACATTGATGCAGGTTCTGAGATATCCCCGCGGGTGTATGCGGTCATTTCTGTTGTGCTGTTTGCTTTTGCCTGGCTGATGGCCGGCTGAGAGTTTCTCGCAGTTCCTTGATGCAAGCCGAGGCTTGCTCTGTCTGAATCTTTTTATCCTAAATCAAACCATTTAAATATTTTGCAACCCTGAGCGCCATTTAAGGCGCCAGTGCTTAGCCCGGTATTTCTCTTAACAAACCCTACTTCACACTAAAGCTTTTCTCCGGCAACAGAATGTCGCCGGACACGGTCACACTCAACTCGCTCTCACCGATGTTGAATGAAGGTGCAGCCTCGGCTGGGGACATGGCCATCATGCTCCGTTGCATAAGCGGCATGGGTGGAGTCCGACTGTCACTGCTCAGCCGCAGGATGCGGAAGGATGGCGCTTCCAGCGCCTTGGCCATGGTGGCGGCCTGGTTGCGGAATTTTTGTACAGCCTGCATGCGCAGTATTTCCACAGCTTTTTCCGAGGCGCTGTCGGAGGCTCGAAAACTCAGTTGATCCAGATGGGATCCGGCCTTCTCGATATCATCCACCAACTGTTCCACACCGGCCAATTCATGGCTTATGACCTGCTCGTTCTGAACCAGTCGCCAGCCATCGCGCACCTGCCGTCCGAGCGATTTATCGTAGTGGCTCACGGCCTGCAGGCTTCGTCCTGTTGTCTGCTGCTTTAGTCCTGCATGTTTGTCCTGTAGCGCATTCACCTTGTGGCTGATGTCATTCACCTGCTTCTGCAATCCTTCGGCCTGCTTGCCCTCCGCCTCGATGCGGAAGTTCACCACCACCTCGTCATTGTCCATTTTCATGGAAGAAGTCGCAGTCACGCTAAGTACGGTTCCCTGCTCCGTCTGTGTTGTGTCCGCAGCCCAGGCAGGGGTGATAAATAACAGGGATAGAACAATCAGATATCGCATGGGCTCAATATGAAAGATGGCTCCCGTATCCGCAAGCTGAAAGAGAGGGGTCGATCTGCTAGCTTGCGCAAAAATTGATGGGGTGATTTATGACAGTAGCAACAGCAAGGCATATTCTGGTCAGCAGCGAGGCCAAGTGTAATGAATTGAAGGTCCAGATTGAGCAGGGTGCTGATTTTGCCGAGTTGGCCAGGCAGCATTCCAGCTGCCCTTCCGGGCGGAGTGGTGGTGATCTGGGTGAATTCGGACCCGGCATGATGGTTCCGGAATTCGACAAGGTCGTGTTCTCGGCCGATGTGAATACCGTTCAGGGGCCTGTGAAGACCCAGTTCGGTTATCATCTTCTTGAAGTGACCAGCCGGACAGAAGACTGAGTTCTTCGTCTTTGAGCAATTTAAAGGGTGCGATGATTCGCACCCTTTTTCTTTTCCGCGACGCGAGTTTCGGCTTGTTGTCGGCCCGGCGGCAAGTAGCTTTGCGGCATGAATGATTCTTCCTCTAAACAAGCAGTAACGATTATCGGTGCAGGTCTGGCGGGCAGTGAAGCAGCATGGCAGTTGGCCAGACGTGGCATTCCTGTGCGTCTGCATGAAATGCGACCATTGAAAATGACCCCGGCGCACAACACCGGCAACTGCGCGGAACTGGTCTGTTCCAACACCTTCCGCGCCGATCATCTGGAGAATGCGGTTGGCCTGTTGCATGAAGAGATGCGGCGCATGGATTCGCTGATTATGCAATGTGGCGATGCAGCTCGCATTCCGGCCGGCACAGCGCTGGCCGTGGACCGGGAGCAGTTTTCCGAACTGGTCACGGCCACATTGAAGGCCGAGCCGTTGATCGAGTTCGTGCCCGGCGAGGTCACTGAAATCCCTGCCGAAGGATTGGTGCTGATTGCTTCAGGGCCGCTTACCTCGGATGCCTTGTACGAACAAATCCGCGCATTGACCGGGGAGGAGCACCTGAGTTTCTTCGATGCCATTGCCCCGGTGGTGGATGCCGAATCGGTGAACATGGCTCTTTCTTTCTGGAAGAACCGCTATGACAAGGATGTGGCCGAGGGCGAGGCGGGCGATTACCTCAATTGCCCGATGACGGAAAGCCAGTACAAGGCCTTTATTGCCGAGCTGGTGGCGGCCGACAAAGTGGCTTTCAAGGGTTTCGAGGATGTTCCCTTCTTCGATGGTTGTATGCCGATTGAGGAAATGGCCGAGCGCGGCGAGGACACGCCCCGCTTCGGGCCCATGAAGCCGGTAGGTCTCGATCATCCGGAAACGGGCGTACGGCACTATGCCGTGGTACAGCTTCGGCGCGACAACCGCATGGGTTCGTTATTAAACATGGTCGGTTTCCAGACCAAGATGACCTATGGCGAACAGAAGCGGGTGTTCACCATGATACCGGGACTGGAGCAGGCCGAGTTTTTCCGCCTCGGCAGCCTGCATCGTAACACCTTTATCAAATCGCCTGCCCTGCTTGACGGCACCCTGCGCCTGAAAAAACAGCCGCGTATTCTCTTCGCCGGCCAGATTACCGGCGTGGAGGGTTATGTGGAGTCGGCGGCTATGGGACTGATGGCCGGCCGTTTTCTGGCGGCGATGGCGCAAGGCCTCGAGCCTGATGCGCCACCAGCCGATACTGCGCACGGGGCACTGCTGGCGCATATCTCGCAGACTCGCATCGAGGATTTCCAGCCGATGAATATCAACTTCGGCCTGCTGCCGCCGGGCCCGAAGATGGATGGCAAACGGCGTTTGGGCAGAGCAGATCGTCGGCGCATGGTTTCAGATCTGGCGCTGGCTTCGCTGCAAGGCTGGCTGGATGGCTAGGAGATGTGGGCGATATCACGGTCTTGCCGCGATGGGTGGTAAAGATAGCATCGTGTTTAAATTCAGATTTCATTAGGAGAACTTCCATGAAGCTTCGTTATGTCTCGCTGGCCCTTGCCGGCACTTTGCTGGCCGGTGGCCAGATTGCCATGGCCGACGGCGTTGCCGTGGGCGTGAAGGCAGGCACGCTGGGTGCCGGCGTGGAGCTGACCACAAACGTCATTCCGATGCTGCTTAACGCCCGCATTCAGGCCAACGGCTTCAGATACAATACCACAGTGACCAATACCAGCGTGCACTACGATGCCAAGTTGAAGCTGATGTCGGTCGGCGCCTTGGCCGACTTTTACCCCTTTGCAGGCAAGTTCCGCGTGACTGCCGGTGCCTACTACAACGGCAACAAGCTGACCCTGACCGGCGTGCCGAATGGCGCCAGCTATGTTATCAACGGCACAACCTATACCTCGGCACAGGCCGGCTCCGTGACTGGTACGATGGACTTCAACAAGCTGGCCCCGTATGCCGGTATCGGCTGGGGCGATGCGGTTTCCAGCGGCAGCCCGATCGGCTTCAATGTTGATCTTGGCGTGCTGTATCAGGGCAAGCCGAAGACCACGCTTTCGGCTACCGGAGCTGCTGCCGGACTGACCGCCGACATTGCGGCTGAAAAGACGAAATTGGACAACAACGTCAAGAAGTACAAGTTCTATCCGGTCGCTTCGGTGGGCGTCAGCTATAACTTCTAAGATGATTGCGTTTCAGGCATGGATACGGGGGGCTGTGATGCTCCCCGTTTTCTTTGTCCTGTGCATGCCACCGGCCTTGTCCCTTGAGGATGTTGCCGGACAGCAGGCACGCGTAGCGCAGCTGGTTTTCCACAACGAATGTGCCGGCCGTATCGCCTGTCTGACCTCATGGAACAAGGGTGAGGAATTCGCTTCCTTGGGTATCGGGCATTTCATCTGGTATCCCGCAGGTGTGGCCGAAGTGGACAAGCCGTTCCGCGAAAGCTTTCCGCAGCTCCTAGTCTTCCTGCGCAATCATGATGTAGCGCTGCCCGGTTGGCTTGCTTCCGCCGGGGCTTGCCCGTGGCCTGATCGCGACAGCTTTGTGCATGATATTGAAGCGCCGCGCATGCAGCTCCTGCGCAGCATGCTTGAAAAAACCATGCCCTTGCAGGCAGCGTTCATAAGCCGGCGTTTGGATGCAGCCCTTCCCGAGATCATCAAGGCAGCGCCGGAACACAGACGTGAGCATATCAGGCAGCAATACCGCCGCGTTGCCGCATCGCCGATGGGCTCATATGCGCTGACCGATTACGTCAATTTCAAAGGTGAAGGGGTGAGTGAGAAAGAGCGTTACCACGGGCAGGGCTGGGGCCTGATGCAGGTGCTTGAGGCGATGCACGGCGATGAGCAAGGCCTTGCTGCCATCGAGGAATTCGCGCGCGCTGCCGATACCATGCTTACCAGGCGCGTGGCCAATTCGCCGCCAGAGAGACACGAGGTGCGCTGGCTGGATGGTTGGAGAAAGCGCCTTGCCACCTATGTGGCCGAGGCGCGCAGGTAGGGGCGGCCCGTAGCGCTTCGGGAGAATCGCTCTAAGAAACTCCAGTAGTATGGCGCTTGAGCTGTGCAGAAGGGTGCAGGATGTGCACCACTTTCGGCCCGCTTCTGTGGTTTGCACATCAGGCTGCATGACGTAAATTGTGCCGTATGAGATATCTGAAGCTATTCCCCGCAATATTCCTTTTTCTTTTCCCCCCCATGGCCGGAGCTGCCCCCTTTGCCCCGCTGCATGAGGCCGCCTTCGATAACGGTGTCCGACTGGTGGTTGAGGAGGATCATTCCGCTCCCGTCGCCATTGTGCAGATATGGCTGAAGGTGGGCGGGCGCGATGAAACATCCGGCAAGACAGGGCTGGCGCATGTCTTTGAGCACATGATGTTCAAGGGTTCAAAAAAACTTGCCGCCGGTGAGTTCTCGCGCCGTATCGCTGCCATGGGTGGTAACGACAACGCCTTTACCAGTCATGACTACACGGCCTATTTCGAGATTGTGCCGGCTGCTAAGGTGGATGAAGTGCTGGGCATGGAGGCCGAGCGTTTTGGCCACCTGAACCTGCGCGCCGAGGACTTTGCCAAGGAAATACAGGTCATTCAGGAAGAGCGCCGCATGCGCACCGATGATGATCCGAACAGCCGCATGTTCGAGGAGCTCACCTCGGTGGCCCTGCGTCTGCATCCCTACCGTGAGCCGGTGATCGGCTGGATGCAGGATTTGAAGAAGCTGGATATCGACGATGTGCGCGCCTTCTACAAGGCTCACTACATCCCCGGTAATGTGACCGTGGTGGTGGTTGGCGATGTGGATTTTGCCGACATCAAGAAAACCGTGGCGCGCACCTTCGGCAAGCTGAAGAAGCAGCCGGTTGAAGCCCGCTTCAATCCGGTGGAGCCGGAGCCGATTGGCCCGAAGCGCATGGTGGCGGTGCTGCCGGCGCAGTTGCCGATGCTGGCCGTCACCATGCCGGTGCCGGTCTGGAAGCCAGGCGAGAACGACCGCGAAGCGGCTGCCCTGGCTGTGGCCACGGAGATTCTGGCCGGTGGACGTTCTGCCCTGCTTAATCGCGAGATTGTTGATAAGCAGCGCAAGGCCTTTGCCGCCGCTGCCGGATACGACCCGTTCAGCATGGGTATCGATATGTGGTTCGCCTACGGCATGCTCGGACCGAAGCAGACCCCGGAGGCCTTCGAAGCAGCACTTTGGGCAACCATCGGCACGCTGCGCGATAAGGGCCCGGATGCAACGCAACTGGCTGCCGCCAAGCGCCGCATGGTTGCCGATCAGGTGTTTGCGCAGGACTCGCTATACATCCGCGCCAAGGAAATCGGCATGCTGGAAACAGTGGGTATCGGGGCAGGCAAGCGTGATGCCTGGCTTGCCGCGCTTGGTAGTGTAAGGGCCGAAGATGTGAAGGGCGTGCTCAAGCAATGGATCAGGCAGGAGCGTTCAACCACCGGCTTGCTGCAGCCGGAGGTGAAGTCATGAGAAATCTGATGAGCGTACTGACTGTTCTTTTCCTCTTCGCGTTTACCCCCGCAGCCCAGGCGATGCCGCCGATTGAACAGGCGCGTCTGGATAATGGGCTGCGTGTGCTGCTGATGCAGTCGAGCAATGTGCCCATGGTGGTGATGCGTCTGAATCTGCCGGCCGGCAGTTGGCAGGATCCTGCCGGACGTGGTGGCTCGGCGGCCATGCTGGCCGCCATGCTCGGTGATCATACCGCGAAGCACGATTATGTTGCCTGGGCCGACAAGCTTGATGCGGCCGCCATCCGCTTGGGCGGGGGCGCGTCATATGATTCCCTTTCCATGACGCTTACCGTGCTCAAGGAGGCGCTTGCCGAGGGCGTTGACACCTTTGCCGAGGCGGGCCTGCAGCCGGGCTGGGATGCCAAACGTTTTGCCGTGCTGCAAAGTGATGCCGTGGCCGGAGCACAGAAGTCGCTGGAAGAACCGGGCGTGCGCGCCGCTGAAGAAACCGCGGCAACGATGTATCCGAAGCATGGTTATGGTCACCGTCCGGATGGCGATCTGGCCTCATTAAAGCGCATTGAGTTGAAGGATCTGCAGAGCATGTACCGCAAGCAGTTTAGACCTGAAGGTGCGGTGCTGGCGGTGAGTGGCGATGTAACCATGGATGAGCTGCTGGCCCTGATTCGCCCGGCCTTTGCCGGCTGGAAGGGGAAGCCGGCTGTATCTTTTACTGATATCCCCGAGCCTGTGGCGGTGCGTGGCGAGCAGCGGCAGGTGGTCATGCCGACCCGGCAGATGACCGTGCAGATGGCCCGTCTTGGCTTGTCGCGATTCGATAAGGCTTTCTTTGCCGATATGCTGCTTGATCACATCCTTGGCGGTGGCGGCTTCGCCTCGCGCCTGATGAACGAGGTGCGTGAGCAGCGCGGTCTGGTGTATGGCGTGTATTCCTACTTCATGCCGCTGGCTGTGCCGGGGCCGTTTGTTATCAGCCTGCAAACGCGCGCCGATCAGGCCGGCAAGGCACTGGATGTGGTGCGTGAGGTGATGCGCAAGATGCACGACGGTGATATCGGCAAGCAGGAGCTTGCTGCCGCCAAGGCCAATTTAACTGGCAGCTTTGCCCATCGTCTTGATTCCAATGCCAAGCGTGTCGGCCTGATGTCGATGATCGGCTTCTACGGTCTGCCGCTGGATTATCTGCAGAACTGGGAGGCGCGTATCAATGCCGTGACCCTGGCCGAGGTGAAGCATGAAGCAGCACGTTTCCTTGATGCGGAAGATTGGAACGTCATTCAGGTAGGGCCTGAGGTCGCAGGCAGCGGCGACTGATGCACATTACCGCAGGTCGCCTGCGCGGCCGTAAAGTTACCGTCCCCGATATTCCCGGTGTGCGGCCCACACCCTCCAAGGTGCGGCAAGCCTTGTTTAACATACTTGGTGGTGTGGAGGGTTGCGAGATTCTCGAGCTGTTTTCCGGTTCCGGACTGATGGCGCTCGAGGCCCTGTCGCGCGGGGCCGCATCGGTGACCTCCATCGAGAAAGAGCGGCGCATTGTTGCCGGGTTTGTCGCTATGCGCCGCAACTTCGAGTTGCAGGATGACTGGCATCTGCTGTGCGGTGATGTGCAGAAGGAGCTGGGGCATTTGCATGGCCGTCACTTCGATATTGTTTTTGCCGACCCGCCCTATGCCAAGGGTATCAGCGAACAGCTGCCGCTATGGCTTGATGCAGCCGGCATTACCTGCGAGCAACTGATCATCGAGGAAGAGTCGCGGGTGGTTCCTGTGTGGCCGGCAGGCTGGACGGAGCGGCAGGCACGGCGCTATGGTGGCACATGTCTGCATTTTCTGGGCAAGGAGGGAGCATGACTCGAACGGCTATTTATCCGGGCACCTTTGACCCGATCACATTGGGGCATGTCGATGTGGTGCGGCGCGGCCTGAAGTTGTTCGATCGCGTGGTCATCGGCGTGGCTGCGAATCCCAATAAACAGCCCAGATTCGATCTGAATACCCGGCTGGCCATGGTGCGGCAAACCTTTGTCGGCGATGATCGCATCGAGGCCATTGCTTTCGATGGCCTGCTGGTTGAGCTGGCAAGGCAACAGAAGGCCAAGGCCATTCTGCGCGGCCTGCGCGCGGCATCGGATTTCGAGTATGAATTCCAGATGGCAACGATGAACCGGCGGCTGGAAGAGTCCATTGAAACGGTCTTTGTGATGGCGAGAGAGGATTACACCTTCGTGTCCTCGCGTTTCATCCGCGAAATCTCATCCATGGGCGGCGATGTTTCCGAACTCGTCCCCCCGGTCGTCATCCCCTATCTCAAGAAGTCCACCCAGCCCTGATCCGCTTTCGGTCCATGGCATGATCTTTCCCATAGGAGAAGCACCATGAATACAAAAGCCTACGCTGCGCCAAGCGCGACCGAGAACCTTGCACCGTTTGCCTTCGACCGCCGCACGGTGGGTGCGAAGGATGTGCAGATTGAGATTGAGTATTGCGGCGTGTGCCACAGCGATATCCATATCGCGCGCAACGAATGGGGCGGGTCCGTGTATCCGGTGGTGCCGGGGCATGAAATCATCGGCCGCGTCGCGAAGGTGGGTGAAGGCGTGGCTGGCTTCAAGGCGGGTGATCTGGTCGGCGTCGGATGCCTGGTGGATTCCTGTCATCACTGCCCGGCCTGCGAGGACGATCTGGAGCAGTATTGCGAAGGCGGCATGGTCTTTACCTATGGCAGCCCGGATCCGGTGATGGGCGGCATGACCTACGGCGGCTATTCCGAAAAGATAGTCGTGGATGAGCAGTTCGTCCTGCATGTTTCGGAGAAGCTCGATACGAAGGCCGTGGCACCGCTGCTGTGTGCGGGTATTACGACCTATTCGCCGCTCAGGCAGTGGCAGGTGAAGGCCGGCGACAAGGTCGGCATTATCGGCCTCGGTGGTCTCGGGCATATGGGTGTGAAGCTTGCGGCCGCCATGGGCGCGCATGTCGTGATGATCACGACCTCACCCGAGAAGGGTGCGGATGCAAAACGGCTGGGGGCGCATGAGGTGCTGGTATCCCGGGATGAGGCGCAGATGGCGGCGCATGCCAACAGCTTCGATTTCCTACTCAACACCATTCCGGTTGCGCATGATGTGAATCCGTACATCGATCTGATGAAGCGCGATACCACGATGGTCATTGTGGGAGCTCTCGCTCTCCTGCCCGATGTGAACGGCGTCGGTCTGATCATGAAGCGCAAGCGCATTGCCGGCTCGTTGATCGGCGGCATCCGGGAAACGCAGGAGATGCTCGATTTCTGCGCCGAGCACAACATCGTTTCCGATGTCGAGATGATCGACATCCAGGATATCAACGACGCCTACGACCGCGTCGTGAAGGCCGATGTGAAATACCGCTTTGTTATCGACATGAAAACCCTGAAGGACTGAGACGCGCGCGCAGCCGAAAGGGAATAGTATGAGAATCGTCGTCTTCCAGCCGCCGTATCCGATGCAAGGTACGCCTGCCGATGCCGAGGCGTGCCTGCGATGGATGCGGACGAGGCTTGAACAATTGCAGCCCGGAGAACAGGACCTGGTGCTGTTGCCCGAGTACGCCAATACGCCAGGGCTGAGCGACCGGCAGGAGCTCTGTGCGTTCGCGGAAGCGCAGGGCAAGGCCTTCCTTCAGGATGTGGCCGCGCATGCCAAGCGATTGCAATGCTTGATCGTTCTGGCCGGCCTCGTCCGGTCCGGAGCGCGCTGGTTCAATCGCACGCTTGTGTTCGACAAGACCGGCGCGCTCGCGTTCAGCTACGACAAGGTCCATCTGACGGATGTGGAAAAAATTGGCTGTGGCATGACATCGGGCTCCATGCCCTCGGTTTTCCAATACGGGGAAATCCGGCTCGGCTTTGCCACCTGCTTCGACCTGTCCTTCCCCGAGCATTTTGCCGCCCTGGCCGCGCAGCGGGCTGATCTTGTGCTTTGCCCGAGCTATCAGCGCAGCGAGTCTGCCGAGCGCATCTGCAGCAACGCCCGGGTGCGCGCGCTTGATAGCGGCACGTATCTGATCCGAAGTTCATACGCCATGCCAAAGCCGGGTGTTGGCGGAAGATCCCTTGTTGCGGCTCCCGACGGGGCATTGCTGGAAAATGCCGGCGCGGATGCTTGCGTTATCTCTGCCGAGATTGACCCCGGGCAAAAGTTCACGAAACCGGCATCTCATGGCCAGGCGGTCGTGGGATACCGGGAACTTATCGACGCGCATCGCAGGCCTGCGGCCTACCGTCCGCGCGTGGAAAGGGCGAAGAGGATTGATGCTTCGTCCTTTCCACGCCTGTGCGCGCTTCGGGGGCTGGGTCAGGTCTGTCCGGAAAATACGCTTCCGGCCTTTGCCGCTGCCATGGCTGTGGGCGCGCATGAGATCGCGTTCGATGTGAGGGCAAGTCGCGACGGTGTGCTGGTCGTTTGTCACGATGCATCGGTGGATCGCACGACCAATGGGTCCGGGAACGTGGCCGAGCTTGGCTGGGAGGATCTTTGCCGTCTGGATGCAGGCAGCCATGCCGGAGATGCATGGCGTGGCGTTCGGGTGCCGCGCCTTGAGGAGGTCCTGGATGCCATGGACGGCCGCATCGGACTCAACATACGGATCAGGAACGAAGGGGAAGACGGCGCAACCGTAAGAAGGGTTTGCGACCTTTTGACCGAACACGCATTGACCGACAGTGCCTATATTTCCCTGGAGACCGAATCGGCACTCCGGACCGCGCTTGAATATGCCCCTGAAGTCCCTCGTGCCTGCCTTGTGGGTCAGGATAACCCCTCCGCGTCTGTCGACATTGCGAAGCGCTATGCATGTCAACGCATCCAGTTCTCTCGCGATGTGACGGAGGAAGATATTCGTCGGGCACATGAACTCGGTCTGCTCTGCAACATCTCCTGGTCGGACGATCCGAAAGACGGCATGGAGTTCGTACATAAAGGCATCGACGTGATCCTCACCCACTGCGCGAACACCATGATCGCAGGCGGATTCGACGCCTTGCGCTGAAAGGCTGAAACGTTGGCGACGCCCCGGGCTTGTCCGCAGGGCGCCATCCCCTACCTCAATAAATCCATCTGGCCCTAAACGGCTCCTTCCGGCCAGCTTCGGTCATTCGGCCGAGGCATTTTGTGAGCACCCAAATTTAATAAGATATTTTTTGTTAACGTAAAGTTGAGGGGTGGAGTAAAAGAAAAGCTTTTGCGGAGTCCCTCTCGAACACCGGATTATGTTATTTTTTCATCTTTTGCATTACCAAAAAAACCAAAATCGAAATAATGCCTTTTGTCTTTTGCTAAACATGTGCCGATTTTTCCCTCTGCACATTGGGCTAGCGGTATTGCATTTCTCCCATTCAATTCTTCCAATGGGCCCCAATATATTGAAAATGTAAATTGGTCGAATTGAATTGCCATCCAGTGAGGTTCTGCGCAGTATTCCTGTTCTGCCGTTGCCGCTTTTCTGTATGCGTCACTTCCGAGATTATAAAACGCATTTAGCTTATGGTTTTTCTGGTATTTGTTTCTAGCTTTAACGCTGAAGATGAATCTCTTTCCGTCCTTTTCTGCATATAAGTCAGCAAAAGGAAAATTCATCTTTTTATCATTTAAATTTATTATTTTTTCATAGTGATTATCGACAAGTGCTTTAATTGCAAAAAGTTCGCCCAACTCCCCAAGTGATTTTTTTCTTGAGGCTTCCTTTTTATTTTCTTCATTGCTCATGTCGGCATATTATAGGCACACAACTTATTTAAATCAGTAATAGTTCTCTATACTGTTCGTTGCGGGGATAGGTGCGTGTATTTATTAGCCCTCCCGCGTTACTAAATGGGAGGTAAGAAGCATCCCAAGTGTCAAACAATTGGAATATCCCAGACTGGCTTGAAAAAGAAGTGCGAGAGAGAGACAAAGTCTGTGTCTATTGCAGCGTTGAGTTTACCTCTGCTAAAACATCCAAGAAAACGGCTGCAAGCTGGGAGCATATAATCAACGATGCTAGAGTCATCACAAGAGAAAATATCACTTTGTGTTGCTGTGGATGTAATTCCAGTAAGGGCGCTAAAAAACTTTCTGAATGGCTTCAATCAAAATATTGCATAGAGCATGGTATCAATACAGATACTGTAGCCCCAGTTATTAAAGAGGCTATTCTTAATGGCCAATAAGAACTAAAGGTCAAGATTGATTGGCTTGTTACTCGATTTGCAATTGTTTTAGTTGCTTCCCTTTTGAATTAACCCAAGCCGTAAGCCCGTTGGCACTACCACCGTGAATTGTTGCTGCTGCGGAACTAGGGCTGGAAAACTCAACGTCTTTAGTGAAAACGAAAGCTCCGTTTTTGCTAATAAGAACACCTTCCTCTATGAGTTTGTTACGCTGTATCAATACGCTTGGCCACTTTTTAGCCGACTCTCTTTCTTCAAGGACTGCCTGTGACCCTTTTAGAACAACAATGCCACTTGGGGTTAAATATCCAGCTGCTTTTAAATCTTTAATGTTGCAAGCGAGCAACTCTTCTTGTTGCTCTTCATCAGCTATTGAAGATGTTAGTACAAATGCCTCAACTCCAAGTACGGGTAATACTTGTTGCATATTACCTAGGAAAACTTCCATCTCTTCTCGGTCTGACTCTGGAAGTTTTGCCCCACTTCCTTGACTGTTCATTACGATAGACCTATCGGCAGATCGAGCAATATCAATAAGGCGACCTTCGATGTATTTGATATGTGCTTTCGTTAAATTTTCACCTTTTGTGATAAAGAAGGTGATATTGTTCCAGAAGTCTTTTGACAAATGGCTTTTTACTCTGTCTCGAACACACTCGGCTTCACCAATGTAAATGGCGCTTTTATTTGTTTTAGGGTCAGTGCCTGTGAGAAAATAAACACCAGAGCTTAAAGACTCCTCCCTAGTTAGAATTTTATCAAATTCACTTCTCGGTCCTGATACCGCTTTACCAATCCAATTTGAAAGCTCAGCTGTACGAAGTCTTTTTGGGTCTCCATATGCGAGAAATATCTTTAAAGTTGCTGTTGGCAAATTTCCCCCTGTTTACATTCAGCTTTAGCTAAGAGAGAAAGTAAATGTTATGAAGCCGCCTGTCTATTCAGGGGGTCCAATGGTATTCGAACGAATGGCCGTTGATGGCCGCACCTCGCCGGTCGCGCCACAGTCGATAGTCGGCCAACTTAGGCCGGCCATCAACCAGCGCCGCCGGCCGGTTTCATTCTATAATCGGTGGTCGGTTTAACCAGTATACGCAGGTTCAACCACAACAGGCGGCTAGATGTGCAGGTGGGACTTTGAATTGGAATCAGGTGGGTTTTTTGATCGGAAATGGCTGGGACTTTAAAACGGAATCAAGTGGGATATTCGGGTGGAATCTGCAACCTAACTCATACTACTATCGAATAATTAGATTATATGTCTGTCCCCAGAATTGCATAAACTATGGGTGCCGACTTCCCGTGGAATACGCACTGAAGACCAAAATGGTCAGTTTCGCGTTTAAAGCCAACCCTGCTTCTAGCAGGCCATCACAAAAGCGCATATTCTCTTTCATTTGGTTAGGCAGCGAGGCAGCGCCTTAAAATTTGCCGTAACACTTTAAAGGGGAATAACAATGGAGAAGAAATCAGTCGGTGTACTGCGGGTCATAGCTAGACCCATACTTGGGTTATTGCTAGTAATCTCTGCCGCACCAGTTTATGCAGGTGATCCTGTTCCGGGGATTGACGTGATACCTGGGGGAAAGGTTAAAAACGTGACCACTGACGAAACTGGTGCACTGAAATCCAAATTTGCAATTGAGAAGTCTTCGGGATCTATGCATCAAACGGTGGTTGAATCTGGCGGCAAAGCCTCCGAACACGAAAATGATGCAAATGAATCCAGGAAATCCGTTATTGCCAGACAGGACAAACCTCAAAGCAAGTGAAGCTCTTCAAGTATTGAAATTATTATTGAGTTTGACCAAACGTGGTGCCGCGAAATCCGAAATCCGAAATCCGAGGACATAATATTTAATTCGCCCCATCGACGAATTATTCGATAATGTGTCCTCTGAATTAGTCATTGCCCTATAAGATCAGAGATCGCCTGTCGCGACGGGCAATGTGCGGCCAAACTCAGGACGTTTAAATGAATATAAATAATAGACAAAACTAAGCTCGCCGCGCCTAGTAAAGGTGGCGTTTCAAATGATTATTTGAAACATCTTCTACTTTTCGTGATCATATAAATTGATAGCCCTGTCTTTTTTCTTAAGATGGTTAGTGTTCTGACCCTGCTCATCTTCAGGCGTGTTATCTTCCGATCTGGATGTGGGCATATTCTTCCTTTCCTCATAATTGGGGCCAGGTTGCGCATATTTACCACATCCAAATGGAGCACATGAAAGGTGCAGCCCTTTCAAAACTTGGCCGTCACCAGCATTCACATTCGGACTTAGTAAGACCAAGCTAATAATGAATATTACGGAAAAATAAACACATTTCATTTCACAGCTCCTTTTAATTCTTCCGGCTCAAAGTGTTGGACAATTAAGATTGAATCGCTACTGCTTTACTAGACGCTTCGAGCTTAGTTTTGTCTATTATTTATATTCATTTGAACGTCTTAAGTTGGCCGTGAGTCGCCTGTCGTGATCGGCAGCAGTCGGCCAAAAGCGGACACCCAAGGGCTCATTTTTGGATAGAAGATGTAAGCCCATAGTGGCATCTAATCAATCCAACTCCGAAATGCGTTTGCCCGAACGCTCTAGCCTAGATTCACGGAAAACAGCAATGATCAGAATTATCAAAAAGAACGCCGAGGCACCGACGGTTCCAAAAGCCAACCCACCATGATCGAGTGGTTTGGTCAGCCAATCTCCGAAGGTGGCACCAAAGGGGCGAGTCAGAACAAAGGCAAGCCAGAACAGCAATACACC
>MNXA01000009.1 GCA_001871195.1 Zetaproteobacteria bacterium CG1_02_55_237
TCGGTGAGTCGCAACACCTCGTCCACCGGGGCACACCGGCTGGATGCTTGCGTCAAACGCTTGTCCATCAACCCAGCTTCGCCTTCCCCCTGATAACGCTCTACATAACGCCGGAAGTTACGCTCGCTCATGCCGAGCAGTCGTCCCGCCTCTTCCTGGGTCAACTGGCCTCTCTGCCAACCACCATATGCCTCATCAAATCTCATCTTCCTGACCTCCTGTAACACTGTCGTTCGTCTCATCTCTGATTACCTCTCGGGTAATCTTCAGACCGGACAACTTATGAGCTACTGATGAGGACAGGTTATGTGCTGCCGACACTACTGCATCCAGATGGATGACAGGGAGCAATGGTTCGGGGAAAATATTTGTCTGCATTATGCGAAGAGTGCTGTAAGCGGAGAAAATGTTTTTGCAGGCTTGTTCGGCATCAGCAACGATATCACCAGGCGCAAGGCAGACGAGAGCATCATCCAGGGCATACAGCAGCAGACCCGGAAGATGGAGGCCATCAGCACGCTGGTCGGTGGTATTGCCCACGAATTCAACAATATGCTGGCCGGCATCATCGGCAACATTTTCCTCCTCAAAACCGAGATCAAGGCGGGTACAAAATCAGCTTCCCGACTCGATCGTATTGAGAAGCTCAGCAACCGTGCGGCCAGTCTTGTGGACCAACTGCTGGCTTTCGGTCGCAAGCATCGCATATCGATTCGCAACATTGACCTTATTCCCCTGCTGCAACAGGTCTATGGCATTGAATCCGCAGGGCTTCCTTCTTCTATCCGCCTGAATCTTGATACCAGTTCAATTGCATCGGATAAGCATGCCGTGGCCCGGGCGGATGCAGCCCAGCTCAGGCAGGTGCTGAGCAGTCTGATTAGCAATGCAGTCGATGCCTGTGCGTTTAAAGCCACAGCCAAGATCGACATCACACTCACGGATGTCGGGGTCGATGCGAACCTTGCTTTTCATTTCCCACAGCTCAAGGACAAGGAAGTACTTTGCCTTTGTATTCGTGATAACGGCACAGGTATTCGCAACGACCTGCTGAATCGCGTATTCGATCCTTTTTTCACCACCAAGGAGGTTGGCCAGGGCACAGGCATGGGATTATCGATGGTCTACGGCCTGATGGAAAGCTTTGGCGGCGCGATTGACATCAAGAGTGAAGAAGGCTCCGGCACCTCGGTCTATCTCTACCTGCTACAAAGCGAACCTCTTGCAGACAATCACAGGCTTACAGCCTCCTCTTCCACCCTGCATTACGGTCAGGGCGAAACCATCCTTATTGCCGATGACGAAAAGCTGCTGCGTGAAGCCGCGTCTGAAATGCTGATCAAGCTGAACTACAAGCCTGTTGCCGTGGAGGATGGAGAAGCGGCCCTGCACTATATTGAGGCACATGCAAAGGAAGTGTCCCTGGTGCTGCTCGACCTGATCATGCCGCTAATGGGGGGATCTGAAGCCGCAGGCAAAATCCGCAGTATCAGGCCCGATTTACCCATCGTGTTCGTGACTGGATACAATCTGGATGAAATCGACAGCAAGGATCTGCAGCTGCCCTATACACAGATTGTCAGCAAACCATATCAGGTTGCGTATCTGAGTCAGGTTATAGCCGATTTTCTGCATCCATAGCGAAACGCTTACCGGGCACGTCACTCGCACGACAGGCAATGAGCAATCAACTCAAAATCAGTCTAGAATTGGAACAAACGGAGGCCCGCCATGCCTGCTTATCGTCATATCCTGATTCCAACCGATTTCTCGCCGGCTGCAGAATGTGCATTGCAGACGGCCGCTGAACTTGCGCGACAAAATGCTGCCGAACTGCATCTATTGCATATCGTCGCCCCCCAGCTCTATTACACTGAAATGCCGGATATCATGCTTCCTTCGATGGAGGATTTGACCGAACAGATGATTCAGTCCGCCGAACAGCGTCTGCAAAAAGCAGTCGGGCAACTTGGCAGTGATATTCCTGTTCACCACCATGTGCGTGAAGCCTTCACCCGCTCGGCAGATGCCATCGTCGAAGTGGCGAAAGAGTTGGCAATTGAGTTGATTGTCATCGGCAGTCACGGGCACAGCGGTCTGATGCATGTGCTGCTCGGCTCTACCGCAGAGCGTGTTGTTCGTGAGGCTGCCTGCGATGTTCTGGTCGTCAAAAAGAAAAACAGCGCATAGACCAAATAACGGACAAGCCGCTATGCTTGCGCCATGTCAGAACAACTGAATCCACCAACCCAAATCGATCTTTCCGCCTCCTTCGCCGGACTAAAACTGCAAACACCGCTTGTGCTGCTCTCCGGCTGTGTCGGTTTCGGTGAGGAATATACCCGCGTTGAGGGCTTCTCCAACGCTGATATCGGCGCTGTGATTCTCAAGGGAACAACCCTTGAGCCACGCATGGGCAATGCCCCGCACCGTGTGTATGAAACGCCATCCGGCATGCTCAATGCCATCGGTCTGCAAAACCCGGGCGCACGCCACGTCATCGAGCATATCCTGCCGCATCTACCGCATCATGAAACGCAGTTCTGGGCCAATGCCAACGGCTCTACACTGGAGGAATATGCCGAGGTGGCACGATTGTTCGACGATTCGCCCGTCACGGCTATCGAAATCAATATCTCCTGCCCCAATGTGAAGGCAGGCGGCGTGCATTTCGGCAACAATGCTGAAATGGCAGCGCGCGTGGTCGCGGCCATGCGCCCGATGACCAAAAAGCCTCTGATTACCAAGCTTTCCCCGAACAATGCCGACATCGCTGAAATCGCTCGTTGCTGCATCGAGGCAGGCAGCGATGGTCTGTCAGTCATTAATACCCTGGTTGGCATGGCCATTGATATCGAAAGCCGCAGACCGGTTATCGGCAACATCTCCGGGGGTCTGTCGGGACCGGCCATCAAACCGGTGGCCTTATGGAAGATCCATCAGACACGAGCCGTAGCTGCCAAACACGACATCCCGATTCTCGGTCAGGGCGGCATCTGTTCGGCGCATGATGGTATCGAATTCGCCATTGCCGGTTCCGATGCACTGGGGCTTGGCACCGGCTTGTTCTATGACCCGCTACTGCCCGCCAAAATTCTGGGCGAACTGCGCACCTATCTTGGAAACCATGGCTTGTCGTCTTATCGGGAACTGGTCGGCACGCTTGAGGTTTAAAAAGCCCAGTCAGGCAGCGCTTGTTCTTCTTGCGCTGCTTTGCCTGACTTTCGGAACAGCAGCACACAGCGGCACCCTCACCGTTCTATCTCAGAGCCGCTGGGTGGATGTGGCCAATATCCTCGACGGGGACACCTTCAAAACCACAAGGGGCGAACGTGTGCGCCTGCTCGGCATCAACACCCCCGAGGTGGCGCATGAAGCATCACCCGCACAAACCATGGGCAATGCAGCAAGCAAGGCCCTCGCCGATCTGATTGCCGGACAGACAGTGCGGCTTGATTTCGATACGCAGCGCAAGGATGACTACGGGCGCACGCTGGCACAGGTCTATCTGCGCAATGGCACATGGGTGAACGGTGAAATGGTCCGTAGCGGCATGGCGCACGTTTATACATTCACGCCCAATCTGCACTGGGCCGAGCAGCTCATTCAACTGGAAGCATCGGCAAGACAGGAAAAACTCGGCATCTGGAGAACAGAGCGATTTAGCATGCTGGAAGCAAACAAGGTGAAGGCAGAGCATCTGGGTCAGTTTCGTGTCATCCATGGACAGGTAAATCAACCCAGCCGCAATGGTTTTTCCTTCAAACTCGGCCGACTGAATATCAGCATCCCGAGAAAGTATCGTTCCTATTTCCGCACGCCTCCGGATGTTAAGTCCGGCGACAGTGTTGTAGTACACGGCGTGGTGCGCGCCTCATCATCCGGCCTGTATGTAGCCTTGCATAGTCCCTTCGATATGGAGAAAATATCCCCATGAAAAATTCATCTATTACTTCTCTGATCCTGTGTTCCCGCCATCTTTTTGGGTTTTGTCTTATCGCTATGCTACTGGCTTCCTGTGCTGTTAATCCCGCCAGCAAAAAACAAGACTTCGTGATGATGAGCGAAAATCAGGAACTCGAACTGGGCCAGAAGGCTGCTGCACAGGTGGCCGCACAAATGAAACTGATGCCCGAAGACGATCCACTGGTGAAATATGTCAACAAGGTCGGTCAGCGCGTTGCCGCTGTGTCTGACCGTCCGGAACTGTTTTACCGTTTCCATGTGGTGGACGACACCACCATCAACGCCTTTGCCTTGCCCGGCGGCTATATCTATATCTACCGTGGCCTGCTCATCGACATGAACAGCGAGGCGGAGCTGGCTGCTGTGCTGGCCCATGAAGTTGGTCATGTCACGGCTCGACACGCAGTACAGCGTTACACACAGGCACAGATGTATCAGCTCGGCGCAATGGTCACATCCATTTTAGTGCCCGTACCGCAAGGAATGGGCATGATTTCCGATCTGGTCGCCAATGCCGTCATCTCAGGCTACGGGCGACAGGCAGAAACGCAGTCGGATGAACTTTCCATCCGCTACATCGCCAAGGCCGGATACGATGTGCACGCCACCGAACGCATTCTGGAGACCCTGGAACGGGTGGATGACTTGAACAAAAAAATCAAGCAGGACGCTACGGGAAAAAGTCCGGAAACATACCACGGAGCCTTTGCCAGCCATCCTGAAACCAAGAAGCGCATTGAGGATGCAATCAAGGAATCCGAAGGGAAGTCATCAGCAGGACTTGGGGAAATTGGACACAATGCCATGCTGGCGGCGCTGGATGGTTACCCGTATGGCGAAAGCCCGGAGGAAGGAGCCATGGTCGGACGCCGTTTTCTGCATCCGGAACTGGGTATTCAGCTGAAATTTCCAGAAGACTGGGTGGTCACCAACACCCCGCAGGCCCTGACTGCCGTCAAGCGCCAGCAGAAGGCCTATTTTCAGCTGAAGCTCAAAGAAATGCAAAAGCGACAGAATGGCGAAGAGCTGCTGCGCGACATGGCAGGCAACCGGGCCGAAATCAGTGGTGTTAAGACAAGCCAGCGCGACGGTTATGACGTCACACAGGCAGAAATTAATCTGACTGTGAAAAATGTCGGCTCGGCACGTATGCTGGCCACAGTATTCATGCGTGCACCAAAGGCCTATATGGTAGTCGGCTGGAGCAACCGCAAGACTTTTGAACAGTTCAAAGCCGATTTCATGGTCATCGCTGATTCCTTCCACAGCTACGATCCGAAGCGTGACGGCGATGTCCCGCGCATCGGCCTGCACACCTGGGCCAAGGGCGACAGCTGGAGCAAACTGGCTGGCCAAAGTAAGGAAATTCTGGGGCCGTTCACCACCGATAAACTGGCTGCCCTCAATGGTGAGGGACCTGATCAGGCTCCCGCTGTCGGCACGATTATCAAGATTGTGAAGTAGGCCGTAATGCCGCGCTGCATCGCGGTTTATATCAGCGGTCATGGTTATGGCCATCTGGCGCAGATTGCCCCTGTTCTGAACCAGTTGCCTAGACTGTGCCCGGACGTGACGCTGCTGCTGCGCACCGCCCTGCCAACAGAACTTCTTTCCCGCCGTATCCATGTTCCGTTTACCCTGCTTGCAGGTGCTGTGGATGTCGGCGTGGTACAGAAAGATGCCATCAGCGAGGACATCCCCGCCACCATCGTGGCCGCACACGCGTTTTACGATGCTTTTACAGACCAGATCGAGCACGAAGTCGAACGGCTTAGTCCATACAATCCCATAGCCATCTTCTCCGATATCGCCCCGGTAGCTTTTCCCGCAGCCAAACAGCTTGGGATTCCATCCTTCGCGATTGCCAGCCTCGACTGGCATGACATCTATCGCGATTTCCTGCCTGCTGATGACCCCCTGCTAAGCACACTGCAACAAGCCCATACCGACTGCGACCTGCTGATTCAGCCGCCCTTGTCCATGCCCATGAATACTTTTCCGAATCGCCGACAAGTGGCCGTGATTGTCGATCCCCTGCCAGCAACCGTGCCTGTCAAAGCGACATCTGCTTCTGAAGAGAAAACGGCACTGATTATGTTCGGCGGCGCGGGCGACCCCCCTTTTGATATCAACGCTCTTGGCAATATTCCTGATTGGCGCTTTCTGACCTTGAGTCCAGTGCATCATTCAGCACCTGCCAACATCCGTCAGGCATCCCTTAAGAACGGTACTGCCGCCGTGATGCAAGACTGTGATATCGTTATTACCAAACCCGGTTACGGCACCCTGGCCGAATGCTGGCAAACAGGGACGCCACTGGTTTATCTGCCGCGCAAATTCTTCTCCGAATACCCGTATCTGGACGCATGGTTACAGGAATTTGCGCCATCGGCACGATTGTCAGTGGAAGATTTTGTCAGCGGTAACTGGCTACCCGCCATGCAGCAGGCACTGGACTGCCCGCGCACCTACCCGCACATCCCCGCCAGTGGCGCTGAACAGGCCGCTGCTCTGATAGCGCAGGCCCTGCCCCGCCCGTAGAGACGCCATGTGACCGGCTCGAACCGGCCATAAACGGCCCTTCGGGCTAGTGACTAGGAAGCTCCATCTTCGGCCAGTCAGATTATTACTGAGCAACTCCAAAAAGTAGAGTATCCCTAGTTCTGCCCCTTGGTTTTTTTGGCGCATTGCGATGACGCTTGGGAACGGGACAGACCATCCCATTATGCCTGCCCCGTTATTTTAATTCGCGTTAAACTGACAATGGGTATACGCTGGAAATAACACCACGCTTCTGTGGCGGAGGTATCATGGTCAAGTCGAAGGAAACATCTCAAACAAGTTCGCCCGCAGGACTGAAAAAGATCCAGACCGGTATCACCGGTCTGGATCAGATTACGAACGGCGGAGCCGGCTGCAGCAAGATGCGGCTCGAATGAACGATAAGCTCAAGGGCAGTGAAGATCCGAGACTTGCGCAGGCGCTCGAGTATGCCAACACGCTGCTCAGATCGAGCCCGGATGGCATTCTCGCCGTGGATCTCGACTTGCGGATCACGGAATGGAATCTGCTCATGGAGCAGATGTGCGGCAAGAGCAGGGACCAGGCTATCGGACAGGATCTGGCTGATATCCCGTTCATGAAGGAAACGGGCGAAGGCGACAGGATCAGGGAAGGCCTCGAAGGGAAAAGCATCGGGCTCAGGGAGGTCGCATACCGCATCCCCGGAGAGGATACAGAGCGATTCTTCGAGTCTGTCATGGCGCCATTGCAGGGGCCCGCAGGGCAGATCACGGGCGCCGTGCTGCGCGTGCGCGACATCACAGAGCGCAAGCGGGTGGAAGAGGAAGAGGCGGTGATCGAAAGCGAGAACAGGCTGAGAGCGGTCCTGGAAACCGTGCAAGCCGGGATCGTCATCATCGATCCCGAGGCACACAGGATTGTCGACGTAAATCCCTTTGCCGCCCGCATGTTCGGGGCGCCGAAGGAGAGCATTATCGGTGCGGAATGTCACAAGTTCATCTGCCCGGCGGAAAGGAATCAATGCCCCATCACCGACCTTGATCAGACCATCGATCACTCGGAACGGGCGATGCTGACAGCTACCGGCGAAAGGCGCGAGATCATCAAGACCGTGACCAAAATTCAGATGGGCGGCCGACCGCACCTCCTTGAAAGTTTCATTGACAGCACCGAACGCAAGCAGTCGGCAGGAAAAATCCAGAATTTGAACCAGGCACTGGAAGAAAAGGTGCGGCAACTACTGGAAACCCGGGAAAAACTGGAACAGCACCGCGCACACCTGGAACAGGAGGTGGCCCGGCAGACTGCGGGCCTGACGGAAGCACAGCGCATCGCCCATCTCGGCAACTGGGAATGGGATATCACGAATGACACGCTGAGCTGGTCAGATGAAATCTACCGCATCTTCGGCCTCGAGCCACAGCAGTTCGACGCGAACTACGAGGCCTTCCTGAGCGCGGTGCATCCGGAAGACCGTCAGTTGCTGGAGGACAGCCTGCGCGAGGCTTTGGCGCGGCAGCCCACATACAGCATAGAGCACCGCATCCTGCAGCCGGATGGCACGCTACGCCATGTGCATGAGCAGGCCGAGGTCATCCGGGGGAAAGACGGTCAGCCCATCAGCATGCTGGGAACGGTTCTGGATATCACCGAGCGCAAGCAAGCGGAGCAGGCATTGCATGACAGCGAGAGCCGCTACCGCAACCTGATCGAAACCACCCTCGACTGGGTTTGGGAAGTCGACGAAAACGCGGTTTATACCTATGTGAGCCCAAGAGCGTTCGCCATCATCGGTTATCAGCCCGAAGAGCTGATCGGAAAAACACCTTTCGATCTGATGGCGCCAGAGGAGGCCGAACGGGTTGCGAACCTGTTTGGCCCGCTTATCGCGTCGCAACAACCCATCATAAATCTGGAAAACACCTACACCCATAAAGATGGCCATCCAGTCGTGCTTGAAACCAGTGGCACGCCAGTCACAGACACTGATGGAAAATTCTGCGGTTACCGTGGCATAGATCGCGATATCACCGAGCGCAAGCAAATAGAAACCGAGCTGCGTAAAAGCGAATACGCCTATCGTACGTTGTCGCAGAACCTGCCCTGCATGGTCTACCGGGTGCATCTCCTCAAGAGCGGGCGTATGCAGTTTTATAACGACATGCCCGTTCAAATCACAGGCTACGGAGCGGATGAACTGACAACCGGCGAGGTATGCTCGATCGAGCCGCTGATCCTGGACGAGGACCGCTCCGGCGTAATGGCGGAGGTCAGGAGCGCGATTGCAGGGAAACGCGCCTTCGTAGTGGAGTACCGTCTGAGGCACAAGGACGGCGGCATACGCTGGCTGGCAGAACATGGTATGCCTGTTTACGAAACGGACGGTACACCACTTTATATCGATGGCGTGATCTTTGATATCACGGAGCAGAAGCAGGCCGAAACCAAGCTCAAGCTGTTTCGAAGCCTTCTCGACAACTCCAGCGATGCGATTGAAGTGATGGATCCTGTCACCCTGCGCCTTCAGGACATAAACGAAACAGAATGCCGCAACTTGGGCTACAACCGGGAAGAACTACTGTCCATGAAGGTAACGGACATCGACGTGGGATTTACTGCGGACCAGGTGAAAAAGATCTAGGCACAGATTCTGGAACATGGAGAGGTGCGATTCGAAAGTGTGCATCGACGCAAGGACGATACTACCTTCCCGATAGAAGTCAGTTCGAAACTGCTCGAACTCGACAAACCCTATTTGCTGAGCATCGTGCGCGACATCACCGAGCGCAAGCGCGCCGAGGCGGAACTACAGATATTGCAGGAACAACTGCGCGAACAAGTTCTGCACGACCCGCTGACAGGTCTCTACAATCGGCGCTATCTCGACGAAACGATAAAACGCGAACTGACCCGTGCGGAGCGTAACAAGCAGCCGGTCGGGATCGTGATGTGCGACCTCGATCATTTCAAGCTCGTCAACGACACACATGGCCATTTGGCTGGCGACGAAGTATTGCGGGTGTTTGCCGAACTGTTGAAAAAACATGCTCGCGGCAGCGATATCGTTTGTCGCTTTGGCGGCGAGGAGTTTGTGATGTTTCTTCCGGAGATGTCACCTGCTGTTGCGTATCAACGCGCCGAGCTCTTGCGTATGGAACTTGCGAAGAAGCGGATAACGCTGGGAGCAACCGTTATACAAGTGACCGCGTCCTTCGGTGTGGCGGCCTTCCCGGAGAATGGCGAGACGATGGATAGTTTGATCCGTGCTGTGGATGCAGCGATGTATCAGGCCAAGGAGGAAGGTCGCGATCGCATCGTGGTTTCATCGGTGCGCGCTGCAGATGGTTCAGCACCCACGTGAAGGAGTAGTCCGGTAGATATATGGTGGAAATAAGAAGACTCATCCACAGTTCATTGGGGCCTTCCGGCATCAGATTGTCGATAAAGGTTGCTTCACCAAAGATCGATGAGAGCAGGAATGTTTCGAGCATTCAGAAATCCAGCACCAATATACAGACACATAAGAACGTTGATGTTTGAACGTCCGAAAGTGGCCGCAAATCGTCATTTGGCTTTCGTAATCGGGTAAGCATTTACCGGAGCAGGCGTTATGCTTCGCGGCGATGGAATCAGAGGCAGATAAACAGCAGATCAACAGCGGTGATGCGAAGACGGAACTCGAGCAGCTAAAAGATAAGCTCGGCGAATGCATGCTGCGCGACCGAATGCAGTTGAAGAAGCGGCTGCAAGGCCTGTTGCGTCGGGCCAAACAGGACCTGCCTGTCGATCGCTCATTGGGCGAGGTGCGCAGGCAGATTGAGCAATCCATCGCCATCGTCGCGGCCAGACAGTGTGCCCTGCCCAAGATTGAATACCCCGCATCCCTGCCTGTATCCGAACAGCGCCAGCGCATTGCCGAAGCCATCAGAGAACACCCTGTGGTGATCGTTGCCGGTGAAACCGGCTCGGGGAAAACCACACAGCTACCGAAAATCTGTCTGGAGCTCGGGCGCGGCCTGTACGGACTGATCGGCCATACCCAGCCGCGCCGCATCGCTGCACGCAGCGTGGCAAGCCGCATTGCCCAGGAACTGGGCGGAGTGATCGGCGATGTAGTCGGTTTCAAGGTGCGCTTCTCCGACCAGACCAAACGCGAGGGCAGTATCAAGCTGATGACCGACGGCATACTGCTGGCGGAAATCCGCTCCGATCCGGAGCTTCTGTCCTACGACACCATCATCGTGGACGAGGCGCACGAGCGCAGCCTGAACATCGATTTCCTGCTCGGTTACCTCAAGCGCCTCATGCCCCGCCGCCCCGACCTGAAGATCATCATCACCTCGGCCACCATCAACACCGAAGCCTTCTCCCGCTTTTTCGGCGATGCGCCGGTCATCGAGGTCTCCGGGCGCAGCCATCCGGTGGAAATCATTTATGACCCGCTGAAAGGCGACGAGGATGATCAGGACCGCGACCTGCCGGAGGCCATCGTGCATGCGGTGGAGAAGCTCGACAGCATCGATGCCAGCGGCGACACGCTGGTCTTTCTGCCCGGCGAGCGCGAAATCCGCGAGGCAGCCGATGCACTGCATCATCACAGCCTACCGCACACGGAGATCATCCCCCTGTTCTCCCGCCTCTCCATCGCCGAGCAGGACAAGGTATTCCAGCCGCATAAGGGGCGGCGCATCGTGCTGGCCACCAATGTAGCTGAAACCTCGCTCACCGTGCCGGGCATCCGCTTTGTGGTCGATTCAGGACTCGCACGCATCAGCCGCTACTCCCCGCGCACCAAGGTGCAACGCCTGCCCATCGAGCCGATCTCGCAGGCCAGCGCCAGACAGCGCGCCGGACGATGCGGGCGTATCGCAGCCGGCACCTGCATCCGCCTGTATGCCGGGGATGATTTTACCAAGCGCCCGGCGCAGACCGATCCGGAGATTCTGCGCACCAATCTGGCCAGCGTGATTTTACAAATGGCCAGCCTCGGCCTCGGTGATGTGGCTGCATTCCCGTTTATGGATGGCCCGGATTCCCGCGCTATAAGCGACGGCTATCGCCTGCTGGCCGAGCTCGGGGCTGTGGATGATGAAAAGCGGCTGACCGCGACCGGACGCAAGCTGGCCCACATGTCGCTGGATCCGCGCCTGGCACGCATGCTGATCGAGGCCGATGGCAAACGCTCCCTGCACGAGGTGCTGATCATCGTGGCAGCCCTTTCGGTGCAGGACCCGCGATTGCGTCCGGCCGAGGAGAGGCAGCAGGCCGACCAGAAACAGGCTCTGTTCAATGATGAGACCTCCGACTTTCTCACCTGGCTGAAGCTGTGGAACTGGTACCACGAACAGTCCCAGCATCTGTCCCGCGCCAAGCTGCGCAAGCTCTGCCACGATCACTTCTTGTCCTACGTGCGGCTGCGCGAGTGGCACGACCTGCACGGCCAGCTTCTGGCGCAGGCGCGTGAGCTGGGCATGCAGCCGAACCGGAAACCGGCCAGCAGCGACGACATCCATCAGGCGCTGCTCGCTGGCCTGCTGAGCCATGTCGGCATGCAGGGCGAAGACAAGCAGTATCTCGGGGCGCGCGGCTTGAAGTTCGCCCTCTTCCCCGGCTCTTCCCTGCGCAGGAAACAGCCCAAGTGGCTGATGGCTGCCGAACTGGTCGAAACCTCGCGCCTCTTTGCCCGCACAGTGGCTGCCATCGATCCGGTCTGGCTGGAGGCACAGGCCGCCCACCTGATCAAGCGCGACTATGGCGAAGCTGTCTGGTCGGTAAAGCAGGCCCGGGTAATGGTCGGTGAGCGAATCACCCTGTTCGGACTCCCTGTTGCCGCGCGCAAGGCGCATTACGGGCCGATTAATCCGGTTGCATCGCGCGAGCTGTTCATTCGCCATGCACTGGTGCAGGGCGAATACAAGACCTCCGGCCGCTTCGCCGCGCACAACAAGGGGCTGGTCGGCGACATTGAAGCGCAGGAGATCAAGTCGAGACGGCACGATCTGTTAATCAGTGAAGAGGAGCGTTTTGCCCTGTTCGATGCACTGATTCCCGAGGGTATCTACTCCGGCCAACTGTTTGAGCAGTGGCGTAAGGATGCAGAGGCAAGGGAACCGAAACTGCTCTATCTCAGCCGTGAACAACTACTGCGCGGCGACAAGGCGCATAGCACCCGTGATTACCCTGACTTCTGGGAGAAGGCCGGCCTGAAACTGAAGCTGCGCTACCGCTTCGATACCACCCATCATGCCGATGGCGTGAGCCTGCTGGTGCCACGGCTTGCACTCGGCCAGCTGGAGGCTGCCGATTTCGACTGGCTGGTGCCGGGCATGCTCAAGGAAAAGCTGACGCTGCTCATCAAGGGCTTGCCTAAACCCTTACGCGTGCACTTCGTACCCGCCCCCGCCTTTGCCGAGAGCGCCATGCAGGCCATGACATTCGGCAAGGGGCATCTTCTGCTGGCTTTTTCCAGAGAACTCAAACGCATGACCGGTGTGGATGTGCCACTGATGCAGTGGCAGACCCTGCAACTTCCCGCACATTTACAGATGAGTTTTCGTATCCTGGGGGACGACGGCAGGACACTGGCCGAGGATACCGATCTCGGCTTGCTCAAGATGCGCTTTGCCCAAGCGGACAACAGCATTGCCGGGGCAGAGGATGCATCGATTGAGCGGAGCGGCATGCGTAATTGGGATTTTGGCACCCTGCCGGAAAGCGTGGTCATCCGCCGTGGCAGGCTGCAATTACAGGCATGGCCGACCCTGATTGATGAGGGCGACAGCGTGGCGCTGCGCCTGCTTGAGAACAGGTTTGAATCCATTGCGGCCATGCGCGCAGGCATCTGCCGCCTGTTCATGCTGGCCATGCATCAGCAGATGGACGTGCTGAACAAGGATATGCCGGGGTTGAAAGAGCTGATGCTCTACTACGCCACGCTGGGCGATCCGAAGAGGCTCAAGGAAGAGCTGATCCGGGCAGCATTCATGCAGCAGTTTCTTGCCGATGGCCTGCCCCGCGAGCAGCAGGAGTTCGAAAACAGCCTGAATGCCGGGCGTGCAGGGCTGGTGACAACCGCGCATAAGCTGAGTCGCGGTATGTCTGAAGCCATCAAGGCCTTCGTGACGCTGCAACAGGAACTGGATGCCTCGCGTGCCGCAGCCCTCAAACCCGTGGTGGGCGATATCCGCAGCCAGATGACACGACTGTTCGAGCAGGGCTTCATGGTCCGCACACAGGCTTGCTGGCTGCAGCAATATCCACGCTACATCGAGGCGGCACGCCTTCGCCTGCAAAAAGCCGGCCGCAATATCGTGCAGGACCAGCGCCAACAGGCCGATGTGCAGCGCCTGTGGGACGCCTATATCAGCAGGCGCAATGACCTGGCCCAAAAGGGCATTGTGCAGCCGGAACTGGAATCCTTCCGCTGGCAGATCGAGGAGCTGCGCGTGGCTCTCTTCGCCCAGACCTTAAAATCTGCCGAGCCCGTTTCCGTGCAACGCCTGCAACGGCGCTGGGAGGAGCTGCAATTCTAGGCTCGAAAGAGCCGTTTAGCCGAACAGATTAAAGGCTTAAGCGAGCGCTGATGCCCAGAGATTCGATGCGCGTGCAGATAGACTGCATCCATGCATCAGGAAGTTTGGAGAGGTGTATGGCCTCGGCTTGCAACGAGGGTCGCGCCAGGCCATAGAGCAGCACGCCTTCGAGCCTGATGCCGCGCGATTTTGCCTCGTTCAGAAAATCGAGATAGGCGGCGATCTCCTCTTCCGCCGGTTCCTTAGCGTCCCAGGCGAACATGCAGGTCTGAATCCATGTCGGGCAAAGACCTGCGACCGCTTCCAGCTGTTGCATCTGGCGCTCTACAGTCAGGTTCACACCGTTGATGCGTGCTATCGCATCATCCGTACCGGCATCCAGCTTGAACCACACCTGCCCGCGATGCTTTGCCATCAGATCAAGCCCGCGCTTCACCTCAGGACGATGCACATAGGAACCATTGGTGATCAGCACGATATTGATCCGGTCCAGCAACTCGGCCTGCCGCAGGCGCGATACGATGCACGCCACCACCTGCTCGAACTGCCGACTGCTCGTTGGTTCGCCATTGCCCGAGATGGCCACATCGGCAATCGTTCGGCAATCTTCCGGAACGTGTTCCTGCATGAAGTCGCCATGCGTCAGAACATGAATAAAAGACTCCAACTCACTGTTTAATTGGAATATATCAACTTCCGGAGCGCTGCCGCGCACAAGCTGGGGTACCTGACAATAAGCACAATGCCAGTTGCAGGCATTGTTCGGATTCAGGTTCACCCCAACCGATACCCCACCGGCACGACGCGACACCACGGGATAGACATAGGTCATACCCGCCGCGTCGCGGTCGTGGTTGGAGGTGCTCAACATGGCCTGCTTGCTATCGGACATACTGCCAAGCCTAGGGATTCTCTGAGAAACTATACATAGGTCGCGTTGCTGTGAGAGAGAGGGATTGCGTATGGCTGGGAAATGTCCTTTGCGGCATGATTCGCCGCCCATGCAATCACCTGTGCAATCAAACCCTCCCGGACTGGCATTTCAACTGGCTGCGCTTGCCCGCACAGGCGGGCTGCATGTCTATATCTGCGAGGATCTGCGCAGCTATCGTCTGCTCTCCGAAGAGTTGTCTTTTTTTCTGCAGGATGAACCACAGCTTCTCTGGCGCTTTCCGGCCTGGGAGGTGCTGCCCTACGATCGGGTCAGCCCGCATCACGCCATTGTCGGTGAGCGTTTCTCCACCCTCGCCCGCCTGTTGCGCGATAGGCCATCGCAAGGCTTGCTGCTCACCGCCCTGCCCGCCTGGCTGCAACGCATCGCCCCTCCCGCTTCGGTGGCAGCGCATGTCTGGCAACTAAAGACCGGTGATACGCTGGATATCACCCTGCTCAAGGATCGGCTGTCGCTGGCCGGTATGCAGAGCACTGAACGCGTACTCGATCGTGGCGAATTTGCGGCAAGAGGCGGCATCCTCGATGTGTGGCCTGCCACTGAGGATCAGCCGCTGCGGCTGGATATGTTCGGCGATACCGTTGATTCCATCCGGCGTTTCGATGTGGAAACCCAACGTTCGGGCGAATTGCTGGATCACTTCATCTCCGTACCGGTACGCGAGGTGATTCTTGATGATACAGGCAAGCAAACCTTTGCCGCCGCCTTCAGGGCGCGCTTCCCGCATCTGCGCAAGCATCCGATGCTGACTTCAGCCGAAGCCGGGCGGCCGCATCCGGGCATCGAATCCCTGCTGCCGCTGGCCTATGAACAAACCGCCCGACTGGCCGATTATCTGCCGTCTGCAGCGAAGGTAATCGCAACTGCAGATGTCGAGGCAGCACGCCTCGGCTTTGCCGCACAGGTGCGCAACCAGTTCGATATGGTCCGTACCAGTACCGAGCCGCTGATAAGTCCGCAGGAATTGTTTGCGGTGGAAACGCCGATTCATGCGAATGGATTGCCACAGAGTGTTGGGATACTACCCCCGCCATCCCTGTCCGATTTCCAGCAGGAAAGACAGCCGCTGCATGCCATGCATCGCGCCCTGGCCGAATCTATGGATGCAGGCTGGCGGCTGTTGCTGGTGGCGCATGGGCCGGGACAGCAGGAACGTATGCTGGAGACCTGCGCAGGACTGCCGGGTGCCGATAAAGCCATGCATTGCCGCGGGCTGTTTGACCTTCCGGCCAAGGGCATCGCAGCCTGCATCGGCTTTCTTGATCAGGGCCTGCTGCTCGAAAAGGAAAAGATTGTCCTGCTGACCGGCCGTGAGTTGCTCGGCCAACGCCTGCCGCGCAAGCGCGGGCGCAGCGCAGCTCTGGTGCGCGCCAACGTCTTTTCCTCGCTGCAGGAGCTGAATACCGGTGATGCCGTGGTACACGAAGATCATGGTGTGGGTCGCTACAAGGGCTTAATAAGCCTGCCATCCGGTGATATCGATGCCGACTTCCTGCACATCGAATACGACGGCGCCAGCATCTATGTGCCGGTGGAGGACCTCGACCGGCTGCATCGCTACACAGGTGAAGATAACCCGGCACTCAACAGGCTCGGTTCGGATAAATGGAAACGCACCCGCCAGCGTGTCGAGCGCGACCTGCTGGAAATGGCGCATGAACTGATTGATACCGAGGCTGCACGCAAACAGGTGAAGCGTCCGCCCTGCCTGCTCAGCGGCGAGGCTGCGGGCGACTACGACGAATTTGCCGCCCTTTTCCCCTTTGAGGAAACCGATGACCAGGTGGAGGCCATTGACGCGGTCCTGCGCGATCTGGCGGCCGATACACCGATGGATCGCGTGGTATGCGGCGATGTCGGGTTTGGTAAAACCGAGGTAGCCATGCGTGCCGCCTTCTGTGTGGCGCGCTGCGGGCGACAGGTGGCCATCATGGCGCCGACCACAGTGCTGGCCAATCAACATTTTGCCAATTTCGTCGAGCGTTTTTCAGGTTCAGGCTTCGGCATCGAAATGATGACCCGCTTGCAGGGCAAGAAGGAAGCCGAGCGCATCACGCGCGAGCTGAAGAACGGCAAAACCCGCATTATCATCGGCACGCATCGCCTGCTTTCCGAAACCTTTGAATTCGCCGATCTCGGTCTGGTGATTGTCGATGAGGAGCAGCGTTTCGGGGTAAAGCACAAGGAAAAACTCAAGGCTCTGCATGCTGCCTGCGATCTTTTGACCCTCACCGCCACACCGATTCCACGCACCTTGCACCAGACCCTCTCCGGCCTGCGCAGTGTGTCCATCATCAGCACGCCGCCTGCCGAGCGCGAACCGATTCGCACCATGGTGAGCAGCTTCGATCCGCATCTGGCCAACGAGGCAATTCGCCGCGAGATGTATCGTGGCGGACAGGTGTATTACCTGCACAACCATGTGAAGAGCATCGACCGCATTGCCGCCCGCCTGCGTGAGGAGGTTCCCGAGGCCGAGATTGGCATTGCCCATGGTCAGATGAGCCCGACGGAACTGGATCGGCAGATGATGCATTTCTATGAAGGCCGCCTGCATGTGCTGGTATGCACAACGATTATCGAATCGGGTCTGGATGTGCCCAATGCCAATACACTGATTGTCGAGCGCGCCGATATGCTGGGCTTGGCCCAGCTACACCAGATTCGCGGCCGTGTCGGGCGCAGTCATCATCAGGCCTATGCCTATCTGTTCACCCCCGATGCCCGTGCCATGACCGCCGATGCCCGCGAACGCCTGCAAGCCATCGCCCAGCATACCGAGCTTGGCGCAGGCTTTATGCTGGCCCGCCACGACATGGAAATACGCGGCGCCGGCAATCTTCTGGGCGAACAGCAATCCGGCCAGATCGAAGCCATCGGTCTTGATCTCTATCTCGATATGCTGTCGCGCGCGGTGGCCGAATCGCGTGGCGCCCCGAAGAAACCGAAAACACGCGTGGAAATGCGTCTGAACGCCAACACCATCCTGCCGCCGGACTATATTCCGCAGATCGGCGAACGGCTGAGCATGTATCGCCGCATCGCACGCATTGAGAGCGACGAACAGGCCAGTCTGCTGTTCGAGGAGATGACCGACCGCTTCGGCAAGCTGCCGGATGCAGCCAGAATGGCTCTGGAGGCTGCACGGCTGCGCTGGCGTACGGCAGAGTTGTGTATCAGCCGGCTGGATATCAGCGACAACGGTATCCGCTTCGGCTTCACCGCAGCCTCACCCATCGATATCGGCAAACTGCTGCAACGCGTGCAGCGCGAGCCGAAACGCTTCCGCCTGAGCCCGGATGGCAACCTGACGCTGTTAAAATGCTGGGATAATCAACGCGCGAGTTTTCAGACCGCATCCGATTTTCTCGACGAATTGCTTGCCGCCTAAACACGTCAAACTCAAGCCAACCTCAGCCCCTGACGGCCAATCAAGTCGTAAAAGCAAATCTTTTCTCTGCAAAAAGCTTCAGACAGGCATCAACAACAACCGGATCATAAAACTTACCCCGCTGTTTTCTGATTTCATCAAGAGCCGCTTCAAGGCCCAAGCCGGCCCTGTATGGCCGGTGACTGGAAATGGCCTCAACCACATCGGCCACAGCTACAATGCGTGCTTGCAGAGATATCTCATCCCCTTTCAATCCTTGCGGATAACCGGAACCATCCATGCGTTCATGATGCTGATAGACGATATCCGCCACCGGCCACGGGAATTCAACATCCTGGAGAATGTCATAACCCACCTGGCAATGAGTCTGGACCATGAGATATTCGAGATCCGTCACCCTGCCTGGTTTGCTCAATATTTCGGCCGGCAACTGAATCTTGCCGATATCATGGATGAACGCCCCCATTCTTATTCCCTCGACTACGTCCTTATCAAGCCTCATCTCCTGAGCAAGGGATCTGGCAAGGTGGGATACTTGTTGTTGATGGCCTGCCGTATACGGATCTCTGGCCTCAACAGCTTTAGCAATGGCCAGCACAGTACCGATAAGGCTTTTTCGTAAACTTTTTGCACTTCTCACAAGCTTTTCCCTGTCGGCGTTTCTTTCAGTCAGATCCCGAATAAATGCATTGAATGTAACTGAGTCATCCTCCCTTAAGGGTACAATGGATAGTTCTACAGAAAGCGTATTGCCATTTTTATGCAATGCGGAAATTTCCATGAGCTTGTTAAGTGCCTTATGCTCACCTGTCTCAACGTAATGCTTTAATCCTGCTGTATGCGCTTTCCTGAATTTCGCCGGGATAATGGTATCCGCCAAATTTCTTCCTATGGCTTCCTTTTTGGTAAAGCCAAACATGCTTACTGCTTCAGGATTCCAATCAATAATATTGCCTTGTGCATCCATGACAATAAATGCATCCCTGGCATTCGCGATGACGTTTAAGGCATGGGCCTCTGAACTTTCCAGAAGACCCTTAGCTGTCTTGCGTGCTGCACTCTGAAATTTTTCTAAAATAGCTTCAGCCGTCTTGCGTTCAGTAATTTCCATAATCGATAAAAACAGGCCGTCGCAACCGGTATCTTTGTCTTTCTTAACAGTCGTTTGAAGGGCTACCCAGAATATACTTTTATCGGTTTTTTTAAGTCGAATGCCTATGCTGTGATTCTGATGCTTTGCTGTAAATGCTGACTTGCCGTAAAGGTAATATTTGTCCTGATCCTCACCTGCAATAAAGGATGGAAAGCTTTTTTTTATCAATCTGCTGCGCTCTACGCCCAGCAGGCGGGCCAAGGTAAGATTAGCCTGCATGATGATGCCCTCGGCACTAATACTGGCGTAACCGACTGGCGAAAAGTCGTAGAGCTCGATGAACCTGTCGCGGGCCTCACTTAATTCTAACTCGGTTTTACGCAGCTCTTCATTCTGCATCTCCAGCTCAATCTGATGGATACGCAGTTCATGGATCAGCTTCCGGGTATCATCAGGGGAAAGTTCCGGCTCTTGCTCACCCAATCCTGCAAGTTGGGCCTCAGCCCGTTGGCGAATATCGTTCTTCCCGCCCTGCTCTTTCTTCAATTGACCACTCCATCTTAAAGACAACAACAATCTTTCATTATTCTCATCTTAGCAGGTTTTAGACCTTTAAGAGGATGCGCTGCAGGCTTTCTTCCTGTTGATTTGCAGCGATATCCGCAATCGCCATCAGAATAGACACGATTTTATTGATTTAGATCAAGGTGGCTCGCCCACCATGCGCATACCATTCCGGAAAAATTGGCGGCAGGTATGCATATGATTGATCCGGTTGAGATGCAGAACTTCTTTGCAGCGTTCTTTTCAGGGGCGTTGGTGATTGTTTTCGGGGCGGTTTATGCCCTGCTTCTCGCCTGGGGCCGCCTTAAAGCAAGCCGGGGCTTTGTGCTGGCCGCCTATGGCTCCTACGCCATGCTTGCAGCATCTGTGCTGGTGCTCTCCGAAACGATGAACTTCAGCGGCTTCTGGAATGTTCTTACCGCGCTCATGTTGCTCGGCTATCTGCTTGCACCGCAAGGCATCTGGATGCTCAGTCGCGATACGCACAGCCACGACGAACCCGATTCACCGATTCAGCCATAACAAATCAACCCTAACAAAACGACGGAGGTAACTATGACATCCAAATGGTGGGCAAATGAAGAATCCTGGCGAAAGGCAGCGATATGGGTGACAGCATTCATGCTTGTCGTTCTTATCGTCCTCACCTTCGATACGATCCCCAAGATTTCGGTGGGTTCCGAACGCGTTCCCGCCTACAGCGTGATCAATCAGCGTATTGACTACGTATTCAACGAACAGCGCAATTTTCAGGTGCCTGTCATCGGCACTGAACAACCTCTATTCGGCACGATATTGAACGAAGATGAAGCCGAAGCACTGGTCACCTGGGGCAAGAAGATCACCCAGGGCCGCAACTGCATGAACTGCCACACCCTGCTCGGCAACGGTGCCTATTACGCGCCCGATCTGACCAAGTCCTGGCTCGACCCCAACTGGGGCGACAGCAGTATGCGCGAGGCCATGATGATCCGCTTCCTGATGGACCCGCCGAACAACTACATGAACGACTCAGGGCGCAAGATGCCGAATATGCATATCAGCGAGGATGAGGCCAAGGCCGTCATCGCTTTCCTGAAGTGGATGTCGTCGATCGATACCAATGGCTTCCCCTACAACTTTAAACCAATCGATCAGGAGGGCTGAGATGAGTCTCGGAATCATGGATAGCAACAATCTAAACGGTGGTCAGAAACTTGCCGTCAAGTATTTCAGCGTCGCGGTCATCCTGTTTGTGGCCCAGATTCTGTTCGGGCTGATTGCCGGCCTGCAGTTCATCATGCCGGAGCTGTTCTTCAACGTGCTGGATTTCAACGTCACGCGCATGGTGCACATCAACGCCATGGTGGTCTGGCTGCTCATGGGCTTTATCGGCTCGGTCTACTGGCTGCTGGAGGATGAGGCAGGTGTTGAAACCGTCGGCCTGAAACTCGGCAACATTGCCTTCTGGGTGCTGACGGCAGCGGTTACCGTAGTCGTGCTTGTTTACCTGTTCATTCAGGTAGGTCCGGGCGACGATTTTACCCGCTGGTTCATCAATGAGGGCCGCGAATATATCGAGGCGCCACGTTGGGCTGACATCGGCATCGTGGTCTGCGTACTGATCTTCTTCTACAACGCAGCAGCCACCTTCATGAAGGGTCGCTGGAGCGGCATCAGCGGCGTGCTGATTCTCGATCTGGTGGCTCTGGCAGGCATCTATCTGGCCGGCATGTTCTATACCACCAACATCTCCGTTGATCAGTTCTGGTGGTGGTGGGTCATTCATCTGTGGGTGGAAGCGACCTGGGAAGTGCTGGTTGGCTGCATCATGGCCTGGGGCCTGATTAAACTGCTCGGTGTGCGCCGTAAGATCGTCACCACCTGGTTGTATATCGAAGTGGCGCTGATGTTCGGTTCGGGCATTCTGGGCCTCGGTCATCACTACTTCTGGATCGGCACACCTGAATACTGGCTGTCCATCGGCGGCCTGTTCTCAGCCCTTGAGCCTATTCCGCTGGTCGCCATGGTGGTGCATTCGATCTACGACTCCGGCGTGCATAAATTCAAGAGTGCGAATCACCCGGCCATGGCCTGGCTGATTGCACACACCTTCGGTAACTTCTTCGGTGCCGGTGTGTGGGGCTTCATGCATACCTTGCCGCAGATCAATCTCTACACGCACGGCACGCAGTGGTCGGCATCGCATGGCCACCTCGCCTTCTTCGGTGCCTATGCCACCATCGTCATCGCTGTGTTCTACATTGCTGTGCAGCAATGGCGCGGCGGCGTATGGATGTCGGGTAATCTCCCGGGAAATGGCTGGAAATGGAAATGGGCGTTGGGCCTGTTGAACTTCGGCGTGGTTGGCATGACCGTGGCCCTGCTGATTTCCGGCTATGAGCAATCGTTCATCGAGCGCGCCATCGAAGGCTCCACCTGGTCTGGCTATTTCGCGGCTCAGATTCACCCGTGGTTCGTGCAGGGCATGCAGTGGCGCATGGTGTTCGGCCTGGTCACCACGGCGGGCATTGTGCTGCTGGTTTGGGACCTGTTGACCATCGGCAAGGGCGAAAGCCGGCCCCGGCAGAAAGTTGGAGAGGCAATCGGGCAACAAGCCTGATAGCTGTCAAACGCTACACACAGGGCCGGCTTGACGCCGGCCCTGTTGTTTTTATGCTCCCAGCATAACAACCGGCAGGGAGTCCATTATCAATAGTGCCTATATCCGCAAGCTGATTACTGGCCTTGCCATGTTTCGGACCACCCAGCCAGCCGAACTCGATGTAATTGCCTCCGGCTCAAAAATTATCAGCGTCGCCAAGGGAAATCCCCTGTTTCATCAGGGTGATCCATGCACCGGCTTTTATCTGGTGCTCTCAGGCGGCATCCGGCTTGCCTTCACCTCACCCGATGGTCGCGAACACACCGCCAAGATTGCCGTTGCCGGCGATCATTTCGCCGAAGCCGTGATGTTTCTCGGTCAACCCTACCCTCTTAACGCCTGCGCCATGCAGGATGCTGATGTGCTGTTTATCGGCAAGGATGCGGTGGATACCTGCCTCAGACAAAACCCCGATTTCTCGCGCATCCTTATCGCCAACCTGAGTATCCAGCTACATAATCTTGCCAACAAGATTGCCACCCTCACCCTGCACAATGCCACGCAACGGGTTATCGGCTATCTGTTGCGTTATATCGAAAAAGGCGAACAGGCCGGAGGCGGCGTACACTTCAGACTGCCGGCCAGCAAACACGTTATTGCCTCACATTTGAATATTTCTCCGGAAACGCTGTCGCGCACCCTGCGCCAGCTCGAAGATGTGGGACTGATGAGCGTTGAAGGGAAAAAGATCTGTATCCCGGATATCGAAAAATTCAGGAACTTCGATACCCTGTAAGGATGACAGCCTTGATGGCCATGACCCAAACAACACCCGATAAGGACAGACAAACATGCTGACTAATTTCCTGCTTCCCCCATCCTTTGAACTGCCTATTCAGGTGAACTCCCCTGTGTTTGCCACGCCGGGTGGCGGGCAGCTGCTGGTATGCAGCACGCATGATGCCTACAAGCTGCGCGAGCATTATGGCTGTGCCACGCTGCAGGAGGTGCAGATACGTATCAGCATGCAGGAGGGTAAACGGCTGGATATCTGGCCTTCCGAACTGGATGCCGCACACATGAATGCCCATATCCACGGCTGCAACGATTTCAACACCTTCAAGGAACTATGTGAGTCCCTGATGCTGGAACGCATCGGCGTGCTTCAGGTCAGCACACGCGAGGGCCATTGCCGCATGCAGCTTACCGGCTCAGTGGATGCCAAAACCATGACCGCACGTCTGCGCCCGCTTTCCGAACGCCTGCAGGTCGATATTGCTATTACCGCCCTGAAGCCTTCCCCTCGTCTCTCTGAGCCCGGCCTGCTGCTGATGGATATGGATTCCACACTGATCCGCAACGAATGCATTGACGAAATCGCCGATTTCATGGGCATCAAGGCGCAGGTCGCCGCCATTACCCAGCTTTCCATGGAGGGCAAACTCGATTTTGTCGCCTCCTTCACCGAACGCGTCAAACTGCTCAAGGGGCTGGATGCCGGTGTGCTGCAAACTGTACTGGATGAACGCATCGAGCTGACCGAGGGTGCCGAAGCGCTGATCAAGGGCTTACAGGCGCATGGTTGGAAAACAGGCCTTGTATCCGGCGGCTTCACCTTCTTCACCAGCTATTTCGAGCAACGCCTCGGCCTCGATTTTTCAATGGGTAACGTACTGGAGATCGTGGACGGCAAACTCACCGGCGGATTCATCGGTGAGATTGTGGATGCCAACAGCAAGCGCACAGCACTGCTTGGCAAAGCAAAGGAATGGAATATTCCCATGTCGCAAACCATCGCCATCGGCGATGGTGCCAACGATCTGCCGATGATCGAAGCCGCCGGCATGGGCATCGCCTTCCACGCCAAACCCCGCGTGCGCGAACTGGCCCCCTACGCCCTCTCCCACGGTGGCCTCGACCGCACCCTAGACCTGCTATAAGGAGAAGCTTCCGGCCTTAACGCGGCGGCTCCGGAAGCAACATCCCGGGCGGTTCCGGCTGCAGCAACGGTTCTTCTATCAACGGCTGTACCGGCATCTCGGGCGCCATACCCGCCTCCATCTCCGGATTAAAGTTGGGATTGTTTGCGATAAATTCGTCACAACCTCGCTGAAAATTCTTCTCCGCTGAGGAGAACCAGGGAGATGCTCCTTTCAACCAGTGGAGCACTTCTCCGTTGATAGGACGTGCGGCCGTACCACACTCGATCATCGAAAGCGGGATCGTGTATTTGCCGAATAGGTTATTGTTGGCGAAATGGAAGCTCGCCTGCACCCATTGATCCATTGGCTGTTCCCATTTGCATTCGAGCGGTTTCATGCCGGGCGGTGTGACTAGCCGTGATACCTTTTTCATTCGCAACCGCCCTTCAATGCCATCACCGCTGCCCGTTCCCTCAAGGAAAGCATCCCCGATGGAAAAATTATCCATATCAAGCCCCTGGAGAGCATGGCAAACATCAACCACCTCCCCGCGGATACGGGAGCCTTCCACAGTCAGTCTGACCAACTGCCCTCCGAAAGAGTAAAGCCCGGCATGTTCTGGATCGATGGGCGTTCCCGTGGGTGCTGGTGACTCAGTCGAAGATCCGGTGGTCACCTTTTCCTTCGGCTTTCCGCATCCATCCTGCGAATAGGTAATTTTAACCGCTTTCAATGCTGCCAGAGCATCGTCCTGGGTTTTGAGGGCATATGCCAACAATTCATCGAGCACAGCCTCACCCTGCCCTGCCGCGCTATTACCTCCGGCCCGTTTCCCTGCCGCGGCCGGCGCGATCTCCAGACAGGCACGCACCTTGCGCAGTGCATCGTTCTGCGCGAATTCCATAGCCATCTGGCCCTGCTCAATGGCCTGTTCCAGAGCCAGTCGTGCCTGATCCAGAGGCCACGCGAATTCGCTGTCTATCGCCGCCTCGTGGCTTCGTAACGCCAGGAGCTCGTCCTCTACGGCGCGCTCGGCCATGTCCCTGGATTCGCGGTAGCTGTCCGCTGCGGATGAACCATCCTTTCTTGCCTGGGCGTATTTCCGGTTCCATTCCCCGGCCTTCTTTTCATTTGCGGCAATCTTTGCGCGCAACTCATCCAGCGTCTTCAACCTTGCTTCGTAGTCCTTGCGGACATCCTTGAGCTTGCTGCTGGCCGCTTCGATGCGTGCCTGATACTTGTCCGATACCGCCTTCAGGTCCGTTTCCGCCTCCGCCCGGCACTCCTTGAGACGCTGGCGCTTGATGCGGCAAGTAACGGCCAGACCCTCGAATTCTTCCAGCAGGGTCCCTGCCTGCTTTTCGGCTTTGCGCAGATGGATGTAGAGCCTTTGCGACAAGCGCCATTGCAAAATCCACAGCATGCGGTTGCGCTCATTTTCCGATAACTGCTGTTTCAAGGCCGAGAGCCTGTCTTGTCGTTGTTTCAGCTTTTCCTTGGCGATCCCCTCCAGCCCGGCGCGCAATACACCCAGGCCGATAGTGGACGGGGACAGCTCGATTTTTCCACTCGGGTTCGCCAGATAGGCGTTGTAGGCCTGAGCGGTGAGTGCATCGATGGCCTGATTCAACACCTCGTTGGTGGTGCTCGACACAAGATTCGGGTCCTTAACCCCCTTGGAGAAGATGGTGTTGATGTCTTCCTGCAGACTCTGGCTAAGGGCCGTGGCGACCAGCTTGCGCAAGGTGGCTTTGCTGGAGTCCAGCATCATCGAATTGCCGGTCCGCCCGGCGGTGTTGGCAGCAGACACAGTGAAGTCGCCGAGTGCAAGATTCAGGCGCTTGCTCAAGGTGCCGATATTACCGGTGATAATCTGATTGAAATCGATCAGCGCATCGGAAACGGCTACCGCCATTTCCTGGTCGTTCAGTCCACCTTTGCTCTCCAGCAATAACCCCTCGGTATCCACCATGATACCAGCCATGCGATGCATCTGCTTGCGCAGCGCCTCAGTGGACGACAGCACGGCCTGCAAGGCCTGCAGATACTTCGCCAGAGCCGTGGCGGCGACCTCGGCACCCTCGCAGTTCATCTCCCCGCACATCGCCTTGTCTTCGGACGCCGCCTTTGAAGCCGCAGCAAGCTGTGTCCTGATGCGTTGCATTTCCTCGCTAAGCATTTCGCCCTGATATTCGATGCTCATGCTTTGTCCGGCGCGCTCGGCGAACTGTTGCCGGACCTGCGTTTCGGGGCTGGATGCGGCATATGCGCCGGCTGGAAGCAGGCCAAAAAACATAAAAAGAAGAGAAAATGTCGCAGAAATGCGTTTCATGTGCGTCTCCCTGTTACCCTCGGCATCATCATTTAATCCCGATTTCCAGCCCGGAGCAAGCATTTCGTGCACAGGGAAGCGCATGATTTTTGCAATCGACATATGTGCAGGTAATTCACTAGACTGTTTGCAATCGCCAACCTTGGGGAGGTCGGAAATGATGAAACGTTACCTGATATTCGCATTGGCTTTGAGCATGTTTCTCCCGTTAACCGCACGCGCCGAGGGACAGCAGGCCATGCTGGTACTCGATGCCTCGGGCAGCATGTGGGGACAGATCAATGGTAAGTCCAAGATTGAGATCGCCCGCGAGGTGATCGCCGATGTGCTCAAGGGATGGAATCCCGACACACGTCTAGGCCTGATCGCCTACGGTCACCGCAACAAGAGCGACTGTGAGGACATCGAAACACTGATTCGTACAGGACCGCTTGATGCCACAGCCTTCAACAAGGTCGTAGCCGGCATCCAGCCCAAGGGCATGACGCCGATCTCCGCCGCCGTGATCCGTGCCGCCGATGCGCTGCAGTACAGCCGCGAGAAGGCCACTGTCATTCTGGTCTCCGACGGACAGGAAACCTGCCATGCCGATCCCTGCAAGACGGCTAGCGAGCTCGAAAAACGTGGCGTGGATTTCACCATGCACGTCATCGGCTTCGATGTCTCCGACAAGCAAGGGCAACAGCAACTGCGCTGCATGGCCGACAACACTGGCGGGCGTTTCTTCACTGCCGCCAATGCAGCCGATCTGAAGCAGGCTCTGAGCACAGCCGTCAAGCAGGTGGAAGAAGCCAAGCCGGACCCGAACGCACCGGGCAACCTGCTGCTAACCACCGTTCTGGCCGAGGGGACGCCACCGCTCAATGTCAGCGAATGCAGTATATACAGCCAGCAGGGAGATGCAGGACGGCAGCAAGTGGATCGTCATGTAACGCATGCGACCGAGCACGTGTTCAAATTGCCACCGGGACAATACATCGCCACCTGCAGTTATGGCTCCGCCTCGGCGGAAAAACAGGTGAGCATCATGGCTGGCAAGGGTGTGGGCGAACAACTTGTGCTCAATGCTGGCGAGCTCAATATGCACGGCGTGCTGCATGCAGGTGGAGACCCGGTCAACAGCGACGATTACCGTATCTATCGTGAAACGACCGACGCATCCGGTAAGACGATCCGCCAGCAGTTTGCCTTCAGCAACCTGCATAATACCAAAGTCCATTTCACACTGCCGGCCGGCGACTACATCGCGGCCATGAGCTACGGCAAAACCTCGGCTGAACAAAAGATACACATCGAAGCAGGTAAGACAGAGGAAATCGAACTGAACCTGCATGCCGGCACACTTCGCTTGCACGGCGTGCTGCATGCGGGCGGCGACCCACTCAACAGCGACGACTACCGCATCTATCGTGAAACCACCGACGCATCCGGCAAGACGGTTCGCCAGCAGATCGCCTTCGTCAACCTGCATTATACCAACGTTACCTTCACATTATCGGCCGGCGACTACATCGCCTTCATGGGCTACGGTCAGGCTTCGGCAGAACAAAAGGTACACGTCGAGGAAGGCAAGGCGCAGGAGATCGAACTGAACCTGCATGCCGGCAGACTGCATATCACCCCACTCGATGCTCCCGGCGGCAAGCCATTGAATATCGACGACTACCGCATCTACCGCGAAACCACCGACGAGTTTGGCAAAACGGCCCGCCGTCAGGTTTCCTACGTCAACATGCACTATACCAATGTCACCTTCACGCTACCCGACGGAGACTATATCGCCGTCGTCAGCCACAGAGGTCTTGAGGTCGAAAAAGCAGTGCATGTCGAAGAGGGCAAGAGCGTTGATGTGGAAATCGTACTGGCCCGAAAACATTACGACAGCCCTGTTGGCACCTGGAACAGCAGCGGAGGAAGGCTGGAACTCAATGCTAAGAGCGGAGATCGGTTCGAAGGCCACTACAGCACCGACAACGGCCGACTTATCCTGCAACGCGATGGCAGCCGCATGTCCGGGTACTGGGTCGAGGACGGCTCCAGCCAAACCTGTGCATCGAAACGTGACGGCAGCCTTCACTGGGGCCGCATCGAGTTGCAATTCAATAGTGACAACAACGGCTTTTCCGGCTGGTGGTCGTATTGCGATAGCAGCGAACATAGTGGTGACTGGGGCGGCGAGCGTAACTGACCCGGATTGAACGGCTGGCATAAGAATCGCCTTCCACGCCAAACCCCGCGTGCGCGAACTGGCCCCCTACGCCCTCTCCCACGGTGGTCTCGATCGCACCCTTGATCTTCTTTGCGTATTTTTAATACGGACCAGACAGACACCTTGAAACAATCGTACGTATAACGTTCTGAATATATAACCTGTAGCCAAATTATGGGAGAGCAAACATGACAACACATGGTTTACACGCCAATGCACATCGCCATGATCCATATCGAACATTCAAGTTCCAGGTCTTGATTGACGGAAAACCAGTTGCTGGCTTGAAGAAAATGAGCGCGTTAATGAAGCCGTCGCGGGACATGGGCTGGCGCGCCGGCGGCGATAAACCTCATATGCGCACACTTCCGGGCGGCACCATGTATGAGGCGATTACACTCGAACAGGGCCTGACACATGACCCGGTTTTTGAGGCATGGGTTAACAAGGTGAACAGCTACGATGAAAATAGTGCTGCGTCTCTCAAGGACTTCCGCAAGGACATCGTAATCAATGTTCTTAACCTTCAGGGGCAAGTGGCAATATCCTACAAAGTCTATCGCGCCTGGGTTTCAGCATATCAGGCGCTGCCGGATTTCGATGCAAGCAGCACGAATGCGGTTGGCATCCAAAGCATCAAGCTGGAGCATGAGGGATGGGAGCGCGACACAGCAGTAAGCGAGCCTGCCGAAAGCTGAAATCGCGAAGTATCTTGCTTCGCTCGGCATGCAGTCGTTCAACAGCTTCGTTTTTTGTCTCGTCCCACGTCTTCGCGGGAATGACGAAATAAAAGCCGGTTTTTCAGATTCGTTTAAGAATCGATGCCTATTGTGCGCCGTCTAAATAAAACGGCCCCGGCAACGCGGCCATAATTCGGGAGACACATTAAATGAAAAAGATGATCGCTACAGCAGCACTCGCACTGGCCATCACCGGCGCAGCCTCTTCGGCAAAAGCACAGGACATTTCCTACTACACCGGCCTGGGCCTGGGCACGCTTAACACCGAGTACAAGGCCACTGGCGTTGACCAGACCAAGACAACCCTCGGCGGCTTTGTTAAATTCGGTGCGGATTTCAATGAGTACTTCGCTGCAGAATTGCGTCTTGGCATGAGCGGCAAGAACAAGAAGGTCATCGGTGGAACCGAGCGCACTTTCTCCAGCCCGTTCTTCGTCTCCTACCTGGCCAAGGGCAAGTACCCGGTCACATCTGACATCGATGTGTTCATGCTGGCTGGTGCCACCACCGCACGCATTAAGGGCACGTCCGCAGGCCTTACCCAGACCAAGACCAAGACCGGCCTGAGCCTGGGTGCTGGTATGGATTACAAGCTCGACAGCAATGTCTCCGTCGGTGCTGAGTGGACCCAGTACATGTTCCCGGTCAAGCTGGCCGCGGGTTCCGTGTTCGGCACTGATGCCAAGGCCCGTATGTGGGGCGCGACTGTCAACACCACCTACCACTTCTAAAATAAAGAATCTCTGGTACAACAAACAGGGAGGCAATTGCCTCCCTGTTTTATTTTATTTTTCCATATATTAAACACTAATTCTACATAAGAAATTTAACAGCACAGAGCCCCTTGAGGTGTCTCCAAGAATCTAGGGCCTGTTAACACTAAATCATGTCATGGAATCGCTTAACCAGTAAAAACTATACGCCGGGATCACCAACTGATCCTTGAATAACTGCGGCGATTCGCCGGAATAGAGATCGCGCAATCTGCCAAGTTCAAAGCTGACGTTCTTGCCAAGTTCACCAAGTGTGAGCGACTGCGGCGAGGCATCAAAATTACCCACAACCAGAACATTGTCGCCTAACTGGAACGGATTGCTGCGCATGAATGCAAAGAGATGGATGTTTTCGGTCTGCAGCAGATCGCGATTGTTGTAATCGGCGAAAGCAGGGATGCATTTGCGCACAGAAATCATCTTTTTCAGGCCATCGAAAATACGCTGTTCCGGCGTACCCCGCTTGTATCGCATGTCAGCCCGTTCCCAATCGATGACCGGACGGTGTATCCAGCGACTGTCCCCTCCCTTGTTTTCATCCTGCATGATGGCGTAATTATTCAGCGTACCGATTTCATCGCCGTAATAGAGCAACGGGATGCCACCGAAGGACATCACCATGCTGTGCAACAACAGAATCAGGTTGATACTGTGGTCAATGCCTTCCTGATCGCCTTGCTCCAGCGCAACCTCCAACCCCACCAGCGAAGCCAGTTCGCCGGAAATGCGGGCGTCCCCGGTCCTTTCATTTTGACCGAAGGGTTGACCGCGAGCCGTTGACTCGTCGAATTTACCGGTAAAATAATCAACCAGAAATCGCCGATGCGAAAACGGTTCGTAACCGACCTGCACGATATCAGCGTCGTCAAATCCGAGGCCGATATCATCATGACAACGCACGTAATTCAACCAGGTCGCCCGATCAAGCTTGCTCGGTAGATTGAGAATACCCTGATTGAGCAACTTGGCGTTCTTGGTCGCCATCGCATCCCATAGCAGAGCCATGAAGGTGGCGTTGTAGGCAATTTCGCACTCCTTGGCGATCACCGCGTCCTCGCCGAAATACTTGGTGATTTCGACAGGTGCAACAATCGCCTCGGCAATAAACAGCACGCCCGGCGCAGTTACCTGACAACAGTCCTTCATCATCTGCAGAATCAAATGCGCTTCCCGCTCATTCTGGCAAAGCGTTCCGATCTTTTTCCATAAAAAGGCAACGGCATCCAGACGCAGGATATCCGCCCCCTGATTGGCCCAAAATAGAATGATATCGATCATCTCGATGAATACTGCAGGATTGCTGTAATTGAGGTCCCACTGGTAATTGTTGAATACCGTCATCACCCACTTATCCATGGTTTCATTTAAGGTGAAGTTGCCCGGTGAGGTTTCCGGAAAAATCTCAGGCATGGTCTCCTCAAACATGTCGGGAATATCGCGGTTATCGAAGATGTAATAGTAATCCTGATATTTCTTCTCGCCGGCCCGTGCACGTGCAGCCCAGTCATGCTCGTCGGAGGTGTGGTTCACGACTACATCAAGGGTCAGCAGGATGTTGCGGCGGCGCATATCTGAGGACAATGCGCGCAGATCGTCCAGTGTGCCGATACGCTCATCAACATCACGGAAATTGCTTACCGCATAGCCGCCATCACTGGCTCCCTGCGGGCATTGCAGGATAGGCATGACATGCACCATATTGACGCCGAGTTCCTGCAAATAGCTCAGGCGACCACGCATACCCTGCAGATTGCCTGCAAAGCCATCGCTATACAGGGCCATACCCACCCACTCCTGGCTGAGAAACCAGTTATGATTGCGTTCGCGTTCGATATCGAGCTTCTTCAGCGCTTTGTCGCGTCTGAGGTAGTTGATGGCCATCACCTCGACAAGGCGGACCATCTGGCGCTCAATATCCTCGCGTTTGCCATATAATTGATAAAACAACGAATAAATCGCATAAAAATTGGCGCCGAGACGCGTATAGAAATGGCGCAGGTCGCGAGCGCGAATTTCAGGCTTTAGTTCATCCAGGATGCGGTTGAGCATCGAATGGGATATCTGTTCATACATCAGCTAACTCCTGTCGCCCGTCCATCTGCCAGGCAGCCATGACATCATCGTAGAAATGCGGATCATGCACGGTTGCACCACGCTGGCCGACCATCCTGGAAGCAAAGCTCTGGGCTCGCTCGGCGGTCAGCTGTAATGGCCAGTTTCTGAGCAAGCCCAACAGCATAACGGAGGCAAAGGCATCGCCGGCGCCCACGGTATCAACAACATTTAAATTTTTAGCGGGCAGAACCCGAACTGTCCGGCCACCGGGTGTAACGATCTCAGCACCCTTGGCACCATGCGTCAGAATCAAACCCTGTAGTTTATGTTCAACGATAAAAGCCTGCGCATCGCTGGGTGTAGGGGCCAGCAAGCGCATCTCATCAGTATTGAGCTTGACCCAGTCGGCATCATCCAGCAGTTGGGCTACATGCTCTTTTCGCCACCATGGCACACGCAGATTGACATCGACAAACGCCTTGGTGGCTAACCGCCTCTTCAGGTGCACAAGCGCATGGCTGGAGGCCGCATCACGCAAGGCCAGTGAACCGTGATAGATCATGCTGCAATGGCCGGCGACGTCATCAGGCGTAATCGCATCGTACGCGCTGGGGTGAACAATGTTGTAGGCCGGCTCACCTGCCGCATTGAAGGTGATATCGACACGACCGGTCGGCAAGTCCTCATCGATCTGCACGCCATCGGTGCGCATACCCCATTTAAGCATGGCATCCAGAATCGAATTTCCATCTCTATCATTGCCCACCCTGCTGATGAAACGTGGAGCCTCACCGAAAGCCTGTAAATGCCAGGCTACATTGAAGGGAGCACCACCAAGCACGCGCTCTCCGGTCGGGAAACAGTCGAACAGAACTTCTCCGAAAATGTAGGGGCTCGCGGAGTCCATCAGGAAAGTTCCGGCAATGCGGGCAACTGCATCCATGCGATGGTTTCAGGGTGATAATGAGCAATACCTTCAAGCATACCGGCGGCATAGTTGCCGTTCATGCCCATCAGTCCGCCATGGGCGACATAAAGGTTCTCCAACTGTCCGCCAGCTTTGGCTTTGCTGAGCGTCTCCAGACGCACCTCATCGGAACAGTTGGCCACCAACACCGATGGAACCGGACTGACCAGCACCTCAATATCATTGCCGCTGTCGCCGCAGAAAACAGTTCCCCCAAGATCAAACCCTCTGCCTCTCATTAAAGCTCTAACAGCGTGATACTTACTTGCCCTTCTGGGCAGAATGTCGAGCAGACCGATATTTGCAGGTTCATCAACACTCCATATCAGACGACACTGTGCTCCTGCACCTTCCAGACGCGCTTCGATCACCTGCGACAGCGCAATAGTATCGGCCTGCAGCTGCACGTAGAAACTTAGTTTACAGCGATTCTGCTTTTCAGCCTCCTGCAACTGCAATTGCTCAAGGTCAGCAAGCAAGTCCGCCAATCCGGCGTGAGTGTTACCAGCCCAATCAAGAGCTATCTCATCCTCCCAAACATCATCTTGTTGCCAGTCCCGTCCGGCAACGACCCGGTAAATCGTGGTACCGACATCGCCGATAACAAAATCCGGTACAGGAAGCTGAAAATCGGTGATGGCCTGCTCCACCAGAGAACGATGCCGACCGCTAACATAAGCAAGGCTAACCTCCGCACGGCTTACAAGGGCGGCGAAATATTCTCTCGCTAATGGAGACTCGGGCTGCGGACCATTGGGGATCAGCGTCCGGTCAAGATCGGTGCAGATGAGCAGATGCCCGCTCATTCCGCCTCCGGGGCCGCGCAGCGATTAAAGAAATCGTAATAGTCCACTGCTTCCAGTATGCCTGCCGCATGCGATTGATTGGCAAAATAAATACCTTCAAGATTTTCAAGTTGCGACAACTCTTCATGATGCCGATTGGCCACCACCACAGCCAACGTATTCCCTCTCATCATATCCTCATCGGCACCTGATCCGCCTGCCACCAGCACGTGATCAAGCGCAATATCAAAGCGCTGCATCACATAACGCAGAGCCTGCCCCTTGGAGGCTCGCGACGGCACGATGTCGATATACTGACCGAAGGAATAAACCACGTTGGCGGTAATCTCCTTCTTCCTCAGCAAGGCGGTAATCTCCTCGATCGATGGTGCGTGTTGCGGATCATAAAAATACGAAATCTTGAACTCGCTCTGTTCGACATTGGGCTGAAGCTTCAAACCGGGCAAGCCGGACATCACCCTGCGCACACGATGCCGTTTCCAGTCGTGATCGATATGTTCAATCCAGAAATCGTCCTCGGTCAACGACTTACCGTAATGGATGCGTGTACCCATGCTGCTGATCAGAATATCCGGCTGCGGGATATGATATTTTTTGATGACGGCCAGAGCCGAATCGATACGACGACCTGTCGCGATACCGAAGCTCACGCGCTTGCGGTTTTCTCTTACAGCATCGGAAAACCGTTGCAGGGATTCAGGATCACCCATCAGGTTCTGATCCATATCAGAAAAGATTGCCCGATCACGATAGTGCAGCGTGGCCGGCACCGGTTTCTGACTGGATGGTGATTGATATTCAGCCTGAACATCCCCGATACAGCGAAGATACTTATCGGTATGAGCCCGCCAGGTATAGTGACGACCCACCCCATCTATGCCGTTGCGGGAAGCCTGCAACCAGCGATTGCGATCATTGAGCAGCTTCAACAGGGCATCGCGAATGGCATGGCTGTCGAGCGGATCAACCAGTTCGCCATTCTGGCAGTTGCCGATGATGTCAACCGGTCCGCCATTTTCAGTCGCCACCACGGGCAGCCCACTGGCGGCCGCTTCCAGAATAGTCAAACCGAAAGGCTCGGTCAGCGCCGGATTCACAAAAACACCACCCGTGGATGCCGCCAGGCGATAAATATCCGGTACTTCCTCAGAGCCATGATGTTTGGGTACGGCGACCTTGCCGTAGAGATCATAGGCGTCAATCAACACCAGAATGTTGGTCAACACCTTCTGCGCCCCCAACTCCATCTCACGGATATCGTCACGCGTGCCGGCAACGATGATCAGGTTGGCTAGCTCTTGCAGTTCCTGCGATTCGCCATAGGCCTCAAGCAACATCAGAATGTTCTTCCGATCGTCCGGTCTCGACAGAGCCAGAATCATCGGCTTCTCCGGCTGTTTCAGATAGCGCTGCAGCTGCCCGGCAAATGCAATCTTCTCGTTCTTGACCGGTGGATGGAACTGTTTCATATCCGTACCCGGAGGAATCACCTCCATGCGCTTGGGATCATAGTAGTGATAGAGCTCGTACTGCTCCTCGATTTCGTTGCGGGTACTGGTGACAACCAGTGCTGCATGGGCCAGCACCTCCTCTTCAGCATCGATGCGGCGTTTGATGTTGTAAGTGCTCTCAATCTCTTCGTGTGACAACCCCTTGGCCAACAACTGCTTACGCTTGTCACGACCCAGCGAATGTCCGGTATGGATGAGCGGAACGCCCAACAGGTTGGCAAGTCTGACGCCGACGTAACCGGCATCGGCATAATGGCTGTGGATCGCATCCGGCATGCGCTCCTGCTCATTCAGCCACAGGAGAAGATTGTCCATGAAGCTATCGAGATGATCCCACAACTGTTCTTTCGCAAGGTACCCCTCGGGACCGGCATCGATGCGCACAATACGTGCCTTGGGAGAAAGTACTTCGACGGGAGCGGCATAATCCTCGCTGACGCCGGCATCAACGATGCGGCGTGTGACCAGATCCACCCTTTCGACTTCATCATGCTCGGCAAGGCTGCGGGCCAGATCGAGGACATACTTGGTCTGTCCGCCGGTATCGGCATCGCGACCAAGTTCAAGGTCATGGCCGCGAATCAATCCGTGTATGCTGATCAGCAGCAGATATTGTTTGTCTTTAACGGTCTTCAATCTCTCCTCCCGTATGGGGTGAATACACGCAACATCAGGTTTCAATTCGCCGGCTTCACATGCTCGAAAAAGAAATTGGTGGCCTCGATAAAACCCTCAATACTGCCGCAATCAAATCGACGTCCCTTAAAACGGTAGCCGATCACCCTCCCCTCACGGGCTTGCTCCATGAGTGCATCGGTAAGCTGCACCTCTCCGCCCTTCCCCTTTGGGGTGGCCCGCAGAATATCGAAGATGTCCGGGGTCAAAATGTAGCGCCCAATGACGGCCAGATTGGAAGGTGCTTCATCAATGGATGGCTTTTCCACCATACCGTTGATGCGAATGAGTCCATCATCCATCTCATCCCCACTGATAATGCCGTACTTGCTGACATCTTCCGCTGGAACTTCCTCAATGGCCACAATGCTGCACCTGTATTGTTCATAGAGCTTTGCCATCTGGCCCATCACGCCATCACCGGCGTTGTAGCAAAGATCATCGGCCAGAATCACGCCGAACGGCTGGTTACCGATCAGCGGTTCACCTGTGAGGACGGCATCTCCGAGACCGCGCATCTGGGTCTGACGCACATAGGTGAATGTGCATTGGTCGATCAGCAAACGAATACTCTTCAGGTAAAGCTCCTTGCTCGTGCCGCTGATCTGGTCTTCCAGTTCATAGGTAACATCAAAATGATCCTCTATCGCACGTTTGTTGCGCCCTGTCACAAAGGCCATATTGCTCATTCCGGCTTGCAGCGCTTCCTCAACCCCGTATTGGATCAAGGGTGTGGTAACCACGGGCAACATCTCCTTGGGCTGCGCCTTGGTGGCGGGAAGAAAGCGTGTGCCGTAACCGGCAACGGGAAACAGGCATTTGCGGATCAATCCGCCCGACCGTTCATTTTGCGTTCGTGTGTCATCTGAATGTGCCATCGTTCACCTTCTTCCAATCAGGGTTTTTCTAACCGAATCGATCATTCGCTCAGGGAGAATGTGGGCTGACATAAAGGCAACAATGTTATTGCCTTGTTCGGCCACCACGCAGGTTGAAGCGAAATGTTCGCAGAGAATCAGATAACATTGCCGGGAACTGATGCCCACTCCCCCACACAGCTGAAAAAGCTTACGGACTACCTGGCTGTCGTTGGCAGTCGGTGAGCGGAAGATAAAACGGTCCGTTTCCCCAATGGTCTGATGACTTTCGGCAAGCATTAACCTCTAGCTTAGAGGCTGAATCCCATAATGCAATATGAAGGCCCTGTACTGGAAATAATACAAAGGTAATCAATCCAGCATGTGTGAAACCACCCCATCAGCAAGTTTGGGCTCAAACCAGGTGGATTTCGGCGGCATGACCTCACCCGAATCGGCCACAGCCATCAGATCGGTCATCGAGGTCGGGAACATGGAGAAGGCGACGGCCATCTCGCCGCTGTCCACGCGCTTTTCAAGCTCCTCCAGCCCACGAATGCCACCGATGAAATCGATGCGTGTATCGCGGCGCGGGTCGGAGATACCCAGTAGCGGTTCGATCAGATTGGCAGCCAGCAGGCTTACATCAAGGCGCGCCACCGGGTCGTCATGCGGAATAAGTTCGTCCCAGATGGACAGTGCATACCAGTTGCCGGCCAGATACATACCGAACGTCCCTGCTCCCTGCGGATGCACCGGTACATCGGATAACTCGATATCGAAAGACTCTGCAACCTTGGCGAGAAAACCGTTGGGCTGCATGCCTTTCAGATCGCGAATCACGCGGTTGTAATCGAGAATATGCATCTGATCATGCGGGAAAATAACACTTAAAAAATAGCTATATAGCTCATCTCCTGAATGTTTCGGATTAGAGGCCTTGCGGGATGCGGCAACGCGCGAAGCTGCTGCGGAACGGTGATGCCCATCGGCCACATAAAGCGCATCCATAGCCTCAAATGCCGTGCTGATGGCTTCTATCTGAACTGCATCGCGAATCACCCACAAGGTATGCTGCACACCGCTGTCGGCGGTAACATCCATGTCGGGTGCACCCTTGGCAACATCGGCAAGGATACCATCCACAACCGCATTGGCCGGATAGACAAGGAACACCGGGCCGGTTTGCGCGCCTAGAGCCTCAATCTGCCTCACACGGTCATCTTCCTTGGCCGGGCGGGTAAACTCATGCTTCTTGATGCGTTCCGCGTCGTAGGCCTCTACAGAGGCTGCTGCGGCAATGCCTGTCTGCACATGACTGCCCATCACCAGACGATAGACGTAGTAGCACGGTGCATCATCCTGAACGAGCACGCCTTGTGACATCATGCGCTGAAAATTCTCGGCCGACTTGGCATACACCGATGCATCGTAGGGATCGATATCCTCCGGCAGATCAATCTCGGCCTTGGAAACATGCAGGAAGCTCCATGGCTTGCCGACCGTCCGCTCCCTCGCCTCACCGCTGCTTAATACATCATAGGGCGGTGCAAGCACTGCATCGGCGTGCTCAGGTGCCGGTCTGAGAGCTGCAAAGGGACGAATTAACGGCATGGGAACTCCTCGAATCTTCAAACAACGGGTGTGCTGTGGGTGGGCCCGACAAGCGGCGGGATGATAGCAGAGTGCTTCAGACAGACCACTTAAATCAACCTGTCCAATTCAGACTTGCTGAAGCCTGCCTGTTCGCGTGCCTCAAGATTAAAAGGTCCGAACAAACCCCTCGGATAATAATGTTCAAGCAGTGTAAAAAAGGTTTGTTCAGCATCCAGACCACGTTGCTCGCAGCAATAGCGAAACCAGCGGTTACCGATCTCCACATGACCGATTTCATCGCGCAGGATGATGCCCAGCAAACTTACCGCATGATGGTCGCCCGCCTGGGTAAGCTTCTCCATGATACCAGGGGTGACATCAAGACCACGGGCTTCGAGCACCCTTGGCACCAACGCCATGCGATGCAACACATCATGTGCAGTTCTTTCGCACATCTCCCACAAGCTGCCATGCGCATCGAAATCACCGTAATCGGCACCAAGATGTCGCAAATGGGCACGAATCAACTCAAAGTGATAGGCCTCCTCCTGCGCCACCCGCATCCAGTCACGGTAAAAGGTCTCCGGCATGTCTGGGAAGCGCTGCACTGCGTCCAGCGCCAGATTGATGGCATTGAACTCGATGTGGCCGATGGCATGCATCATGATAACCCGACCTTCCAGCGTGCCGAAGCCGCGCTTGGCCACCTTAGCGCCGCCAACCAGTCTCGGTCGCTCCGGCCTGCCCGGCGATGCAACAGGTAAGGGGTTTCCGAAATCAGCAAGCTCGAGCGAACCATCAGACAAACCGCGTGCGGCAAGGCGAGTGAGGTGGATTTTTTCATCCACATCGGGGGTTTGCAGAGCTTGCCTGACGAGGCTAAAAAAACTGCTCATACGCGCATCTCTCTTGCCTGATTCCCAGATATGGCGCAACGAATAAAGCGCGCGCCTTTTACTCCTGAATGGCGCTTGCTTTCTCCCTGCTTGCTGGCTAGAAAACGGCCCATGCGAATTATCGGTTTCCTGTTACTCATCCTTATCCCTTTCCTCTCCCCTGCTGCGGAATTTGAAATTTTCCAGTCCGGCTATCAACCCCTGAAGCTTGCCTGGATGAGCGATGCTGATGGCGCCGATGCCGCTGATCTGAAAACCATCCATGGCATCGTGGCAAATGATCTGCAATCCAGCCGCTCCTTTATGGTGCTTAATCCATTCAGTTATCTGGCCGATATCGGGCAGGTCCGTAAAAGCGTGGATTATGGCGACTGGCGCATCATCGGCACAGACATTCTGGCCTTTACCCATCTCAGAAAGGCTGGCGCACAATGGAATGCCGATATCGAGGTACACGACCCTTTCCGCAACAAGCTACTGTCGAAAATCACCTTGACCTACAACGGCGCCTCTATACGCCCACTGGCCCACTACATCGCCAACTATATCTATCGCGCTGCCACGGGCATTCCGGGTTACTTCGACAGCCATATCCTGTATGTCAGCAAGCATGGCAAAACAGCCGATCTTGTCTACATGGATCAGGACAGTGCGAACCGCCAACTGGTCGGCCGAAACTTCACCCTGCTGCTGTCGCCCGACCTTTCGCCGGACAACAATCTGGTCGCCCTGAACACCTATGTCGATAATCATCCTCGCCTTGAGACCTTCGACCTTAGCCTCGGGCAGCGCCGTACCTTTGGCGATTTTCAGGGCCTGAACAGCACCCCTGCATGGTCTCCCGACGGACGCTATATTGCCGCCACGCTATCCTATACGGGTTACACGCAACTTCACTTGTTCGACACCAAAACACGCAAGTGGAGCCAGTTGACCCATCACAAGGGCATCGACACCTCGCCAAGCTGGTCACCGGATGGAAAACACATCGCATTTACCAGCGACCGCAGCGGCACACCGCAGGTCTATAAAATACGCCTGAGCGATGGCAAGGTGGATCGTATCTCGATGGAGGGCCCTTACAACACCTCTCCTGCCTGGTCACCAACCGGTGATCGCATCGCATTTATCGCCCTGAAAAACTGGCAGTACGCCCTGGCCACCATGCGCGATGACGGCAGCGATGTGCACTATCTGATCACGGGCGGACAGGTGGACTCGCCGACATGGGCACCGAATGCACAGATGCTGTTGTTTTCGCGTACTGTTGAGGGTGTACGCAGGGTGTACCGGGTACCGAGCTGGGGGGGCGTGGCAGAACCATTGACCAGCGCGAGGGAGGATGCATCCGATCCTGTCTGGTCACATTAACTGTATCCGCGGGGTGATGCTTCATCGCACATTGAGCATGTCACCAAAGCCGTGCTAGGGTGGCAAGTTGGTGGATGATAAAACCACAAAAGCGTTGTATGATGCGGTAATTAACGCCGCACGGTTTGAACAGGTTTAAATAAATGGAGGAAATTATGAAATTCAACAAGTATTCCACACTGGCTATTGCCGTGTTTGCAGCAGCCGGCCTGATGATGGGCGGTTGTGCCAAGAAGACCGTAGAAGGTGGCGGCCACGGAGGCGCCAGCGTGAACAAAGTACAAACGGGCGACAATGGTGATATGAGCGGCCTTCCGGCTGAGCGTGCAGTCTATTTTGCCTTTGATAAATCCGAGATTACAGATCAGGGCGCAAGCATCCTTAATGCCAATGCAGCATGGCTCAAAGCCCACCCACAGCGTACCGCAACCGTCGAAGGCAACTGTGACGAACGTGGCGAACGCGAATACAACCTGGCCCTGGGTCAGCGTCGTGCAGATTCCGTGAAGGCCTATCTGGTCGCACATGGTGTCGCAGCAGGCAATATCAACACTGTGTCTTTCGGAGAAGAGAATCCGGTTTGCCGTGGTACAGGCGATAACTGCTGGAGCCAGAACAGGCGCGCCGACATTGTTGTTCGCTGAGTTTATAGCGATCTGAGCCGGTTTCATTTCATTGCTTTTGGCTAAGCAAAGCGGAATGTCCAAACAGCAGCGGCCATCGGTTTTTCCGGTGGCCGCTTTTGCTGTGTGTCTGATTCTATCCAGCTGCGTCACAGATCAGAAGGAAGTTGAACCCTGGCATCAGGACAAGCAGATGGTGATGCAATCCATCGAACAACTGCAAGCGCAGCAGAAACAATTGCTCGAAAGGCTGACGCTGGCTGAGAAGCAACTGGCCGACGAGAAGGTTGCAAACAGGCAGCAGTATGCCGTTTATGCCGCTCAGCAGGAGCAGATTGCCCAGCTTAAGGATAAAATCCGCAGGCTGCAGAACACCACGGCCCAACTGAATGAATCGCGCAAATTAACCAAGCAGAATCTGGACAAAAAGATCGAAAAGATTGCTCAGGCCATCAAGCCGGCAGATCCTGTCGAAGTTCCCGGCAGCAGCGTGGAAGAAGAAAAAGATCATTACACCGCCGCCTATCTCGCCCTTAAAAGCGGGCGTTACGAAGAAGCGATCAATAATTTCCGTGACTTGCTGAAAGCCCATCCCAACAGCGCATACAGTGATCAGGCCTATTACTGGCTGGGTGAAAGCTATCTGGCCCAGAACAATATTGCGCGCGCCATCGGCAATTTTGAGTGGATGGTTTCGCATTATCCGGAGAGCACCAAACATGCAGTTGCCATGCTTAAACTTGGCATGGCCTACCAAACCCAGGGCCGTTCCGGGGAAGCACGCGACATATTGCGCCGCCTGATCGACACACATGGCGATTCCCCGTCTGCGGAAGAAGCAAGAGTACTGCTACAATCCATCACTGAAGCTCAGTAAGGACTGCTCCAACCATGTCAGTTAGGGCGCGTGTCCGCATTCACGAAATATACGACTGCATTCAGGGTGAAAGTACACTCGCCGGCATGCCATGCACCTTGGTTCGTCTGGCTGGCTGCCCATTGAATTGCACCTATTGCGACACCCCTGAAGCCATCCCTTTCGACAGTGGCGAGTGGATGAATATCGCCGACATTGTTGCCGAAGTCAGCAAACGCAAGCGCCCCCTGACACTGGTTAGTGGCGGTGAACCGCTGGCCCAGAAAGGCTGCGCCCGCCTGCTTGAAGCACTGGCCGATGTCTCTCCCCTGCTGCAACTGGAAACATCGGGCTCCTTCGATATCGGTAGCTTGCATCCGGCCGTACGGCGCATCATCGACATCAAAACACCGGACAGTGGTGAAGAATCTCGCAACCGCTGGGAGAACATCGCACATCTTAAATCCGGCGACGAGCTGAAAATCGTGCTGTGCAGTCGTGCCGATTATGCATGGGCACTGCAAACACTGAGCCGCCTGGGGAATACCCTCGCCCAAGATATCCCGGTGCTTTTCTCGCCGGTTGAAAGTCGCCTACCCGCCACCGATCTGGCTGAATGGATGCTGCAGGATAATCCTCCGGCACGCCTCCAGTTGCAGATGCATAAACATATCTGGGGCGCAGAGGCCACGCATGTCTGAGCAAAAGCCCTGTATGGCTGTGGTGCTGCTTTCAGGCGGTCTGGATTCGAGCACCGCGCTGGCATGGGCGGTCCGGGAAATGGGCTGGGAGTGTGCAACCATTGCCTTCGACTACGGCCAGCGCCACCGCATCGAGCTTGAAGCATCGGCACGAGTCGCCGCCGCTCTCGGTGTGCGTGATCACCGGGTATTGCATGTTGATCTGGATGCCATCGGCGGTTCAGCCCTGACCAGCAAGCAAGCCGTCCCCAAGGATCATCAGGACAAAAGCGTTATCCCCGCGACCTATGTTCCGGCACGCAATCTTATTTTCCTGTCCATGGCAGCAGCTTTTGCCGAGTCGAGACAGGCTACGAAGCTGGTCATCGGTGCCAATATCGTCGATTACTCCGGTTATCCCGATTGCCGACCCGAATTTTTCACATCCTTTGCCAACACGCTGAAGCTGGGGACCAAGGCAGGCGTAGAGGGCCATGAAACGGTTATCGAAACGCCATTGATCCACCTGAAAAAATCAGAAATCATCGCCATGGGGCTAAAGCTTGGGTTGGACTATTCCCTTACCCACTCCTGCTACGACCCTTCGCCGGATGGAAATCCATGCGGTCATTGCGACTCATGTCTTTACCGTCGCCAGGGTTTTGCCGAGCTCAATCTGGAAGATCCTATTTCCTACGCGGCCTAAGCTCCAACAAAGACACAACTGTTCAATAATATGCAACCTGCTGTAGCCACCTGCCTGTGAGCCTATTAGGATTGCCGCCAATGACTACTTCCAGCACCGCGCCAAAAAGACGACCTGCAACACCACGCTGCGATTTATGCGGTGGCGGCGATTTCAGTATTGTCTCCGCCACCGACAGACACGGCGAGTCCCTGCAAACAGGACTTTGTCGCGGCTGCGGTCTGGTTATGCATCTTCCGGTGCCCTCCGAGGCGGAGGTCGCCGACTATTATGCCAATCGCTACCGTCAGGATTATCATGGGGAGCAGGAACCGTCGCCTCGGCGTGTCATGCGCGCCTGGAACAATGGTGAGCGCATATATCGACAGCTCACCCCCTATCTGACGGGTGAGGAAGCAGTATTTGAAATCGGTGCCGGCATCGGCTGCACGGTCAAGGCATTCGAAACCCACGGACACAAAGCGTCCGGCATCGAACCCAACCACGATTTCAATACCTATTCCAGGACACGACTGCTCACGCGTATCGAAAATACCAACCTATATGACCTGAAGGATGCAGGCTCACCTGGGTTGATTCTGTTGATTCATGTCATTGAGCACTTTTCATCACCAAGCCGGGCACTGAAGCATATTCATAAACTGCTGGCCGAGGGTGGTCTGTTTTATGTCGAATGCCCGAACCTGACCGGCCCGTTCGCCACCTTCGATCGCTTGTTTCACTACGCGCACATCTACAATTTCAGCCCGCAAACCCTGCAGGTGCTGGCCGAGAAATGCGGCTTTGAAATGGTTGCTTCCCTCACCTCGGAGAATGAACCTGACATTCACATGCTGTTCCGCAAGGCAAAAGCCAAACCGACTGCTATGCCGCTCGGCAGCCACGCCGTAAAGGTTGAAGCAGCCCTTTATGGGCACAATGCGCTGACCTATCATCTGCGCCCGGCCTATCTGCTTCGCCGCGTACGCAAGCTGTGGTCCTATCTGGTTGAGGGTCTTACTGCCAAATCATTTGTCGATAAATTACTTGCTCGTTTGCAGGCAAAGGAACGCCCGAAAGCTTAGGCATCTCGGTGTCTAATTGTTTAAGGCCACTCTCCAGCCCCCTGACGGGTCAACTCGGGCACATCTCCACACAGATCAATCACCGTTGTCGGCTCCACGCCGCTCCAGCCGGCATCCAGCACCAATAGATTCAGTCCCTTAAGCCGACCAACAAATTCATCCGGATCGACTGCCGCATCTTTTTCACCGGGAAATCTCAATGTCGTGGCAAACAATGGTTCGCCCAGTTCCTGTAAAAGCATCTGGCAAACAGCATGTTGCGGTATGCGAATACCCACATCGCGCCGCTTGCCGAAGACACGCTTGGGAAGCTGTGAATTGGCCGGCAGGATGAATGTGTACGGCCCGGGGAGGCAGCGGCGCAAAATTCTGTGCGCCTCATTATCCATGCGTACATAGGTTGCCGCCTGCGACAGGTCGCTGCAAATCAGCGACCACATATGTTGTGCATCCAGCCTGCGCAGGGCGGTAAATTCGGAGAGCACATCATGTGCTGTGGTCAGGGCCATCAGTGCATACGTGGTATCGGTCGGTACCACAGCACCTGCGCCCTTGCGGATGTATTCGGCAGCATGGCTGACCAGTCGCGCCTGCGGTCGGTCGGGATGCAATCGCAGACGCTCAAACATCGCCTAAAACCTTGGCAATACCTGATTCAGCAGCTGTTCAAGCGGCTTGGCAGGCTGTGCCGGGGGAGGCGTTTGCTGCTGTGGGTCTGTGCGCGCTGGTGCTGGCGACTGTGCACCCTGATTACTGGCAGGCTGCCCCGGCAGCGCCCCACCAAGCAGGCCCCTCAACACAGCTTTGGGATCCTTGATGATTTCCCGGATAGCTTCCCGATTACCCAACAGGCTCTCAATGCTGACCTCAAGCTTCACCTGTGGTTTATCCAATGGCCCGATCAGGCGCAACGGCACTTCCAGCCCCTTGCGTACAGCTTCCGAATCACCCTGCCCTACAGCCGTACCGACCAGACGTGGCTTGAGGTGGTAATCCATCTGCTTGCTCAGAAGATTCACCACACCGTAACCGGTTAAGCGGAACAGTGGAGAAGCAACAAACAGATCGTCATTTTTAGCCACGCCATTGGTGATCTTGAAGCTACCCGACATCTGCGAGAAATCGGTTTTCTTCTGTTCGCCACTGCCCATCCCGAGGTTCTGGATATTGCGCAGCATGGCGGCAATATCAAAACCCTTGATGCTACCATCGCGCAGCAACACATTGCCGGTTCCGTTCAGCCGCGCCATGGCCGCCTCGGGCAACAAACCTCTTCCGCCAAGACGGGTGTCCATTTGCAGACTGCCGCTCAGCATATCGTTATCAGACAGTGCTTTGAGCACCGGTTGCAACTGGACATCGCGCACCTTCACGGACTCGGTCCATGTGGCCGGATACACGCCAACATTGATACTGGCCTGCTCCTCGACACGACCACCAGCCAGCTCGAAACGCAAGGGATCCATACTGATCACCCCGTTTCTGCCGTTCACATCGGCGCGTAAGCGGCCTATATCAAGACCGCGCAGTAAAAGCTGGTCTACCTGCATGACCACCGCAATCTTCCATGGTTTGAGGAAACGCAGATCCGGCTCCACCGGTTTATCTTCTACCTTCTCAACAGCCATATCCCCTGCATGGGCATCAGAAATCAACGCCATGCCATCCGCCGGCCCTGCTGTAACAGACGGTGCAGGAGCGAGCGCCGAATTACCGGAGCCTTCGGCAGCCGGTTGCGGCAACCAGGGGTCAGCATGCAGCAGATGTGAGGCCAAACGCAGTCGGATATCGGGGTCTGCGGCAAAATTGATATTGCCGGACACCTGAACCAGTTCGCCATTGAGCAGAAGCTGCAGGTCGCGGATATCCACCGCCTGTGTATCGCCGGCGACCAACATACCCAGCTTCAGGGTCTTCCATGGGGCTGGATGTGCGGCATACATACTTTGCAATTCAGGCAACCACTGACTCAGCTGCAGGCGCGTCAGCTCGGGCGTGTTAACGCGCAACTGATATTGCACTGCCCCACCTATACCGGTCAGATTGCCGTTCACATCAGCCAGTTCGACACCGTCCATGCGGGCCAGCAACTGTTCGATCTGCATGCGTTTCGCGTCCGGCATCTGCGCCTTCACATTCAGCAGCAAATCATGCGCCGCATGCAGATTCAGCGAGCCGGCCATCACGCGCACACCATTGGGGCGCTGTTCAAACTGAACATCAAGCCCCAGTGTCCCCTCACCCAAGGCCTCAAGTCCCGAGACCAGCTTGCTCAGATTGGCCATACCGGCTGCCGGCACTGTAAGGTGCCCTTTAAACGGCAGATGGGCGGCATCAAGTGCGCTGACATCCCCCACAGGGCCGACCATGCCATCGAGTGCAAAATCATCGCCGCCCAGCTTGCCTGAAGCGCGTAGCGCCACAGGCCGCTGCATCTGCACATCATCCACCTGGATGTTGAGCGCGGTAAGATGGATGTTCTGCCCACTCTGCGCATCAACAAAATGTACTTCACCATCATTCATGTGCAGCGACTGTGCACTGAGTGCCGCCAGAATACCGCCACCAGCCTGCTGCTCCACAACTGGCGCCTGGGCTGTGCCAGACGATGCAGCAGTCTTATCACCTGCCAGAGCGGCATCTCTGGGCAACAAATCCTCCCAGTTGTTGAAACCATCGGCGGCGCGATTCAGCTGCACCTTCGGGGTATCGAGTACAAAACGCTCAATCTGATACTTGCCACCCAACAAGGGTATGAAGGCGACCTGCACGTCGAGACTTTTCACCTGTAACAGATCACCCTTGGCAAAGCCCTTCGGGTTGGCGATATGCACATCCTCGATGCGCAGCCCTACCCAGGGGAACAGTGAAGCATGCAACTGACCGATTTCAATATGTCGCCCGGTGGCCTTTTCGGCCTGATCGACAATCAGTGATTTGTATTGATTGGCATCAATAAAGAAGGGGGCCGCGACCAGCAGGGCACACACCACGGCAAGGAAAATAAGGCTGTAACGAACGGTTTTCTTTGCTGAAATATTCATTACCGCATCGTGAGTGATGGGGGCTGTTGCTGCAAGTGCGGAAAGTGCTCCAGAAGTTCGGAAAAATGATCCACCACATGGGCCGCCCCGGCCTCAAACAGGGTCGCGTGGTCTGCCACACCGAAAGAAACCCCGAGCCCCTTCGTTCCGCTGGCACAGGCCATTTGCATATCCAGTGCGGTATCACCGATCACCGTTGTTTGAGCACTGCCCACCCCCATTTCACGCATGCATTCGTTGACCATGGCAGGATGGGGTTTGGAGGGGCAGTGATCCGCTGTGCGCATAACCAGAAAATAATGGGCCAGAGCAAACTCGGCTAACACCCGCTGCAATCCGGCATGCGATTTACCAGTCACAACTCCTAGCCAGTAACCTCGCCCTTTAAGGGCATCGAGCGTTTCGCGCACCCCGGCGTACAGCACATAATCGCCGGGCAAATCCCGGTACAGTCGACGATAGGTCTCTGTAACAGCTGCAGTCAGTTCGGCTTCTTTACCCGACAACAACTGCTGCACAGCCGTTGAAAGAGACAAGCCGACAACCGCGGACACTGCCGTCACCGACGGCTGTGGCAAAGCATGCTCGGCAAAGGCCAGCTGCATCACCCGGATAATATGGTGATGTGAATTCATCAACGTGCCATCGCAATCGAATAGAATAAGCCGTATCCGATCCATGGCCTGCGTATCCGGCATGCATCCTCCAGCGACAGGAAGCGGGCAAACCCACTCCCTTCTCCATGATAAAGTCAGATAATCATTCGAGCAGCAAGACGCATATAAGGTCTTCCCGCCAACGCACAATGCTATCTTCAATCACGTTTGTATGACTATACTGCGGATAGTGAATATGCACAGGGGGAATATAAAATATAAGGTGAGGTACATGCCTGACACGCTAAACGAATTGAATTTCATGGTTGTAGAAGATGATGACTTTCAGCGGAAGGTGGTCACGGAGATGCTGCTATCGCTGGGCGCGACCATGGTATGCGATGCGAGCAACGGCAGGCAGGCACTTGATATCCTGCGTAGAGAAAAGCATAAGCAGATAGATATCGTCATTTGCGACCTGAACATGCCGGAAATGGACGGGATGGAGTTTCTGAGACACCTGGGGGAAGAGCGTCAGCATGTTTCAATCATCATTACCAGCTCGCTGGATAAAAAGCTGATCGACTCGGTTGGGAAAATGGCCGACATGCATGACATTCATCTGCTCGGCAAGATTGAAAAACCTGTAACACCATCGACCCTTAAAGTCCTGATTTCTCAATATAGGAGCCCAGAGAACAAACGACGTCAGCAAATTATTGCTCAAACCTCGCCTTTCACACTTTATGAAATCCTGGACGGCGTCCGTGCTAAGCAGATCGAACCGTTTTATCAACCCAAATTGAATATTGCATCAGGAGCAGTTGTCGGCGCTGAGGCGCTGGCCCGGTGGATTCATCCGCAGCATGGCGTGATTACCCCGGATGCATTTATTCCACAACTTGAGCAAAGCGGCAATATCGATGGCCTGACTTTTCTCATGCTCGAAAAAGCAGCCTCTGCATGCAGAATGTTTCACAACAAAGGCTTTCAAATTTCCATATCGGTCAATCTTTCGCTGGTCTCGCTGGATGATACCAATTTGGCAGACAGGATCATGAAAGTAGTCAAAGCTGCGGAAGCCGATCCCGAACACATTATTCTGGAAATAACCGAATCGGCAGCTATGACCAATGTTGCTCATTCGCTGGAAAATCTGGCGCGTTTGCGCATGTACGGCTTCGGACTTTCCATCGACGATTATGGAACCGGTTATGCCAGCATGCAGCAACTCACCCGCATTCCCTTTAGCGAGCTGAAGATCGACCGCTCCTTTGTGAAAGATGTTTCCGATAACGAGGCCTTGCGTGTTGTTGTCGAACAAAGCATCCAGATGGCGCGCAAGTTGGGGGTCAAGACAGTTGCCGAGGGGGTGGAAAACCGCCAGGACTGGGATGTACTGAAAGAGATCGGATGCGATACCGGGCAAGGATTTTTTATTGCCAAACCGATGAATCTCGAATCTTTTCTCGATTTTTTACTGTGGGCTTCAATGCCTGGAAAGGATGCCCCCGGACCGGAGCAGCCAGGCGTATCCTAGAAATACAGTAGAGAATACCGATTCTTCTTGTCGGCACTCCGATTGCGGCTATCATCCAGCGCAAGGAAATAATGGGGCCGTAGCTCAGTTGGGAGAGCGTTACGTTCGCAATGTAAAGGCCGCCGGTTCGATCCCGGCCGGCTCCACCAGCTTCCGATTCCCTAATCTTTCCAGTGAAGATTCCATGTGTTTCAACACCCCATCAAGGGCTCTTGGATAAGACTGACGCAACCTCATTCATGGCATTCGTAATAACACGCAACTCCTTGGAATCAACAATGAAAGGAGGCATGGTGTAAATCAGCTTGCCGAATGGACGTAACCATACGCCGAGCTCAACGAACATCGGCTGCACGAGCGCCATATCCACTGGTTCACACATTTCAACAACACCGATGGCACCCAATACCCGCACATCACTCACCCCCGGCAAGGCCCGACAAGGCTCAAGCTCCCTTTTCAGTTGCGCCTCGATTTCTGCGACCCGCTGCTGCCATGGTGAAGCCAGCAGAAGATTGATACTGGCCAGCGCCACTGCACAGGCCAGCGGATTGGCCATGAAGGTCGGTCCGTGCATAAGCACCGCTCCTTCCCCATTGGCATCAGCGTGCACGCCCTGTACCACCCGCGCTGTGGTCAACACAGCAGCCATGGTCATGTAACCACCGGTCAGCGCTTTGCCAACGCACATGATATCCGGCTCAATACCCGCGAACTCACAGGCAAACATGCGGCCTGTTCGCCCAAACCCCGTGGCAATTTCATCAAGGATTAGAAGTACGTCATTGGCATCGCAGAGGGTACGTACCCGGCGCAGGAACTCGGGCGCATAAAAACGCATGCCCCCTGCCCCCTGTACGATCGGTTCAAGGATAACGGCCGCCAACTCACCCCTGTGCGTTTCAATTTTATCTCTGAAGTCAGCGATCTGGGCTTCATCCCCCCCTTTGGTATCCCAGTCTGCATCCGTGCATGCCGTCGGCGCATCAGCGAAAAGATGTTCGGGAAGCATCCTGGCAAACAGATGGTGCATGCCACTAACCGGATCACACACCCCCATCGCCCCGAAGGTGTCACCATGATAACCATGGCGAATGGTCAGCAGACGGGATTTCTGTTCACACCCCTGCGCCTGCCAGAATTGCAGCGCCATCTTGATGGCCACCTCAACCGATACCGAACCGGAATCGGCAAAAAATACATGCTGCATACAGTCCGGCGCTATCTCAAGAAGACGGGCTGCCAACCGGGCCGCCGGCTCATGCGTCAGGCCTCCGAACATCACATGCGACATCTTCTGCATTTGCGCCGTGGCAGCAGCATTGAGTTCGGGCACATTGTAGCCATGAATGGCACACCACCAGGAAGACATCCCGTCAATAAGTACGCGCCCGTCCTCAAGAAACAGCCGCACACCCTCAGCCCGCTGCACGGCAAACATCGGTGCTGGCGAAACCATCGAGGCATAGGGATGCCAGACATGTTTGCGCTCGAAATCCTGCCAGTCGTCACCCGCAATCTGCTGCAGTGTCATGCCTTCACCCGGATACCAACTCAAGCACAAAACGCTCCAGCACCACACCTTTCTGCTCCGTGCTGGCCCCCTTGAGCAGCATTTCCACCTGCATCATGCGCTGCATGGCGCGCATCAGTTCCTGCGGCTTCCAGTTCCTGGCCTCATGCGGCACAAGCTGTCGCGCCTCGCCGAATACGCCGGCATTCTGAGCTGCACTGCGCTTGTCGCTGGCTGCATACCAGACATACAGCAGGAGCTGTTGCAGGCGAATCGAAATCCAGCTCAGCACCTGCACCTCGGCCACCTGCTGTTCTCGCAGCAGGCCGCGCAGCAGACCGATGGCAGAAGGGGAACGTTCGGCGACAGCCCGGCACAAGGCCGACAAATCCCCCGGACTACGCTCACCAAGCAGATCTCCGACCACGTCGACGTTCAAGGTATTGCCTTCACCTGCATCAAACAGGCGCAAGCGCTCGATGGCCTGACGTGTTGCCATGCGCATTCCCAGCAGGTGTTCGCTCATCATGGCCAAGGCTTCGTCACTTAACCTGAGCCCTGCATCCTTTGCAAGTTGGGTCAACCAGCGGCCAAAAGCAGCTTCATCCATGCGTTCCAGCGTGCAACAGGCTACTTCGGGCAATGCGCTGATACGCTTGTGCAGGGCTTTTTTGCTGTCGATACCTGCAGCACAAATCACCAGACGCAGCCCGGCAGGCGGTTGTGCAGCCAGCTTTTCCAGTTGATCGATCTGATTGGGGCGTGCGCTGCCGGCATTGCGTACCATGGCATGGCAGCGGACTTCGCCGAATAATCCCGGTTGCAATTGCTGATGAATCAGCGCCAGTTCGTTGACATCGACACGCAGCACCGTGCTGCCGTCGGCCCCCTCGGCGAGCAGTTGCTCAGCCGTTTCGAATACGCCGTCGCTGTCGTCGCCACTCAGATAGTAGCAGGCATGTGATGCGGGAAGCAGCTTGGCGGCAGACAGGCGAAGCGACATCGTGCCTATAAGCCTGTTAAAACCCGGAAGAAAGCTTGAGCCAGGCCTGCCTCATCCATTGCGTCTCAAGATCGGAGCGAATACGAGTCTTGGCCGATTCGATGGTTGTCGGACCGCCACTTACGTCAATATCTTCATAGGACGATATCGCACCACTGTTCCATATCCTCTCGCCGTTCTGCCAAAGACTGACTTCACCGCTTAAGGTCATGCGGTCTACAGTAACGATACCACTGGTATCGTAAGTAATCGGTGTCAGTGATTCACTGAGTCTGCCGAGACGCAATTCAGCGCCGGCTTCTTTTTCCGAAGCTGCGGGAATCACCTCGTAGGTGGCATTGTCACGCAAATAGGCTATCCAGTTGCTGATAAATTGGTCGCTATGATCGTTACCAATCACGCGCACCACGTCTACATCGGCTGGCACCACACCGCGCCCCATGCCCATCAGGTGATATCCGCAAGATGAAAGCATCAGGCAGAGTGACAACACAATCAGGCGCTTCATGCCGGACGCACCACAATATTGAGCAGGCGACCCGGAACCAGCACCACCTTGACGATTTGCATGCCATCCATCCATTTCGCGATACTGGCATCGGATTGGGCCAGTGCCAATGCATCATCCTGGGAAGCATCCTTGGCGAGGATAATCTCGCCACGCTTCTTGCCCTGCACCTGCACCACCAGTGTAATCTCATCCTGCACCAATGCAGTTTCATCCACCTTGGGCCAGCCGGCCACGACGGCCACCTGATCCATACCCAGTTTCTCTGCAAATTCGCAGGCAAAGTGCGGCACAAACGGCGCAAGCATGGTCGCCAGGGCCTCGACACCTTCACGATAAACAGCCTTGCCCACGGCACACCTTATCTGGAAATCCTGTAATGCATTGGCCAGTTCCATCAGGGCAGCAATGGCAACATTAAAGGCAAAGCCATGCTCAAAGGCATGAGTGACGCGCTGAATCGTGGTGTGAATGGTGAAGCGCAATGCCTTCACAGCTGCAGCATCCTCATCACCACCCGTTTCGGCATCCAGCTTCTCAAGCAAGCGCCAAACGCGTTTCAGGAAGCGGTAGCCGCCCTCGACACCGGCATCGTTCCACTCAAGCTCCTTCTCGGGCGGTGCGGCAAACAGGGTGAACAGGCGTGCCGTATCGGCTCCGAATCTTTCGATAATCGCCTTCGGATCAACCGTGTTGCCCTTGGATTTGGACATCTTGCTGCCGTCCTTAAGTACCATACCCTGGGTCAGCAGATTGATGAAGGGTTCGTCCCCGCCCTGCTCGGAGGTAAACAGGCCGGCATCGCGCATCAGCTTATGATAGAAACGGGCATAAAGCAGATGCAGCACAGCATGCTCCACACCGCCGATGTACTGATCCACAGGCGCCCAGCGCTCAATAGCAGCGCTATCAAGCATGGCCTCATTACTGCGCGGAGAGGTATAGCGACTCATGTACCAGGATGATTCCATAAAGGTATCGAAGGTATCCAGCTCGCGCCGGGCGGGCTTGCCGCAAGTCGGACAATCGGCATGCACAAAGGCTTCGCATTGACTCAAAGGCGAGGCGCCGCCTGTCGGTTGCAGATCGGTCGGTAATTCAACCGGTAGCTGATCATCCGGTACGGGGACAGCACCACAATCCTCGCAGTGGATCACCGGAATCGGCGCGCCCCAGTATCGCTGCCGAGATACCAGCCAGTCGCGCAGGCGGTACTGAACACGCTCACTACCCTTACCCTGCTTGCTCAGGTGTTCGGTAATTGCCTGTTTGGCGGTGACAGAGTCAAGTCCGTCGAAATCTGCAGAGTTGATCAACACACCCTGTTCAGTGAATGCTGTTGACTCGATATCCCAATCACCCTCTGTGGGCCTGATAACCTGCCTGATCGGCAGATCGTATTTCTTGGCAAAGGCATAATCGCGCTCATCATGAGCCGGCACGCTCATCACTGCACCCGTGCCATATCCCATCAACACAAAGTTGGCGACCCACACCGGAACTAGGCCCCCGGTGATTGGATGCACGGCATTGAAACCGGTCGGCATGCCCTTCTTTTCCATCGTTTCGACGTCGGCTTCCTTGGTGGACATCTTGCTGCACTCGGTAATGAATGCGGCCAACTCAGCATTGCTCTCCGCCGCCTTCTTCGCCAGCGGATGACCAGCCGCAACCGCCATATAAGTCACACCCATCAGCGTATCCGGTCGGGTGGTAAAGATATCCAGGGTCTCATCGGAGCTTTCAAGCCCGAAGGAAACTTCGGCGCCGGTCGATTTACCGATCCAGTTGCGCTGCATGCCGACTACTTTCTCGGGCCAGCCATCCAGCTTATCCAGATCGGCCAACAGCTCCTCTGCATAGGCAGTGATCTTGATAAACCATTGTTTCAGATTCTTGCGCACCACCGGCGTATCGCAGCGCCAGCAAACGCCATCCACCACCTGTTCATTGGCCAGCACCGTATGGCATGGATCGCACCAGTTCACCTCGGCATTGGATTGATAAGCCAGCCCCTTCTGCATGAGCCGGGTAAAGAGCCACTGTTCCCAGCGGTAGTATTCAGGTCTGCAGGTGGCAATTTCACGGCTCCAGTCGTAAGACAAACCCAGCCTTTTGAGCTGTTCACGCATCTGGTCGATATTGGCATAGGTCCACTCTGCCGGCGGACGGTTGTTTTTGATGGCCGCATTTTCAGCAGGCAGGCCGAAGGCATCCCAACCGATGGGATGCAACACATTGAAGCCCTGCATGCGCTTGTAGCGCGCCACCGCGTCGCCAAGGCAGTAATTGCGCACATGCCCCATATGCAGATTGCCGGAGGGGTACGGAAACATCACCAGACAGTAGTATTTCGGACGCTGATCCTGTGCATCATCCGAGGCTGCATCGATGCCGGACATCTCCCAGCGCTGCTGCCATTTCTGCTCTATTTCCTGTGCTTCGTAACGTTCTTCCACCGCTCATTGCTCCTGACTTTTCTTGGCTTGCGCATCATGCTGGCATCGACCTCGAATGAAAAGGGGCAGGCGGACAGGAAAGATGCCGGCGAGTGTAGAGATTTCCCAGTGCAAGCCTGTGCGGCATATCCTAATGTTGCAGCCATGCGATGGCTGAGCACACGATGAGCACCAAACTGCTGATCCTCGATCTGGACGAAACCCTGTTTCACGCCTGCGAAAAACTGCTGCTTCTGATGCCTTATCTGGAACAACTAAAGGAGGCAGACAACATCCGTAGGATGGAAAAGCGAAGCTGGCGAAGAGGAACTCCCGGAGCACCATCCATCGATTAAAACACATCGGCACGGGTCACGATGCGCATTTGCTTTCATCAGCTTATAGAACATTTCAACCAACATCGTAATACCCGTATCTAAACTAGGCGTTCAGATTCACTTCAGCTTGGTTTACTATCATGACTCCGCTTCGGAATTTACCAGGGCTTTTGAGAAGTCATATTCTACTCTTCAAGGGGAAAGAAATGATCATAAAATTCGGCGATTTTGGCTGGCGCCTGCTGCAAATAATTGCGATTCTTTTGTTGGCCGGTCAACCGGCCAGTGCAACGGAAACGTGGACGCTGGCAAAAAGCGTGCAGCGCGCCATGGACGTCGCACCGGAACAACAGGAAGCGCTTGCCGGCATTGCCGTCCGCCAGAGTGAACTCAACCAGTCCACCAAGTGGCCCAACCCGACTGTCAGCCTGCGTGCCCAGAACCGGCTCGGCTTGCAGGACGGGCGGGGAGGCTATAACGTCGATCAGTTGATCATCAACCAGCCCTTACCTTTATTGCGCCTGCAAAAGCAAGAGGCCGTTGCCGCCAAGCAGCTATCGGCAGAACAAGCTCTGGCCGATCAGTCCCGGTTGACCCTGCAATATGACATCTCCCGCTTCTACTATGCGCTTCTTCTCAGCCACGAAAAGCTTCTCCTTGCTGAACAGCGACAGCGCTTTACCCACAGTATCCAGCAGGCCCAGTCTCGCCGCACCACCCCGGTCATTCAGTACATCAATCCGCTGGATCGCCATCGCATCGAACTGCTCGATGAGATGGCAGGACGAGCTCTGCTCAATGCCAGAACCGTGTTCACCGACACCCTGCACATGTTTCGCCTGCGCCTGGAGTTACCTGATCAGGAAAGTGTCGACTTGCCTGATCTGCAACCCGCGCCCGCCCCGCGACCATTGACCACATTGCGGCAGAGGCTGAAGAAATCGTCGGCTTCGCTGAAACAATTGCATTATCAGGTAGAAGCAACACAGGCTGGCGTCGATCTTGAAAGGTTCAGAAAATACGGTGATCCTGTAGTAAGCCTGATTCACGAACGAGACGTTCTGGCCGGTCGGCGCCAGAACTTCAACGGCATCATGATCAGTGTGCCGGTACCGCTATGGGACTACAATCAAGCCAATGTCGCCCGTGCAGAAGCTGAAGTCATGCGCAATAAGTCGCGCCTACGGATCACCCAGCGCAATCTCCATGCACAGCTTGAACAAAGCTATCTAAACCTGTCCCAGTTGCTCGAACAGTTGCGCTCCATCAACAAACGCATGCTTGAACCCGCCGAAAAGCTGTTGGCACTGACCCGCCAAAGCTACGCCGTCGGAGAAGTAAACAGCCTGAACCTGATTGATGCCTATAATACTTATTTCGATACCCGCAACAGCGCTCTAGACATGATGTTCCAGTCGCAAATTGCCGCCGTCGACCTGCACATGGCCGTCGGCGATCCGCTGCTTGCTCAGGCAGAGGTGCAGCCATGATCGCCGCACTGGTTCGCTTTTCCCTGATTCAGCGGCTGATGCTTATGCTGTTGGCCGTGGCATTGACTGCAACCGGCATCGTGGCATTCCAGAACCTGCCGATCGATGCCTTTCCGGATGTTTCGTCGCCACAGGTGCGCATTATCGCCAAGGCGCCGGGCATGGCTCCTGAAGAGGTCGAAAGCAGGATCACCTTCCCGATCGAAATCGAGATGCAGGGCTTGCCGAACTATACGGTTCTGCGTTCGACAACCAAGAATGGCCTGTCCAGCATCGTGATCGATTTCAAGGAAGGAACCGATATCTTCTGGGCGCGCCAACAGGTTACCGAGCGTCTCACCCAAGTCTGGAACAGCCTTCCTGCCGGCGTTCAGGGAGGTCTGGCGCCCATCACGACCCCTCTGGGCGACATCTTCATGTATCGCATCTCCGGCAAGGACTACAGCAACCGCGAACTGCGCAGCCTGCAGGATTGGGTCATCCGTCCCCGCCTGAGGACCGTCCCCGGTATCGCCGACATCAATTCGCTTGGTGGCGAGGTGCGCGCCTATCATGTAACCCCCGATCCTGAAAAGCTGATGGCCAATGGCGTGGGCCTGAACGAACTGCAGGCCGCCCTGACACAGAACAACCGCAATGCAGGCGGCGACCGCATTGATATGCAGTCCGGCATCTTTTATGTGCGTAGTATCGGACAGATTCATGACATCGAGGACATCAGGAATATCACCCTCGCAACACGCCACGGCAAGCCGATTCATATCCGCGACATTGCCAAGGTCGAACTCGGCGCCCTGACCCGCTACGGTGCCGTCACGGCCGACGGCGAGGGTGAAATTGTCACCGGCCTGGCACTTCTGGCCCGCGATGCCAACAGCCGAACCGCCATCAAGGGGCTCAAACAGGAACTAGCCTCCCTGCAGCATATCCTTCCGGAAGGCATCACCATCACACCGTTTTATGACCGCAGCGAGCTTGTCACCAAGGCAGTGTGGACTGTTCAGAAGGCATTGGGCGAAGCGGTGGTGCTGGTCCTGCTGGTGCTGATCATTATGCTCGGCGATCTGCGCAGTGCCCTGACCGTTGCCCTGATCCTGCCGCTATCCGTACTGTTTACCTTCACGCTGATGTATCTCTTCGGCATCAGCGCCAATCTTATGTCGCTGGGTGGACTGGCCATCGCTATCGGCATCCTCGTCGATGCCGCCGTGGTGGTGGTCGAAAACATCCACTCCCGCCTCTCCCAAAATATCCGCGGCGTGGACAAGCTGCATGTGATCTATCGTGCCGTTCTGGAAGTGGCGACCCCGGTTATCGCAGGCATCAGCATTATCATTCTCGTCTTTCTGCCCCTGTTCAGTCTCTCCGGGCTGGAAGGCAAGATGTTCAAACCCTTGGCCATTACCATTTCATTCGCCCTGGTCAGCTCCCTGGTCCTGTCGCTGACGATCATCCCCGTGCTGGCAAGTATCATCATGAAGCATCGCGCGGGGCAGGATTCCGAACATGAACAGGATGGATGGATGGTCCGTCAACTCAAGGGCCTGTATCGGCCGCTCATGCTCCTGACGCTGCGTTATCGCGTGGCGGCACTCGCCATCGCCCTGTCTGCGTTGCTTGGTGCCGGCCTGTTGTTCCCCAAGATCGGCAAGGAGTTCATGCCGGTGATGGATGAAGGAACCACCGTGGTCATTGTGGAGAAAGATTCGAACATCACGCTGGCCGATTCCCTGGCCATGGATAACCCAATCCAGAAAGCACTCATGGAAGTGCCGGAGGTCACCGGTGTCGTGTCGCGTACCGGTGCCGACGAGTTGCGCATGGACCCGATGGGCCTCTACCAGACGGATAACTTCCTGATCACCAAGCCGCGCGAGCAATGGACCCGCCCCGTGAGCGAATTCCAGGACGACCTGCGCAGCAAGCTGCAGCGCTTCGAGCATATCCAGTTCGCCTTCACGCAACCCATCGACATGCGCGTTTCGGAAATGCTGACCGGCGTCCGCGCCGCCATGGCCATCAAACTCTACGGCGATGACCTGAATACCCTTGAACACCTTTCGGCACAAATCGAGAAGGTTCTTTCCACGATCCCCGGTGCAGTGGACATCTTCCGCAGCCGACTCTCCGGCCAGAATTACCTGCAGATCGACATGAAAACTGATCGTATGGCGCTTTACGGCATCAATGCCGAGGACATCAACCGGGTTATCGAAACGGCCGTCGCCGGCCAGGTGATGACCGAAGTCATCGAAGGCAACCGCCGTGCCGGCATCCTGCTGCGTTTTCCGGAGGCTGCACGCAACTCGCCGAAGGCAATCGGAGACTTGCTAGTTGAAACCCCCAGTCGCGCCAAGGTGCCGTTGCACCTGCTGGCCGACATTCAGCCGACCAAGGGCCCAGTGGAGATCAATCGCCAGTCGGCACAACGCCAGGTGGTCATTCAGGCCAACGTCAAGGGACGCGACGTGGTCGGCTTCGTCAACGAAGTCCAGAATGCCATCGCCGCGAATGTTAAATTTCCCGCCGGCTATTTCGTTACCTATGGCGGTCAGTTTGAAAACCAGCAGCGTGCCGCAGCCCGGCTGGCACTGGTTGTTCCGGTATCCATCGTGCTGATCTTCCTGATGCTCTTCCTCACATTCCGTTCCATGCGGCAGGCGGGACTGATCCTGCTAAACATCCCGTTTGCCATGATCGGCGGTGTTGTCAGCCTCTACCTTTCGGGACTTTATCTCTCCGTGCCCGCCTCTGTCGGGTTCATCACCCTGTTCGGCGTCGCTGTGCTCAACGGTGTGGTCATGGTCAGCTACTTCAACCAGTTGCGCGAGTCGGGTTACAACGTCGCCGATGCAGTACGATCCGGCGCCGAACGACGTCTTCGCCCCGTCTTGATGACCGCCATGATCGCCAGCCTTGGCCTGTTGCCGCTGCTCACCGCCACGGGTATCGGCTCGGAGCTTCAACGCCCGCTTGCCGTCGTGGTCATCGGTGGCTTGGTCACTTCGACCCTGCTGACCCTGCTTTTACTGCCCATGCTTTATGACTGGATCGAAGGACGTTGCGAACGCAGCTTGCAAGCTGACAAGGAGGTTCGGACATGAAAAAGAATCTTGTGCTGGTAGTTCATGCCAATATGCAGCATGGCCTGGCCGACCAGCTGCGCAGCATGGCGTGCGTCAGCGGCTTCACCTTTAGCGATGTGCAGGGACATGGTGCCAGGGATGCCAGAGATGCCTTCCTCTCCATGCGCGACAAGGTGGTGGGTTATACCCCGCATATCCGGGTGGAAATCCTGCTTGAGGATGAAGACATCCCGACCGTGCTGGAGCAATTGCAGAATGCCGTCAAGCATGCACGGGACCAGGGTATCTACTGGGTCATGCCCGTCGAACAGTCAGGGCGACTGTAGCGTCATAACTATGCGATAGATCGTTCCATCATTACGTTTTTGGAAATCCAAAGGACGAAGAACTGCTGCTTCTGATACCTTATCTGGAACAGCTAAGGAATGCAGACAACATTCGCCGGATGGAAAAACGCGGTTGGCGTAGCAGTCAAAGGGAAATCAAACATTAGGCCATTTCTGAAATGAGGCAGCCCGGAATAGATCTATTTGAACGCCCCTGCTAAGAATCGGATTCCATATCATGCGTGGACAATAACGGCATGACATAGGCCAGATTGATCGCGCCCTCCCTGGCTTTTCCAAGGGCCATTTCAGCCATTGAAGTCATCCCTGCCTGGCGTGCAGCCTTATTGATCTGCGCCTCCGAGCTGTTGAGCGAAATCAGGCGGGCAATATCCTCATTCACCAGCAACAGTTCATAGACGAGCACGCGCCCGCCCACACCACTGTTATGGCAGGCCTTACAGCCCTCGGATTTGTACGCAGGCCCATCATAGTCGAATCCATATCTGTTCAGTTGCGCAATCAGATCATCTTCCGGCGCAATCTCAATGCGGCACTCCGTGCAAAGACGGGGGAGCAAATGCTGCGCCATTACCCCTTTAACCGTATCGGCAACCAGGAAGGGCTCCACCCCCATATTAATCAGGCGCGGGAAAGCCCCCGCCGCATCATTGGTGTGCAGGGATGACAGCATCATGTGCCCGGTCATCGCTGCCTCAACGGCAATCTGCGCCGTTTCCTGATCGCGTATTTCACCGACCATCAGAATATCCGGGTCGTGGCGCAACAGGTTGCGCAGTGCGCGCGCGAAGGTGAAACCAATCGCTGAATTGATCTGGACCTGATTAATGCCGGGAATCTTGCCTTCGACAGGATCTTCAACCGAAATTAACCTGCGAGGCAGGGTTGTCAAACTGGCCATGGCTGCCAGCAGGGTTGTTGATTTGCCACTTCCTGTAGGCCCCGTGACCAGAAAAAACCCATTTGCACTTCGGATAATCTGGTTGATCGCTTTCGCATGCGCATCGCTAAGCCCCAACTCCTCCAGACGCATCGGTTTGTTTCCCTTATCGAGAATACGCAGGACAGCCGATTGACCGAGAAGCCCCGGCATAACGGAAACGCGGAATTCCACCTCTCGCCCGCTGGCGCGCATCTGAATGCGGCCATCCTGAGGCAGGCGATGCTCGGAAATATCCATGCCGGCCACAATCTTGATGCGCGAAAGCATCGGCCTGAGCGCCATCTCAGACACCAACATGTATTGCTGCAACAGGCCATTGACCCTGAAATCAATACGCGTGGCGCCTTCTACGGGGAAGATATGAATATCGCTGGCCTTGGCGGCAACACCATCAAGAATCGTACGGTTGACCAACCGGACAATAGGCGCCTTTTCCGCCTCGCTAACCTGGGTCTGCTCCAGTTCACTTGCATCATCCTCAGCAACACTGGTCAGCTCAACATCCAGTTCATCATCATCCTGACCCTCAGGTCCATAAAGCTCCTCAATCAGGCCGGTCACCTGCTCTCTGGTTGCAAACACCGGGATAACACGATGATTCGAGTGGAAGGAAATATCTTCGATGATACCCAGATTCCCCGGGTCGGTAAGGGCTACAATCAGCTTTTTATCGTCCACGAATATGGGTAGCAGAAAATGTTTTCTGGCCATGGAAGGCGCAACCATATTGCGGGCTTCAAGACTCGGTGTGATATGCGCCAAATCGATGAAACGCATCCTCAGCTTAATGGCCATGGCGATTAACATCGCCTCTTCTGTAATCACACCTGATTCAACTAGAATCTCGCCGAGGCGTTTGCCTTTTGCCTTCTTCTGTTTTTCCAGCGCGTCCAGTAATTGAGCCTCGGTGATCAGGCCCTCGGCAACGAGCACCTCACCGACCATAAGACGTTGCTTCTTGTTCTTGCCGGATGTAGGCACATCAAGGATACTTTCTTCCAGGTCCTGCTTGCTGATCTTGCCATCATCAACAAGGATATCGCCCACTCGACGGGCACGTAGCGCCTTCTGCTCCTGAACAGCCTTCTCAATGCTGGCGGTATCCGCGAGATTTTCCTTATCAAGAATCGTCCCGATCAAATCTGTGAGCTCTCGGGACTTCACACCCTCCGAGACAAAATAAATCCTCTGGATGGGCGAATTGTCTTCCTGCGGCGTGGCCATAAAGCCTTCAAATTCGACTTCATTGGGCAATACCCGCATAACGAATTCGTCTCCGCTGACGGTGACGATGCGCTCAATCACTTCACTGGGAAGTCTTTTATAACGGGGTAAACCAGCCTGCACCAGGAAGGAAACGCAACAAACATCCTTCAGGGAAATATTCTCCACCTCACCCCTGCGGATAATCGAGACCTGTCCCTGCTGCGGATTAAAGGCGTTATGCAAGCTCCCTTTAAGCTTTGTCCCGTCCCTGAGCAGTATGACCACATCCTGTAATTTAGACATATTCCCTTCCATCGGTTTGCTTCATAGGTGTGATGTAGCATGAATGACAAGGAACCGCAACCTGAAGCCCCCCTGCAGATCACATATCCGAGCGTGATGTAATCTCGATCAGGTGATAACCGAATTGGGTTTTCACCGGTCCATGCACCTTGTGCAATTCGCCGGTAAAGACCACATCGTTGAACTCCTTAACCATCTGTCGCTCACGGAAGGTGCCCAGATCGCCACCCTTCTTGCCCGAAGGACAACTGGAATGTTGTTTGGCCAGTTCTGCAAAATCGGCGCCTTGTTCAATCTCCGCCTTCAGCGCTTCACACTGCTCACGATCCTTGACCAGAATATGCCGTGCCGATGCAGTTTTTCGCTTACCACCCCAACCGAACATAAAACCCTCCTTGGTTTTTAACAGCAGACAACAAGCCTGATACCAGCCTAGCGCCAGACCCCATCGGGAGCATCAAAACTGTTGAGAACCTTGATGTAATTGGAACGCTCGAAGGCTGTCGGGTCGCTTGCCTTGGCATGGCTCACGCTGCCCTTGAGTTGCGTTATGGAGGCATACTCCTTCTCCTCCATCCATTGCTCGATTCCCTTGAGCACCTCACCCAGATATGCGGGACCACGCTGCAACAGTGCTGAGCACATATGGGTCACATCGGCACCGGCCAGCAACATCTTGATCGCATCATCAGAGGTATGAATACCGCTGGTGGCGGCAAGCGTGAGATTCACGCGACCGTAAAGCATGGCGATCCAGCGCATGGAGAGACGCGACTCCACAGAAGATGAGAGTTTAAGACTCGGAACCACATCCAGTGTTTCCAGATCAATATCGGGCAGGTAGTAACGGTTAAACAGGGAAACGCCATTCGCACCGGCCGCTTCGAGCTTTTTAACGAAATGCGCAACCGAACTGAACTGCGATGAAAGCTTCATGATAATGGGAATATCAACCCGCATCTTGAGGGCCGAAAGAATGGTCACATAACGGGCCTCAATCGCATCGGCCGATTGTGTCAGGTCGGCCGGCATGTAGTAGACATTCAGCTCCAGCGCATCGGCGCCGGCCTGCTGCAATTCCTTGGCGTGCTGCACCCAGCCGCTTGCAGTGATGCCGTTGAGGCTGGCAATCACCGGAATACCCAGTGACTTTTTCAGACCCTCTAACTGTTCCAGATAGGACTCCAGATGTGTTTTGTAGGCATCGTCGGCAGGCAGATAGCTGGCCGCCTCGAAGTGCCCGATATCCTGATGATGCATCAGATGATCGAGGCGCTCCTCATCCTCTGTCACCTCCTCCTCAAACAGCGAGTTCATGACAATGGCTGCAGCACCGGCATCTTCGAGCTGCTTTGCACTGTCAGGATTGCGCGCCAGAGGCGATGCTGAGGGCACCAGCGGGTTTTTCAGCTTCATGCCAAGATAATCAGTAGATAGATCGATCATGACTTCTCTCCTTCGCTCTCAGCGTCTGCATAAGACAGGCTGGCCAACTGCTCGTAATGGTGGAATCGCTCCATCACCCCTTCCTGCGCCCGCTGCATTAATACTTCGGCCGCTTCCGGGTGGGTGCGCCAGAGCATCGAAAAGCGCGCTTCCGTCTGTGCGAACTCCTTGTACGGAATGCTCGGCTTCTTGGAATCAAGCTGCAGCGGATTCTTACCCTCGAGAACCCGGCGCGGATCGTAGCGCAATAGATTCATATGACCGCTGTTGACGGCCAGCTCCTGCTGCCTGATGTTATGCGAGAGATCAACACCGTGGGCAATGCACGGACTGTAGGCAATGATCAGCGACGGCCCGTCATAGGCCTCCGCCTCCATGAAGGTGCGCAGCGTCTGCACATCCTTGGCACCGAATGCGACATGCCCGACATAAACATGCTCATAAGCCATGGCGATCATCGAAAGGTCCTTCTTGGGCACCGCTTTGCCGCCTGCGGCAAACTTGGCCACCGCTCCGATCGGCGTGGACTTGGACATCTGGCCGCCGGTGTTGGAATAGACCTCGGTATCGAGCACCAGAATATTCACATTGCGACCGCTGGCCATAACATGATCCAGGCCCCCGAAACCGATATCGTAGGCCCAGCCGTCACCGCCAATAATCCAGACACTCTTCTTGACCAGATAATCCGCCACCGATTCAAGATTGCGGGCCATCTCGCCATCGACTGCAGCCAGTTCCTCTTTCAATCGTTCGACACGGCGACGCTGCTCATGGATGCCCGGTTCATCAGACTGGTCGGCCTGCATGATGGCATTGATTAACTCTGCATCGAGCTTCAGCTCAGGCGCCTGCAACAACTGTGTTGCAAAATCACGGTGGGCATCGATAGCCAACCGGAAACCAAGCCCGAACTCGGCATTATCCTCAAACAGGGAATTGGACCATGCAGGCCCCCTGCCCTGGGTATTGGTGGCATAGGGGGTGGTTGGCAGATTGCCGCCGTAAATCGAGGAACAGCCGGTGGCATTGGCAATCACCATGCGATCACCGAACAACTGCGTGGCCAGCTTGATGTACGGGGTCTCGCCACAGCCCACGCAGGCACCCGAAAACTCGAACAGGGGTTGGGCCAGCATCGCCCCCTTCATGCCATTCCAGCGAATCTGTTCCCGGTCAAATTCGGGAAGCTTCAGGAAGAAATCCCAGTTTTTTCGCTCCTGTTCCCTGAGCGGCGGCTGTGGCGACATATTCAGCGCCTTGTGGCTGGCATTGCTCTTGTCCCTGACCGGGCATATCTCCACGCACAGGCCGCAGCCGGTGCAATCCTCGGGGGCAATCTGGTAGACAATATGATTTCCCTCGTCGAATTCGCGCCCTTTGACCGGCACATGCTTGAAGCCCTCCGGCGCATCTTTTGCCAGGGCTTCGGGGAACACTTTCGAGCGGATCGCTGCATGCGGGCAGACGAATGGACATTTGCCGCAGTGGATGCAGATATCCTCATCCCAGACAGGAATCTCCAGCGCCAGATTGCGCTTCTCGAATGCTGCAGTACCCAGGGGCCATGTACCGTCGGACGGCATAAAGCTGACGGGAATCGCATTGCCGCGCCCGGCGATAATCTCGCCGGTAATATTTTTCACAAAATCGGGGACATTCGCTGCAACCGGCGGGTGCATGACCAATTTACTGGTTACTGCGGATGGAACCTCAACCCTGTGCAGATGGGCAAGCGATGCATCGATGGCGGCAAAGTTACGCTCAACAATCTTCGCCCCCTTGCGACCATAGGTTTTCTCCACCGCCTCCTTGATTTTGGCAATCGCCTCATCCTTCTCCAGCACGCCGGAGATGGCGAAGAAACAGGTCTGCATCACCGTATTGATGCGCCGTCCCATGCCGGACTCTGTCGCCACCTTATAGGCATCGATGACATAAAATTGCAGCTTCTTCTCAATAATCTGCTGCTGCATCTTTTCGGTCAGATCATGCCATACCGCATCTGCAGCATGCGGCGAGTTGAGCAGAAATACCGCGCCCTGAGCTGCATGCGCCAGCATGTCGTAGCGCTCAAGAAATACCGGCTGATGGCAGGCAATGAAATCCGCCTCCTTATTGCCGATCAGATAGGTGGAGCGAATCGGATCAGGGCCGAATCTAAGGTGGGAGATAGTCACCGCCCCCGCCTTCTTCGAGTCATACACAAAGTAGCCCTGCGCATGCAGATCGGTCCCCTCACCGATCATCTTGATTGAATTTTTGTTGGCCGACACCGTGCCGTCCGAGCCCAGGCCGTAGAACATACAACGGGTAACATTGGCATTCGCATCGAGCGAAATCTCTTCCCATTCGAGACTGGTCTGCGAGAGATCATCATGGATGCCGATGGTGAAATGATTCTTCGGCGCATCCTTGGTCAGCTCATCAAGCACCGCCTTGACCATGCCCGGCGTGAATTCCTTGGAGGATAGACCGTAGCGGCCACCGATCACGCGCGGCATGGCGGCAAAACGATCACCGCCACTGCAGACGTACTCGGCCAGTGCGGTCATGATGTCTTTATACAGCGGCTCACCATCCGCACCCGGCTCCTTGGTGCGATCAAGCACGGCGATCTTCTTAACCGTGGCCGGAATGGCAGCAATCAGGTGCGCCGCGGAGAACGGACGATACAGGCGCGCCTTGAGCACCCCCACCTTTTCGCCACAGGCAAGCAGGTGCTCCACGGTTTCAACAGCCGCTTCGGCTCCCGAGCCCATCAATATCAACAAGCGCTCGGCATCAGGTGCACCGTGATATTCGAACAGTTGATACTGCCGGCCGGTAAGTTCGGCAAACTGATCGAAGCAGTCCTGCACAATGCCCGGCATGGCCTCGTAATAGGGGTTCACCGATTCACGGCCCTGAAAATAGACATCGGGATTCTGACTGCTACCGCGCAGCACCGGAGCATCGGGGGTCAAGGCACGCTTGCGGTGCTCGCGAATCAGGGCATCGGGCAACATGGCCCTGAGCACATCATCGGATGGGACCTCGACCTCGTTCACCTCATGTGAGGTACGGAAGCCATCAAAAAAATGCACCATGGGGATACGTGCCCTAAGTGTTGCCGCTTGGGCAATCAGGGCGAAATCCATCACCTCCTGCACCGAATTAGAGGAGAGCATGGCAAAACCGGTCTGGCGCACGGCCATGACATCCGAGTGGTCACCGAAGATAGAGAGCGCCTGTGCAGCAATCGAACGTGCCGCCACATGAAATACCGAGCATGTCAGCTCGCCGGCGATTTTGTACATATTGGGGATCATCAGCAGCAGGCCCTGCGAGGATGTGAAGGTGGTGGTCAGAGCTCCGGTCTGCAATGAGCCATGTACCGTGCCCGCAGCACCTGCCTCGCTCTGCATCTCAACGACTTCAGGAATGGCACCCCAAAGATTCTTTCGCCCCTGATTCGACCATGCATCGGACATCTCACCCATCGCCGATGATGGGGTGATGGGGTAAATGGCAATCACCTCGTTGGTGCGATGGGTGATATAGGCAGCCGCCTCATTGCCCTCGATGGTAAGTTTATGCTGTTCCGCCATGCCAGCCTCCCGCTTGAACCTGGAAGGAGTTTAACTGAACCGGAAGATTATGCATGTGTCTTATGAATCAGGGATGGCTTTTCGGAAATAAAAAAAGGCACTCCCGAAGGAGTGCCTGATGTGATGCCGTATTCCAGATTGGAAATTGGCGTCCCCAAGGGAGGAAGAGCCCCAGTGCGGTGATTAAAGTCCCTAATATTTCAAAAAAATCACATCATGAAAACATCAAGGAAGATTAAGCAAGCATTGTCAGATGGAGAGAATCCTGCGCACCTGCCCTGCCATGTATAAGGGAAGCGAGATCAAACTGTAGGACTTACGACTGCCATCCGGCAATTCGTGATCATCAAGCATGATGCTCGGGATGTCTGCGTTGAGTCGTACGGCCAGATCAGCCGGTTTCTCTTTCAAAAACAGGTGCAATGACTTCAGCGTACCGCTTTTCCCCGCCTTAACCTCGATGGGAACGGGCTTGTCATTGGCAATAACAAAATCCACTTCAGCCGAACTGGAGCGAGCCTCCCGTCCCCAGTAGTGCAAATGCGGGGGGATATGGCCATCCAGGCTACTTAATAACTCCTGCCCCACCCACTGCTCAGCGAGCGCACCCTGATTGATCAGCAGCAGGTCTTCCTGCAAGGCCTGCCAACTGACATTCATCATCGTGGATACTAGTCCGACATCGAGAAACAACAGTTTGAAGAATTTCACATTCTCCTCGGCCGAAAGCGGAAGTCCGTTTGCGGCAGTGCGCAGTACCTTGTTCACCACCCTTGCCATTTCAAGCTGGTTCAGGGTCTGTGCAACCCGTAGGGTCGGCATGTCTTTGTTGATTTCGCTATATTTCACCTTCCTGCCAACAAGCGTCGGCGCCTTGCGAAAGGTCTGGCGAATCAATTCGTGATCTTGGTGCCGTGCGTATTTGGCAAAATCATCAGCAAAGGTGGCCAGCAAATCCTGCTTGATCTGTTCTGCCTGCCGATAGTCGTGAAACTCGGCAAACGACTTCACCGCTTCAGGCATGCCGCCGACCGCCATACACTGCCTGAGCAGGCCCATCAGCTTCTGATGAACCGGCACCGGCATGTCGTCACCCATCTGCCAGGCCTCGATAAATTCAGCCAGGGCCTGTTCACCGACTGCGCGCAAAAATTCACTGAAACTCATCGGATGGAGATGTAGGTAACTGATACGCCCGACAGGCATAGAGAAAGATGGTGATGCCAATTCAAAATCCAGCAAGGATCCGGCGGCCACCACGTGCATATCCGGCATGTCTTCATAAAAATAGCGCAGGCTTGCCAGAATTTGCGGAGCTGCCTGGATTTCATCGAGAAACAGCATGGCCTGACCCGGCTTAATGGCCTTGTTCTGCATCAGGCGCAGTGTTGCCAGAATTTGCTTCGGATCGTTCGATACAAAAATATCAGCCAATTCGGGGTTGCGCTCAAAATTCAGTTCAACCAATTCAAGCTGCTGTTGTTCTGCAAAAAGACGCACCAGTGTGCTCTTGCCCACCTGACGAGCACCACGCATCACCAGCGGTTTATGCTGTTTTTGCTCAAACCATTGGGTCATGGCCTTAAAATGATGGCGATACATATCGGACAGCTTATTCAACAGCGAATAAAAAGCAAGGTTGTTTCGGTTGATTCGTTAATAAAAGACAAGGGTTTGAATCGCCACCATTTCACTAGACACTTTTGAGCTCTTCAAAATATCGCCGTTCAAATTCGATCGGCGACAGGTTGCCATTATAACCATGCTTTCTTACCGGGTTGTAGAACATTTCGATGTAGTCGAAAATATCCTGCCTTGCAGCATCACGGGTCGAATAGGTTTTTCTTCTGATTCTTTCCCGCTTGAGTAGTTGAAAGAAGCTTTCAGCTACTGCATTGTCATGGCAGTTGCCCCTACGGCTCATGCTCGGCTCCATGTTG
>MNXA01000014.1 GCA_001871195.1 Zetaproteobacteria bacterium CG1_02_55_237
CACTGTCGTTCGTCTCATCTCTGATTACCTCTCGGGTAATCTTCAGACCGGACAACTTATGAGCTACTGATGAGGACAGGTTATGTGCTGCCGACACTTTTGGATCACGGTGCAGACCCCAATGCGGTGTATAACTATCATGTTCCGGGTTCGGCAACCGATTGGGCGATGGCCATGACGAGCTCTCGTGAAGACGACAAACGCTACGTTTATCAAAGTATCCTTAACTCGCTTAAACAATATGGCGGACTTGAAAACCCTGCCAGGGTGGCAGCCATCGAAGATAAGCTTCGGGATTTCAAGCGCAAGGAGAGTGCGGACGCCTGCACGGTCGATGCTAAAAAATGGATAGCGGCGCAGGAAGCTTTTCGCAGCGAGAATAGAGTCTATCCACCAAACATGGTAAATAATCTTCCAGAGAGCCTGAAGCTGATCGCATATCAATACAGTGAACATAGCTTTGCTGTAACATTTGCCTGCAAGCTTGTCGCAGATAGCAATTGGGTTATATACAATTCTGAATCGGATATACAGCCAAGCTTCAGATAGCGTGGGTCAAATGTGAACCAAGCCGTGGGTTCTGTCGATCTGTTCCGGCCAGAGAATGTTGACCTGTAACTGATATTCCTCCAACATTTTTCATGACGTTTTTGAAGGCGATATCTTAAAGCCCTTTGCAAAATTTCTTTTGGGGAAAATACATGAAAACAATGATGGCTTTGATGGTTGGCTTGCTGGTGGTGATAACAGGTGCTATCAGCGCTTCAGCGGGAGATGCGCATGGGAGTAGCAGCGTGGAAAAGTTGAATAATTGTTCCGCTGATGCGCTTGACTGGAGAATGAAGCAGGAAGCGTTTTATAGTGATAATCAAGGCTATCCAGGAAGCGCAAGGGATCTTCCCGCAACGTTGAGGCTGATCGCTTACAAGATTACTCAAAATGGCGGAGATTATAGCGCAACAGTGTCGTGCAAGGCTGTTTCTGATAGTAAAAAAGCAACTATTTCTCCATATAGTGAGACGCCGGATTTCAGGTGATCCGGGCTAAACTGTGAGTGTGCGCAAGGGGGGGCAGGCGCGATTCCTGCTTAGCCTGTTCCTTCTGACTAGTCGTCGAAGCCCTTGCGTGAGGAGTAGTTCTCAAAGCGGGTGAATTCGTGCAGGAATGTCAGATTGACCGTACCGGTCGGGCCGTTACGCTGCTTGGCGATAATCACCTCGGCGATGCCCTCGTTCTCCGGTTTTTTGTTGTATACCTCATCACGGTAGATGAACATGATAACGTCGGCATCCTGCTCGATGGCGCCGGATTCGCGCAGATCGGACATCATCGGGCGCTTGTCGGCACGTGATTCAAGCGAGCGGTTGAGCTGCGAGAGAGCAATGACCGGAACATGCAATTCCTTGGCCAGCCCTTTCAGCGAGCGGGTGATTTCGGAGATTTCCTGTTCACGGCGCTCGGAATCGGCGCGACCGCTCATCAGCTGCAGGTAGTCGATAATGATCAGATCAAGTCCACCGGTCTCCCTGCTCAGACGGCGGCATTTGGAGCGCAGCTCAAGCACGGAAATGGCGGGTGTGTCATCGACATAAATCGGTGATTCGGCCAGAGAACCTGAAGCGGAGGCCAGCTTGCGCCAGTCATCGGCGGAGAAACGGCCGGTGCGCAGCAGCTTCATGTTCACGCGCGCCTCACTGGCCAGCATACGCAGGGCGATCTGTTGTACGGACATTTCCAGCGAGAACACGGCAACGGCCTTGGGGTCTTCCGCCTCCATGGATGCATTGCGCGCCAGATTCATGGCGAAGGCGGTTTTACCCATACTTGGACGGCCGGCAATAATCAGCAGGTCACTGGGCTGCAGCCCCGAGGTTATTTCGTCGAGGTCTCTATAGCCGGTAGGCGTGCCGGTGATGGCTTTTTTCTCTGAGTAACGTTTTTCCAGCTGATGATAGCCCTCGATCATCAGCTCGCTCATCTTGCTGAAGGTGGGGCGGGAGCGGGAGAAACGTTCGGCGACGGCCAGCATATCCATCTCGGCCTGATCAAGATGGTCGACAACCTCAACTTCCGGGGACTGGTAGACCTTCTGTGAAACCTTGGAACATACGCTGAGCAATTCGCGCAGGACGGCACGGTCGCGCACGATGTGGCCGTAATGCTTCACATTGGCGGAGGTGGGGATGGCGCTGATCAGCTCGCCCAGGTAGGCCTCGCCACCACAGGTGTCCAGCAGCTTGCGCTGTTCGAGATAATCCTTGATGGTCAGCGCATCCACAGGGCGACCCTTGGCGGTCAACTCCTGCATGGCGCCGAAAATCAGGCGATGTCGTTCAACATAGAAATGCTCGGCAATGAGACTGCCCTCAAGACGCTCCAGCGCCTCGGGGTCGAGCATAATACCCCCCAACACCGCAAGCTCTGCATCCATAGCATGCGGTGGAACGTGCTCCCTCATGGAGTCCGTTCGAAGGGGGGTTATATTCTGCGTCACACGTTCTCGGATTCGACCGTCAGCGTCAGCTCAGCGGTCACATCCGGGTGCAGGCGCACACGGAAAGCATGATCGCCAACACGTTTGATGGATTCATCCACAATCACCTGACGGCGTTCAATATCGAAGCCGTTTTCGCACAGCAGGTCGGCCAGTTCGTGGGTCGACACGGAGCCGTACAGGTGCTCGTGATCGGACGTGGCGCGGCTAATGCTCAGGCTCAGTCCCTTAAGTTTGTCGGCCACTGCCTGTGCCTGTTCCAGCGCATTACGCTGCTTGGACTCAAGCTGCTCGCGACGGCGCTCGAACACCTTGCGATTGGCATCGGTGGCGAGTTGAGCCTTGCCCTTGGGCAACAGGAAGTTGCGCCCGTATCCGGGGCGAACGGTTACCTCATCACCAACATTGCCGAGACCCTCGACGCGTTCCAGAAGTATCAACTGCATCATTTTCCTCCATCTGCCGGCATGATGTTCCGGCGATAATCAAACCAAATATCAAGCAAACCTATCATGGCGAAGGGTAATACCATCGCCGGTTGTATCAACAACATTACATACATCACAATGGCTGCAATCTGCAAACGCTTGGCATACAGCCATGTGTGCACAACAGCCAGTCCCTGGGCCGATAACAGGCCGGCAAAAACCAGTCCTGCATTGACCGCCAGATACTGCGGTGTTCCGCCGGCTAAACTTGCCACCAGCATCAGTAGCATAAATCCGTAGGCGACGGTGCGCGGCAGGCTGAAACTGCTTACCGGCTGTACATCACCACGGTAGAAGCCGTAATACACTGCGATATTCCTCGCCAGCATTACGTTTCCCCACCAAACCAGCCACAGGCACAAAGCCGTCAGGCCGGGGAAAATCCACGCTGTCATCTCTTCGATGCGCAGCAGCATCACCGGGTCCATACCTTCCTGGCGTGATGCTTCAAACAGCGGCGCCAGCAACTGACGCACATACTCCAGAGCCGTACCGCCATCTGAGCCTGCGCCGGTCATCAGTACCACCAGCATGGTCGTAACCAGGCCGATGGCCAGATTCAAAGCACTTCTCGATACGCCGCCTTGCTGTGCCAGCGTTGTAGCAGCGAGCACGGGTAGCGCAGCGTACAGAATCAGCATCAACAGGCCCGGCCCCAGCTCTCCACCGGTTAGCAGCGTAACCCCGACAGCGGCTACGACAGCCACCTGCATGGCAAAGGCAAGTCCACCGCCCAGTGTAATCAGGGCGAACAGTGCCGGTGTCAGTACATGCAGCACCAGCAGAGGTAAGGACAGAACCGATCCTGCGAAAGCCAGTACCGTGCCATACATCAGTGTTGCCAGTACCGCGCAGGGAAGGCGCCGGGTCAGTGCCCATTGGGCGAATGGCGGCAGACTTCGGGGTTGCTGATTCATTGCCATACGCTCATGGATTGAGGCAAGCGGTCGAAATGACCGCCTGCATCAATCGGCATTCCATCAATCGTGGTGCAGCGGCGTGAACGGCAGCAGCGCCAGATCGCGAGCGCGTTTGATTGCCGTGGTGACGGCACGCTGGTGCTTGGCACAGGTTCCGGTCACACGCGACGGCAGAATCTTGTAGCGCTCCGTAATGAACTGCTTGAGCAGATCCGGATTCTTGTGATCGATCTGCATGCTGGTATCAGCGCAGAATTTGCAGAACTTGCGACGGCGCACGACGCGCGGGCGACGTGCGGGACGACGGTCCCCATCACCCGCGGGACGACGCTCTCCATCACCACTCGGGCGACGGTCACCAGCGGGTGCCGGGCGGCGCTCGCTTGTTGTTTCGTTATTGCTCACAGCATCTTCAGCCATGTTCATCCTCCTGAACTTGTATCGGGTGGCATTCATCCACCCATATTTCCACTTGCCCCCATTGGGGCGTATTGTCGCGACTGTAGTAGCGCCTGCGCAGTTTGCCGCGAACGGCAACGCTTTTGCCTTCCAGTCTGTTCAAAGCTTCCGCCGCTTTGCCAGTTGCACGTAGCGGCATGGGTTGCATTTCCTGACTGTTGGCACGAGCGGCCCCCAGTGCAGGTCGGGCAATACTTAGAACGGCGATTACGGCAAATGTGCCATCCGGGGTCCAGCGTTGCCGGATCTCGGTCAGAACACCGTTCAAACTGACCTGATTAAGCTCAGGCAGCAGCTTTACCGCCAGATGCAGGCTTCTTGGCCTTGGGCTCAGCTTTGGCTTCTGCCTCGACTGCAACTTCGGCTACTGCTTCGACTGCTACTTCAGCAACTGCTTCGACGACTGCTTCGGCAGGTGCTTCCGTTGCTGCTGCTTCGGCTGTTTCCTCGGCAGGCTTGCTCTCCTCGGTGCGTGCCTTGCGGCGCAGCAGCGGGGAAGGCTCATCGGAAAGCTCATTTAGGCGGGTGGTCAGGTAGCGAATGATGCGCTCGTCCAGGCGAATGCCTTCTTCCAGTGCGGCAGCGGCTTTTGGCTCGCCGTCGGTGACCAGCAGGACATAATGGCCACGCTTACGCTTGGCAATCTGATATGCCAGCGGGCGGGAACCCCAGTATTCGCGTTTGACGATGCGACCACCTGCTTTCTCAATACGCTGAATGAGTGCATCGGTCAGTTGATCGGTATTTTCTTGGGAAACGTCAGGATTGACGATGAAAATTGTTTCGTAGTACACGGCGCCTCTCTCGGTATATTCAGCCCCGGAATATTTGCGCGTCCGGAGCGAGTATTTGTTAATGCGCTGTTCCGGCCTCCATACAGGGAAACGGCGGTACAGCGAGCGCGGCACTATAGGGAGAGGGAAGGGGCTTGGCAAGCCAGTCGTGCCTGTTTGTCGGCAGCACATAACCTGTCCTCATCAGTAGCTCATAAGTTGTCCGGTCTGAAGATTACCCGAGAGGTAATCAGAGATGAGACGAACGACAGTGTTACAGGAGGTCAGGAAGATGAGATTTGATGAGGCATATGGTGGTTGGCAGAGAGGCCAGTTGACCCAGGAAGAGGCGGGACGACTGCTCGGCATGAGCGAGCGTAACTTCCGGCGTTATGTAGAGCGTTATCAGGGGGAAGGCGAAGCTGGGTTGATGGACAAGCGTTTGACGCAAGCATCCAGCCGGTGTGCCCCGGTGGACGAGGTGTTGCGACTCACCGA
>MNXA01000038.1 GCA_001871195.1 Zetaproteobacteria bacterium CG1_02_55_237
AGAACATGTCCGCTCCGGTCTCACCAAGCGTGGTTGATGCAATCTTGATTATCCAATAGAGCAGGACGATGTGGGGAACGCGATTGACAAGTGCTGTTGCCATTGAATCGCTACTATTCATGATGCCTCCTTTCCGGCAGGAAAGCAGCATATTCAATCTGGATCAAGGGACCAGAGAAAAATGCTCAACGTATGGAGAGTAAATGCAAGTTGATTGTTCTGAGGGTCCGATTTTGGCCGGGATAAGCCTGTCAGTCACCGCCGGTTTATTTTTTATCCATTCCGGGCAAAAGAAAGCCCCGGTTTTTTGCAAAACCGGGGCTGAGGTCGTACTGGGATTAGCGCTTTATCAGGACTCGCGACGCAGCACCAGAGCGGAGAGCGGCGGCAGCACAATGCGTATTGAGTGCGGCTGCCCCATCCAGGCCAGACTTGCCGAGGAAACCCCTCCGGCATTGCCCATATTGGAACCGTCATACATCTGGGCATCGGTATTCATGATTTCCTTGTAAAAGCCTTCTTCAGGCACTCCAAGGCGATAATCATAACGCGGCACAGGGGTCAGATTGAGAATCACCACGATAGCTCCGCCATTCTTGTCGCGACGCACATAGCTGAGTGTGGACTGCGGCGCATCGTTGCAATCGATCCACTGGAAACCAGCGTGCTCAAAATCCACCTCATGCAGTGCCGGAATATCGCACACCAGCTTGTTTAGATCGCGCACCAGCAACTGCAGGCCGCGATGCGGATTGAACTGGGCCTGATCCCAATCAAGGCTGGCCGAGTCCTTCCACTCACTCCATTGCCCGAACTCCAGGCCCTGGAACATAAGTTTCTTACCCGGATGGGTATACATATAGGCATACAGGGTGCGCAGGTTGGCAAACTTCTGCCAATCGTCACCCGGCATTTTCTGCGGCATGGAACCCTTCCCGTGCACCACTTCATCATGCGAGAACGGCAGGATAAAGTTCTCGGTGTAGGCATAAATCTGCGAGAAGGTCACCTCGCCGTGGTGATAGCTGCGATGCACCGGGTTCTGTTCCATGTAGCTCAGGGTGTCGTTCATCCAGCCCATATTCCACTTCATGGTAAAGCCAAGACCGCCGAGATAGGTCGGTCGGGAGACCATCGGGAATGAGGTCGATTCCTCGGCCATGGTTACGGCACCGGGGAAACGCTCATGTATCAGATAGTTAAACTGCTTGAGGAATTCAATTGCCTCCAGATTCTCACGCCCGCCGAATTTATTCGGCATCCATTCACCCTCTTCACGCGAATAATCCAGATATAGCATGGAAGCCACTGCATCGACGCGCAGGCCATCAAGATGGAATTGATCCAGCCAGAACAGGGCCGAGGCAATCAGGAAGTTACGCACCTCATTGCGCCCGAAATTGAAGATGTAGGTACCCCAATCCTTGTGTTCGCCAAGACGCGGATCTTCATGCTCATACAGCGGCGTACCGTCGAAACGAGCCAGACCGTGCGAATCCTTGGGAAAGTGTGCCGGCACCCAATCTAGCAGCACACCAAGGCCATTGGCATGACAGTGATCGACGAAATAGCGGAATTCATCCGGCTTGCCAAAGCGGCTGGTTGGTGCGAAATAACCAATTGTCTGATAGCCCCACGATCCATCGAAGGGATGTTCGGTAATCGGCATCAGCTCGATATGCGTAAAGCCCATCCAGGTGCAGTATTCGACCAGTTGATGTGCCAGATCGCGGTAACCCATGTAATGGCCGTCCGCCTTGCGCCATGAGCCGAGATGCACCTCGTAGATATTCATCGGCTTGTCCATCGGCGGGCCGTAAGCGCGACGGGCAGTCATCCATTCGTCATCGCCCCATTGATACTGCTTGGGATCATGCACCACACAGGCCGTGGCCGGACGCACCTCCATCTGCTGGGCATACGGATCCACCTTGAGCAGAATATCGCCGTTCTGAGCACGAATCTCGAATTTGTACAGCTCGCCCTCGCACAGGGAGGGGATGAATACCTCCCAGACACCGGAGCCGCCACGCGCACGCATCGGATGCTCGCGCCCGTCCCAATGATTGAAGTTGCCGACCACCGAGACGCGGCTGGCATTCGGCGCCCAAACGGCAAACGACACACCCGATACGCCTTCAATCTCGCGTACATGTGCACCGAGCAGGCGATATTTCTCGAAATGCTGTCCCTCACCGATCAGGTGCAGGTCCATATCGCCAAGCACCGGCGGGAAGCGATAGGGATCGTCAAGCTCCCAACTATGCCCCTCATAATTCTCGTAGCGCAGGCGATAGGGCTCGTCAAAGCTCATCTTCGCCAGCTTCGCCTCGAACAGGCCGTCCTGATGAATACGCTTCATCGCTGTGGCCTTGCCCGCCCCATTCAGCACCCAGACCTTTTCAACACGCGGCGCAATGCAGCGTATCACCACACCGCTCTTGCCAGCCGGATGCCGGCCAAGATAGGCAAACGGATCGTGGCTCCTCGCCTCGATAATTTGGTACATCAGTTCTTGATCGCTCATGGTTTCAGTCCTCAGGTTATGACGGTGGGCGCATCCCGCCCTGTCAGTTTGCGCAGTCGGGAAATTTCCCCGGCAGCAGTAATCATTGCAGCCAGTGCATCCTGTGCATCCAGATCGTGCTTGCTTGCATCAGCCTCGTAGGATTCGAGATAGATTCGAATCGTCGCGCCGCTGGTACCGGTGCCGGAAAGCCGGAAGATGATACGCGAACCGTCCTTGAATAGCACGCGCACACCCTGATTGCGGCTAACGCTGCTATCCACCGGATCGGTGTAAGCGAAATCATCGCAGGATGCCACTTCACGACCGGCAAGCATCTGTCCGGGCAGGGTGGCAAACTGGTCGCGCACATTCTGCAACACCTGCTCGGCAGCTGCTGAATCCACGCCTTCATAATCATGCCGTGAATAATAATTGCGCCCGAACTCCTTCCAGTGCTCATGCACAATGGCCGCCACGGAGGTCTGTCGTACGGCAAGGATGTTCAACCAGAAAAGCACGGCCCACAGGCCATCCTTTTCCCGCACATGATTCGAGCCGGTGCCGAAGGATTCTTCACCGCACAGGGTCACCCGACCGTCGTCCATCAGATTGCCGAAGAATTTCCAGCCTGTCGGCGTTTCATAACAGGACAGCCCCATCGCGGCAGCCACCCGGTCGGCCGCTGCCGAGGTTGGCATGGAGCGGGCGATACCGGCGATACCGCCTCTGTATCCGGGAGCCGCTTTGGCGTTGGCGGCCAAAATAGCCAGCGAATCACTCGGTGTGACAAAGAAATGATTGCCGAGGATCATGTTGCGATCGCCATCGCCATCGGAAGCAGCACCAAACTCAGGGGCATCATCGGCATACATGACATCAACCAGTTCATGGGCATAGGTCAGATTGGGATCGGGATGTCCGCCGCCGAAATCCTCTTTCGGCACGCAGTTCATCACCGAATCGACAGGCGCCCCCAGAAGTCCCACGAGTATACGCGTTGCATAAGGACCGGTGACTGCATGCATGGCATCGAACTTGATGCGGAAGCCACCGGCCAGCAGCTTGCGGATGGCAGCAAAATCGAACAGCGACTTCATCAGCTCGGCATAGTCATGCACCGAATCGATGACCTCGACCTGCATATCGCCAAGCTTGAAGCTGCCGACGCTATCCAGCGGAATGTTGGAAGCCTCGAGAACCTTGTATTCACTTATCTCAGTGGTGCGGGCAAAAATCGCCTCGGTCACTCCCTCAGGAGCCGGGCCGCCATTACCGATATTATACTTGATGCCGAAGTCTTCATCCGGGCCGGCCGGATTGTGACTGGCGGAAAGAATCAGACCGCCATAAGCCTTGTTTTTACGGATTACATGCGAGGCAGCCGGCGTGGAAAGAATACCGCCCTGCCCGACCAGCACCCGGCCGAAGCCATTGGCCGCGGCCATCTTGAGTATGGTCTGAATCGCCTCCCGGTTATAGAAGCGGCCATCGCCGCCAAGCACCAGGGTTTGCCCGGAAAAATCACCGATGGCATCAAAGGTGGACTGGACAAAATTCTCCAGATAATTCGCTTTCTGGAAGACCTTAACTTTCTTGCGCAGACCCGATGTTCCAGGCTTCTGATCATCAAAAGGCCGCGTACTGACAATGCGTACTGACATTCAATTCCCCTCGAAAATGTGGATGATAGCAGATGCACAGGATAGCAACCAGAGCGGACAAAACAAACTGCCTAAATTAAAAAAACCGGACGGTGGTTATTGCCCCCTCATGTTGCTATGATGCGACTCGCAATTTCATAAAAACAGGACGAGAGGGAAGGGATAATGTCTGAAATTACTATGCAACGTCATATCAGCAAACTGACCAGTGAAACGCTGGCGATCGTACTCGCGGGGGGCCGCGGTTCACGCCTGAAAGCGCTCACCGACTGGCGCGCCAAGCCCGCTGTTCCATTCGGCGGCAAGTTCCGCATTATCGATTTCCCCTTATCCAACTGCATCAATGCCGGCATCCGGCACATCTCGGTTCTCACGCAGTACAAATCCCACTCTCTGCAGCGCCATCTACAACGCGGCTGGGGCTTCCTTTCCGGCCAGTTCGGTGAATTTGTCGAAGTGCTCCCCGCGCAGCAGCGCACTGGTGAAGGTTGGTATGAGGGCACTGCTGACGCGATCTACCAGAATCTGGACATCATGCGGCATTACAACTTCGGCTATGTACTGGTGCTGGCCGGCGACCACATCTACAAGATGGACTACGGCAAAATGATTGCTGCGCACGCCGCCACCGGGGCTGATATCACCGTCGGTTGTATCCCGGTTACCCTGAAGGAAGCTACGGATTTCGGTGTGATGGATATTGATGCGGACAATCGCGTCACCGAATTCGCCGAAAAACCAGCCAACCCGAAAGCGATGGTAGACGATCCAAGCAAGGCCCTGGCCTCCATGGGCATCTACGTATTCAGCGCCGAATACCTGCGCAACCGCCTCATTGATGATGCCAAGGATAAAAGCTCCAGCCACGATTTCGGCAAGGACATTATTCCGGATGCCATCAAGAACGCGAACATCTTTGCCTTCCCGTTCATCAACGGCAATACCGGCGGCCCCGGCTACTGGCGCGATGTCGGCACCATCGATGCCTATTGGGACGCCAACATCAATCTGGCCGAAATCCAGCCGGATCTCGATATGTACGACCAGAACTGGCCAATCTGGACGCATCAGGAACAACTGCCGCCTGCTAAATTCGCCTTTGATGATGAAGAACGTCGCGGTATGGCCGTGGATACAATGGTTTCAGGCGGCTGCCTGATAACCGGCTCCACCGTGCGCCATTCAGTCCTGTTCTCCAATGTGCGCATCCATTCCTTCTCCGAGGTGACCGACAGTGTGATTCTGCCGGATGTGGAAATCCGCCGCGGCTGCCGTATCACTCGCTGTGTGATTGATAAGGGTGCAGTGATTCCCGAAGGCACTGTCATTGGCGAGGATCCAGTCGAAGATGCCAAGCGCTTTTACGTCAGTGAAGGCGGTATCGTTCTGGTAACGCCTGACATGCTGGGACAAAGCCTGCACGCGGTCTAGGCCAACAAAAATGAAGGGCTTGTTGACGCTGATTCGTTTTCGTTCAGAATCAGCGTCAACTTCGTTTTTGTACAGGGATTCTATCCAATGAAAAAAACAGCACCCCATAAGCTGTCAGTTGTATTCTGCTGGCATATGCACCAGCCCTTCTATCGCGATGCTGAGTCCGGCAGCTATGCCCTGCCATGGGTTTATCTGCATGCCATGAAGGACTACACCGACATGGCAGCGATTCTGGAGCAGGTGCCGGGCGCCCGCGCTGTTGTCAATTTTGTTCCATCACTGACGGCCCAGATCGATGATTATGCCGAGCGCATCCGCGTCTGGCTGGATCATGGAGGTGAGTTACCCGACCCGCTGCTTGCTGCCCTGGCCCACACGGACGGTTGCTTCAGTAACGATACGCGTCACTGGCTGCTGGAAACCTGTTTCCGTCTCAACCATGCTCGCAACCTGCACCGCTATCCGGCCTACAGCCGCCTGTGGAATCTGGCCGAACAATGCCGGCATCATGATGGCCTGGATTATCTGGGCGACAACTACTTTACCGATCTGGTCACCTGGTATCATCTGGCCTGGCTTGGCGAAACGGTGCGCAACACGCATTTTATCGCCCGCCGGCTGATCGAAAAGGCGCGTAACTTCACCAGTCAGGACCGGCGCGACCTGATCACCCTGATTGCCAGCCTGATGGCAGATATCCCGCCGCGCTACCGCAAGCTCGCAGATATGGGCAAGATCGAGGTTTCCACCACGCCCTATGCGCATCCGATTATACCGCTGCAACTGGACTTTAAGGCTGCTTTGGAAACTGTTCCGGATGCAATGCTTCCCTCCACCCCCTATCCCGGCGGAAAGGAGCGGGCGCAGGAGCATATCGATCTGGCAAAACGTGCGCATGCGATCAGCTTCGGTCATCCGGCACGCGGCTGCTGGCCGGCTGAGGGGGCTGTATCGCAGGCGACTGTGGATATGCTCGGACAATCGGGCTTTGACTGGTGCGCCACCGGCGAGGGCGTGCTGCACCATTCCCTGGGCTACAATGTGCGCGAACACCAGGGCGGCAGTGGTCTGTATCATCCATGGCGCACGGGCAAAGACGGCAAGATTGCCTGTTTCTTCCGCGACGACCGCCTTTCCGACCATATCGGCTTCGAATACCAGAGCTGGGACACCAAGGATGCAGTCGCCAACTTCATCCACGAACTGAGCGGCATTCACAAGCGCACCCTGGCGGAAAAAGCACCTGTGGTGTCCATCATCATGGACGGCGAAAATGCCTGGGAGCATTTTCATGAGAATGGCCTGCCTTTTCTCACCTCACTCTATCAGGCTATTTCCGAGCACAATGAATTCGATTTGACTACTTTTTCCGAATATCTTTCGCAGCATCCCGAACAGCCTCGTCTCAAACGCATGTCAGCCGGCTCATGGGTGTACGGCAATCTCTCCACATGGATCGGCGATGCCGCCAAAACACGCGGCTGGGAGCTGTTGATCGCGGCCAAGCTGGCCTACGACAAGGTGAAGGAAGATGGACAGCTGAGCGACGAAAAACTTGCTGCCGCTACCGAACAATTACGCATCTGTGAAGGCTCCGACTGGTGCTGGTGGTTCGGAGATTACAATCCGGGCCCCGCAGTGCGCGACTTTGACCGCCTGTACCGCACCCATCTGCGCAAGCTTTATCAACTGATTGGCGCGACTGCTCCGACAGCGCTTGATGCACCGATTTCCGAAGGTGGCGGCGGTGCCGAAGGCGGCGGAACCATGCGCCGCGGCAACTGACCTCCCCGCTCGGCGAAGGGAAAGGCAATTTGATATGAACACATGGCTGGATCGTCGGCGTGCCGGCGTGCTCTTGCACATCACCTCCCTTCCCGGACCGCAAAAAAACGGCACCTTGGGGCGGGAAGCGCATGCCTTCGTCGACAGCATCTGCAAGGGCGGCTTTTCCGTCTGGCAATTCCTGCCTTTAGGACCGACGCATGGTCATGGCTCACCCTACGAGTCGCTGTCCACCTTTGCCGGCAACCCTGATCTGATTGACCTTCGGGCCCTCGTCGCAGAAGGCTGGCTGAGCTCCACCGATGTCGATCATCCGCTTACCCATGCCGGCCACGCCTTCTGGCATGCTGTTGCCCGCGATGCTGCGCTTGCCCTGGAGGTGAGTGATTTCCGTCAGGCCAATGCCAATTGGCTTGATGATTTCGCGCTGTTTACGGCACTGAAACAACGTGGCAACGGAAGCCCATGGTGGCAATGGGGCAGGCTTCTCGCCAAACGCAATGCCAAGGCCCTGGAAACCGCTGCTGAGGAATGCGCTGCAGCCATGCAGCAGGTGGTCTTCGAGCAATTTACCTTTGCCCGCCAGTGGCATGCACTAAAACAGCATGCCGAATCACGCGGCGTTACCTTATTCGGCGACCTGCCCATCTATGTGGCACACGACTCCGCCGATGTATGGGCCAACCAGTCCCTGTTCACCGTGAACAAACAAGGCCTGTGCGACGAAGTAGCTGGTGTTCCACCCGACTATTTTGCCGAAAACGGCCAACGTTGGGGCAATCCCTTGTATCACTGGGATGCCCTTGAAAAAACCGGTTTCGACTGGTGGATTCGACGCATTGATGCACAAATGCAACGCATGCACCTGCTGCGCATCGATCATTTCCGCGGCCTTGAAGCCTACTGGTCTATTCCGGGCCATCTGAATGATGGCAAAGTTGGCGAGTGGATCAAGGCTCCCGGCGATAAGCTGCTAAGCGCTCTGCAGAACAAACTTGGCAACCTGCCGATTGCTGCCGAGGATCTCGGCCTGATCACCCCGGAGGTCACTGAATTACTCAATGCCTTTGGTCTGCCGGGTATGAAGGTGCTGCAATTCGCCTTTGACGGCTCCGAGGATAACCCTTACCTGCCGGGCAACTTCGGCGCCAACAGCGTCATCTATACCGGCACGCACGACAACGATACAACGCTCGGCTGGTTTGCCGAACGTTCCGAACACGAGCTTGAATGCCTTGCGGCACACGCCGATTTAAGCGGTGATGATATGCCATGGCCCCTGATTCGCCTGGCCATTGAATCGGATGCCCGGCTGGCCGTCATACCGATGCAGGACTTGTTGTCGCTCGGCTCGGAGGCCCGCTTCAACACGCCTGGAACCATCGATCTCAACTGGCAGTGGCGTATGACAGGTGATGAAACGCTTGATGATGTCTGGTCGCACGTCTACGAACTAAACCTGCGCTCCTGCCGCGTTCTCAAAGCGGCGTAACGCTCACCCGGCCAGCACTCGAGACATCAATCCGATAGCGCTTGCCGTTCGGGCAGGTTGCCATGATTACAGTGTTACCGGCCGCATCCTTCTGCTCGGAAATATCCGTCACGGCATTGCCGCCGCAAGGCTGGCCGCGCAGCATGATGGTGGTGGCAATATCCTCCGCCTTGGTCACTGCAAAAGCGCCTGCGGGAACAAGGGTCATCGCCAGCGCTACTGCCCCTCCCCGAATTGCCAAACTCAATGTGTTCATGCCTTCACCTCCAACAGACTATTCCAGATACCCTCGCGGGCCATACTGATATCGCAGGACAGGGCGGGATCGTCATCCAGCAAGGCCAGCGCTTTGAGCAGCAACCCATCGAAACGGGCACGCAACTCGTGCAGCGTTATATGATTTGCATTTTGTCGATAGGCCTTGAACAGGTCGATCAAATCAAGCGCATCCGAGCGCAGCGCCAGCTTGGTAAATACACCAATGGCATGGCTCTCCTTGATCCGCTCAATGAGCGCATTCATATTGAAAGGCCTTTCCGTACTCGCAGTTCCGGCAGCCCCTTCATGATCGGCCTCGGCCTCCCCTTTCTGCTGCGCAGCGTCAACGCTTGCCTGCATGGCCGCATCCCCACCCTTCACTGTCTCCGGCTTCGCCTTGTCAGGAGTCGCCACCGCAGTCTTGTCGGCCATGGCAGGCGTCGCAGCATCAGCCGTACCCCAGGTGCTGTCAGTGCCGCTATTGCAGGCCGCCAGCGTCTGCATGGCAGGCATCAGGAAAAACGCACCCAAACAAGCGATAGAGATCAGTCGCATCATTTTATTGGCCACTCCGTCATCATTTTGTAAGCAAGTATAGCAAAGATTGGCCCCATCAAGAGAGCAGTTCTTGCGCAACAGGGGGCATATCCCCCACCCCTGCTCAATCCACGCTCTCGGCCATCGGGCGCCAGAAACGCAGCATGGCCTCACTCGGTTCACAGACAGGAAGATGTGCGTGCCAGTGGCGGATCAGTCCCGCATCACGGCTAACATCAAGCAGCCGGAAGCCCATATCACCACTCTGCCGCGCCCCCACTGCATCACCGGCACCGCGCAGCTTGAGGTCCAGCTCGGCCAGCTCCAGACCATCGTGGCAGGTCGCCATATGGCGCAGACGTTCCAGCGCAGATTTGGATGCCTCGGCTGTCGGCAACAGCACGCAATAGCCCTGTGCTGAGTCGCGCCCCACCCGGCCGCGCAACTGATGCAGTTGTGCCAATCCGTAGTTCTCCGCCTGCTCAATCACCATCAATCGTGCCTCGGGTACATTCACCCCGACCTCTACCACCGTGGTTGATACCAGCAGACGGCAGGTGCCGCCGGCAAACGCCGCCAGTACCTGCTCCTTGTCGGCAGACTTCATGCGTCCATGCAGGGCGTTCACGCCGGCATCGGGAAACTTCTCCTTCAGCGCGGCTACGCGCTGCTCCACAGACACCCCATCCTCATCCTCATCAATGCGCGGCACGATCCAGTAAATACGCCCGCCCTCATCGAGCACACGCTGCATACCGTCGGCCAATTTGGCCCGACTGCTTATCACGCGCGTATCCACCGGTTTGCGCCCCGGCGGCATACCGCGCATCAGGCTCAGATCCATATCACCATACAACGACAAGGCCAGCGAGCGCGGAATCGGTGTGGCCGTCATGGCCAGCAGGTGCACCCCCTGCCCGCGTTCGGTCAGTTCCCAGCGCTGGCGCACGCCGAAGCGATGCTGCTCATCGACTATTGCCACACCCAGCCGATGGTAGCTGACATCCGCGGAAATCAGGGCATGCGTGCCGACCACCATAGCGATGCTGCCGTCGGCAAGGCCGGCCAATATTTTCTTGCGCTGCGCCGCCTTCACGCCACCTGTCAGCAGCTCCACCCTGCGCTGCAGCGGTGCGAATAATGCATTGAGGGTGGCTGCGTGCTGGGCGGCCAGCACACTGGTTGGCGCCATCAGGGCAGCCTGCCTGCCCTGTTGCACGGCCATCAGCATGAGCAACGCCGCAACCCATGTTTTGCCCGCCCCGACGTCGCCCTGCAACAGCCTATGCATGCGCTGGCCGCGCAACACATCGGCACATATCTCCTGCCACACCGTCTGTTGAGCCTCAGTTAAGGGAAACGGCAGGGTCTCCAGCAACGCCTGACTCAGGGAAGCATCACTGAACACCGCAGCATCAACCCTGGCCAGCCTGCGCATGCGCTGCATCAGGTGCAGATAGGTCAAAAGCTCCTCGATCTGCAAGCGCTCGAAGGCCTGCCGCATGGCCACACCCTCCGGTCCTTCATCATCCGGCCTGTGTACGCGCTTAAGGGCCTGTGTCAGACCCGGACGGGGGGAAAGCAAGGCATCGAAACGACTTTTCTCTTCCATCCCAAGCAGGCCAAGGGCCGCATGCACCAATTTTTCCACGCGCATGCTTCCAAGACCCGCCACAGAGGCATAGACCGGCCGCCATCCAGCATGAAAGGCTTCCTCGGGCATCCATTCGGGATGCAGCATCTGGCACTGACCACGCCACCACTCAGGCTTGCCGCGAATACTCAGCCAGCGTCCCGGCGATAAGCGCGCATCGCGCAAGAGAAAGGGTGAATGGAAGAAACGCAGATACAGCAAGGCCCCGTCCTCATCGCCGACAATCACCGTCACCTGTCGATGCGGACCGCGCCCATGACCGTCAACGCTCATGACCTTCCCGCGGGTGCGTGCTTCTTCGCCTTCGCGCAGCTCATGCATGGCAATGCTGTTGCGATCATCGATATAGCGCTTGGGAAGATGTAATAGCAAATCTCCCACACAGCTTATGCCACTTTTGCGCAGACGCCCGGCAATAGCCGGACCGATGCCGCCCAGTATGCCAATGTCCTGCTCCAGTATGCTGTACACAGGGTAAGCTTGGCGCAGACGAAGGGCGTGGACAAGGCATGGAAAGTCTGTGCAGCGGGCATTACGGCACAAGCGGGAGGCGAATACCGGAAAAAAAAGCGAAACGAGGGCTTGTCTGCAAGGCATTCATCCCCTAAAGTGCGCCACCTTTTACCGATTTGCAGGAGATATATTATGGCCAAACGTTGCGACATTTGTGGCAAAGGACCGATGAGCGGAAACAATGTCAGTCATGCACATAACACGACTCGCCGTCGTTTTCTGCCCAACCTTCACCGTATGCGCGCTGTGGTGAACAGCGGCGTCAAACAGGTGCGCGTGTGCTCAAGCTGCCTGCGTTCCGGCAAGGTCACCAAAGCAGCCTCCTGAGCTGTTATTAAGTCTGACCGACTAAACCCGATCATATGAATCAAAAAAGGGCGCAATGAGCGCCCTTTTTTATTGTCTGTAACACGGCCCCTGCCAGCTAGCCGGCACCGCCGCTGCAGCGGGCAATCACATCCATCTCCACGCGGGCGCCCAGAGGCAAGGCGGCCACGGCCACTGTGGCGCGCGCAGGACGGTGCTCACCCAGCCAGCCGGCATAGAGTTTGTTCAACTCCGGAAAATCGGCCATATCGGTCAAATAGATATTCACCTTGATGATATCCGTCAAAGCACAACCGCCGGCCGCAAGCACTGCCGCAAGATTGCGCATTACCTGCCCGGCCTGTCCGGCCAGCGTATCGTCGATCAGCCGCCCTTCTGCCGGCAGAAGACCAATCTGACCGGAGAGGTATAACACACCCTGATGGCGCACAGCCTGAGAATAAGGCCCGACAGCTGCCGGGGCTGCATCGCTATGAATGGTTGCAAGCATCATCTCACTCCTTTTCCCTGTTTTTCTCATCATCATCCTTCCTGCTACCTATCAAGGTACGCAATGAGCGCCCGATGCGCTGGCTTATATTCTCGGAGGTACGCAGCTGGATATTGCGCCGCACCCGAACTACATCCGCAACCGCGCGCAAACCACGCATCAGCTTGGCCATATGCACGCGATCCTTCACCTCTATCAGCACATTCAGGGTGGTCATATCGCCAGCCAGCTGGTGAATGCGCAAATCGTCAATGCTTGCGCCAAGCTCGGCAATCGCTCCCGAAACTGAGGCCAGCATACCGCGTCGGTTGAGGGTCTTTATTTCCAGCGAAGTCCGATACAGCTTGCCTTCCTCAGGTCTCCAATCAACACCCATCCATGCCTCGCCCTCTTCGGCAGCGGCCACGGCGCACTCCTGATGATGCACGAGGATTCCCTTACCATGCTCGAAACGACCCAGGACCTTATCCCCCGGAAGCGGCAGACAGCACTTGGCGGGACGGATCAGGCCCTGTTCCGTGCCTGTCAGATGCAGACGGCGCGGCGCATTACGCTTTGATGCGGCCATCAATTGATCCAGCGGTATCTCGCCGCGACCGAGTCTGGTGCGCAACTCATCGATATCGGCACAATGCAACGCACGCAAGGCCTCCTTGCTGACCTTCGACTCGCTGCCAAATACCTCCAGCATGATTTCATCGCCGACCCGCACGCTGGCATCGCGCTCCTCACGGCGAAACCACTGCCGGATGGCCTGACGGGCGCGCGGCGTACGCACATGCTGCTCCCAGTGCCGGCTTGGCGTTTGCTCTGGGGTGGTGATGACCTCGATCTGATCGCCATTGCGCAACCTGGTGGTGAAATCGGCAGGCTGCCCGTTGATGCGCACCCCGAGGCAATGGTGCCCGATATCGGTATGCACGGCATAAGCAAAATCCAGCGGCAAGGCCCCGCGTGGCAGGGCGAATAAATCGCCGTCTCGGCTGAACACATAGACCTCTTTGACAAACAGATCGAGCCGAACATTCTCCAGAAATTCGCCCGGCTGATCGCTTTCCTGCAACAATTCAGTGAGCTGTTTGAGCCACTGGAAATTCTTCTCATCGCGGGCATCAAGACCGTCGCTTTTGTACAGCCAGTGGGCCGCCACGCCATCCTCGGCATAGTGATGCATGGCCTCGGTACGAATCTGCACCTCCAGCCGGAAATTATCGGGCCCGATAATCGAGGTATGCAGCGACTGGTAGCCGTTCGGCTTGGGCAGGGCGATATAATCCTTGAAGCGTCCCGGCACAGGCCGGTACATGCTATGGATGATGCCCAGCGTCTGGTAGCAGGCCGGGGTATCATCGACAATCACCCGGAAGGCAACAAGATCGTAGATGTCGTCAAAATCCACCTGTTTGCGCTGCATCTTGAGGAACAGGCTGTACATATGCTTCATGCGACCCTGCACCCGGGCGCGGCATCCCATGCGGTTTACCGCCTCCTGCATGATGGCCTCAAGGCGTTCACGGGTACGATTCAGGCTATCGAGATGATCCGCCAGTTTCGTGGAAAGCTCGAAGTAGGCTTCCGGCTCCAGATGGGAAAAGGACAGATCCTCAAGTTCCTGCGTCAGCCAGTGAATGCCGAGCCGGTGGGCCAGCGGCGCATAAAGCTCCATGGTTTCGCGGGCAATAAGCTGGCGTTTGCGATCAGGCAGGAAACCAAGGGTGCGCATATTGTGCAGGCGGTCAGCCAGTTTAACGAGCAGCACGCGCAGATCCTTGGCCGTGGCCAGGATCATCTTGCGGAAATTCTCGGCCTGCTTGTGCTCACTGGAAACGAAGCGGATCTGACCGATCTTGGTCACACCATCAACGAGATAAGCCACCTCGCTGCCGAAGCGCCTTTCGATATCTTCAAGGGTAACCGCCGTGTCCTCAACGGTATCGTGCAACAGACCGGTAACGATGCTTTTATCGTCCAGCCGCAGGCTGGCCAGAATATTTGCCACAGCAACGGGGTGCCCCATATAGGGCTCCCCTGAACTGCGTTTCTGATTGGCATGGGCATTGGCCGCGAACACATAGGCTCGATTGATCATATCAATATCGGCCCGCGGATCATGCGTGCGAACCTTATCGGTGACCTCAAAAATCCGACTCAAGAGGTAACCCTGCCTTCGTTAGCGAACGGTGCCGGAATAGGCATCATGCCCAGCGGCATGGAAACCCGTACAAAGCAGGCAGCCATGGAGATGGAATGAGGCTCAGCTGGCCTGAGCTGGCAGAAATCGGGAGGTGAAGGGGAATACTCCCCGGTGACACCCCCAAGGCAAATCAGACGTCGTTTGCACTCTCGCCCGAGGATGCTGCCATCAAACGGCGGCGCTCCTGTTCTTCGGCTTCAAAAACGCACTCCCAGGTAACATGACCATCGCCCAATTCTCTGAGCGACTGCACCACAGGCTTATGCTCCTCTTCTTCAAGAAAAGCCGGCATACCGCGCAGCAGCTGGCGAGCACGGCGCGAAGCCAGCAACACCATCTCGAAACGGTTGGGATAATAGCGAATACAATCTTCAACGGTCACACGAGCCATTGTTTGTCTTACCTCCGAAAAAAAGAACGCCGAGCATAGAATTTGCAGGCGCGAATAGCAAACGGAAATAGCCTAAAATCCGGAAATGGCCGCCTGCAACAAGCCTCACCGAGCGCTAAATCTGCCCTGTCGCCTGCTCCTGATAGATGCCCAGCAATTGAGCCAGCGCCTGATTGAAATCTTCGTTCACAATGCGGAAATCCGCATCATCAGCATGGGCCATTTCCGACTCGGCCGCAGCCACCCGCCGGTCGATCACCTCGACAGCATCCTGACCCCGACCGGTCAGGCGACGGCGCAATTCCTCAACCGATGGCGGCAGGATAAAGATGCGGCAGGCATCAGGACAGCGAGCCGCCACCTGAGCAGCGCCCTGCCAGTCGATTTCCAGCAATACGTCATAGCCTTCCCTGCGCAGCGCCTCGACATCGGCAAGGCGCGTGCCGTAGGCATTGCCGTGCACGGTCGCATGTTCAAGGAATTGATGCTCCTCCACCTGACCGAGAAAGGTCTGCATATCGAGAAAATGGTAGTCGGTGCCATCCACCTCACCCGGGCGCGGGGCGCGGGTGGTGGCAGAAATGCTTAATCTGAGTTTTGCACAGCGCTCGAGCAGGGCCGCACAAAGACTGGTCTTACCGCTGCCGGAAGGCCCGGAAACGACAAACAGAGCTCCGCTAGCCCCCGCCTTACCGGCAGACTCAGCCATTCGCCCCAGTCAGCGCACGATATTTGATGATCAACGCATCCTTGCTTTCCACCACATCGGGATCCTGCGGGATACAGTCCACCGGGCACACCTGCTGGCACTGCGGCTCATCGAAATGACCGACACATTCGGTGCACAGGTCCGGATTGATTTCGTAAATTTCCTCACCCTCAAAGATGGCCTCATTGGGGCATTCCGGCTCGCACACCGCACAGTTAATGCATTCGTCGGTAATCATCAGTGCCACAACAAGACTCCTAGTTCAACAGCAATTAGATGGCGAAGCATACACGCTCGAAACCAGCGGGAAAGCCGGCATACTTGTACTCAGGACCGCATGCAGCACAGTAGTGTTTTGACGTTCACCTACCCGAGTCGCGCTCGAATTCACCGCTCTTCAGCCTGCCCATATACTCATTCAGCGCCGTCGCCACCTTGCCCTGCAGAAGATACAGCGCAATCAAATTCGGGAAGGCCATGGAGAGAATCAGCAGGTCGCTAAAATCAAGGATATTGCTGGCGCTGGTGATCGAGGCCAGCACCACGAAGATCACAAAGATAATACGGAAGACCATGGAGTAGCGCTCGCCGAACACATAGGTCCAGCTGCGTTCGCCGTAATAGGACCATGAAATCATGGTCGAGTAGGCAAACAGCACCACGGATACGGAGAGAACCATCGGAAACCAGGAAATCACCGAACCGAAGGCCATCGCCGTCAACGCCGCCCCCTTATTGGCCTCAATCAGACCGGCATACTCCGGCGCGTTGTAGACGCCGGTAATGACAATCACCATAGCCGTCATCGTGCAGATCACGATGGTATCAATAAACGGCTCATACAGGGCCACAAAGCCCTGGCGTATAGGGTATTTCACCGATGCCGCCGAGTGGGCAATGGCGGCTGAACCGATACCCGCCTCGCTGGAGAAGGCGGCGCGTTTGAAGCCCTGAATAATCACGCCGATCATGCCGCCGGCCACGGCTGTGGGCGAAAAGGCTTCATGTACAATCAGGCTGAGGACTGCCGGCAATTCGGAGAAATGGGAGAGAATAATCCACAGGCAGGCGCTCAGATAGATGAACACCATGGTAGGCACAATCGCCTCGGCGGCATGGGCAATACGGCGGATGCCGCCGATAATTACGATGCCGACGGCAAAGGCCATGAGAAAGCCGAAAGCCAGGGGGAATTCCTTGAAGAAAGGCACTTCGGTCTGCACAGCGCCCATCGACTGACTGACCTGAAACAGGTTGCCAGCACCGAGGGATCCGCCAATGGTCAACATGGCAAACAGGATGGCCAACCCCTTGCCCAACCTCGGCATACCCTTCTCCTTGAAGCCCTTGGAGAGATACTCCATGCCGCCGCCCATAATATGGCCGTCCGGGCGGTATTCGCGGTACATCTGGCCCAGCGTCACCTCGGTGAACTTGGTGGTCATGCCGAAGAAGCCGGCAACAATCATCCAGAAGGTTGCCCCGGGACCGCCGATGCTCACGGCAATCGCCACGCCGGCGATATTGCCCAGGCCAACGGTGGCGGAGAGTGCCGTGGTCAGGGCCTGAAACGGGCTGACCTCACCCTTGTCGTCGGCCGATTTGTAGCGCCCGCAGATAACCTTAAATGCGTGGCCCATCATGCGCAGATTGATAAAGCCGAAACGGAAGGTGAGATAGACAGCGCCGATAATCAGCCAGGCGACAATAAATGGCATATTGCCCTCGCCGGGCAGTACATCGAAGAACAGCACCGAGGCCAGCACACCGTTGATACTGCCGAAAAAGTCGTTGATCGCACTCGCCCCCGGCGGCTGGGCATAGGCCGTTGGCACAACAGCAAGCAACAGCAGCAGGCCAAGCCCCGTCATGCGCATGGATTTCATCATCGCTGTTCTTCCCGACACCCTCTCTCCTTCCTCAAACAATTGTTTTGAACCTAGAAGGTTGCGCCATTCCAGCCCCACATATGTCGTTCGGGACCGGAAAATTCGATATAGATACGCTCGGCATCAATGCCGAGCTCATCCTGCAACAGACTGCAAAGACCGGCGGAAAAGGCTGTCGTGTCACCCTCGGGCAGGCCAAGGCTTTTCAGCTCCACATAGGCCAGTGGCTCGGCACTGCCGGCAAACAGCATGGCCGCATCCGCATCAATATGCACCATGACATAGGACTCCGGCTTACCCAGCATGCGGGCCGCCTGCTTTGAAATCCGGCTCAAAAACCCCGCCTCATCGGCAACGCTTACATTGGTCTGCACACTCAGATACGGCATCTATTTCTCCCTGTGCACGGTGGTCAAAAATTGCATCGCACAGGGTACGCAAAGTTTTGCAAAGGAAAAGTCTTAATGGCTTGATGAGACGTAGCGCTGCCGGATGCCTGTGCTGCTAAAACAAAGAGGGAAGCAACAATAGCTTCCCTCTTTTACGTTTAAGCTTGGGATTATTTCTTTTTGGCTTTGTCCTTGATGGCCTTGGCAGCCTTTTTGGCTTCTTTGGCTGCCGCTTTGGCGACCTTTTTCCCTTTTCGTTCAGCAGCTTTGGCCAACTTTTTGGCTTCCGCCTCGGCTTTCTTCAGTGTCTTCTCAGCGGCCTTGGCCAGTTTCTTGGCTTCCTTCTCAGCCTGCTTTTCCGCCTTCACAGCGCCCCTGGCCAGCTTCTTTGCCTCTTTCGCAGCCTGCCTGACCGCCTTTTCAGCACCCTTCTTGACCTGAGCGGCTGCCTTTCCAGTTGCCATGACCGCCTTTTGGGCACCCGCCTTGACCTGTCTGCTCACCTTCTGCGCAGTCGACTCGCCCTTACTCAAGGCCTCGGCTGCATCCAGTGTCTTCGCTATCCGCGCTGCACCAAAACCCGGCACTGTAGCAAGCTTCTTCTCGCCGCCCTTGAGCAGCGCCGTGACCGAATCGATGCCGTACTCACCCAGCTTTGTTGCCGTGCTCTCGCCGATTCCCGGAATATCTGTCAGTAAATGTTTCATCGTTCCCTCCACGGCCACCGGATGTTTGCATGCAAACCCAGTCCATAGCCGGACACAGCAATATGTTCCCCTAGCCCCCACAACTCAAGAGACACGTGATTTCCACCCCACCCACCCCTTTGTCACAGTGTGGGAGAAAAGGTGTCAGGAATTTTCTCCCATGGCTATTGATAGGGTCTGCTACTTCGGGAAAAGCCGATGTATGATTGCGGCATGAGGCTAAAATCATGAGCGGCAGCTGGGGTTGCCCGCACGAAGAAAAAGGTAAATGCAATCATGTGCTGGGGCGGGACTGCGATCCGGGCATGAAGGGCTGCGTGCTGTCCGGGCGCTTTGTTTTCAGCAATGATGAAAAGAATCGCACGGCGCGCCAGAAAGAGAAGCTGCACAAGAAGCAAGACCCGGAAAAATAATCCGGCTAAAAACCCTTTGCGGCAGTGTGCCAAAAAGCCTTGAAATCATTGCTTAGCTTGACACTTTTAGCGCCTGTCCTTATGTTCCCCAGCCAATCAAAAAAGGTGGCATACCACTCCATGAAAATGACCGGCGCTGAAATCCTTGTTGAATGTCTGAAACGTGAAAACGTTGATACCATTTTCGGGTATCCGGGCGGCTCGGTACTGCATATCTATGATGCGATCTTCAGGCAGAGCCACATCAAACACTATCTGGTACGCCATGAGCAGGCCGCATTGCATTCGGCCAACGGCTATGCGCGCATCTCCGGCAAATGCGGCGTGGCACTGGTGACCTCCGGCCCCGGTGCAACCAATGCAGTCACTGGATTAGCAGACTCGCTGGCCGATTCGATTCCGACCGTGTGCATTTCCGGTCAGGTGCCATCCAGCCTGATCGGTAACGATGCCTTTCAGGAAGCCGATGTGGTGGGTATTACCCGCTCAGCCACCAAGCACAATTTTCTGGTCAAGCGCGTTGAAGACATTGCCCTGATTATCCGTCAGGCCTTCCATATCGCCACAACCGGACGGCCCGGCCCTGTGTTGGTTGATATCCCCAAGGACATCAGCGGCGAAACCTGCGAATTCATCTGGCCTGAAACAGTGGACATGCGCTCCTACAAGCCGGTGACCCATGGTCATCCGGGGCAGATCAAACGCGCAGTCAAACAGATGCTGGCGGCCAAGCGCCCCATGCTTTACACCGGCGGCGGCATCCTCAACTCTGTCGGCAGCGCTTCCCTGCTCAGGGAGCTCTCGCATGCCCTGAATGCACCGGTAACCAACACCCTGATGGGCTTGGGTGGTATCCCGCACGATGATAAACATTTCCTCGGCATGCTCGGTATGCACGGCACCTATGAAGCCAATATGGCGGTTTCGCATTGCGACCTGCTGATTGCCATCGGCGCACGCTTTGACGACCGGGTGACCGGCCGCCTCGACGCCTTTGCGCCCGATGCCAAGGTGATCCATATCGACATCGATCCCTCGTCCATCTCCAAGAATGTGCATGCGCACCTGCCCATCGTTGGCGATGTCGGCGAGGTACTCAAACAACTGCTCGAAGAGATTGCCCGCCGCGATGGCAAGCCGAATGAAGAAGCGCTACTGCTTTGGTGGGAACAGATCAACGAGTGGCGCGCCAAGGATTCGCTGGCTTTTGAGCAGACTCTCGATGGCCCGATCAAGCCGCAGACCGTGGTTCGCATGATCCATGAAAAGACCGCAGGTGGCGCCATTGTCTCAACCGACGTTGGACAACATCAGATGTGGGTGGCTCAACATTACGGATTCAACCGGCCGCACCGCTGGTTGACCTCGGGCGGCCTGGGCACCATGGGTTACGGCCTGCCGGCCGGTATTGGCGCGCAGGTGGCAATGCCCGATGAAAAGGTGATTATCTTTACCGGTGACTCATCGATTCAGATGTGCAGCCAGGAGTTCTCCACGGCCTTCCAGTACAATCTGCCGGTGATCGTGGTGATCCTGAACAACGGCTATATGGGCATGGTTCGCCAGTGGCAGGAGATGTTCTACGAATCCCGCTACTCGCAATCCTATTTTGATTCCCTGCCCGACTTCGTGAAGCTGGCCGAGGCCTACGGCGGCACCGGCATTCGTGTGGACAGGTTGGAAGAGCTGAGTCCAGCCCTAGATAAGGCGCTCGGTCTGAATGATCAATTTGTCATTGTTGATGTGGCGGTTTCCAAGGAGGAGAACGTGTTCCCTATGGTTCCGGCAGGTGCAGCTTTGGATGAGATGGTGCTGGCATGAGGCATACAATCACGATTCTTGTTGAAAATGAATTCGGTGTTCTTACCCGTGTGGCAGGTCTTTTCTCGGCACGCGGCTACAACATTGAAAGCCTGAATGTGGCCCCTACCCTGGATGAAACGGTCAGCCGCATGACGCTGGTCACGCGTGGCGACGAGAAGGTCATTGAGCAGATCAAGAAGCAGCTGAACAAGCTGATTCCTGTCATCAAGGTGGAAGACATCTCACATCTGGTGCACATCGAACGAGAGATGCTACTGGTCAAGGTGGCGAGCAATGCGGACAACCGATCGGCATTGGTGCAACTTGCCGAAGACACGCGCTGCAAGATCGTTGATAACGTCGAGATCAGTTATCTGTCGCTTGAAACGACAGGCTCGGCTCAGGAGCTGGATGACTTTATCAAGGCCCTTGAGCCATACGGCATCATCGAAATAACCCGCACGGGTTCGCTGGGCATGCGCCGCGGCATCAAAGGCTTCACCATCGAGGACTAGACCCAAGGTTTAACCGATAAGCAACTCATTCATCATGCCCGCCTGTGCGGGCATGATTTTTTTCAGGCATCTGCGAATATTAAATCGAGACTATTCTGTTCGGGCGGTGAGCCAATCTTCGGCGGCAGACACGGTAATGAACGAGCCGAGCACGAGAAACCGCCCTGCCCCGTCACCCGCTTCTTTATCCAGCGCATCCGCAACAGATCCATAGCAGATATCGGCGACATCGCTCGGCCTACCGCTGATCAGTCGTTTTGTCAGGTCGCGCAGCAGCGGAAGGGTATCCGTTAAATCCCGATCCTCACGCGTGAACACGAAGATCGCGTCGAATGACCCGATACCCTGCAGGGTGGGTAGTAAAGCCTCGATGGCATGCCGGTTGTGCCCCGCATCCAGCCAGAATGTCTGTTCGCCAAGCTGAACCTGTTGCAATCGTCCCGGCACCTGCACCTTGGCAATAGCCTGCCGGATAGCATCTATAGTCTGCTCACCCTTATCAACCAGGCCTGCCGACTGCAGGGTGTTGATGGCTGAGAGAACAAGCGCTGCATTATCCTGCTGATGCGCACCCTGCATGCTCAAGACCATGTCAGCCGCTTGGCTGATGTAGCGCACACCAGGGGCAATACCATCCACCACCTGCCGTACGGCATCGGATTGCACAGCACTCAGGCACAAACGACAGCCGGCAAAAACATGCGCTTTCTCGAAAGCAATGTCAGCCAGCGTATCGCCCAGCCACGCCTGATGATCCAGCGCCACCGGAGTGAGCAGCGCCATATCGGCCGGCACGGCCGTGGTCGCATCCAGCCTGGCGCCGACACCGGCCTCCAGAATCTCGACATCCATCTGCGCATCGGAAAAGCATTGCAGGGCAAGCGCCGTGGCTACCTCGAAATAGGAGGCCCCGATGTGCATGGCACGCTCGACGATGGGAGGCAACAGGGCCAGCAGCCCGGCATCACTGACAGGTGTACCATCAATACGGATGCGCTCGTTAAAACTATGGATATGCGGCGAGGTGTACAGGCCAACCCTAAGGCCTGTGGCGGCAAGTGCTGCAGCCAGCATATGGGCTGTTGAACCTTTGCCGTTGGTGCCGGTGATCCGGATGCGCAGGCGCGGACGGCGCAACTGCATGGTGGAAAGCAGATCATGCATGCGTGCATGCCCCGGCTTGTAATCACGATCAGCCGCAGGTGCGCCCAGGCCGCTCAGCCAGGACTCGACACTGCTCTTTTCAGTCACGGATTTTCAGACCGCGGGAAACGGCAGGAGTCAGATCCTAGCCGACCTGCCGGTACGGACGCTCGGTCAACTTATCCAGCGTATTCTTCAGATAGGCGGGCAACTCGCGGCGATCCACCACATCATCAATCAGGCCATGCTCAACCAGAAATTCTGCCGACTGGAAGCCCTTGGGTAATTCCTGATTCACCGTCTCGCGGATCACGCGCGGGCCGGCAAAGCCGATCAACGCGCCGGGCTCGGCCAGCACCACATCACCCAGCCAGGCCATCGAAGCAGATACGCCGCCCATGGTCGGATGGGTCAACAGACAGATAAAAGGAAGCCCAGCCTGCTGCAGCTTCTTGGCTGCGGCCGATGTCTTGGCCATCTGCATCAGGGAAAGGATACCCTCCTGCATACGTGCACCGCCGGAAGCGGCAACCAGAAGGTAAGGGCAACCACGCTCAAGGGAGCGTTCCATGCCGCGCACGATCTTCTCGCCGACAACTGAACCCATACTGCCGCCCATATAGGAAAACTCGAACAGGGAAGCGGAAACGGTATGTCCACCGATATCGCCGAGATAGTTATGCACAGCATCCTCGGAACCGGCCTTTTTGTCAGCATCGCGGATACGATCACGGTATTTTTTCTTGTCGCGGAATTCGAGCGGATCCTGCGAGCGCAGGCCGGCATCCATCACCTCGAAGGTGCCTGCATCAAACAGGGACGCGGCACGCAGCTCGGCGGAAATGCGATGGTGATGGCCGCACTTGGGACAAACCATCAGGCTGCGCTCCATCTCCTTGGTGTAGATGGCCACCGAGCAATCGGGGCACTTGATCCACAGCCCCTCAGGGGTGTTTTTTCCTGCACCGCCGAGGATACTCTTCGGACTTTCAATCAAACGGGTAATCCAGTTCATAAAAAAGCTCCCAGCTCTTAGAGCAGCAATTCGTCCACCTGCGTCAGCATACGCAGATGGGGCAGAAATAGTGAACCCACTTCAGAAGTCAGCACGTTCAGTGTTTCCGGCTTCATATGATACAGATAAACCGGCACCTTGCCGAGCTGCTTGAATTTAGCCAGCTCGGCAGCCATGCCATTGGGCGTTAAATGGCCACTGATCTCGGCAAGTTTTTCATAGGCATTCGGGAAGGAGCAATCGACAACGATGCCCTTCAGATTGGGTTGTGCATTAGCCACTTCCCAGATGCGGTCCGTGCTGCCGGTATCGGCGGTGTAGATAAACTGCTTGTCATCCTGATCAATAAGAAAGCCTGTGCACGGCACCGGATGATTCACTGCAATGGCGGTCACCTTCACACCATCAACCTCAACCGTCTGCTCAGCCTCAATCGGCTCGAAAACCAGAATCGGGTCGCTGACCGAAGGAATGCGGGTAAAATCCGGCCACACACGATTGTTAAAGAAATCCTTGCGCATCACCTCAATGTTTTCCGGCAGGCTGTGCACCACAATCTGACGATTGCCATTGGCTCCACCCAGGCGTTTGAGCGAACGGTTGTCGGCCAGAAAGGCGATATCCTTGATATGATCGAGATGGGTGTGCGAGATGAAGATATGACGAATAGCGAACTGATCCTCAAGATCAAGGGCCTCGGTGGGCGAACCGGCATCCAGAAGAATCGAATCGTTGACCAGAAATGAGGTCAGGTGGAAGCCAAGCAATTGCCCCCCGTAACAACCCAATACCTTGATTCTCATGGCTTACTCCCGTTGCCCATGGCCGCGCGCATGGCAGCACAGGTTTTATCCAGTGCGGCGAGCATAGCAGATTCATTCCCGGCGTGCTCTGCGATACAGCTCACAAAATGACTGCCGATCACCACACCATCAGCAAAGGCTGCCACCGACCGCGCCTGCTCGACAGTCTTGATACCGAAGCCGACACATATCGGCAGCCCCGATTGATTATGTAGAGAATCGACCTGAGTGCGGATATCACTCACTGCACCCATTTCGGCACCGGTGATCCCGGTTAGGGATACATAATAGATGAAGCCGCTGGCTGTCTTTGCCGCCAGTTCGCGGCGCTGCACGGATGAGGTTGGCGCCACAAGCCGGATGCTGTGCAGGGCATGTGCCTTCAGTGCTGCATCGAAATCCCCCGACTCTTCCGGCGGAATATCCACAATCAGCACGCCATCGGCTCCGGCCAACGCCGCCTGTTCGGCAAAATGTTCATAACCCATGGCATAGGCCACATTGGCATAACCCATCAGCACAATGCCAGCCTCAGGACGCGCCTTGCGCACGCTCAAACACAGATGGAAAACATCGTGCATCTTGGTGCCCGCCGCTAGTGAGCGCTCACTGGCCGCCTGAATACTCGGTCCATCGGCCATCGGATCGGAAAACGGCATGCCGATTTCGATGATGTCGGCAGATTTAGCCAGCACATGCAGCAGCTTCTCCGATGTTGCCGGATTGGGATCGCCGGCGGTCAGATACCCGACCAGTGCGGCGCGGCTCTCGGCTTTACAACGCTCAAAACAGCTTTGCAGACGGTCCAGACTCATGCTGCACCCCCGGCTGCAGCCTTGGCATCTTTGCCGAACACCTGCATCACCGTATCCAGATCTTTATCGCCGCGGCCGGACAGATTTACCAGAATCATTTCATCCGGGCTCATGTCAGCAGCCATACGCATGGCCGCAGCCAAAGCATGGCTCGACTCCAGCGCCGGCAGGATGCCTTCGGTATGCGCCAGCCTGGAAAAGGCCTCCAGCGCCTGATCATCGGTGGCTGAGTCCAGCTCAAGCCGACCCGCCTCATACATGGCGGCAAGCTCAGGACCGACACCGGGATAATCCAGCCCTGCCGAAATACTGTGCGTGCCCTTGATCTGGCCTTCGGCATCCTCCAAAAGATAGGTGAGATTGCCGTGCAGAATGCCCGGGCGACCGGCAAGCATTGAGGCCGCATGCTCGTCACCATCCAAACCGTGACCGGCAGCCTCCACCGCCACCAGGCGGATGTCGTCGTCGCGCAGCGGGTGCAGCAGGCCCATGGCATTGGAACCACCGCCCACACAGGCCATAGCCACATCCGGCAGCCGGCCGAACTGTTCCAGACACTGGGCGCGCGCTTCCTGCCCGATGACCGCATGATACTGGCGCACCATCAATGGATAGGGATGCGGACCGGCCACCGTGCCGATGATATAAAAGGTTGTTTCGCAGCTGGCCACCCAGTCGCGTAAGGCTTCGTTGAGGGCATCCTTCAGGGTTCCGGAACCGCAATCGACCGGAATTACGCGTGCGCCGAGAAGCTCCATGCGGAACACATTCGGTGCCTGACGGCGCATATCCTCGCGGCCCATATAGACATCGCACTGCATATCGAACATCGCCGCCACCGTGGCCGTGGCCACGCCATGCTGGCCGGCACCGGTTTCCGCAATCACGCGCTTCTTGCCCATGCGTTGGGCCAGCAGGCCCTGCCCGATGGTATTGTTAATTTTGTGCGCTCCGGTATGCGTCAGGTCCTCGCGCTTGAGGATAATCTGCGCCCCGCCGATAGCACGCGACAGGTGCTCGGCGTGATACAGCGGTGTTGGTCTGCCGACATACTGCTGCAGCAGGCGCAGGCGCTCGGCCTGAAAGGATTCATCCTCCCAGGATGCATAGAAAGCAGCTTCCAGCTCGGCCAGCGGCCCCATCAGCGTTTCCGCCGCATACTTGCCGCCAAAACGGTCGAAATGCCCGCCCGCATCCGGGGCATGGCGAATCTCCATATCGTACATCCGGAAGTCCTTGTTCAATCCATCACTCCATCGCTGGCTGTTGCTGTCACGGCTTCAATTGCGGCCATAAATTGCCGTAATTTTCCGTCATCCTTGATGCCGGGCGAAATTTCAACGCCGGAGGATACATCCAGTGCATCCCATTGGCGAACAGCCAAAGCTCGCGACACATTGTCGGCATCCAGGCCCCCGGCCAGCAACAGTGGATGGGCATGCTGCAGGCCCTCTACCAGCGCCCAGTCAAAGACTTGACCTGTACCGCCGTACACCCCCGGAGGAGCCTTGGCATCGAGCAATACGGCACAGTCGAAATCGGCGATGCGCAGGATATCGGCCGCCTCGCGCACTGCAACCGCCTTAATCACCCGGCGGCTCTGGGCAGCACAGAAAGCAGGTGTTTCATCGCCATGCATCTGCAACACATCCAGCGGACACACATCCAGCACCGCATCAATCTCCTGCTGAGTGGCGTTGACGAACAGACCCACGGCAGAAACAAACGGCGGCAGGCCGCGAATAATGGCAGCAGCGGCAAGCGGGGTGATATAACGGGGCGAAGCGGAAAAAAACACGAAGCCCAGTGCATCCACACCAAGCCCGGCGGCGCAAAGGGCATCTTCAGCGCGCGTTATGCCGCACACCTTGACCCGCGTGCGACTCTGCCGTCTTCCCTCACATGGCATATGATTCATCGCTTTACACTAAGCGACTGCCTATGGCTTGAAAAGCGCCATTCGAGGCGCCAATTAAGACAAGCTCACGACCTGCTTACCCGTTCTCCGAGCGTGGCAGACCCTGGCGACAAGCAGAATCGTGCCTTTTTGCCTGTAAGCCTTTAAGATTGCGGCGATGAACGACAAAGCCATACAAACAGATACTGCTCAATCAGTGATGACAACCTATGCCCGCTACCCACTCACCCTGGTAAGCGGTAAGGGTTGCCGGGTGCGCGATGATAGCGGCCACGAGTATCTCGATTTCATCTCGGGCATCGCCGTCAACACACTGGGCCACGCCCACCCGCGTCTGGCCAAGGCATTATGCCAGCAGGCCGGCAGCATGCTGCATTGCTCCAATCTGTTTCATATTCCGCAGCAGCAAAAGCTGGCAGCACGACTGTGCTCGCTTTCCGGCCTGCACAAAGCCTTCTTCTGCAACTCGGGAGCCGAGGCCAATGAGGCCGCCATCAAGCTGGCGCGCAAGTACTTCTACGACCGGAATTCGTCGCGTCGCCACATCATTACCGCCACGCAATCCTTTCACGGCCGCACCATCAACACCCTGACCGCCACCGGGCAGGACAAGGTGAAGATCGGCTTCGATCCGCTGCCGCCCGGCTTCTCACATGTGCCGCTCAACGACATCGCAGCACTTTCGGCAGCCGTCAACAATCATACTGCAGCCATCCTGCTTGAGCCCTTGCAGGGCGAAGGTGGCGTGAATACAGCGCATGCCGCTTACCTCAAGCTGGTGCGCGAACTGTGCAATGAACACGGCATCCTGCTACTGCTCGATGAAGTGCAAACCGGCATCGGCCGCTGCGGCACGATGTTTGCATATGAGCAGGCCGACATCCGGCCGGATATCCTGACCCTGGCCAAGGGCCTGGGTGGTGGCGTGCCGATTGGCGCCATGCTGGCCGAAGAGAGCGTAGCCGCCTCTTTCGGACCGGGTACGCACGGCTCCACCTTCGGCGGCAACCCGTTGTCCTGTACTGCTGCTCTGACGGTGCTTGATGTCATCGCAGAGGAGGGCCTGCTGGCCAATTGCCGCGAGCGCGGCGCGCAACTTTCCGCAGGCCTTGAGCTGCTTCGTAAAACCTACCCGATCATCCGCGAGGTGCGCGGTGCCGGTCTGTTGATCGGTGCAGCTCTGGATGAATCATCCGCAACCATGGCCGCCGACATCATCACAGCCTGCCGCACTGCAGGCCTGCTTATCCTGCCGGCCGGCCCCAAGGTGCTGCGCTTCCTGCCGCCATTGAATGTTTCGGCCGCCGAAGTCGATGAGGCGCTGGCGATACTTGCCACCGCCCTCAAAGGAGTTCCCGCATGAGACATTTTATCACTCTGCTGGACATCACAGCCGAGGAAGCACGTCATATCCTGAATCGTGCCGCCATCATCAAACGCATGCTGCGCGAAGGTAAGGAGCATAAGCCGCTGGCCGGAAAAACCCTGGGCATGATTTTCGACAAGGCCTCGACGCGCACCCGCGTGTCCTTCGAGGTCGGCATGTTCCAGTTGGGCGGACATGCATTATTTTTGCATTCCAGCGATACACAACTGGGCCGCGGCGAACCCATTGAAGATGCGGCACGCGTGCTCTCCCGCATGCTCGACGGCATAGTCATCCGCACCTACGGCCACGACATGGTGCAGCGCTTTGCCGCACACTCTCTGGTGCCGGTGATCAATGCACTTACCGATCTGACCCATCCCTGCCAGATTCTGGCCGATGTATTCACCTTCGAGGAGCATCGCGGCTCGATTCAGGGTAAAACTGTGGCCTGGATTGGCGATGGCAACAATATGGCCCATTCATGGATCAACGGCTCGGTCAGTTTCGGTTACAAGCTGAACATTGCCTGCCCTGAGGGATACAGCCCTGATTTAAAACTGCTTGCTGCCGCCCGCGAATTGGGCGCTGATGTGACGCTGAGCGATGATCCACTGCTGGCAGCCCGCGATGCCGATCTGGTCACCACCGATGTGTGGGCTTCGATGGGACAGGAAGAAGAGCAGAGGATTCGCGAAAAAGCCTTTGCCGGCTATCAGGTGGACAAAAATGTCATGCTGCAGGCCCAGCCCGATGCTCTGTTCATGCACTGTCTGCCAGCACATCGTGACCAAGAGGTGGCAGCTGATGTCATCGACGGCGCCCAGTCGGTGGTCTGGGATGAGGCGGAGAATCGCCTGCATGCGCAGAAGGCACTGCTTGAATTTCTACTTGCCTGAGCATTTCCGGCCACTGAAGAAAAATTCCCTGAAAACGATTAAGCTACCGCCGCAGGCGCGAACAAAGGAGCCGATATAATGGAATATGGTCAAGCCCGGGCGAAGACACTGCTTGAAGCCCTCCCCTACCTGCAACACTACGCGGGGCAGTGCATTGTCATTAAATACGGCGGCAATGCGATGGTGGACGAGGACCTGAAAAAAGGCTTCGCGCGCGATATCGTATTGCTCAAGCAGGTCGGCATCCATCCGGTGGTGGTGCATGGTGGCGGTCCGCAGATCGGCCAGCTGTTGAAGAAAATCGGCAAGCAGAGCGAGTTCATTCAGGGCATGCGGGTCACCGATAAGGAGACCATGGATGTTGTCGAGATGGTTCTGGCAGGCCTGGTGAATAAGGAAATTGTCGCCAATATCAATGCCAGCGGCGGCCGCGCTGTCGGCCTGTCGGGAAAAGACGGCGGCCTGATCTGTGCGCGCAAGATGCTTTTTGAGAAGGATGCGCCGGAGCTCAATGTTCCGGAGATTATCGATCTCGGCCATGTCGGCAGCGTGCACCACATCAACCCGGAAATCCTGCATATGCTGGAGAAGGACCGCTTTATTCCGGTTATCGCCCCGGTCGGCTACCACAAGGACGAGAATCAGAGCTACAATATCAACGCCGATCTGGTGGCTGGCGCCATTGCTCAGGCCATTGGTGCAGCCAAACTAATTCTGCTCACCGATGTGGCTGGCGTACTGGATGAAAACAAACAACTTCAATCCACGCTCACACAGGAACAGGTAGCGGACTGGTTGAAGCGCGGTATCATCAACGGCGGCATGATCCCCAAGGTGAATTGCTGCATGGAAGCCATCAGCCACGGTGTCGGTAAGGCGCACATCATCGATGGGCGGATTCCGCACTCCCTGCTGCTGGAAATACTCACCGACGAAGGCGTGGGTACAGCCTTCGGGCCGGAATAGATTTCCTGTAAATCCCGGCTATCATCGCCCGTCCTAAAACAGCGCGCCGAGACATCGGACGCAACACCATCAAGGAGCTCGCATGTCTTCATCCTCCATTTCCAAGGTAGTTCTGGCCTATTCCGGTGGCCTCGACACCTCCATCATCCTGAAGTGGCTTCAGGAAACCTACGACTGCGAGGTGGTCACCTTTACCGCCGATATCGGTCAGGGTGAAGAGGTTGAGGATGCTCGCATCAAGGCCAAGGCCGGCCATGCATCGGCTATCTATATCGAGGACCTGACCGAGGAATTCGTGCGCGATTATGTCTTCCCGATGTTCCGCGCCAATGCCATCTACGAGGGTGAATACCTGCTGGGCACCTCGATTGCCCGCCCGCTGATTGCCAAGCGCATGATAGAAATCGCCAATATCGAGGGGGCCGATGCCGTTTCCCACGGTGCCACCGGTAAGGGCAACGATCAGGTGCGTTTTGAACTGGGTTTTTACGCCCTCAAGCCGAACGTGAAGGTCATCGCCCCGTGGCGCGAATGGGGCATGGTCAGCCGCGAGGATATGCTGCGCTTTGCCGAGGCCCACAATATTCCGGTTGAGCGCAAGCGCGAGGGTTCCAAGTCGCCCTACTCCATGGATGCCAACCTGCTGCACATTTCCTACGAGGGCTACGACCTGGAAGATCCGTGGTGCGAGCCCGGCAATGATATGTGGCGTTGGAGTGTGTCCCCTGAAAATGCCCCGGATCAGGCGGAGTATCTTGAACTTTCCTACCGCGGCGGCGATATCGTAGCCATCAACGGCAAGCCAATGACCCCTGCCAAGGTGCTGGCTGAGCTCAACCGCATCGGCGGCAAGCACGGCATCGGACGCATCGACATCGTGGAGAATCGCTTTGTCGGCATGAAGTCACGCGGCTGCTACGAAACGCCGGGCGGCACCATCATGCTCAAGGCGCACCGTGCCATCGAATCCCTGACCGTGGACCGTGAAGTCGCTCACATGAAGGACGAACTGATGCCGCGCTATGCCAAGATGGTCTACAACGGCTTCTGGTTTGCCCCCGAGCGCATCATGCTGCAAAAGCTGATTGATGCCTCGCAGGCCACCGTGAACGGCGATGTGCGCCTGAAGCTGTACAAGGGCAATGTATTCGTTGTCGGGCGTCGCTCCGACGAGTCACTGTTCGATGAACGCCTGTGCACCTTTGAGGATGATCAGGGCGCTTACGACCAGAAGGATGCAGGCGGCTTTATCAAGCTCAACGCCTTGCGCCTGCGCATGGAGGCCTACGCCGGCCGCAAGTTCGATTGATTTTCTTAAACAGATAAAAGGAGAAACGATGAGTTATTATGACACCCCCACCAAACTGCTGCACAAGGGCATGGCCCTGACCGTCAGCGTGCAGGTGTTGCTCAGCTTTTTCATGGAGCCTCCGGAGCTCGGCAAGGTTCATGAACAACTTGAATTGCAGTTGTTCGAAGCGCATGAATGGGTCGGCATTGCCGCCGCCTTGATTGTGATTGCACATGTGGCCTACAGTCTGATCAGCAGCGGTAATGCTTCCTGGCGTACCCTGTTCCCATGGCTGACCGGCGAGGGCTGCTGCAAGCTGCTTGGCGAGCTCAAGCAGGTGGGCAGCTGGTTCAAGCAGGGCCTGCCGCATCCGGACAAATCCCACACCCTCGCCTCTGCCGTCCATGGTGCCGGTGTGCTGCTTGTACTGTTCCAGGGCCTGACCGGCGGCTGCCTGTTCTTAGGCATCGCCGAGAGCGGTGCGATGAGCAAAGGCATCGAAGAGGTGAAAGAGATGCACGAGGTATTCGGCATGCTGATCATCGCCTACCTGGTGCTGCATATCGTCGCTGCCATCTGGCATCAGCGTCTGGGCCACGACGTCATCAGCCGTATCAAGTAGGTCGTTCCGAGCCCCTCTGCTGAGGGTATTTCCTGTCACCAAGCCCCGGCCAAAAGCCGGGGCTTTTGATTTTAATCTTCCGGACATACAGCTAGACTGGCGCTGATGCCATCATCCGGCACCGGGGAGCCCATCATGATTTACCCGCAAGCCATTCGTATCCTGCATTCCCTTCTGGCGCTGGCCATGCTGGCCCAGCTGGCTGTCGGTGAACTGATGGATGTCCCCGGCGCACAAGAGTCACCGGAACAGACCTCACTGCAAATAATCACACCCGCCTTTGCACACGGTGGTCAACATGCCGGTAATGCTGTTGTCATTGTCGAAGAGACCCTTGGATTCGAGGTCCATGAATTTCTTGGCCTCTTTATTGCCGGTCTCTTGCTGATTCGCCTGCTGCTGGCCTTTTCATCATTTCCCGAGGCCGGCTGGCGCAATCTTTTTCCCTGGTTATCGAGCAAGGGACGCACTGCACTTGTAGCTGAAGCAAAGACGCAGGCCAGCGGCTGGATGAAGGGAAAACTGGCGCCGCCCGAGGAAGGCGAAACCGTAGCCAGATCGGTGCACGGGCTGATGCTGCTCACCGCACTCGGTATCGCTGTAGCCGGCGTGTTCCTGTTCTTCGGCTGGAATGAGCACGGCAAACAAACAGAGCTGATTGAGCTGATCGGAGAGGTCCACGAAACACTGGTCGGCCTGTTCGAAGCCTTGCTTGGCGCACATGTACTGGCCGTGATACTGCACCAGATGCAGGGGCACAATATTCTGGCGCGCATTCGCCCCGGCAGGTCATGAGTAAACCATCCGAGGCATTCAAGGCACTGGGCGACCCGGTTCGCCTGCGCCTGTTCTACCTGCTCTGCCGCCAGGATGAGCTATGCGTCTGTCACCTCACCGATGCGCTTAAACTGCCGCAGAGCACCGTATCACGTCACCTGGGCGTGTTGCGTCATGCAAGCCTTGTCGCCACACGTCGCGATGGAAAATGGATGTATTACCGGTTGAGCGGTGAGATAGCGCAAGCACTTGCCGGGATAGTCGGGGGAAGCCCCGATACTGCGATGCAGGCCGATGCGCTGCATCTGGCGAATATCCTGCAGGACTGCTAAGCCTGCAAGTCAGGTGTACAGGCTTAGCTAATCTTCAGATGCCCCAGCGCAAACATCATGGCGCCACCAATCATGGCAACGATAAGCACAGGCACGACCAGCACCAGCACAGCACGGGCACCGGCAATACGGCAGTGCGCCGTAAGCCCAAGCCACAGCAGATACATGCTGTACAGAAAGGCAGCGAGACCGGCCCATGAAAGGCCGACAAACATCATCGGTGCAAAGGCATAGGCTGAAAGCTGGAAGGCATTGGCCGGTGTCAGACGCACCCCGGTAAAGGCTTTTACACCCCAGCTCATATAAGCAGCCAGCATATACATGCCGATCAGTATGCTTCCCCAAGTGACGGGCAGCATGAACAGCATGCCCAGACTGTAAGAGGGTACAGCGAGAAAGGTCAGGATGAAAATAATGATGGAAGCAAAAAACAGGCTGTTGCCGTAAAACACGGCAAAAGGCGCGCCGGCAAAGAATTCGCGAGGCTGTGTAGCCAGCGACTTCAACGCAGCAAGAAACGTCTGTGCCGGACGATTGTTATGGAAATAGGTGATCGCATTGCTCGCTGTTGCAGTATCGTTCATCGTATTGCCTCCGTGGGCTCCGAAGCATGGCGGCATCTACCCCGGATGCAAGAGGGTGTTTCCCGTATCACAGCTTGCTGTAAATTACGCCGCAATGCCCCTCAATCCATTCCAAAAGGAAAGTCGGTTCAGTTGTTTATTATCCATGCGTTGGATATTTCCTGGCCAGCCTCAATCGAGCAATGGCCATTTCCAGTTCAAGCAGTGCCTTGTCGGCTTCAGTGGGCGCGGCAAGCCTGAACGTCTCGCGAGCCTGATCCACGATCCGCTTCGCTTTCGCAGCATCTATATCCCCAATGCGCTCAAAGGCGTCCGCAAGCACTGTAACGGAACCCGGTTGCACCTCCAGATACCCACCGCTAATGAGCATCATATCCTGCCTGCCTTTGGGGTATTTATGATCAGCAGGGCAATAAATACGCAGAAGACCGGGGCGAAGAACCGCCAGCAGGGGCGCATGGCCGGGAAAAATCTTCAACTCCCCATCCGCGGTTTCAGTAACCACGGAAAGGGCAAAACCACGGTACAGCTCCGTTTCAACGGATGCGACAAGAACCTTCATGGGTCAGGAAGCATGGCTACATCCATCACGGATGCAAGGCCGAAATAGCCCGGAATTTCCACTCCACGTCTGCCGAACGGTAATACCGCACATCATCACCCATGCTGCAACACAAGCCGGAGAGCCTCTCTGGCAACACGCTATTGCCGGTACGTGCTGTGGCAGGAGGTGCAGTATTGCATGGTGACATGTAGGGCCTGTAGTGAAGCGGACGTATCGTGCGTTTTTAATGCCTTGGCCAGATCATCGGCGCTTGCATGAAAGGCCAGAGCCAGATTGCGGAAGTCTTCGTTCTGAAATCCGTTGCACATCCTTTTCATTTGCGGCGTCATGCCCAGCTTCACTTGAGCAGTCTGTGCCGCGCTATCAAATTCTCCGCGCGCCAGGGCATCCACGATATCGCTGACTGCCTCAAGGTGGGAGCGCATCATGGCCAACTGATGCTGCTTTCTCGGCCCCTGCATACCCAGTGAGATTCTTTCATCCGGTTGCATACCTGCCTGCATGCCCATACCACCCATACCACCCATACCACCCATACCACCCATACCACGTTGCATGCCCATACCACCCATGCCACCTTGCATACTCGGCCCGCTCATGTCCGCGGCAACCGCCGTCGTCCCAACCACGCATAGCGCAGCAGCTGCAAACCAAATCATTTTTTTCATCTGATACTCCTTTTCCTTATTTGTGCTTTCTCAATCCGTGTTCAGCCATCCGGCGATCTTGTCCCTGCCCGGCACGCCACCTGCGTGCACAAGCTCACCATTCACCAGCACAGCCGGTGTCGCCAATGCACCGGATTGAATGATTTCCTGCATGTCCTCTATCTTTTTCAACTCAATCGGCACGCCTTTTTCCCTGGCAATTTTCTCTATCATCGCCATGGTTTTTTTGCAGCTGGCACAGCCGGAACCAAGCACCTTTATTTGCTTCATTTCTCCTCCTTTCATAAAACCGCATTGAACACATAGCCGACCAGCAAAATGCCGCTGGCGACCACGCCGGCGAACACAACAATCAGCCTGAGTTTGAGCACCTTGCGCAGAATCACCATTTCAGGAAGGGACAGGGCAATCATGCTCATCATGAAGGCCAGCACCGTGCCCAGAGCCGCACCCTTGGCAAGCAGGGCTTCGACAATCGGTATCATGCCGGCGGCATTGGAATACATCGGCACACCGATCAGAACAGCGGCCGGAACCGACCACCATGAAGACTCCGGCCCCATCAGATCAGCCATGAAATCCTGCGGCACGTAGCCGTGAATCCCTGCACCGACAGCTACGCCGACCACCACATACAACCAGACGCGCCCGACGATCTCCCGCACCGAATGAAATCCGGCATTCAGGCGATCTGCCATGTTCATATCTTCCGCCCTGACCTGCGCATCGACTCTGGCCATATCACGCACCCAGTCTTCGAGATGCGCCTCCATGTGCAGTCGTCCAATCACCCAACCAGCCGTGATGGCCACAGACAAGCCAAGCACCAGATACAGCAAGGCAATTTTCCATCCGAGCAAGGCAAACAGCAGGACCAGCGCCACTTCATTGACCATCGGAGCAGCAATCAGGAAAGAAAAGGTGATACCCAACGGCACACCAGCCTGCACAAAACCGATAAACAGCGGCACGGCAGAACAGGAACAAAATGGCGTCACAATCCCCAACATGGCCGCCATAATATTGCCGATGCCCTCATGCTTTCCGGCCAGCATGGCGCGGGTACGTTCCGGTGTGAACCATGTGTTGATCACACCCATGACCAACACCACAGCGGTAAGCAGCATCAACACCTTGGGTGCTTCATAAAACAGAAAACGCAGTGCAGCAGCAGGATGACTTCCCTGCTCCAGCGGCAGGGCTGCGACCAGGGCAGTTGCCGCCCCTGAGAGGCTGGAATAGATCGCCACCCACAACAGGGCTGCTGTCAGAAGGAACCACAAGGGATGCCGCTCCGGTAGTCTGCTTAAAGCAGACATACCGACCGGATCAGGCTTTTTGGGTGCTACATTCAACATCTTTTATCCCTGTTTCTATTCGTGCTGTAAAGAAGACGAATGAGAAGGCAAAAGGGTGCAGGCTGACTTACTTCAGTGGCGGCCTCGGTACAAAACAGCAGACCTTGCCCGCTGCATCCAGCCGAACCTGACAGGCCGTTTCAAGCTGCGTTCGCATGCGCTTGCGTGCCCGCTGCACCCGCGATTTCGCTGCGGCCAATGTGATGCCTTTAAGTTCGGCATATTGCTGCTGGCTCATACCATCCAGATCGCAGCAAGTAATGGCTTCCCGATCCTCCCCGGACAGTTCGCTCAGAACCCGCGGCAGACATTCGGAAAGCCTTTCCACCGTGTCGCTGACTTGTTCGTCCGCCTGCAGATCGTCAGGCAACTCACAATGCTCACGCTTGAGCTTGTATCGGTCTATCAGCGTATTTCTTGTGACCTCAAACAACCATGCGCGGGCATTGCCGATGGCGCAGAAGCGCTCGCCCTGCAACATGGCCTTCAAAAAAACATCCTGCAGCAGATCATCCGCATCCGCTGTGTTGCCAAGTCTCGAATTCAACCAGGCACGCAGTGACTGTTCATGCTGATCCCATGCATGCATCAAGCATTTCATGGATGCACACCTGAATGCATCGAGGCTTTTACGGACATAGTGCACAGCATCCGCTCACTATGCTTTCGCCCTGGATATCAAACAAGCGTAACCATTCCATCCTGGATATTTTAAGCCTCTCAATCATTGGTTTATCTTCGATTCACCCCCACACCTCGATTGACGAATCCGCATTGGCGGATACGATGGTGACCTCTAGGAGATAGCGATGCACAAGTCCGTTCCAGCAAACAAATCAATCGGCCTGTTCGCCCGTTATTTAACGCTCTGGGTATTTCTCTGCATTGTCGCCGGCATCGCTCTGGGCGCTATCATGCCGGGAGTTTTTCAGACACTTGGCGGCATGGAACTGGCGCACATCAATCTGCCGGTGGCCGTACTGATCTGGGCAATGATTCTGCCCATGCTGCTCAAGATCGATTATTCAGCCCTGCATGAGGTGTGGGATCACCGGCGCGGCGTTGCTGTAACGCTGGGCATCAACTGGCTGGTCAAACCATTCTCGATGGCACTGCTGGGTTTTGTTTTCCTGCGCGTTTTATTTGCCGACTGGCTCGACCCCACCCAGATCGATGCCTACATCGCAGGCCTCATCCTGCTGGCTGCAGCCCCCTGCACTGCCATGGTTTTTGTCTGGTCGCGCCTGGTGGATGGACATCCCCAGTTTACGCTTTCTCAGGTGGCACTGAACGATGTGATTATGATCTTCGCCTTTGCCCCCATCGTCGGGCTGCTGCTCGGCGTGGCCTCGATCACCGTACCCTGGGACACACTGTTCCTCTCCGTACTGCTATATATCGTCATCCCTGTGATTCTGGCCTATATCGGACGCAGGATATTGCTTGCCTCAGGCCGGTTGGATGATGTGCTGCATGCCATGGACCCGCTTTCGATGGGCGCACTGTTGCTGACCGTGGTGCTTCTATTCGGCTTTCAGGGCGAACAGATTCTGGCCCAGCCGCTGGTGATTCTGTTGCTTGCCATTCCCATCACAATCCAGGTTTATTTCAATTCAATGCTGGCCTACTGGCTGAATCGCAAGCTCGGCGTGGCACATTCCGTAGCCGGTCCATCGGCCTTAATCGGCGCCTCCAACTTCTTCGAGCTGGCCGTGGCCGCTGCCATCGCCCTGTTCGGCTTTGAGTCGGGTGCTGCGCTGGCTACCGTGGTCGGCGTGCTGGTTGAGGTGCCGGTCATGCTGTCGGTGGTGAGTATCGTCAATCGCTCGAAACACTGGTATGAGTCGGGGCTAACAAACGTGAGGATTGAATCATGAAGAAAAGGATTTTGTTTCTTTGCACCGGCAACTCCTGTCGCTCTCAGATGGCCGAGGGATGGCTGAAGACACTGGGCGGAGATCGTTTTGCAGCATACTCCGCCGGTATTGAGGCACATGGCAAAAATCCCCGTGCCATCGCCGTGATGCGCGAGGCGGGTGTTGATATCTCGGGTCAGGAATCTGAAGTTCTCGACCCCAAGCTACTTGATTCGCTTGATCTGCTGGTCACGGTCTGCGGCCATGCCGATGACCATTGCCCCACCGTTCCGGTGAGTTGCGAAAAGGCACACTGGCCTTTCGATGATCCAGCCAAGGCAAAGGGAACAGAAGAGGAAATCATGGCTGAATTCCGCCGCGTGCGCGATCAGATCAAGGCCAAAATTACAGCCTTCCTCGCCTCAGCCTGAGGCTTTCCCGGAGTCCCCGAGAGGGATGCTGCGCGTATCGGCATGTTGCGGCTCAGGAAAATGACGGGCGATAAGGGCAAGCGCCTTTTGCGCCTCGCTGCGGTAGGTGGTCAGCTTGCCGCCGTACACCCCAAGATAGGCTGGGAGTCTCTCATCGTCGGCCAACATCAGCGCTTCACGGCTGGCGGCAAAAGCACCGCTGCCCGCAGGCAGCATGCGCACACCGCAAAAGGTGTCGAGAATATCGGCTTCGCTGCATGGAGAACCCGGGAAATATAGATTGTGGGTAGCAAGGATAGTCGACACTTCGTTCTTCGTCGGAAACGGCTTTAGCGGCATTTCAGCCAGCTCCACTTCCGTCGTACCGACCAGCATCTTGCCCTTCCATGGGCGAAAAAACATCACCCGTCCATCCACCGACTCGGTATAAATATAACTCCGGCATGGGCGGTCGAGCAGCAGATGAGTTCCCTGAATTAGTCGCACAGCTACCTCTGGCGGAGCGGGTATAATCCGCGAGCAAACCTCATGCATCCAAGGTCCGCTGGCATTGACCAAAAGGCGCGCTCTCATCTCCCTGCCATCATCCAACCTTACCAGCCAGAAATTCCCATCATATGAAGCACTCGCCAACCCGCTATCCTCAAAAATACGACAACCGTATGCTTTGGCAGAGGCTGCTACCGCTCGGGTCAGCGCTGCATCGTCGGTCGCGGCATCTTCATAGGCCAGCACGGCACACAACCCTTCGGTTTTCAGACCGGGCAACACCGTCTGCCACTCGCCTTCATGCAGCCGGCGAAAGCGAGAACGACCGCCTGAGAGCAACCAATACAACAGCAGCCCGCAAGCAACAAACCACCACGGCCTGCGACTATCGGCATAAATCGGAATAAAGAACCATTCGCGCTGCACAAGTTCCGGAGCGATTTTCAGCAACATCTCGCGCTCGCGTAATGCCTCGAATACCAGCCTGACCTTTACCTGCTCCAGATAACGCAGCCCACCGTGAATCAGTTTGGTGGATTGACTGCTGGCACCCGAAGCAATGTTATTCTTTTCAATGAGCGTGACCGAGTAGCCACTAGCTGCTGCTGCCTGCGCGATCCCACAGCCGTAGATTCCACCACCAACAATCAGCAGATCGCGATCAGGCTCAACCAATCTCCTGTACCATGCGCGAGAAGAAATTTGTTTCAACCAGATCCGCCCCCGCCTGCCTGAGCGAGATGGCTTGAGCCGCATCATTGACTGTGTAAAACCCGACACGCACGCCTTGCATCTGCCATCGCCCCATATCGTCGGCGCGCTTCCACGGCATAAAAATATACTTTATCGGGCTATCCGGCTCTCTCGTCCCTTCGGCGACCCAGCCGACGGAACAAGCAATTTCCCCGGCACAGGCATCAAGCAGTCGCGCCGATTGGCTAATGATGACCAGTTGCGACAACAACTCCGTTGGAAGCAATTGCTTGATTCGGCGGACAATCGAGCGATCGGTAAGACGGCGGCGGATGGGCGGCTTGATTTCGATAAACAGGGTGACGCCCGGCTCCGTTTTGAGCCATTCGAGCAGTTCCGGCAGGCTGGAAAGCAGGAAGTGAGGTTCACAAATTTTCCGCAAATCATCCGCCAATGTTTCCGTCACCTTGATGTCGGGCCTGCTGCACAGACGCTTCAGATTATTGTCATGCACCACCATCGGCACAAGATCGCGGCTGAATTGGATGTCGCACTCGGCAAAACGCGCTCCGGCTGCAGTTGCGGCAGCAAAGCCGGCCAAGGTGTTCTCAACGCCACCAGCTCGATCACCGCGATGCGCCACAAGATATTTTGTTGGCTTTTGCATGCTTTTCACTCTGCGACGAGACTGCACGGGATGCAATGCTGCAGAGGTTTGAATAATTAGCGTGTTTTGTAGTTACGGGCCAGATCGCGCTTGATATCGCGTTCCTTCATGTCATGGCGCTTATCATAAAGTTTTTTGCCACGGGCCAGTCCGAGCTGCAATTTGGCCAGGCCGCGTTCGTTGAAATACAGCTTCAGCGGAATCAGCGTCAGGCCCTTCTCATGCAGCTTGCCGACAAGTTTGCTCAACTCCTGCCTGTGCAGCAGCAGAGTGCGGGTGCGCCGGGGATCATCCGGGTTGTTTGCTGCCGCAGGCCTGTAGGGCTGGATATGGCAGCCGATAAGCAGGGCGCGATTGCCACGCACAATGCAATGAGCCTCGGCCAGGCTGGCCTGCCCGGCACGCAGTGATTTCACCTCGGGACCGGTAAGCATGATGCCGGCTTCGAAGGTTTCAAGAATGTGGTAATCGTGCCGCGCCTTGCGGTTCAACATGGACATGCGCCGCACCCTAACTGCTTTCCCGCTGCATGCATAAGCAAAGCTTTATCCTTCTGTTTCCAACCCGCTCATTTCATACCTAAGAAAAAGGCGGCCCGTTAAGGGCCGCCTTGTTGTATCACAGAACCTTTCGGTTCAGTACTTTATTACTTCAGCTCAGCTTCGAAGAACTCACGCACTTCTGCCTTCTTTTCAGCAGACAGCTTGCGATACTTCTTCACCTGCGAAGCCATGGTGCTCTTCTTGCTTGCAAAGGCTGCAACCTTTGGCTCCAGTTCGGCATCCGAATCCAGGAAGGCAAACACGGCATCAACCGAGCCATATGCCTTTACAACGGTTGCAAACGCAGGGCCTACCTTATCCTTGTGACCAGCATGGCAAGCAGCACAGAAAGCCTTTGCCGAAGCTGGGGTGGCAATGCCACCAACCATAAATGCAGCCACAGCTGCGATCATCAACATTTTCTTCATATTTCTCAATCCTCCTCTCGTGGTTTGGAACCTCGGTTGCTATCGCAATTCGGGGTATGGCGCAACCTTGAATCATGGTTGCTTTGTGCACCAGTCGTAAAAATTACACCCCCGGCGCAAATTGCCTCAACCATGCATCGCCAGCCTCCCCGATATTTGCCGCCAACACACCCGGATTTCCAATCATACCAAAACGCCCAACAAGAAAAAGGCGGCCCGTAAGGAACCGCCTTTTCGTAACAGGCAAGGCGCGATTGCTGTCGACTATTACTTCAGCTCTGCCTCGAAGAAGGCACGAACTTCAGCCTTCTTTTCATCAGACAGACCACGATACTTCTTCACCTGCGACGCCATGGTGCTTGCCTTGCTTTCAAAGCCCGCCACCTTCGCTTTCAGATCTGCATCCGAGTTCAGGAATGCAAACACCTTATCAACCGAGCCATAAGCAGCCACGATCTTTTCAAAGGAAGGACCTACCTTGTCAGCCTTGCCGGCATGGCATGCAGCACAGAAAGCCTTGGCCGAAGCTGTGCCTGCAAAGCCTCCCACCATCAACATGGCAGCAGCCGCAATTATCATCGTCTTTTTCATATATATCTTCATTCCTCCTCGCGGAAAGTCCGACACCCTCATCAAGGTGTTCGGTTACACGCATATATAATAAGGTAATTTCATGCGGTTGGCGAGATGCAAAATATGCACTTTTTTTCGCTAAAAGCCCGCTGTCAGGCAACCACCAATTTTCCTTGCTCAGCATCGACCTTAAGCGACACAAGCCGTTCGCTGCTGCCCAGAATGGCACGGGCAATCTGCGTTTCCACCTGATGCTGGATGAAGCGTTTCAGTGGCCTAGCACCGTACACCGGATCGTAACCTGCATCGGCTATCAGTTGGCTTGCGGCATCGGTCACCGTCAGCAATATACCCTGCGTTGCAAGACGGTCTGCCACCTCAGCCATCAGCAGGCCAACGATACGACTAATTTCCTCGCGACTGAGTGGTGAGAACAGTACAACATCATCCAACCGGTTGAGAAACTCCGGACGGAAATGATCCTTCAGACCCTGCATCACCTCATCTCTGGCTGCTTCGCTGATATGTCCGTTGGCATCAATGCCGGTGAGCAATGCGTCACTGCCGATATTACTGGTCATGATGACAATGGTGTTCTTGAAACTCACCGTGCGCCCGTGACTATCGGTCAACCGGCCATCATCAAGAAGCTGCAACAGGATATTGAATACATCCGGATGCGCCTTCTCCACTTCATCAAGCAGCAGCACGGCATACGGCCTGCGTCGTATCGCCTCGGTGAGCTGCCCTCCTTCCTCAAAGCCAATATAGCCCGGAGGCGCACCTACTAGGCGCGACACCGTGTGCTTCTCCATGTATTCGCTCATATCCAGCCGGATCATGGCTTCCTCGGAATCGAACAACTCGGTAGCCAGTGCTCGTGCCAGTTCCGTCTTGCCCACACCCGTCGGGCCAAGAAAAATGAAAGAGCCAATCGGTCGCTTCGGATCCTTGACCCCGGCACGGGCGCGCAACACGGCATCGGCCACGGCCTGCACCGCCTCATCCTGCCCGATCACCCGCTGATGCAGGCTCTCGTCCAGATGCAGCAGCTTCTGCCGCTCGCCTTCCAGCAAGCGGGTCACCGGGATATGCGTCCAGCGAGCCACAACCTGAGCGATTTCCTCTTCGGTGACTTCTTCCTGCAGCAGGCTGGCCTTGCCATGCCCCTCGCCAGCCTCATGTTCGGCCAGCTGCTTCTCCAGGGCAGGCAATGTGCCATGGCGCAATTCGGCCACACGGTTGAGATCGTAATCGCGCTCGGCTGCCTCGATATCGTGCTTCACCTGTTCGATCTGCTCGCGCAGCGCCTGCACCTTGCCCAGCGATGTCTTTTCCTGCTCCCACTGAGCGCGCATGGCATCGCGTGCCTCTTTCTGATCAGCCAGTTCACGCCGCAGCTCAAGCAGCCGCTCGCGGCTGGCCTCATCCTTCTCCTTGTTCAGCGCCCTTTCTTCAATCTCCAGACGCATCACCCGGCGGGTAATCTGATCCAGCTCGGCAGGCAGGGAGTCGATATCGGTACGGATGGAGGCACAGGCCTCATCGACCAGATCAATGGCCTTGTCGGGCAGAAAACGGTCGGCAATATAGCGATCCGACAGGGTAGCCGCTGCCACCAGCGCCGCATCCTGAATGTGTACGCCGTGATGCACCTCGAAGCGCTCCTTCAGGCCGCGCAGGATGGATACGGTATCCTCAACATCCGGCGCCTCGACCAGCACCGGCTGAAAGCGCCGCTCCAGCGCCGCATCCTTTTCGATATGCTGGCGATATTCGTCCAGAGTGGTGGCACCGATACAGTGCAACTCGCCTCTGGCCAGCATCGGCTTGAGCATATTGCCCGCATCGGAGGAGCCTTCGGTTTTACCAGCACCAACAATGGTGTGCAGCTCATCAATAAACAGAATGATGCGCCCTTCGGCCTCCTTGATCTCCTTGAGAACCGCCTTCAGCCGCTCCTCGAATTCGCCACGGTATTTGGCACCGGCCATCAGTGCCGTCATATCCAGCGAAAATACGGTCCGGTTTTTCAACCCTTCCGGCACATCGCCCTTGAGAATACGCTGCGCCAAACCTTCAGCGATAGCCGTCTTGCCCACACCCGGTTCACCGATCAGTACCGGATTGTTCTTGGTTTTGCGCGACAGGATGCGGATCACACTGCGAATCTCGCTATCACGCCCGATGACCGGATCAAGCTTGCCACTGCGCGCCATATCCACCAGATCAACGCCGTATTTCATCAGCGCATCGTAACTGCTTTCAGGATCGTCACTGGTGACCCGCTGATGCCCACGCACCTTCTCCAGCGCAGCCAGCAGTACGTCACGCGTCACGCCGGCCTCAGCCAGAATCCGGCCAGCCTCGCTTTGCTTCCCCTCTTCGGCAAAAGCCAGCAGCAGGTGTTCGACTGAGATGTATTCATCTTTCAGCGCCTTGGCTTCATCCTCAGCCTTGGCAAACAGGCGGTTGAGCCGCTGTGTAGCATACATGCCACCGGAAGCCTGCCCGGTAACCTTGGGCCGCTTGCCCAAGGCCTTTTGTACCTGCTCTTCCACTGCGGCAAGGGATGCGCCACATTGTTCGACCAAGCGCGGGGCGAGCCCGCCTTCCTGTGCCAGCAATTCAGCCAACAGATGTTCGCCATCTATTTCCTGATGATTCAGGCGTCCGGCCAGCGTTTGTGCAGCGGCCAATGCCTCGCGTACCTTCTGCGTCATCCGGTTCATATCCATGCGCGATCTCCTTTTCGTGTGATCACTATGTTTATGGGGTTTTTCCCCTGCCGATACAAGTCCGGGGAACTACTTGTATCAGGGAAGCTCAACCACATACACCGTGACACGCGCCTTGGCTGCCGGGTTTGAGTTGGAGATTTCGACCATCAGATCGTCTTCGCCTTTCGTGTTATCGAAGCGATGCTGGAAGTCATGTGCGCCTACCCGGTAACTTCGTTTGCTACCCAGCGTACTTTCATGCTCTCCACGCACACGGATCACGCGGAAGGTTAATGGACCGATCGCATCGGAAAGCAGCGTCACCTCATAGTTTCCAGGTCTGTTCGGCATATCAAAGAACTCGCGCAGCGTCTGGTAGGCAGGCACCGAGATGTCGCGCTGGTAGAGATAATCCTGGGTTGCACCGGCCATGGCGGGCAGACATAGCAGGAAAGGCAGCAAGGCAAGCCTGAAAAGGAAAGCCTTCATCCCTCATCCCCTCCCAGCAGGATGCCATGCTTATCACACAGGTAGCGCATCTTGTCCTTGGCCCGCTCGCCAAAGCCCAACCAGCGGCCGGCACGCGCCTTGATCTGGCTGCTGCGCAAGAGTGCGGTTTCCACCAGACGCCGCTCCATTTCGTCCATGAGCTGCTCGGCGTTGACGCCATCCTCAGGCAGCCGATCCAGCCACGATGCAATCAGATCTTCGCGCTCCTGACGGATGCGCGGCCCTTCCAGTGAAGGAATGGCTTCGATAACGGGAGAGGCTGCCAACACCACGGCACGCTCGATCACATTCTCCAGTTCGCGCACATTGCCCGGCCAGGTGTAGTTACACAGCTGCTGCATGGCGGCAGGAGAAAAACGCTGCACTGTCTTGTTGCACAACAGGGCCTTGCGCTCAAGAAAATGCTCGGCCAGATGCTCAATATCTTCAGTATGTTCACGCAGCGGCGGAACATTGATATTCACCACATTGATACGGTAATAAAGATCGTCGCGGAATGCACCCGACTCAACCATTTTCTCCAATGGCTCGCGGGTCGAACAGATCAGGCGTACATCCGAGCGCAACACGGCCTCACTGCCCAGTCGCGAAAACTCGCCGCTTTCGAGCACGCGCAACAGCTTGCCCTGCACACCGGCCGGCAGACCTGACACCTCATCGAGAAACAGTGTTCCACCACTGGCACGTTCAAACCAGCCGAGATGGCGCGTGCCAGCGGCTGCATAAGCGCCCTTTTCATGGCCGAAGAGTTCCGATTCGAGAAGGCCCGCATCCATCGCCGCACAGTTGACGGCAATAAACGGTCCTGCGCTGCGTGTGCTGCGGGCATGCAACAAGCGGGCAACAAGCTCCTTGCCGCTTCCGGTTTCGCCGCGCACCAGAACCGAGGATGGGGCCATTGCCACCTGTCCTATCATATCGCGCAGGGCTTTCATCTGCGCAGAATCGCCGAGCAATTCCTGGCCCATCCGATGATCCAGCAGACGTTCCATTTCCTGCTCGCGCAATTGCTGCTGACGCGCCTGCATGGCCGCATCGATGGTGCCGCGCACCTCATCGGGATCGAATGGTTTGGCAAAGAAATCCAGAGCCCCGGCCTTGCGCGCCCGAGTTGCCAACTTGCGCTCGTCATGCCCGGTAATCACCACCACCGGGATATCGGTGCCTTCTTTGCGCAGGTCTTCCAGATAACGCATACCGATTTCCGGATTGTCCGGCTCCGGCGGCAGGGCCAGATCAAGCACAATCAGGTCAACGCGATGTCCGAGCAAAGCATCGTCAGCCTGTTCCGTATCCCCGGCCTCGACCACCTGATAATCGTCCTTGAGCAACAGGCGGAGATTGAGGCGATTGATGTCGTTATCATCAACGATAAGAATTACACGCTGCATCATGACTCCCTTTCAGCCCGAGCATGCCATAGGGGTAGTCGCACATGAAAGGTGCAACCTTTCCCCTCCCCTTCACTTTCCGCCCAAATCTTCCCTTGATGGGCCTCGACGATGCGCTTGCTCAGATACAACCCGATACCGAGACCACTCTGCTTGCTGGTCGAAAACAAGCGAAAGGCGCGCTCCCTGAGAAATGACTCCGACATACCGCAGCCGTCATCGCGCACCAGCACTTCCACGCAGACATCGTCGATAGTCGTTGAAATATGCAACTCTCCCTTGCGCTGCATGGCCTGCACGGCGTTGTCGAACAGGTTTTCGAACACCCCTGAGAGCATGACCTCATCGCCGCTAACCGGCGGCAGTTCTGGGATTTCCTGCACCACCTGCACCCCTTCCGGCCATAGCCGCTCGTCAACGGCGCGGGCCAGCATCTGACGCAGATCGATCGGGGCGAGCTTCGGATGCAACGGTGCCTGCGGGTCGGCCAGCCGCTGCATCACTGTTTGCATGCGCCCGACCACCTTGCGGATCGACGCCATCAGGCGCCCCACATCCTCGGCATCAAGCTTGCCCGAGCCGATATGATGGGCCAGAAAAGACAGGTCATTGAGCCTGTTTTTCAGATCGTGCGAATGCAATTGCCCGGCCACACGGGAGAGGGAATCAAGCCGTGCACTTTCAGCCTGCTTCCGGGTCAGGCGGGCGTGCTCCAGACTCATCGCCGCAAACCTTGATAGGCCGCGCAAGGCCTCGATTTCATCCTCATCGGTCGACATACCGTTGTCATGCATGCCCAGATACAGCCATGCCCGCCCCTGCCTGGAAGGTATCTCAAGGCATAATTCAAAGGGGTTCCCTTCAGCAAGGCGTAGCGGCGGCTCAGGAGTCGGTGTGAATCCTGTGGCATAACCCTCCGGATAAACCCTGATACGCAAATCCTCCCCGCCCTGCTCAACCAGCGCTGCTGCGGGGCGGTGACTGACCATGCAGATGCGTGCCAACAGGGCCTGCTCGATGCCCTCGGCTGGGAGTTCGGCCAGATCGCCTGCGCCAAGGTGGCGAATGGCCTGCAAGGCATCGACATACTGCCGGAAGAATACGCGGTCCAAGCCGTGCTGCATGGTGTGCACCAGCGGAAGAAAGGTCAGCGCCGCCACGAGGGCTGCAAGGACAAGCGCGGCCATCGAAACCGGATGTCCGCTGACAGCATAGAAAATCGCCTCGATGAGCAGCAGGGATACAAAGAAAACTCCCAGCGAAAGAAACACCGCCAGCAGATAGGCCGCGGCATGCAACAGTCGCCGGCGGGAAAACCTTAACATCGGGCGACCATACAGTGCGGCGTCAGGGACGCGTGCGCTCCGGCTTCAGACCGAACTCCGACAAGGTCGCATGCAACTGATCGCACGACTCATCAGGAAGAAGGGTCAGCGGCAGACGGATATCGCGCTGCATCCAGCCAAGCATGGCACAGGCCGCCTTGACCGGAATCGGATTGCTCTGCACGAACATCATGCGATTGAGTTCGCGCAGCTCCATCTGTGCCCGACGTGCCTCGTCCCAATCGCCTGCTGCTGCAGCATTTGTCAGACGCAACATGGCCTGAGGAGCCACATTCGCCACCACAGAGATCACACCGGCACCACCCAATGCCATGAAGGGCAACACCGTAGCATCATCACCGGAGAAGAAATCGATACGCCCGGCACAGGCATCAATGGTGGCATTAAGCTGCTCCATATTCGCCGTGGCATCCTTGATGCCGACGATATTGCTGATCTCCGACAGGCGACCAACTGTTTCCGGCAGAATGTTGGAATTGGTGCGTCCCGGCACGTTGTACACAATCTGCGGCAGGTGCACGGCATCGGCCACAGCCTTGTAGTGCTGATAGATACCTTCCTGTGTCGGCTTGTTGTAATACGGGGAGATGAGCAGGGCCGCATCCGCGCCAAGCGACTTGGCCGACTGGGTCAGCTCAATGGATTCGGCCGTGTTGTTGCTTCCGGTTCCTGCGATGACAGGCACGCGCCCGGCAACATGACGCACGGCGATTTCAATCAGCTTCTTGTGTTCGCCATGGGAAAGGGTGGCTGCCTCGCCGGTCGTGCCTGCCGGCACAACGGCCTGGACCCCGGCCTCAATCTGGCGATCCAGATGGGCGCGGAATGCGTCCTCGTCAATGCGGCCGTTCCTGAAAGGGGTGACCAGTGCGGTGATGGTGCCGTGAAACATCGAAACCTCCGTTGTGTCCGAACTATAACCGCTTCACAGCATGGCGAAAGGGCGCGAAATCAATTGTTGTGGACAGGTTCTGACTACAGTTCGTAGTCCACCACGCTGCGGGAAAGCGCAGCCTCCCTGATTAGTGGCACCACAGCCTGATGCTCGGGATGCGTTTGATAATGATCCAGCGCCGCGCGGCTTTCCAGATCAGCGACCAGCACCAGATCAGCAGACTGCTCCGAGGCCAGAAAATCGATCCCGACATCAAGACTGATCAGTCCGGGAATGGCGCCGTTGAGTGCCTCAAGCCGAGCCTTGATCTGCCCTGCATCGGCCTTGTTGCGCAACTTCCACATCACAATATGCCTGACCATGTGTTATCTCCTGAACCTGAGTTGGATGCCGCAGACTAGCCGATTCAGCGCACTCACAACAACCGCGATCCCAGCGAAAAAACATCCTTTCTTTGGGTATACTAGGCCCTCCAGGCTTCTGTTAAGCTAGCCCCATGCTTGATGTTCTTTGTGTGGGTCATGCCTCTTTCGATATCACCATGTCGGCAAGTCATCATCCCGGCAGTGATGAAAAGATGCTGGCCGATGCACTCATGCTGGGAGGCGGCGGACCTGCCGCCAATGCTGCTGTGCAGGTGACCCGACTGGGTGGCAGTGCCGGTTTCTGCGGCTATCTGGGGCACGATATCTTCGGTGAAGAGCATGTCGATGAGCTTACGCATGAAGGGGTCGACACCGGCCTTGTCGTGCGCGGCGGGCATACAAGCCCTGTTTCGCAGATTCTTGCCAAGCCGGACGGCAGTCGCAGCGTGGTTAACTTCAAGGGCGATACCCCGTGGCTGCCGGCCGATGCTGTGGAGCTGCGCCGTATCGAAGCGCTTGCGCCAAGCGTTATCCTGTTTGATGGCCATGAACCACTGCTCTCGGAAGTGATATGCAATTGGGCAAGAGAAAACAATATTGCCACCGTACTGGATGCAGGCTCCCTGCATCGCGGCACGCGCGAACTTGCAGCGCAGGTGGATTTCCTTGTTGCCTCGGAAAAATTCGCCCGCCAATACTGCGACTTGGATGATCCGGAGGCGTGTCTGGTACCGCTGGCTGCCATGGCTGCAACCGTGGTTATCACGCTCGGTGAACGCGGCCTGATCTGGAACGGTGAAGGGAAGACAGGACACCTACCCGCCTACCCGGTTGAGCCTGTGGACTCGACCGGTGCCGGCGATTCCTTTCACGGCGCCTTTGCCCTTGCCGTGGCCAGAGACATGACCTGGGATGACACCCTGCGATTTGCTTCGGCGGCCGGAGCGCTAACCTGCTCGCGACTGGGCGCACGCGCCGCTCTGCCGGACGGAGAACAGGTCCGGAATCTGATCGGCAGCGCCAGCTGATGCGCATCTGGGATGCAAATCCCGGTTATCTGGATCGCAAACGACTGCTTGGCGAACATCGGGAATTACACGGCCTGTTCAATATCCTTTCCCTTAACAAAAAGGGCTATTCCCGTCATCCGGAAACCCTGCGCTGGGTTGGTCGGCTACCGGCCCTTTGCCTACGTCACCAACTGCTGTTGGCAGAGATGGAACTGCGCGGCTATCAACATCATTCACCGCTACCCGTAATAGAGGATAATCCGGTCTGGCCTGATACCTGGATTAATACCGCCGTGGAGCAATTCGACCTGCTTGCAGACAAACAACGCGATGAGACCTCCGCACGCATCCCGCTGCCAGTCAACACGCAACAGCTATGGGCCCAGCACAAATATTCCGTGATGGCGCACGATCCCGCGCTGTATTCGCAACTCGGGCCCGAAGTGGCGCACGGCATATACCGTCATGACATGGAGGGTCTCGCCGAAAAGCTGGTCACCACCCTGCGCCAGCGTCCCTCGCCCGGGCATCTGCACAACGCCCTGCAGCATATGTGGGGTTATATTTCCGATGCCGGCACACCTGTGCCGCAGAATGATGCCGCACTGCTGCAATCGATCGGGAAGCTGGCCATGCAAGAACAGAAATCCTATCTGCTCAACAGTACGGCTTTATCCGAACTGCAAGCATGGTTACCCTAGCGGCATGCAAAAGATTCTGGTCAGTGCCTGCCTGCTGGGTGAAAAGGTCCGCTACGATGGTGGCGATTCCGCCGTGCAAGGCCTGCTCGACACCTGGAATAAACAGGGACGCATTATCTCCCTGTGTCCGGAAGTGGCTGGCGGCCTGTGCGTGCCGCGTGAACCGGCGGAGATTGTTGCTATCGATGCCAATAATGTCCTGCGCGGTATGGGCCGGGTGCAAAAACGGGATGGTGGCGATGTCACCGATGCCTTCCTGGATGGTGCGGAGCGAGCGCTGGCTCAGTGCTGGGAGCATAAAATCAAGATTGCCATTCTCAAGGAAGGTAGTCCGTCCTGCGGCAGCAGCCGGATCAACGATGGCAAGTTCAGCGGCAACAAGATCAGCGGGCAGGGAATAACCACCGCCCTGCTCACCGGGCACGGTATTTCGGTATTCAGTGAAGATCAGCTGGACGATGCGGCACGCCGACTTGCCGAACTGGAATCCAAGTGATGCAAATAAAGCATACCCCACATGGCTAACCAGACCCTCGACCTCAACGACGAACTGTATCGCTACCTGCTGCATGTCGGCGTGCGCGAACCACAAGTGCTTATGGAATTACGCGAGGCAACTGAAGCCGAAGAAATGTCGGAGATGCGCTCAGCCCCCGAGCAGGGGCAATTCATGGCCCTGCTGCTCAAGCTGATGGGGGCAAGCCGCGTGCTGGAAATAGGCACCTTTACCGGCTACGCCACACTGTGGATGGCACTGGCCCTGCCGCGCGACGGGGAGATCGTCACCTGCGACGTTTCCGAACGCTGGACCTTTATCGCCCATCGTTTCTGGGAACAGGCCGGCGTGCAGGAGCGTATCCATCTGCATCTGCGTCCGGCCCTTGAAACCCTCGATGAGCTTCTGGAAAACGGGGCGGCCGCCTCCTTTGATTTCGCTTTTATTGATGCCGATAAGGAAAACTACAACGACTATTTCGAAGCCTGTCTGCAACTGGTACGGCCGGGTGGCCTTATTGCCGTGGATAATACCCTGTGGGGCGGCAGCGTGGTGGATGAGAGCAATCATAAAGCCAGCACCGAGGCTATCCGCGCCTTCAATGAAAAAATGCGCGACGACCCGAGATTTGAGCTGTCCATGCTCCCCATCGCCGACGGCCTGACCCTGGCCATGAAAAATCACGTATGATTTTGAAGATAGTCTGAACAATGATGCCGGCTAGCCTGGAAGCTGTGTTAAAAGAACGGCTGAACATCTACGGTCGCCTGATGCGCGTGGACAAGCCCATCGGCACCTATCTGGTTGCATGGCCGATGCTGTGGGCACTGTGGATGGCCGGCGCAGGACATCCCGATGCAGCCAATGTGCTCATCTTTCTGGCTGGCGCCTTCCTGATGCGCTCGGCAGGCTGTGTGATCAACGATTTTGCGGACAGGAAAATCGATCCACATGTCCAGCGCACCAGGGCGCGACCGCTGGCCGCCGGTGAAATATCCTCGAAAGAAGCTCTGGCCCTGTTTGTTGCCCTCTGCCTGATCGCTTTCGCACTAGTACTGACCACCAACAGGCTGACCGTTCTCCTCTCCTTCGGCGCACTGGGCCTGGCCGCCCTTTACCCCTTCATGAAACGCTATACGCACTGGCCGCAGGTCTTCCTCGGTGCCGCCTTCGGCTGGTCCGTACCGATGGCCTTTGCCGCCCAGACAGGCGAAGTACCTATGGCCGCATGGCTGATCTTCGCCGCCAATATCTGCTGGGTGGTGGCCTACGATACGATGTATGCCATGGTGGATCGCGACGACGACACGCGTATCGGGGTTAAATCCACGGCTATCCTGTTCGGTCGCTGGGATCGCCACATCATTGGCCTGTTTCAGTTGGGTTTTCTGGCGCTGATGCTTGTCACAGGATTAGCATTCGATCTTTCGATTGTGTATTACTTAGGACTGGGGGTAGCCACTGTCTTCGCCATCCACCATCAGCGCATGATTTACCTGCGCCAGCGCGATGCCTGCTTCAAGGCCTTCCTCAACAACAATCTTCTGGGCGCCGCCGTTTTCATCGGACTGGTACTGAGCTACCTTATTTCATAGACATTAAGCGCATTTATTTCGAAAAGTTCCAAGTGTGGCTGGATACAGAAGCGTGGAACTGTAAATATCTCCGAGGGAGACGACTCCTTTTCACATTATTCCCCAAGGACCTGCCTGATGCTGAGGCTTGCCACGAATCAAGCCTCATCTCTTCCAGGGTAAAATAAACAGGTGCAGTCGCCCAACCAAGATGCTATTTTTTTCATCAACAGAGTCGCCAACCTGGAATTCCGAGGCTGGGCATGGGGATAACGCGCATGAACGAAAAGCGGAGAAGCGAAGAACGGAGAATCGGAGAGCGCAGGAGTGGACTTCGCAGCGAAGAAGGGCGCAGGAGAGAACTTCGCAGGAAAGAAGATAAGATTTACTGGGGCCAGCGAAAGGAAAGAAACCCCCATTTAGCCTTAATAGCACTCATACTTTTTGTTGTTCTGTCCTCTATATTCTTCTTTTAAACCAACAATCGGGATACCTACTCTCCCCCCCACCTGACCTTGCTTACATTATCAACTTCCAAAACCTGACTTCATTCCTTTGACTTAGATACCCTTGGCTTATTTATAAGCTCCCGTCAGGCGAAGAATCAGACCGGTGCCAACTCCCCACGCTCCGTTAATCAGAAATGCCGTAAGCAACAGGGGTGCATGCCAGCCGCCACCCATAGGCAGACCCTTCATGGGCATCACCACAATCAGGGCGACCAGCGAGGGGGCAATGGCACCGAACAGGAAGGCTGCCAACCAGTAGCCGCCACCAGCCGGAAACGCCTTGTGGATGAATGCAAACAGAATACCCCAGATTCCGCCCCAGAATGCCAGTGACAACACCGCCGGTATCCCGAATGGCTGGGTCGGATGCATATTAAAAGCCCCGAACGGTGCGATATGCGCCTGCCACAGCCCGAACACCGCAGCCTGATGGAACAGCAGCGTGGCAAAGAATCCTGCAGTAAATCCGAACAGTATCCGGCGCATATGCATATCCCCCTGATCGTTGGCAGCATGGCCGGAAAAAGGCTGTCGCCCGCCATTGGTGAAGTGAAAAATGCGCTTGTGATAGGGTGAAGTCAAACCGCTGCAAGGGAGAGGGGAAACGGATAGGGTGCCGCGCATGGCAAAGATACTGTTTCATTTCGGCGAGATGTCGCTCAAGGGTAAGAACCGACGGCTGTTTGAAAAGCGCATGGCGCGCAATATCCGCGGGGCACTGAAAGGTGTGCTGCTGCCCGATGGTTTGCATCGCGAGTACGGGCGCATGGTGGCAGAGGTGACGGAGGTTTCCGACGCGCTGCTGGAACATATCGCGCTGCTGCCCGGCGTACGCAATTTTTCTCTGGTGCATGAATCGGGACTGTCGCTTGAAGAAATGCAGGAAGCCGCCAGACAGGCGGTGCTGGCCGACTACGGCGATAATGTGGCCGGCATCCCCTTCCGCGTCAGCGCAAAACGCAGTGACAAACGTTTTCCGCTCAAATCCATGGAAATCAATTACGAGGTCGGCGGCTTTCTGAAAACGCAGCTTGGCCTGAGTGTGAATCTGAAGCATCCGCAGATGGAAGTGCGCGTCGAGGTCGGTCTTGATGCTGCCTATATCTATACACGCAAGATTGCCGGCATCGGCGGCCTGCCTGTCGGCACGTCGGGCAAGGGTGTTGTGCTTTTTTCCGGCGGCATCGATTCCCCGGTAGCGGCATATTCGATGATGAAACGTGGCATGAGCGCCACCTTGGTGCACTGCTACAACAGCACTATCAACCGCGACTTTGCCAAGATCAAGGATCTGGCGCGCCAACTGTCGCGTTATCAGGGGCATGTGAAACTGTATCTGGTTGATCTGGAGGAATTCCAGCGTCATGCCATTGCCATGGTGCCACCTGAATACCGCATGATTATCTACAAGCGGCAGATGATTCGCGAAGGTGCGAAAATCGCAGAGAAAATCCATGCGCAGGCCCTGATCACCGGCGATTCGCTGGGTCAGGTAGCCAGTCAGACACTAGCCAATATTCAGGCGATTTACGATGCCAGCCCGATTCCCCTGCTCTCGCCGCTGATCGCCTCCGATAAGGAAGAAATCATCGCCCTTGCCCGGCGTATCGGGACATTTGATATATCGACCGAGGAATACTGCGACATCTGCTCCTTCCTGATTGCCAAGCATCCGGAAACCCACGGCCGGCGATCGAGGGTGGCGCAACTGGAAGCGCACCTGCCCATCGACAGCATCGATAGCCCGGTGAAGATGCACATCTTTGACGACGGCGAGGAAGCAGCGCAGGTTTGAGCTTAGCCATAACGCACTGCATTCCCGATCAGGGAAAGGGGGCATCATGATCCGTCTTGTTTATGTCAGCCTTGCCACCAAGCCTTTGGAAGAAAAGGAACTGTTGCAACTGCTGGGGACATGCCGGAGCAATAACACCGAGCAGGGCATCACAGGCCAGATGATTTATACCGAAGGCACCTTCATGCAGGTGCTGGAAGGGCCACAGGCCGCAGTCGACGCAACCTTTGCGCGCATCAAAAAGGATACCCGCCACCACAACATCACCCTGATCGAACGCGTCAATATCGACGAAAGGCAGTTCAGCGAATGGAGCATGGGATTTAAATCCCTCACCCGCGAACAGATGCAGGATATCGAAGGCTTCAACTACCATTTAGAAGATGATGTAAAAGGCAAGGCCGGCCCCTATGCCAATCAGCTATTTGTCAGCGAACTAATGAAGTTTGTGAAGAACCAGTATGTCTCCGAAATGTCGCGCGAAGTCCTCACCCTGAAACGGAATGACAAATCCCTGATGGGCTACCTGAACAATATGGTGCGCTATATCGTCATGGCCCTTGCCGTGCTGATGGCATTTGTCGTGCTATGCGGTGTGGTACTGATAGCCATCGAACTGTACGCAACCCTCAGGGATTCTCCGCAAACCCTGCTAAGCATTAGTGGCATCACCTCGACCTTCGCCTCCTTCCTGGCCGTGCTTATTGCCATCGATATCTTTATCAATATCTCACTGTATGTCCGACAGCATGTGATTGCCGTGCGTCTGGTCGTTGCCACGGCGCTGATGGCTGTTGCGCGAAAGATCATCGTGCTGGACTTTGCCGGTATCGAGCCGATTCAGGTGCTCGCCATGGCCGCCATCGTGGCAGCTCTCGGCTTCAGTTATTACTTCCTGTCGCGACTGAAATCCGATCAGGTGGTAGAACATGACTGAACATATCCATAAAACAGAACATGAATGGAAGACGGAGCTTAGTGAAGAGCAGTTCCGCGTCTGCCGCAAGAAGGGAACGGAACGCGCCTTCACCGGAGCTTACTGGGATAAGCACCAAGAGGGGATTTACTGCTGCGCCTGCTGCGACACGGAGCTTTTTGCCAGCGGCGACAAATTCGATTCCGGCACCGGTTGGCCGAGTTACGTATGACCGGTGAACGACACAGCCATCGCTTACCATGAGGATCGCAGCCTGTTCAGCAAAAGAACCGAGGTGGTCTGCGCTGCATGCGAGGCACATCTTGGGCACGTGTTCGACGATGGCCCGGCCCCGACCGGCAAACGCTACTGCATCAACTCAGCTTCCCTGAGCTTTAAACCTGAATAAGCAGGCCAGAACACAAAGCATTCCTGAACCAAAAACTACTGGAAATTAAGCTTGAGCATCTTGCCGCCGGTTTGTTCGGCGATGGTTTTATAGGCAAAAATCGTTTCGGAATCGTTGATGCCCAGCGGCAGGGTGAACACCGGTGCTGGAATTTCATGATACCCGACGCTATCGGTCGGGGGTTCATCGCCGATCAGCATATAGGCACTGGGTATCGGCGCATTCTTGGCAATGTCGCGAAAGGCATGCCCGACGGTCTCCTCAGAACCGACAAACGGGGCACTCTGCATCAGGTTGTCGAACATCGCGCCCATGGAGCCGGTAAAAGTGCCGGTTTTCAAATCGGCATACCAGCTGACACCTGACAGGTGCTTGCCGGAACGAATAGCTATCACACGCAGCACCGGGATCAGAAAGGTGGTTACCCCGTGCATGGAGCCTGTGGCATCAACCACCAGATGCAGCTCATTGCCCGGCAGGTCTTTCAGGCCCTGGATGAACATATCGAAATCGCGCTTACCCTTCCCGTCTGACAAGCCGGCACTGGCCAGGACCTTGTCCATCTGCTCCTTCACATCCTTGCCGGCAAGCTCGTTCATCTCCTCCTGCAACTGTTTGTTGCGCTGCTCGGTCTGGGCCAGCTTCTCGCGTAACTGCTCCACTTCCTGCCTGTCCAACTCCGATTCGCCGCCACCCTGCAATTGGGCATTCACCAGAATCAGCGCGAAGAGAAAGATGAACGCTGCCAGCATGAGCAGCGCCATATCAGAGAATATCTCATAGAAGTTATCCGGTGAGGGGTCGCGACGTCTGCGCATGCCAGAGCCCCTGAACTAATTCCGGAAGCGGGCAAACACGCGATTGAGAAAACCTGGGCGAACGCTTAATGCATAACGGGCATGCCCGACGGCCAACTGGCGAATCGGGTCATCCTCAGCAAGTTCTTTCAACTCGTGGTACATAAGCCCGGCCTCTTCCCTCAGACCAATCATCTCCTTGCGACTGGCCTGCATGGCAAGGTGAAGCAATTCCATACGCTGGCTCAGTTGCCCCACGCTGGCATCCAAAGCGCGAAGATCACGATCATCACTGGGTTCCAGGTCGGCCGCTGCATACACCAGATAGGTTCGTATCATCAGATCCTGCAGACCATTGACCGATGCATCGGTAATCCATGAGAACACACGCAGCAGCACACCGCCAAGTACCGAGCCCATCAGGGTGGTATAAAAGGCTACGCCCATGCCATTCATGGCAGTACGCAGACCATCCACCAGCAGACTCTGATCAATGCCCAGCGCGCCCAGCGCGCCGTGCAGGCCATTCATGGTGATGGTCATGCCGAGCACTGTGCCGATCAAACCGAGGGTAATCATCAGATTGCCCAGCAGACCGACAAACTGGCTTGTGCGATGTTGGGCTGAAAATTCCACATCGACCAGCGACTCGACATCGACGCGTCCATTGCGTTCGGCAATCGTGCGCAAGGCATCAGTGAACCGGTCCACGATATGGCGACCACCGCGCAGGGTCACACCGGCAAGGCCTTTCTTCATCACCATCGCCTCGATCTTGTAGGCACGGAACCATTCCGCCGTCATCCGCATGGCCTGCATGAAACTGACCGCCACACCGAGCACGAACATGCCGAGAATAATCCAGGTGATGCGCGTGGAATCATTCTGAACAAACCCAATCACATTGGCCTTGCTGTACAACATGGCGAACACAGTCAGGGATGAAATGCACCAACCCATCCACAGCGCAAAGGTTCTGAGTGCCCGTTGATCGGCGGCCCGTTGGACGGTGTTTTTCGATGACATTCAGATATCTCCCTTCGGCTCGATCAAGGATGGCTGCAATTCGCCCGGCGCAATGTGACCGAGCATATTCAGCATCGTCGCTGCAATATGCGACAGCCCGGGGGTGGTATAAACATTACCATCCACTGGCTGACGCAGGGTATAGCTGCCGTCAAATTCGGCATCAAAAAGAATGCAGGGCACCGGATTAAGCGAATGCCGGGTGGAAGGCTCGTCACCATGGCCGTTAGATACGCGCATCTCCTCGGCATTGCCATGATCGGCCGTAATCAGGGCGCAGCCACCAACTGCCTGCAAGGCATCAACGATGCGGCCAACGGCAGCATCCACAACTTCAATGGCAGCTATCGCCGGCTCCAAGTGACCACAGTGGCCGACCATATCGGCATTGGCGAAATTAATCAGGCCGAAACCATGCTTGCCTGCTGCTATCAGTTCTACTGCCTTATCGGCAATCTCTTTCGCCTTCATGGCGGGGGCATCCGCAAAGGTCACGCCCTTGTCGGACGGAATCAGGATGTAGTCTTCCATGCTCTTATCGAGAGGTTCACGGTAACCGCCGTTAAAGAAAAAGGTAACGTGCGGATATTTCTGCGTCTCGGTCAAACGGAACTGTCTGATGCCAAGCTCAAGCAGGCGTCTGCCCAATGGATTCGCAACCTTGGTCGGGCCCATCAACTGCCGTGTCGGAAGATCGCGATCTTCATCATAGACCATCATGCCGGCATAAAGGACATCCGGGCCGCGCCCCTCTTTCCCGCCCCGATCAAAACCATCGAAATCATCCAACTCAAAGGCCTCGGTAATTTCAATAGCGCGATCGCCACGGAAATTCATCATCACCACAGCATCGCCATCGCTCACCGTTCCTACTGGCTTGTCTGCCGCATCGACAATAACAAACCCGGGAAGATCCTGATCCACAATGCCGGGGGTTTCAGCCCTGAAGTGATCAAGCGCTGCCTGCATCGAGGCAAAGCGATGTTCTCCCTGGCCATACACCATCAGCTTCCAACCAGCCCCTACCTTCAACCAGTCATGGTCACGATCCATAATGATACGCTCGCGTCCACCACCGGAGGCAAATGCATAGTCAAAACCATCATGGCCGTTGATGCAGGCGAACAACTTTTCCAGCATCGCAATATACTTCTGGGCGCTCTGGATACCGACATCCCGGCCATCAAGCAGGGCATGCACACGCAAGCGCTGCACACCGGATTCGAATGCGTGATTGATCACGGCACGGAAATGTTCGATATGGGAATGGATATTGCCATCGGAGAGTAGGCCGAACAGGTGTACACAAGCGCCTGTCAAACCACGCTCGATCACTGCCTTCAGGGCCTCCGACTCGAAAAATGAGCCATCATCAATAGCCTTGTTGATACGTGTCGGACCCTGATCAAGAATCTGACCTGCGCCCATGGTCAGGTGGCCAACCTCGGAACCGCCAAGATCTTTGCTCGACGTCAGGCCGACAAAGGCACCGTGGGTCATCAGCCGGGTATGCGGATAATCTTTCCACAGGCGATCAAAAACAGGTGTATGCGCTCTGGCAATGGCATCTTCAGGCCCGCCCGAACCTATTCCCCATCCGTCCATGATGATAAGCAGTGCCGGGGAGCGTCCGGCAAAATGTTGTTCTATAGGCTTACTCGACATTATTACTCCACTCTTGGTACCTGAAAAACTTTGCGATTATACGGAAAATCCAGTCAATGCCTACAGATTTTCAGGAAAAAAAAAGCCCGGACAGTTTCCCGCCGGGCTGAATTTTGTCTGGCTTGAATGACTCAGGTGTTTGTGGTTCGGCCTGCCATCGCAACGTTGGACAAGATTACCGGCAGAATCAATCCAAGTACCGTGAACATCAGAAAAGCAGGAATAAAGGTCTCAAAATGCATTTGTCAGCCTCCCGTAAATTAGCAGCGGCCCACGCTATCGCCCCAATCGACACGATGCAAGCAGTGATAACAAAACACTTACCCGGCTGATCGTTGCCTTTCTTGCCGGCTGGCTAATCGTTAATCGTGTGGTGAAAACACAAATGGGTCGGAATAGATATCCTGCATCGAAGCACCGGCCAGAAAACACTTCTGCCGCAGCGCGTTAACAATAGCGGGGTCACCGCAAATAAAAACACGGTAGCCAGACAGTGAGCCCAATACATGCGAGGGAATATCGACAAGATTGCCTTGCAACCCTCCCTCCGGTGGCTCCCCATGCAGCACAACGGGGGTATAGGTAAGATTTGCATGCTCCGCATGTAAATCGCGCAAGGTCTGTTCAAGATACAGGCCTGCGGTGGCAAGGCTGGCATGAAAAAGATGTATCGGGCCGGTATGCCTATGACTAAAAACATCGCGCAAAATACCGTACAACGGTGCAAGACCTGTACCCGTGCCAACCAAGAGTAACGGTTGCTCGATCCTGCCAGAGATATAGAAACAATCGCCGGCAGGCCCAAAAAACACCACATCATCGCCAAGCTGCAGCTCATCGAACACCCAATTGCTCATTTTACCTTCGGGAACCCGTTTGATATGCAACTCGAGAAAATCGTCGCTCTCTATACTGGCCAGAGAATAGCTGCGCGTAAGCTCGTCGGAGGGGCGTAGAAGATTAATGAACTGTCCTGCCCGATAGGAAAAACCCGATGGCCGCTCCAGACGAAGGCGAACCACACTTTCGTTAAGAAGCTCCTTCTCTGTCACCTTCACCGTTTTGCGCGGTGAAACCGAAGACAGCCCGATACTCATATCACCGGTCGGCTTGCAAATACAGGCAAGAAAGAAATTCTGCTGCTTCAGCGTATCCTTAAGGCCGCTCTGCGATTCAGGCGGAGGCGTCCCCTCCAGCGCACGAATCATGCAGCTCTGGCAGGCGCCGCTCTGACACGATGAAGGAAGCAACACTCCATGACGCGTCATGCACTCAAGGATGGTTTCATCCCCGGCGCAAAAGTATTCCTGACCTTCAAACGTAATGGTGGGCATAGCCTGCTCCCGAATGAAATCTTTCTTTCAACGATCCATAGCAATAACCAATAATAGAAAGGGCCCAGATGGGCCCCTCCATGACACTCGCTATCTAATAATGCCTTCAGCGATCCAGCACATCATCGCGCGTGCTTTCAGCCACGCCGATAATCGTCTGAATCAGATTCTCCGGAACCCCGAGTTCAGCAAGGGTAGCACGCAAATGCATCAGGATATGATCGAAATGGGAATCGTTCAAACCCATCTTAACCAAATGCCTGTGGCCCTCGCGCATGTCCTTGCCGGTATAGTTATGAGGTCCACCCATGACCATGGTCAGAAAGGCTTTCTGCTTGGCTGCCTGTTTGCTCATATCCACGCCAGCAAAAAACCGATTCACATAGGCATCGGCCAGCACGCGGCGATAAAACACATCCACGGCAGCATCCACAGCGGCAGCACCGCCAATCTGGTCGTACACACTGGCTGCTGCAGCAGGCGCTTTGGCCTTATCCTCCGTGGGCATCAGGCGACCACCCATGGCAATATTGGAAAGAAGGACCGGAACGATCAAGCCCAGCACGGCGAACATGATAAATGCGGGGATAAATGTTTCGAGATGCATATCAGCGATCCAGCACGTCTTCGCGTGTGCTCTCGGCAACGCTTATGACGGTATCAATCAGCTCCTGAGCAACGCCCAGTTCGGCCAGTGTAGAACGCAGATGGCAAAGAATATGATCGAAGTGGGCATCGTTGAGACCCATCTTGACCAGATGCCTGTGGCCTTCACGCATGTCCTTGCCCGTATAGTTATTCGGCCCGCCGGTAACCATGGTCAGGAAGCCCTTCTGTTTGGCAGCCTGTTTGGTCATGTCCACGCCGGCAAAAAAGCGGTTCACATAATGATCGCCCAGCACCTTGCGGTAGAACACATCCACAGCGGCATTGATGGCAGCTTCACCGCCCAGTTGTTCGTAAACAGTACTCATATATACCCTCCTCAATTGATGCATTTTGCATGATTGTTAACCACACATCCGGCAGCATAACCAAGCTGGACAAAACATGTCAACCCAATCTATCATTACCCAATGCAGCTGACCCAATACACTGATTATTCCTTACGTGTTCTCATTTATCTGGGCATCCATCAGGATCGGCGGGTTACCATCAGCGAGATTTCCACAGCCTACGACATCTCACGCAATCACCTGGTGAAGGTGGTACATCAGCTTTCGAATAATGGCTGGATCACCACCATCCGGGGCAAGAGCGGCGGCATGCACCTGGCCTTTCCGCCGGAGCAAATCAATATCGGTACCATCATTCGCCAAACCGAACCGCATATGAATTTATTGGAATGCTTCGACCAAGAAAATGATAAATGCATCATCAGCCCGTCCTGCAGCCTGAAGCGGACGCTCTATCAGGCTCGCAAGGCCTTTATGGAAGTCCTTGATCAGCATACCCTGGCTGACTCTCTCGGTCCGAAATCAGCTGAAATCATCCGCATCTTTCAAGACATGACCGAACAGAAAAAAACCGCTGCTTAGGTATTCTTTATACTCCGTTCAACGCCCCATCTGTCATTCCCTGCCATCGTCCCTGATTCAACCTGATGAGCTTTTTCGCTTAAAATGAAAAAAACCCCCTTCCGATAAAAGAAGGAGGCCTTTTCATTCTCCGGTATGCGACACAAGGTCGCTGCCTGACTATTTGAAATTCACACCGCGAATAATTTCCCTCTCGCAGCACAGTGTGCGGATATGACCAACCATCTGGGTAATCTCTTCGTCTGTAAATGTATCAGCCCAAGCAGGCATTTTGACCGACTTGTTCACCGCAGGGCCACCGAATTTGATGGCTTTGAATATCTCAGTATTGGTGCGCGTCATCATGTATTTGTTATCACTGTGATCACGCGGACGCACGTTCATCGCCGGTACATTCACGCCATCACCCTTACCATGCATACCATGACATTGCATGCAATAACTCTTGTAATTAAGGAATGCTTCCTCCGCATTTGCGACAGGGGCCGCAATAAACATCAGGGCTGCTACTGCAAAAAGAAGATTAATTGGCCGCATTGAAATCCTCCTTGGAGAGCAGAATCAGATAGTTGACTATTTTCTGCAAGTCATCCGGTTTCACATTGCCGTTCGGCATCCAGATTTTGGGGTCCCAGTTTTTGGGGCGCTTGATGTAGCTAAGCATAAAGGCCGGCTGCAATCGGCGCCCTGCAGTGTAAAGCTCGGAGCCAGTGTATCCACCGAAGCCAGGTTCGATTTGATGACAAGAGAGGCAGCCGTACACCTTGTCGAACAGCACCTCTCCCCTATCAAGATCCACCTTCTTGTTCCTATCAAGCTGCATCCCTGCAACTAGATCACTGTGAGCTTTCAAATCCATCAAGGCATCCGCTGTTGCTTCAGCCTCAGCCGGCTTCAGGCTAAGATGTTTGAGGGGCCTAAGCACCGCACCATAGAGAACATCATAATTCTTGTCCTTCTCCTCCGCATCACGGACGGGGGCTGAATTGATGGTACGCAGGTAGTTCACGCCTGCCGGACGAACACGCACCGGTTTCTGCAGCCACTCCACCAACCATTCACGACGGAATTTATTCCCTGCATAGAAAAGATCCGGTGCATCGCGTTCCCATAGCTTACGAATCGTTTGCGGGGCCGGACCTGTCAGGTCATGACACTTGGCGCAGCGATTCTGCAAAATCTTTGAACCGTTCTCCCCTGCGCCAACCGGCGCAGGGGTAACGAAACCAATAAGGGCAACAAGAAAAAGTAGTCTTTTCATAATCAACCCGGATTGCTGCGGCTGCCACGCATCTGCTTGACAGGCTTGGTGCCGCGCAGTCTAGGCTGCTCGAACAAGCCATAACCCTTCTTCATGGACTCGGTGTAGAAGAAATCCGGATCAAAATCTATCTCCCTCCATACATACCAGTCATCCATCGGTGTGCCTGCATATTCCTGAACGGTAATCGGCCCACCCGGGAACTTGCCGCGTGCAGTTACATGCTTGTCGACATGATCATGGAAAATGAAGCGGCCTTCCTTGTGATTGGCCGTATAGATAGCGTCATAGCGCTCACCCGGACCGAACAGGATGGTCTCCGACATATACGGGGAGGCCAGTGGAAGTCCGTCTTTATGCGTGACCATCCAGTCATGCCCATGGATGTGCATGGAGTGAATCGCACCTCCTGCACCGAAAAGCCTGACACGCACCACATCACCCGTTTTCAGGCGAATCGGCTGCGTGTAAGGGAAGGATTTGCCATTCACGCTGAAATAATCTTCCACATCATATGGCGTAGAACCGACGCCGTACTTATCAGCGTTAGCAGATTCCCAGGTTGACATCATCATCAGCACTTCCCTGGTCACCGTCTTTTCCAGAGCGGTAGGATTGGCAGGATCAACGATAAGCGGACCCCACATGCCGCGAATGCCGACATGCTCATTCACATTCACATGGCAGTGATACCACAGTGTTCCCGGACGATCTGCCTTGATTTTATAGGTAAAGGTCGCACCCGGTTTGATGCCCTCCTGAGTGACTCCGGGAACGCCGTCCATCCGCCATGAATTAGTCTGATGGACCCCATGCCAGTGAATGGTATGAGCCAGAGAGGTATTGTTGGTTACATTGATCACAAGGTCATCGCCTTGTTTTGCATGAATAAGCGGGCCCGGCACCTGGCCATTAAAGGCAAACACCTTGTAGTTCAAATCCGGAGCAACCGCGAGCGTCACTTCATCAATCGTCATATTCATTTCGCGCGTCTCGGCTTGCGCCGGCGTTGCTACCATCAGCCACGTAAAAAGTGCAACCAATGGAACAAATAATATTCTGCTCACTCTCATTACTACCTCCCTGATTTATGCCTCGTCACCATGAGGATGCTGACGGCACAGTTTGATGCATCTTAGCTATATCTTATAGTTTTGTTAAGTATTTATTAAGTGGTAATGAAGTTCCGTGACAAAGTCACACCCGCGCGTGAAAAACATCGCTCGTTTGCATTGAGAGTGGAGGGGCGAATGCCCCTCCACAACATGCTGGGAGGTATCAGCGCGGCAGGATATTGTCACCCTTACCCGCACTGTCCGGTGCATCCGGACTGTTAATCAATACCGTAATGGCACCACGCAGGGCGGCACTCATGGTGTGATCAACGATAGCGTTTGCCGTTGTCTTGCCAACCGGAGAAACGATATCCATGGCTGAAGCTGATGCGACAGGCAAGCCATATGTCTGCATATCATACAGTACATTCTTCGGGCTGCCGTTCGGATAAACACGATCCCAAATACCGGCAATCGGATGCGCTGCAACAGGCATATTGATGTTGGCATTCACATAATAAATACGCACACGCTCACCTGGCTTGGACTGCAACATGGTGCCGGATGCCTTTGGATCATGGACGGGATCGTAATTGAATGGTTTGCCGTTAATCAGAGCGTTGGTCCAGCCTTTGTTTTCCAGCAAATCAGGCACTGTCGTGCCAGCAGGAAAGAGCTGCGACTGAATCAATACATATTCACGGTCAGGCTTAGGGAAGACCTTGGTGAACTTCTTCGGGTCAACAATAATCACACCGTACATACCACGAGCAATGTGCTCAACCATTGCGCTGGCACCACAGTGATACATGTAAATACCTGCCCGTCGGGCCTCAAATTTAAAGTGCTTGCTGTTACCCGGCTTGACCGGTGCAAACTCTTCCAGCACATGCACTTCGGCAGCGTGGAAATCCATCGAATGTGAATTCTTGTTCGTCTTGGGATTAATCAGCGTGAAATCTACGATGTCTCCTTCAGTCACGCGCACAACCTTACCCGGAATGGCTCCGTCAAAAGTCCATGCAGGATATTTGTCACCATTGTTATTAATCACGACTTCGTTTTCCATTGCAGTCATGGTCACTTTAACCGTTTTTGCCTGTGCCAGCGACAAACCGCCCCCGGCAACCATGGCTACAGCAGCGCATGAAAGCATACTCCATTTAATCATCTTCATATTCTCTCCTCCTCTCTATTTAATGTCGTGTTTCTCGGCACGACAGTTCACCCGCCGAACTTGCATTTACACAAGTCACGCAGGTATTTGACGAGATCGTTGATCTCATCGTCAGTGAAGACATCTCCCCAGGGAGGCATCAACACGGATTTGCTGATGGCAAAGCCACCTTCCTTAATCACCTTGAAAATCTCGTCATCAGTACGGCCACCCATTGCCTTGGCATCGGTGTGATCGCGAGGCTGCACGCTCATGTCCCGAATATTCAAACCCATGCCTGTGCCCTGCATGCCATGACACTGCATGCAGTAGGTTCTGTAGTTGTCCTTGGCTGTCTCTGATGCTTCAGCTAGCGGTGAAAGAAGAAGCACGACAATAAACAGGAGAAACACACCCATGCTATTGTTTTGCATTCCAGTCCTCCTTCGACAGGTCAACCATATAGTTGACCATCTTCTGTATACTCACATCCGGAACATGTTTGTTCGGCATCCATATTTTCGGATCCCATGCCTGCGGATTACGGATATAGCTCAGCATGTATTCGGGTTTCAAACGCGAGCCAGCCGTATACACCTCCGGACCCGACAGACCACCATAACCCGGCTCAATCTGGTGACAGGCCATACAACCAAAAAATTTATCGAACATCATTTCACCAAGTGGCCCTGGTGAAACTGCCGGATCGTGCTTTTCTGCATCAATCAGGGAATTCATGGGCTGCTTAGCGGCCAGTGCTTCAGCTACAGCCGAGGCATCAGCCTTACTCAGCTTGATGTGGTCAGTTAAGGTGGAGTCATCCACCATATCCCGCTTTTCCCCGGGCTTGATGTGGTCCATATAAAACATGCCCGCTGGCCGGATGCGTTTTGGATTTTGCAGCCATGCTTCAACCCATGCCTGTTCATACTTATCTCCCGCATAAAACAAGTCCGGTGCCTTGCGCTGCCAGATCTTTTCCAAGGTTGTCGGCGCCGGCCCCGTCAAATCATGACAGGAAGCACAGCGCTCACTTAAAATGTTTGCTCCGTCTCCGGCAATAGCGCTCGTAGTAAGCGCCATGCAGCCAAGCGCGAAGGTGCAAAAAGCTAGAAAAACAATGCGATAATTCATTCCACCTCCCATATGCAGCCCCATCAGGGTTCTGCCAATCGAACCTCGCCTCGGCCTGAAGGCTGAGCTCTCCACACCGGGCTAGAACATGTATTTCTAACATACCTTTAATTTCGTGTCAACTATACAAAGCGCTGATGTCGGCAGCACATAACCTGTCCTCATCAGTAGCTCATAAGTTGTCCGGTCTGAAGATTACCCGAGAGGTAATCAGAGATGAGACGAACGACAGTGTTACAGGAGGTCAGGAAGATGAGATTTGATGAGGCATATGGTGGTTGGCAGAGAGGCCAGTTGACCCAGGAAGAGGCGGGACGACTGCTCGGCATGAGCGAGCGTAACTTCCGGCGTTATGTAGAGCGTTATCAGGGGGAAGGCGAAGCTGGGTTGATGGACAAGCGTTTGACGCAAGCATCCAGCCGGTGTGCCCCGGTGGACGAGGTGTTGCGACTCACCG
>MNXA01000042.1 GCA_001871195.1 Zetaproteobacteria bacterium CG1_02_55_237
GCGGAGCTGACCAGTACTAATTGCCCGTGCGGCTTGACCATGCAATATTAAGACATTGGATGCTTCTAACGAGGCAAAATATCATCAAATTTCCTGCTTGTTACCAGTTTCCTGGTGACTATGGCAGAGAGGAAACGCCTGATCCCATCCCGAACTCAGAAGCTAAGCTCTCTAGCGCCAATGGTACTGTGGGGGTCCCCATGGGAGAGTAGGACGTCGCCAGGAATTTAATCAAAAGGCCCATCGTTGAGCGCAAGCTCCGATGGGCCTTTTTTTATTTTACCGCTGCGTCTGCCGGGATGCTTAATCCTTGGTTTCAACAATGAGGTGACATCGCAGGCGCCGCGTGTAAGGTTTTCTTGGATGATGACAATATTTATTGCCAGAAGATGAAACTGTCCTACGTCCTGCAGGAAACGACACTGCGCCCCCAAATTTCTATGCACCTGGCAGTGCCTTTGTGAGTCGCTGGCTGGATCAAAGCCTGACAGCGGCTGAGTTAAAGCATGCCTCAGTACGGGGTGGCGTCATCACTTTTTCCGCCCAGCTAATTAAACTCATAATGAATATGTTGGTCACCATCTGGTTGGCCCATATTCTGGTGCCTGATGATTTCGGTTTGGTGGCCATGGTGATGGTCATCGTGAACTTTTTTGTGTTGTTTAAGGACGCAGGCTTTTCTACCGCAACCATACAGCAGGAAACTGTAAGCCATGAGCAGGTAGGTCTGTTATTTTGGTTGAGTGCCGTGATTGGCATTGTATTGGGCTTGATACTGTTCTTTATAGCGCCTGCTGTTGCTCTATTTTTCCATGAGCCGCGTTTGGTTGAGATTGTACAAGTCTTGTCGCTGGTCTTTTTCCTGGGTGGGCTGGGTGTTCAGCACGAGGCATTGATGCAGCGTCAGATGCGGTTTCGTGGTCTGGTGGCGATTGAATTATTGGGGCTCTTGCTGGCTTCAATTACGGCCATTTGCTTGGCGCTATCAGGCGCCGGCTATTGGGCCATGGTCTGGATGCAGGTTGTGGCCATTGTCGTGCGGGTTGTGCTGTTGTGGTTGATGGCGGGCTGGATCCCATCGCTACCCGTGCTCAAGGTCGGGGTGCGCAAGATGGCGGAGTTTGGTGGCTATATGACGCTTTCCAATGTCATTCATTATCTGTCCCGTCAGTCTGATCAGGTGCTTCTGGGCTGGTGGTCGGGTGCCCATGCCCTGGGTCTTTATTCAACAGCGATGCAGATGCTGCTGTTGCCGATACAACAGGTTCTTTCCCCCTTAAGTCGGGTCGCTGTCGTGACATTGAGCCGCGTACAAGGCGATGATGCAGGATATCGGCGAGCCTTTCTGTTGCTGGTGAAAATCGTTGCCTATATGACCATGCCTCTCATGGCTGTACTGGCTGTACTGGCTGATCCTGCTGTTCGTCTTTTTTTAGGGGAGCAATGGCTGGAGGCTGTGCCGATTGTTTCCATTTTGGCATGTGCAGGCTGGATTTTACCTTTGGGCAATACGATGGGTTGGGTGTTGATGTCGCGCGGGCTAGGCCGACGAATGGTGATATGGACCATGATCATGGCTCCCGTAATGCTTTCAGCCTTCGCCATTTCCCTGCCGTGGGGTGCATTTGGTATGGCCGTGGCGTTTACGCTGGTGATATATGCCAGTCGCTACTTTCATTTCAGGTATGTATTGTATGGTACGCCTGTATCAGTGAGGGATTTGTGTTGGGCTCTGATCTGGCCTGCCTGTTTGAGTTTGCTGCTTGCAGGAACTGCCTTTGTGGTGATGCATGTGTTTTCATTCATTGAGCTATGGCTGTCGATGGCAGCAAGCCTACTGGCTGTTTTGTTTGTTATGATTGCTTGTGTTTTATGGATTCCGCCGATGAAAAGAGAGTGTCTCGAAATTTGGCAATTGTTGAATGTTATTCGCCATAAGGAAATAGCATGATGCAGATGTTGTATCCTCTATATGATGTTCTTTCCCGTCTGGGTAAGATTGTAACGCGTCGTGCCTGGCCCTTGCGTTGTCATGAAGACGTTGCGCCTTTTTTTATTGTCGGTGCCGGACGATCCGGAACGACACTGTTACGGCGCATGCTGGTGGCATCCGGACAGGTTCATATTCCCCCTGAAACCTATGTGTTATCACAGGTGATTGAACATTACCGTCGTAATGCGTATCTGGATTGGCCGACTCTTGTTAATCAGTGTATGGCACTGTTTGAGTTACATCCTGAATTTCATACATTTCAAATTACCCTGCGTCCCCTATTGCCAGCCTTGCATGCCTTACCCGAAGATGAGCGCAGCCTTGCCCGCATCCTTGATATGTTTTATCGCTTCCATGCCCGGCAAACCGGGGTTGACTGTGAGCGCTGGGGCGATAAAACGCCAATCAACACCTTTGCTTTGGATGATATTTATGCCGTTTTTCCCAAGGCGCGTTTTATTCACCTGCTTCGCGATGGGGTGGACGTTGTATCGTCTTTTATGGATACAGGCTTGATGCCAAGGCTGGAAGACGCTGCTTCTCACTGGAAGGCTTCCATCAGGGCAGTAAATCGTTTTGCATTAAAGCATCCAAAACAATGTCTTGAGTTGCGCTACGAGTGTTTAATAAGCAACACGGTTGAGGAAATAAAAAATATCTGTGAATTTTTGAATCTGGATTATAAAGAAACAATGATAGAAAGCTTGGAGCATACGCAGTCTATGGGTGATATGCAGAATTATGCCCATTATAAGCACGCCAATGAAGGCGTTACGCCGAAGCATATTGGCAAAGGGCGAAAGTCGTTGTCGCAGGAAGAGAGGCTGGCCTTGCAGGTGGCGTTGGGCAGTCTGTTGCGAGAGTTGGGTTATGCTCCCGCTGATCGGGAAGCTTAATGTTTGAAACGCAGCGGGTTCTCTTTTCACTGTTGAGGCATTTGTGCCACCGGGAAGATTGTGATTCTCAATAATGCAGGCTTTTGCACTTCGGGAAGAGAGCAATAGATGAGCAAACATGTGCGTCTCTATAATACCGAATATGTGCCGAAGATGGGCGGCATTATTACGCATATGCAGGATGTGTCGCGAGTGCTTGTCTCGCATGGTTATAAAGCCGACATTGTTTGCGATCAGTGTGCTGCCGCACTGGATGCGCGCGTGCCTGTCATCCGGATTCCTGAATTCCAGCCGCTTGGCATCAGGCAAAAAATCTATCGCCCCCAAGGCAAGGTGCGGCATCTGTGCGCATCCCTGCCCGATGCTTCAGGTGTTGATATGCATTGGCCCAGAGAGGCGGATTATGCCCGGGCGATTATGGAGAATTACGGGCCGGAGAAGATGCTGTACATCATGGCAACCGTACACCCCAGAATGTTTGATCATGCGGCGCAGTGGGGCTGGAAAAACAGATTGCGCAGCCTTGTGTTCCGCCCCCAAATGGCACGCATTGAGGCAGACGTTGTCGCACACTGCCAGGTGGCTGTGGATAGCCAGGCCCGCAAAGATGAAGTCATCAGTTTCTATCATGCCAACCCTTCCCGTGTGCATGTCGTGCCGCTGGGTGTTGATGTAAAGCGCTTTTCACATGTCATGGCCAGGAAAAATGATATCCCCACCGGATTAACAGTCGCCAGGCTTTCCCCCGAGAAAGGCGTGCAGAGTTTGCTTGAGGCCTTGGCTCAGCTCAGGGGTAAAAACTGGCAGTGGATTATTGCCGGCGATGGCTGGATGCGCCCCCAACTGGAGACTATGCGGGCCAGACTGGGATTGGAAAATCGTGTGCGCTTTGTCGGTGCAGTGGATCCCATACCCTATTATGCCGCAGCAGATATGTTTGTATTGCCATCACACTACGAAGGGTTTGGTCTGGTCTTGCTGGAAGCGATGGCGAATCGCTTGCCATGCATTGCTTTTGACTCGAAACCGCCTGAGGTGATCACTGCCTCCAGGGAAATTATTGTGCATGATCAAACCGGATTTGTGGCCGAAGCGGGGAATAGTGGAGCAATGGCGGCATGCATTGATCGTCTGATCGATGATGCCAGGCTGCGCAGCGAGATGGGCGAACAGGGCTATCAACGATGTGTTGCACAGTTTACCTGGGAGCGTTGTGTCGAGGGTTATTTGAATATCAGTGGCTATTCGCTGGCATCGGATGCATAAAGTGGCGATATCCGGTAATTTGCTGAAACCATTTGATTTTCCGGTTGTAAGGAGGCTTCTCATTCGGCCTTACACATATCAGGTCGTGCCATGCGACTTGCCGGGAAGCTGAATTTTCTGGAGGTGAGGTCAGGTACTATGAAGAACAAGTCTGCTATGCCTCACCGGCTGTTTTTTATTGTGGTTGGAGATATTTCTTTCAGTGCAGGAAGCAGAACCTTGTTTCGTGAATTGATACTGGCATGGAAACGAATGGGCATTGATGTGCAATGCCGGATTTATCAATTGCGCACAGATGTCCTGCCTGAAGCAAACGCGGATGGGACCGTTCGGCTCAAGGATTTTCCAGATCCGGTCTACAGCCCTACAACGAAGAAGCTGTTTGATCGATTGCCTCGTCAATTGTTTCGTTTATACGAACGTATGGTGATCGCTGGCTGTTTATGGCGCTGGCTAAGAGAGATCAGGGCGGAGGACCGACTGGTGTTGAATGGATGCCTGGGTCTCCTGCATCTATTGCCAATAAAAAGTCCGACGGAACATCGCTGGTGGTATAAGGTCGGTGTGATTGAAGAAGAGGCCGTTTCAGGGTTGCGGTTTCGTGTCCGGAAATGGATTGAATCGTGGAATGCCAACCGTCTGGGTAAACGAATGGTGGTTTCCCGTCCTATGGGGGAATTTCTTGAACAGGCCTACGGTTATAACCGGCAGGGAGTATTTATCGTTCCCTGTCTGGTTAATGAAGAGCAATTCAATTTCAATATCAATGCACGTGACGCATGCAGATCAAAAATGGGCTTGAGTGATAAGCTGGTTGTACTGTATCTGGGTTCTGCTGAACCGCAGCAAAGTCCGGTTGAAACGATAGCTTTTTTCAAGGCTTTACATGGGCGCTTCGCGAATGCCTATTTTTGGATTTTATCGCATGAGAAGGAAACGTTCAAAAGGCTACTTTGCGAAGCGGAACTGCCAAGCGATTGCTGGCATGTGGATTCCAAACCATACAATGAATTGGGCGAGTGGCTGCCTGCAGCCGATATCGGGTGCTTGATGCGTCCCGGTGGCCTGATTAACAGGGTGTCATCACCGGTCAAATTCCCCGAATATATGATTAATGGCTTGAGTGTTGTGGTAGGTCCGGAGGTCGGCGAATATACTGAGCTGGTCCGCAAGGAGAAGGTCGGCGTGGTGGTCGATCCCGGTGATGACGCAACATGGGTGCCTGCCATCGAAGCCTTGTCCACATTGCTTGAAGATCGTGAATCATTGAGAAAACGCTGTTTTAAAGTAGCCCGCCAACTCTCCTGGCAGGGGAATGAGCAGCGCATAAGCGACGAGTTTTTCTGATGTGCGGTATCGCTGGGTATGTCGGCCCGGGTAACCAGAAGTATCTGCAGCGCGTAACGCAATTGTTGCAACATCGCGGTCCTGATGCGTCCGGTGTATGGAACGATGAGAACGCCGGTCTGGCACATACACGACTATCCATTCAGGACTTAACCGAGGCGGGCGCTCAGCCGATGCTGGCGCATGGCGTATGTCTCTCTTTCAATGGCGAAATTTACAATGCGCCGGTTTTGCGCAAGTTGCTGATTGAAGCAGGCCATCAGTTTCGCGGCCATAGCGATACAGAGGTCATTTTGCGTGGCTACCTGCAATGGGGAAAGGATGTGATTCCGCGTTTGTCGGGCATGTTTGCCATTGCGCTTTGGGATGAGAAACAACAGGTCATGTTGCTCGCACGGGACAGGGTGGGTATCAAGCCGCTTTTTTATGCCAGATATAAGCACGGCATGGTGTTTGCTTCAGAGATCAAGGCTATTTTCGCCCATGAAGCCATCAAAAAGCGGCTTAACCGCCCCATGGTTGATGCCTATATGGCATTGGGATATGTGCCACGTCCACATACCATCTTCGAAGGTGTGCAGATGCTTTTGCCTGCACACACACTGCTCTGGCAAGGTGGTGATTTCAGTCTTGAACCCTATTGGCAGTTGTCCGATTCACATGCCATATCGGGCAGTGAAGATGATTTGGTGAATGAGCTTGATCAGCGTCTGAATGATGCCGTCGCATCACATTTGCTGGCAGATGTGGACATCGGCGCGTTTTTATCCGGTGGTGTGGACTCCTCTCTGATCTGCGCTATAGCTGCGAAGCAGATGGATCAGCCATTACAAACGTTCACCATTGGTTTTGAAGGCGGTGGTGATGAACGGGGCTGGGCGAGGACGGTAGCCAGGCATATTGGTAGCCAGCATCGCGAGCATGTTGCAGGCCTGGATCTGGTGGAAAAACTCCCTCAACTGCTACGTCACCTGGAGCAACCCCTGTTTGATAACTCAATCCTGCCGACCTTCCTGGTTTCTCAGGTAGCGGGTGAGCACGTGAAGGTTGTTCTGGCCGGTGATGGCGGAGATGAACCTTTCTTCGGTTATGAGTGGACGCGCCGGGCTTTGAGTTTGCCACGCATCTTGCCTGCTCTGCCATTTTCAGGCTGGAAGTGGGGTTATCGTTCAGGGGCATTGGGTTTGTTGCAGCGCACACTGTTTGATGTGTCTCACGGGGAGGATGACCGCTATTTGCGCCGCATCAGTACATCGCAGGCTTTTCGACATGCGTTGTATACGGATGCGTATCGGACGTCATTGCAAGAAGAGCCTGTTGATTTGTTATCCAGAGCCTTGATCAGCGCAACAGGCGATGCTCGTTTCGCCTGCACGGATTTGGCCTACTACCTGCCCGAAGATGTGTTGTTCAAAGTGGACAGGATGAGTATGGCGCATGGTCTGGAGGTGCGCGTACCCTTGCTGGATCATGCCTTGCTTGAGTGGGAAATGAGCCTGCCTGTTCATATGCGTTTCCGGAAGGGGCGGGGAAAGTATCTGTTAAGAAAAGTGGCTGCGCGTTATTTGCCACCCGAAATTCTTAAGCCGCGAAAACAAGGGTTTACCATTCCGATAGGCCAATGGTTGCGAGGTGATTTGGGGCATTGGGCGGAAGCACTGTTCAAATCCCGTCAATTTTCCGATCGTGGGCTCTTTGAGCCTGAACATGTTCTGAGCCTGCTACGCATGCATCGCAGTGGTGATTATGAACTGGGGCATCGAATCTGGAGTTTGATTGTGCTGGAGATGTGGTTCCGGGAGTGGCTGGATGAATAAGGCGCTAGCTTTTTTGAGCAGCCGATGGGGCTTGTTCATTCTGTTCATTATTGCGCTAGCCATTCGCCTCATTGCTGTTGATATGTTGTCGGCACCACCAGAGAAGGATGCCTTACAGTATCATCAAATTGCATTGCACCTTGTTTCAGGGGCTGGGTTTTCTCTTGATGGTCTGGAACCAACGACCCTGAGGCCGCCTCTATATCCATTGTTTATTGCGGCTGTGTACGCCTTGTTTGGGGTGGAATACCATCATGTGCTGATGGTTCAGGCAGTGATACATGCTGCACTTGTTTTTCCCGTTTTCTGGTTGGCGCTTCGAATTAGTGGTTCTGCAGTTGTCGGATGGATAGCTGCCGGTCTGTTTTCCGTGCTTACATCATTTGAAATTGTCACGCGCCTCTATGCTGAAAACATGCTGATCTTACTCATGTTGGCATTTGTTATAGTGATATATCGAATGCTTTCGCACGTAACCCATCGTGGGCGATATGCTGTTGCGGCTGGTGTGTTGGCCGGTTTAATGGGATTAACAAAGCCGGAATTTGCCATGCTGGGCATGGCCACATTCCTGTTTGCGCTGCTCTGGCGGTCTACGCGCACATATTGGCGTCTTTGGCTCATGCTTTCGATTGTATCATTGCTTGTTGTTGGCGGGTGGCAAATGCGCAGTTTTAATGTCCCCCCGTCTGGGCAGTCATTTGCAAATGAAACGCTTATTTTTTCCAACTGCCCAGCCTTGTTGGGCGATGGTTTGTGGGCCGTGACTGACATGGCGCGGCTTGAACAACAACGGGAGAGATGCCATCGGGAGCTTGATGCGTTGCCTCGCGAGCAGTTGGTAGCAAAGGTTCGCCAGATTTGGCTTGATGATCCCTTGATGATGATCAAGCTGATTGTTAATCGTGTTCTGATTCTATGGGTATCCCCGCCGGTGGGTAGTAGTGCCCTGGCCGCCCTTTCGCCTTTGGTGGTATGGGTAGCCCTTCTGGGGCAGTATCTGATTGTTGCTTTGGCGTTGGCTGCAATGCTCACGGGTTTTTCGGGCAGGAAAGAGATGTTCCCGTTTCTGCTTGTTGTTGTATATATGACGGTTATCTACGGCCTTTTGCATTCAATTCGCAGGTATGGTTATCCATTTGCGCCCGAGTTGTGCATTATGTTTTCTTGCGGCTTGCTAATGCTGTATGACAAATGGAAGAAACGAAAAGGGGAGTGACATGGGTAGCAGTAGCGGTGAAATAGGCGGATTAAGCGTTGTTGTTCCTGTGTACAACGAGGTTAACGCTGTCCTGCCTGAGATTCGCCGAATCCAGCAGGTTTTGGCCGGGTTGAAATGCCCATCGGAGTTGATTCTCGTTGATGATGGCTCGACGGATGGCACAGCCGATCTTCTGAAGCAGGCTGATGATGAGTCCTTTCTGCTAATTGCCAGTGAGTCCAATTGTGGCTACGGGGCATCGCTGAAGAAGGGGATAAGGCAGGCTAAATATCCGGTTGTGGCCATTACTGATGCCGACGGCACCTATCCGAATGAGGAAATACCGGCGATGCTGGAAAAGATGCGCGATGCGGACATGGTCGTAGGTGCGCGTACGGGGGATAAAGTTCATATCCCGCTTGTTCGCCGACCGGCCAAATGGATGCTGAATAAGCTGGCCAACTATCTGAGCAATGCTGACATTCCCGATTTGAATTCAGGTCTGCGCATCTTCCGGAAGAAGGTCGCAGAGCGTTATTTTCATATCCTGCCAAGTCGATTTTCGTTCACCACGACGATAACCCTGGCCATGTTCGCTGATGGTTATCGCGTCTGCTATCACAGTATCGATTACCACAAACGGGAGGGCTCCTCCAAGATTAAGCCGTCGGATGCGATCGGTTTCTTTATTCTCATATTAAGGACGATTACCTATTTCAGTCCGCTGCGCACTTTTGTGCCATTGTTTCTTCTGTTTGCCTCGCTTGGTGGTGTGAAGCTTGCCTATGATATTTTTGTACTTCAAAACATTACAGATACGACAACCTTTATTTTGTTATCGGCGCTTCAGGTTATCCTTATCGGCGTTGTTGCTGACCTTATTGTACGACGAGGGGATTCGGAACGCTGATGTTGATGAACATTCCTGGGCCCGTCGTTTGCAAGATCCAAGCCTGAGGTGACGATGCATATCCCGGCAGAGTTTGAGGCGGCGCATCTGGATGCACAGGAACGCATGGGGCGTTTGGGCAGCTATTACCAATGGATCATCAATAATGTTCGGCCCTACATCGGCCGGCGCATTTGGGATGCCGGCGCCGGGGTCGGGCATGTTTCCTCAACACTGATTGCCGATGCTGACTATCTTCTGGCCACCGAATTCACCCAGGAAAATGTAAAAATTCTTCATGAAAAGTTCGATGCTCTGAGTGCGGCTGAAGTGGTTTTTTGCGATTTGCTCGATGAACAAACATCAAGGTTTGAGTCGCGACATCTGGATACCATTGTAAACCTTGATGTGATTGAGCACTTACCAGATGATATGCCTGCTTTGCGCACCTTTTACCGGAATCTTGTGCCGGGAGGGCATTTGTTGATAAAAGTTCCTGCGCATCCTTTTTTGTTTGGCACGATGGACGAGGCATCGCTTCACTATCGTCGATACAGCGGGAAGATGCTCAGAAGCCGCCTGGAAGATGCCGGGTTTGAGGTGAAACATATGCGGCATATGAACATGGCTGCAGTGCTGCCGTATTTCATCAAGGGCAGAATATTGAAACGGCAAGGGAACTTTTCGCGTCAAATCAGCAGTTCACGTATCGGGATGTACAATAAGCTCATCCCGCTCCTGGAAGATTTTGAACGTATTTGCCCTGTTTTTTTTGGCTTGAGCCTGATCGCTGTTGCCATGAAACACGAGGTGGGAGAAGGTGGTGAATGAGAATGGATAGCAATAGCAGACTATATCAGTGCAGCAAGCTGTCTTGGTTTCAGGCATGAGTGAGAGATCGCATTTGCAGCGTGAAATCGAGTTGCACGAAAGGATAGCCGAGGATTACCGATTACGTTATGGCTATTCTTTTTCGTTGTATTATAACAGATATTGGAACCGCGTGTTGATTAAGCTATTGCCTCAAAAGAGAGATTTGCGGGTTCTCGATCTGGGATGTGGAACAGGGTTTTTTCTTGAAGACGTTTCCAGAATCCACACTCAATCTGTTGGGCTGGATCTTTCCGTGGCTATGCTGGCAATTGGCCGAGAGAAGCCTGGATTGGAGCGTTTTGTGGCTGGTGATGGATCGTGCCTGCCATTTGCATCTGAATCGTTTGATGTGATTGTTTGCAGAGGAAGCCTGCATCATATGCCTGACTTGGAGAGAACACTGTCTGAAATGCATAGGGTATTGGCTCGCGGAGGGCGAGTTGTCATAACTGAACCTAGCAATGACGCGCTGCTTATCCGTTTGGCCAGAAAGTTTATGTATCATGTTTCAGAGAATTTTGATGAGGAGGATGAAGGGTATCACCTAGATGATCTGGAGAAGCGTTTTGAGAAGGCCGGGCTTAGCCCTATAGTCGTCAGACGTTTTGGCTTTTTTGGATATGTTTTCGCAGGATTTCCAGATCGACTGGGCATATTGAAGTATATTCCTGGAAGCCTCCTGTTTACCAAGGTGTTTATCTGGATGGATAACATTGTGGAAAAAACCCCTATTTTGAAACATCTCTGTTTCCAGATTGTGGGAAGTTTTGAAAAAAAATGAAGCTTGCATTTTCGGTACTGGTAACCCTTCTATTTGTTGGCATCTGCCTGTACTGGATAGGTGTTGAGCATTTCTATCTTACACTGTTGACCCTGCAACTCTCTCAAGTAGGGGCTATTTTCATTCTTTTTTTTATAAGTATTTTTCTAAGAGGATGGCGGATTGAATTGACGTTGGGTGGCGAGCTGTCTATGCCACACCTAGAGTATTTCATTGTGGCATCTCTGCATAATATAGCAAATCAACTCATGCCTATTCGTTCTGGGGAGTTGGCATACCCGTATCTGTTACATCGTTATTTTGGTTACAAATTGGCTAAAGGGGCAGCTTCTCTTCTCTATATTCGGTTCTTTGAGCTGTTTGTTCTTTTCATTCTTTTTTTGGCGGCTCTTTTTGGTATTGCCGGTGTAAAAACAGGCTATGGTATTAATCAGGTTTTCGCTGGGGTTGCGGTACTGGCATTGGTGGCAGTGATCACTTGGTTAAATCTTTCTAAGATTTTGAAGTGTGTCTCGACGTGGTTGGCAAGAACGATTCATAATCGTTCTGGGTATTTGATTGGCCTATTAGAGGTTCTTTCAAAGCTGTTGGAATCTCTCTCTGATGAGTTGAACCTGAAAAAAACTCTGGCTTTGCATTTTGTGACGGGGATATTGACCCTACTGAACTGGGTTTGTCTCTTTATGATTTTTTATGTTGTTTTGCATGCTGTGGGAATATCAGTGAGTGTTTATGAAACAATCATTGGCTCTACTATTGCGAGTTTGGCGCAATTAATTCCTGTGAGCACGATGGGGAGTTTTGGTTCTCTTGAGGCGGGCTGGACAGCAGGCTTTATGATGGTTGGCGTTGATATGAAATCGGCTTTGAATTCCGGTCTGGTGATGCATTTTATGGTTGTTTCATGTTCGATAATACTGGCAAGTTTAGGCTGGTTAGGTTTGCAACTTATGCAGGGTAGAAGAGATTAATTGAACAGTAGAATAATGGATCAGGGTGAGCGGCACGGGAGTTATTATGGCACGTGATTTTCAGGCGCTCTTTGCACAGGCTGAGTGGAAACAGGTGGAGGCTTCTCGAAGCTGGGTGCGCTTTCGTAATGATAAAGCGGCAAATGGTCTCTGCTGGCATGTTCAAGCAGATGGTGAGCCGCTAATATCGGTTATTATTCCGACAGCTGATGCCGATCGTGGAGGCTATTTTAACAAGCTGATGGCATCGCTTTCTGCTCAGGAAATGCAGAGCTTTGAGTTGATTGTGCTCAAAGGTGATCGGCGACAAGGCCGTGGAATCAATATTTCAGTCGATTTTGCGAAAGGGAAATACATCCTGACCTTGGATGATGATTCATCACTCCCTGACTCGAAAACTTTTAGCAAGCTTGTCGATGCTATGGACGAGCATTTGGATATCGGCATGGCCGGGGGTAATAATACTGTTCCTGACTGGGCCACCCCCTTCGTCCGAAGGGTGATGCAACAAGTGCCGCGACGCAGCTGGAAGCCGGTAACCGAGATTGTTGATTCCGATTTGGCTGAGCATCCCTGCCTGATCATGCGTGCGGCTCTTTTTCGCGAAGTCGGCGGAGAGAATGAACAGATTCCACGTGGACTTGATCCGTATTTGCGCAAGGTTTTTCGCGAGACCGGTAGCCGAGTGGTTATTTTACCCGGTATTATTTATCACCATCTGCCACCGGAAACATGGAAGAAGCTACTGACCCAGTTTTATCGCAATGGACGACATGCAGCTTATGCCAATATTCATTCCCCCGAATGGGTGATTGAGACACCCTCTGAGCACGGTGAATTCATTGAGTATGTACCTTTATGGAAGCGTATCTTCCGTTTTCCTGTGCGTATGCTGGCCAGTCTGTTGCAGGGTAAGTGGGTGTGGGTGATTTGCGAGGCTTGTTATGCTTGGGGCTTCCTGGTCGGCTGGGTGACTGAGAAGGCTAAACAAAAGGGGTAGTTGATGAGTGACGAGGTGAAGAAAGTGAAAAAGGTGAAACGATCATGGGCCGGCGAAGAAAAATTCTTTGACCGCTCATGGACGCATATTTTTTATTTTTGGAAGCTGCGTCAAATGATGCTCGGGCGGACGGTCGAGCGCCTGTTGTCTGCACGTTCGGACACGCAAGGTGTGCGAGTGATTGATCTGGGTTGCGGCCCCGGCACGAACCTGTTTGAGGTGGTGGACCGGTGCGCACGCTTTAAGGGTGTCGAATGGTTTGGACTTGATTTGAACCAGAGCGAAGCGGCTATGGCTGCGGATCGAAGCGCATGGCGGGTGAACGAGCGCAAGCTGCAAGCGCTGCGCTTTCTTAGTGGCGATATCTTCAATCTGCCGCTGCCGGATGCGAGTGTGGATATCATCGTGTCCTCGGAGGTGGTCGAACATCTGCCCGATCCGACCCCTGCGCTCATGGAAATGGCGCGCGTGCTCAAGCCCGGCGGTTATGCCATGGTGACCACCCCTAACCCGCACAATCTCCCTGAACTATTGGGCTATGCGCTGGACTTTATCACGGGCGGGCGTTTCAAGAAGTTCTATTGGAAGGGTCAGGATGATATATCTGCACCGCCTCTGGAGGCTGCCGTAGGTTTCGGCCATGTCTCGGTACATCCGTTCCCGGTGTGGAAGGCGTGGCTGCAGCAGGCCGGTATTCCAGTGGTGAAAAAGGTGCGTGGTCCGATGGTGTTCGGAAGTCCTTTTTTTGACAGGCAACGGTTTCTATCCGGATTGTTTATTGCGCTCGATCCATTGTTGGATGCGCTTCCCGGGCGTTTCCTGACCACCACTAATCTGGGAATGCTCTGTCGTAAACCCAAGGCGGATCAGGGTTGATGCCATATCTTCAATGCCATCCGACCTCATCCGGGAGGATAGCGCTGCATAAGTCGGGATGCGTACGGCTTGGTGGTGTGGCCCTGAAGCATGCAACAGGCTCAGGGGACGGGTTATGGTGAAGATTCTTCTTGTCTCCGACATCTCCGCCGAGGAAGCCAGCGGCGGCGCAGAGCGCGTATTGATACATCATATTCATGCACTGAAAAATGCCGGATACAGTCTAACCATATTGACGCGCCAGCCGGACCCATTATCCCCGACAAGGGTCGAATTGGAGGGTGGTCTGGTGGAACATCGCCTGGCCTATTCCGGGGACAGAGGACTGGCGGGGATGGTTGAGCTCTTCAAGGGGGCTCGTGAGTGGTGGAAGCACAACAATCAATTTGATCTTGTTATTTCGCATCAGCCCTTTGTGATGTGGGCGCTGTTGTATGCCGGATGCAAAATACCGCGCCTGCAGGTCTGCCATTCCTTTGCGTTTGAAGAATATGCCGCCCGTCACGGCCTGGGCATGAACCTGAAAAGCAGGCTGGTTGCCGCCGGCATGCGACGCATGGAAAGAAAAATCTATCGTTCTGCTGACCGGATACTGGTGCTCAGCGATTTTACCCGCCGCAGGCTCGGTGAATGCTTTCAAATCAGTCATGAGCGTATTGATGTGGTACCGGGCGGGGTTGATCTGCCTACCCTGATGAGCGCATCGCAACGAGAAAAAGCACGTGTCCAGCTTGGTTGGAAAGCTCCTGTGGTGGTGACGCTACGCCGTTTGGTGCCCCGGACGGGCGTAGATATGCTGGTTCAGGCGGCAGCCATTTTGCATCAGGACATGCCGGATGTTCGCTGGTGCATCATGGGTGACGGGCCCTTGCTCAAACCCCTGAAGTGGCTGTCCGGGCAGCTGCAAGCGACAGAATACATCGAATTTACAGGCTTTATTCCGGAAGAAGACGTGAATAAGAGGCTGCAGGCGGCAGATGCATTTGTATTGCCCACCCGCTCGCTGGAAGGTTTTGGCCTGGTTACAGTTGAAGCCAATGCCTGCGGCCTGCCGGTGATCGCTACCCCTGTCGGCGCCAATCCTGAAGTGGTGGCTTCAAGTCCGGATAATGCATTGGCGGAAAATATCAGTCCGGAAGCGCTTGCGGCAGCAGTGCAAAAACAACTGCAAGGCGTTTCGGATGCACGGGGGCGGGCAGTTCGCTTGCATGAGCATGTCTCGCGCCATTACAGCTGGAAAAAACACGAGAGTAGGTTTGAGCAAATCGTGACGGGTTGCTTATAGCATGCATATTCTGCATGTGATCACGCGCATGGATGGCGGCGGTTCGGCGATGATCGCCTTGCGCATTGCGACCGAGCAATTGAAGCAGGGGCATGAAGTATGTTTGGCCTTCGGAGAAACTACCGAATCAAACATGTCCCAGGCTGAGCAACAGAATGTGAACGGCAGGCTGTCCACCTTTGCAAGCCTGGGCGGGAATATTCGTGTGTTGCATTCGCTTAAGCGAAATATTGGCATCCATGATGTATTCGCCTACAGGGAGATAGGAAAGTTAATCGGGCAGGGCTTTGATCTGGTCCATACGCATACCTCCAAGGCCGGTGCGCTTGGTCGACTGGCCTTCTCCCGCAAACATGCCAGGGCGATTGTACATATGCCGCACGGGCATATCTTTAACGACTATTTTGGAACATTGGCAACCCGTTTTTTTGTCGCTATGGAACGCTGGTTGGCGACAAAGGCTGATGCCCTTATAGCGATTACACGCGCGGAAATGGAAGATAATCTGCAGCATGGGGTTGGCACCCCTGAACAGTGGCACGTCATTCCAAGCGGGGTGGATGTCGCTGACATCGAACAGTTTACCACTGCAATAAGAGCACAGGCATCGCATAAGATTGTGTGGGATGCCATTTGTGTTGGTCGCCTGGTTGGCATTAAGGGCATGGACCGTCTGTTGCGGGCGTGGGCTGAAGTTTGCAAGCACAAACCGGATGCCCGACTGGTGATTGTTGGTGACGGGGAGGAAATGCATGCCCTGAAGGCACTGCAGCATGATCTCGGGATGGACGACAATGTAGTGTTTGCGGGGTGGGATGATCCAAGACCTTATCTGGCGGCCAGCAAGTGTTTTGTATTACTTTCGCGGAATGAAGGCATGGGGTGTTCGGTTGTGGAGGCGATGGCTGCTGGTTTACCCTGTGTGGTATCCAATGTCTGTGGTTTAAAGGAACTGGTCAGCGAAGAGATTGGTGATGTGGTGGATGCCGATTCTCCTCAATGCGTTGCACAGGCATTGCAAAAGGAATGGCCCGTTGAAATGTCCCGGGCTTGCCGGGAAAGGGCGAAGAACTTTTCTGATGTGGTAATGGTTGAGCGGCTCGGAGCCCTGTATGAGCAGCTAACAGGTGGTGATCGATGAAGGTTTTCCTGATTGTTTGTGCGCTGTTGCTTGCCCCAGTTCAGGCCTGGGCAATTGAGTCACCGCTGCGCGTGCTGATCGATGTGCGCAGCAATCATTCCGACGGGGAACACGATTTTCAAACCCTGACCAAGCTGGCTGAAAAGCGAGGCATCGATGTCCTGGCCTTTACCGAGCATGATCGTTACAGCATTCGTCTTGGCCTGGAGCCTGTGCCACAGATTCTCGGTTATGCCATGCAGCACCCGTCACTGTATGTGACAGGCGTGGAAAAGTTCTTTGATGATCTTGCCAGTATACGCAAGCAACATCCCGAAATGAGTTTCATGGCTGGTACCGAATCAACGCCAGCTTATACATGGAGCGGTATCCCGTTTCGCGATCTTACCCTGATTGATGCCGAGCGGCATATCATCACCCTGGGCATAGAGAAGCCTGAGCAGGTGCGTGCCTTGCCCAGTTTTGATTTGCGTCACGCACATGGTCCCTTTGCCTTATCCATGGTCATCTGGTGGGTGGTGGTGGGCGGCTTGGTGTTTGTGCTGATTCGCAAGCGACAGGAGGCAATAGCCCTGTTGTTGTTTGCCGCTTTCATGGCCCTGCTGGCTTTTTGGTTCACTCGGCCAGCGCTTGATGCGGATGCTGATTTTATCGCCAAGGCAGAGCAACAGGGATTGTTTACCATCTGGACGCATCCGGGGACATTGTCCGGAATTCGCCCCGGACCGTTTGGCGTGTTGCTTGATACGCCGCCGTATAGCGAGCGGGTATTCCGTGATCCGACTGCCAATGCATTTTCTGCCGTTTATGGTGATACAGACAGCAATCCTGTTCCCGGTGGCCCGTGGGACAGCTATTTGATCGAGTACATGATGGGGCGGCATGCCGCTCCGCTCTGGGCCGCATCTTGCGGTGATTACCACGGAGAGGGTCTTGCCAACGAATATCTTGGCAATTTCCCGATGGACGTATGGGCGGACAATGCGTCGCCGGAAGGTGTTTTGCAGGCCCTTCGTTTAGGGCATATGGTTGCCTGGTACATGCCTGCCGAAAGGAATATTCGCGTAAGCGAGCTATACCTTGAAGATATTAACGGGCGCCGGTTGATACCCGGGGATGAAGCTGCCGTTTCTTCTGATCTTATGCTCAACTTTTCTCTGGAAAAAATGCCATCTGACAAGATGAAGGATAACAATCGTCCCATCGGGGTCGAACTGGTTGTAGATGGGCGTGTAGTCCGGCGTATGGCGATGAATTTTGCTGAGCCTTTGCGGGAAAGTTTGCATTTGGTTTCCGGCGCTCATGTTGTGCGTGTGCGTATACCAAAGCAATGGACTGGCTGGATGGAAGCCAATCCATTCCTGCTGCGTGTGAAGTAGTCATGCTACTGGCTATCCATCAGCCCAATTTCATGCCATGGGCCGGGTTTTTCCATAAATGGATGATTTCCGATGCGATGCTTTTGCTCGATACCGTGCAGTATGAAAAGAACGAATGGCAGAATCGCAATCGCATCAAGACTGCACATGGCGTGCAGTGGATGACGGTGCCGGTGAATTACCGGTATCCGCAGACCATCCGTGAAGTGGGTATTGCCGATCGTCGCTGGCCACGCAAGTTAAGCATCAGTATTGAACAGGCTTATGCCAAGGCTCCGTATATCGGAGACTATTGGCCTGAACTGCGCAAGGTGATGCATGAGCCGTATGATTTACTGCGTGATTTGAATGCCGCGCTGATACGCGTGCTGGGAGGGTTTCTAGGCTGTAGCGCGCCTTTGTATATGGCATCCGATCTGGGTGTGGAGAATACTGATCCGACCGGCCGCTTGCTGGAACTCTGTGATGCGCTTAAGGCCGATGCCTATCTGTCGGGCCAGGAAGGGCGTGTGTATCTGGACAGGGATGTATTTGCCAGCCGGGGTATATCATTGTATTTTCAGGCCGTAGAAGCACCGGTATATCCTCAGTTGTATGGAGCCTTTGCCTCACATCTGTCGGTTCTGGATATGCTGCTCAATGTTGGCCCTGAAGCTGCAGCACTGGTAAGAAACATGGGAGACAAAACGGCATGAATAAGGTCCTGGCTTTGGCTGCACACCCCGACGATATTGAAATCGGTTGCGGTGGCTCACTTGCCGAATACGCCAAGCGTGGCGCAGAGGTATATCTGTTTGTGGCAACCGATGGTGCTTATGGTGGCGATGCTGCCGAGCGCAGACGGGAGCAGGAGGCATCGGCGCGTATTCTGGGTGTCAAAGAGGTACGCTGGGGTGGCTTTGAGGATACCGAATTAACGGCGGGCACTGAGTTGATTCATGCCCTGGAGAAACAGGTCAAGGATGTGGCGCCCTTTACGGTGCTGGTGAACTTTCATGAAGACACGCATCAGGATCACCGAGCCCTGGCTCGCGCGGCCTATTCGGCAACGCGCTATGTGCCCAATGTACTGGCTTATGAAACACCGACCACACTGAATTTCGATCCGCATGTTTTCATGGATATTCATGCCACGCTGCCGAACAAGCTTGAAGCACTCAATGCGCACGCCTCACAGGTAGAGCGAACCAATATTCATGGGGTGAACATCGTCGAGATCGCTTTGGCAACCGCTCACTTCCGTGGTGTGCAGGCCAAATTATCCTCGGCGGAGGCTTTTGTTCCGATCCGGGTACGTCTCTGATTCCTGTTCTGGTCAGTCAATGATGATCCCCCATTCAAGACCGGTATTCGGTGCCGATAGTGCGCGTGCCGTAAGCGCTGTCGTGCATGGCGGGCATACTGCCCGCGGCCCGGTCAGCGAGGCTCTGGAGGAGCGCATTGCATCCCTGACCGGCAGGACGCATGCCGCTGCGGTGGATAGCGGAACCAGTGCGTTGATGCTTGCTCTGCGTGCCCTTGCAGTTGATGGCCGTGAGTTGCGCAGGGTTGGAGTCCCGGCCTATGCCTGCCGGGCTTTACTGCATGCGGTACGCGCATGCGGTGCCGAGCCGGTGTTCATGGACTGTGCGGCAGACCTGCGTCTGGATCGTGTTCAGGCGGAAGCATTGGCCCCGATGCTTGATGCGGTTATTATCAACCATCCCTTTGGCTTGATCGAACCCCTGGTGGCAGAGGCCTGGCCCTGCCCCGTGATTGAGGATATTGCACAGGCGGCGGGTGGCCGAATCGGAGAAGATGAACTCGGAGGCTTTGGCGATATCAGTATTGCTTCTTTTTATGCAACCAAGCCATGGGGTGGTGCCTACGGTGGCATGGTGTTAAGCAGTTTGTCCTGTTATGTCGAGCAGGTTTTCCGCATGCGCAATGCGGATGCCGCCGATGTGTCTTTGCCTTATGCAGGCAATCACCAGATGTCGGATGTGCATGCGTCTCTGGCAATATCCCGGCTCGATAAGGCATCTGTGGAGATAGAGCAACGTCGCAGCCTGGCGCTTAGATATGACGATTACTTACAGGGCAAGTCTGCTGAACCGGTGCGCCGCGATGCATTGTGTAATCATTATCGCTATATCGTGCGTGTCGAAGATGCCGTTCGGGTTGTTGAGGCTTTTCGTACCCATGGGGTGGCGGCGGCCCATCCGGTATCGATGCCGCTTTCCCGGCTCATGGGGCAGGTGTGTCCCGGAGCTGATGTGGCCATGCAGCAATGCGTTTCCTTGCCGGTGTTGGCTGATATGAGCGATGCGGAAGAGGACCAAATGTGCAAGGCGATGGCGGCTTGCCTGTGAATATCGATAGGTATGGCCCACGGCTGGCGGCTCTTGTTGCCGGCATGCTGCTTGCTTTGCCATGGTATGGCCTGGGGCTGATTCTGCAGAGCATCAAGCTGGTTCTGGCTTCGGCCCTGCTGACCTATGCATTCATGCCTGCGGTTATCTGGTTGGCACACCGTATCGGGGCACTGGATCGTCCCGGTGCGCGACGGGTTCACCAGCAGCCCACGCCGCGTATTGGCGGTCTGGCGGTGTTTATTTCGGTGAATATTTCCCTGCTGTTTAATTTCAACTATTCCGTTGAACTCAAGGCCATATGCATTTCCGGGGCACTGGTGGCTGCCTTATCCATGTGGGATGACGTGAAGGGCCTTTCAGCATCCTGGAAATTGTTGGGGCAGCTGGTCGCCATGCTCATCCTGTTTCAGTCAGGCATGTTGCTTGAGTTCAATCAAGAGGAACGGCTTGTTGCCCTGCTGGGTAGTAGTTGGGGTATTGGGATAGACATGTTTCTGGAATATCTAATCACGGCGCTGTGGATTATCGGCATTGCCAATGCTTTTAATTTTCTCGATGGCATTAATGGCCTGGCCGCAGCACTTGCAGCAGCGGTCTGTCTGTTGATGGGTCTGCTTGCGGCGGTAACAGCTCAGGTGTTTATGTTGTTGTTGTGCGTGGCAGTGGCAGGTTCGGCCATCGGTTTCCTGCCGGACAATGCACGCTATACTCGTCCGGCGCGCGCCTTTCTGGGCGACACGGGCAGTATTTATCTCGGTTGGATGATGGCCGGCATTGCAGTGATGGGTGAATGGTCCGATACAAGTTCCTTGCAGGCCTATGCCGCACCGTTATTAATTTTTTCAGTCATGATTTTTGACATGATTTATACAACGATTGCACGTATCCACCGCGGCGATGTGACCGGCCTGAGCTCATGGGTTTCCTACGTCGGGCGTGACCATCTGCATCATCGCCTGATGTATCTGGGTCTGTCACAGAAGCAGACTGTTATGGCGGTTGTTGCTATTGCGCTGATTACCGGGCTGGCAGCACTGGTGTTGGTTAAATCAGGCTATCTGTCCATCTGGTTGCTTCTTGGTCAGGGGCTGGTGATATACCTGCTTCTCAGTTTTATCATGGTGATGGCGGCGCAGCGTGTGGAGGATGGTGAATAAACAGGCATTGCTACAGCGTTGGCATGCACTGTGTGCCGAATTGGAAAGCGATCATGTAACAATGCTGGCTGTTTCCAAGTATGCCCCGGACGAGGCAGTGCAGTGTTTGATTGATGCCGGACAGATGGATTTTGGCGAATCCAGAGCACAAAATTTACGCGACAGGGCATTGCAGTTTCCATCCGTGCGCTGGCATATGATCGGCCCTCTTCAGAAAAACAAGGCCAAGTACATTGCCCGTCACGCGGCCATGTGGCACAGCGTGGAGGATATTGAGACCGCCCGCGCCGTAGCCGGCCATGTTTCTGATCGGCGCCTTCCGGTGTTGGTGCAGGTGAATGTTGCCGATATCGGACATCAGCACGGGGTGTCTCCCGATGCTGTAGCATCTTTGCTCAGCGAGCTTGAGAAATTGCCTGCGTTGCAGGTGATTGGTCTGATGTGTATGGCGCCGCGACAGGGGGATGCGCATGCCTGTTTTGCTGCGCTGCGAAGTTTGCGGGATGGGTTGCTGAACAGGAGTCTTGATGCATACGCGAGCCAACAGCCTTCCCGGTCCGGCGCACCGGGTTCTGAATCCTCCGGTTTAAGTTTGTGCATGGGGATGAGTGGTGACTATCGCATTGCCATTGCCGAGGGAGCGGATATGGTGCGACTTGGTTCTGGTTTGTTTGACGCTGGTTAAGCGATGAGTTTTCCGGGGTGAGTCCCGGACAAGGGCATTTAAGGATGAACAGCATGCAAAACCTCAATATAGGATTTATCGGTGGCGGCAATATGGCCGAGGCACTGATTGCCGGTCTGACTGCTGCCGGACATGCGGCGGAACGGGTGCGGGTAACTGATATCAGCAAGGCACGCCTGGATGTCTTGCAGGGGCAGTACGGCATCAACGTGTGCGCGGATATTGCTGAAGTAGCGGCAGCCAGCGATGTGCTGCTGCTGGCCGTCAAGCCACAGCAGATCGACGACGTGTTGACCAAGTTGGGTAAGGTTGGCGCAGAGAAGACTGTGATCAGTATTGCGGCCGGTATTTCGGCGAAACACATTGCGCTGGTTCTCGGTAATGATGCTGCGGTGGTGCGCGTCATGCCCAACACCCCTTGCCTGGTTGGTGAGGGTATGTCCGTGCTGTTTAGCAATGCAGGCCAGATACATTGCGAGCGTGCAGAGTATGTACTGGCCGCGTCGGGACAAACGGCGTGGATCAAGGATGAACAACAGATGCATGCTGTTACAGCCGTTTCGGGAAGCGGGCCGGCGTATTTCTTTCTGCTGGCCGAGCTGATGCAGGCTGCCGGCCAAGCGCTGGGCCTGCCACGCGATCTTAGCGAAAAACTGGTCGGGCAGACTGCGCTGGGAGCCGCGCGCATGCTCACCGAAAGCGGCAAAACGGCCGAACTTCTGCGTCAGCAGGTAACCAGTCCCGGCGGTACCACGCAGGCTGCATTGGAAGCGATGTTCGAGGGACAGCTGCCTGATGCCGTGCGCAATGCCATAAGCGCAGCGGCCAAGCGTTCGCGAGAGTTGGCATGATGTTGTCCTGGATGCTAAGGGAGGTTTGATGTTTCTTGTTGGGTATTTTTTGCAGGCGCTGGCCGGTTTGCTGCATTTCCTTCTTTCGGCCGTGATTATCGTGGTGGTTGCCCGCGCGGTTTTGTCGTGGGTGTCGCCCGACCCTTACAATCCCATTGTACGCATCATCATCCAGTTGTCCGAGCCTTTGCTTTATCCGCTGCGCCGTCGCCTGCCGGTGCTCGGTGGCATGGATCTGTCCCCGATGCTGGTGATACTGGCGGCGTACTTTCTCGATGGTTTTCTTGTACCCAGCCTGCAGCGCATCGCCCAGAATCTGCTTGCGTGACAGATCAGGATTGCGCAGCAGCGCTGACGTCTGGTAACGGTGGCGTGTATATCAACATCCACGCCCAGCCGGGAGCGCGTCGCGAAGCTTTATGCGGCATGCATGGCGATGCCCTGAAGATTGCTGTGCGGCAGGCGGCGCAGGATGGAAAGGCCAATGCGGCCATCGTTGATTTTCTGGCCGATGCACTGGGCATGGCCAGACAGGATTTGCAAGTAAGCTCCGGCCATGCCTCGCGCCGTAAGCGCCTGTTTGCAAGAGGTGACGCAGTGCAAATTGCCGGGCGCATCGAGGAGTTGTTGCGCAATGTTTGAATCTATGGAGGAGGGATGGGCCGGACATGATTAAATCCTTGCTGAAAATCCTTATCAGTATCGCCCTGCTGGCCCTGCTCGTTCATTATATTGATCTGGAGGATGTGCTTGTGCGCCTGCAAAAGGTCAATTACTGGTGGGTGGCGCTTGCCTGTGCGGTGCTGGCAACAGGCATGGTTATGTCAGCCATCCGCTGGACCTGGCTGGCACGGGGTCTGGGTCTTGTGGTGCGCACCTCGCGTAAAATCCAGATTTATTTTCTCGGTATGTTTTTGAGCATGTTCCTGCCTTCCACGATCGGTGGCGACTTTGCACGCGGGTTTTTGTTGGCACGAGGTCGGCCGGGTGCCGGCTGGACCGCTGCGGCCAGTATCATTCTGGAGCGGATCAACGGCCTGCTCGCCCTGACCATTGTTACCTCGGTGTGCATGCTTTCTGCCGATGTTCCGACGCACTGGCGGAACCTCTGGCTGTTGGGCGTTGCTGTCCTGTGGGCAGGCATGCTGACCTATCCCTTTTGGCATCGCCGCCTGCCGCGATTCCTGCATCGCTGGAAGGATGTGGGCATTGACCGTCCTGAATTCTTTACCGCCTGGTGGAAGGCCATGCTGTTGTCGCTGAGCTTTCAGTCGGTGCTGGTTATTGCGACGATGATTCTTGGCCATGCTACAGGGCTGGAAATGTCGTGGGCAGCTTATGGCGTGATGGTTGGTTTGGTAGGCATTGCCTCGACAATGCCGATTTCCTTCAATGGCTTCGGTATACGTGAGGCCGGTTATGTCGGTTTCGCCACTTATTTCGGCGGCAATCCCGAGGCCGCTGCCGCGATGGCTGCCTTATGGGTGATTGTGCTCGCCGTAGTGGCAGCGCCGGGTGCCTGGGTATTGTGGCGCATGGGTGGCACTGCTGCCTTGCGTCAGAAATCGTCGTCGCAGGCCGATACGGATGAAAAGGCTGCCTAAGCGAGATCTGGCGCGAAGCCGCGTATGCGGTTTCATCACATATAGCTGACAGGCTCTACTCTTTTCTCTACAATGAAGTGAATTTCTGTCTATGATGTGTATAGGCATGGGTGCGTATTGCCTGTGTTCTGGAGGTGCGATGGCTGTGGCAGATAAGGGCTCATTGGGGAATTGCACCATCCATGCCGGGAGTAAGGCGAGTTTCCGGTGCTCCCAATGCAAACGCTCCTATTGCCCGGATTGTATCGGTCGGGAAGAAGCCGGGCAGATGATATGCACTCAATGCATGATCGCCATTAACCATCAGGAAAAAGAAGAATTAAAGAAGGCCGTTGAGTTCGATCTCAAGGAAAAGCGCGCAGCGGAAAAAAACATCCCGGCGCAGAAGGTCAAGTCCGGCAAAGGGCTGTTCTATGGTTTTATAGCCGTAGCTGTTCTGGGGATCGGCTTTAATCTTTATGTTCTTTATCAGGATCGTACCCAGGCCTCTGCCGCTGATGTGGCCAAGACGCCGGCCATGTCCTCCCAGCTTGCCGGCATCCGGCTATGCCGCCATCGCTTAACTGCTCTTTCGGAGGCTGTGGTGGCCTATCAGAATGAGCTTGAAGCAATGCCCGAAAATCTTGATGACCTGAAGCCGAGATTGGATTCGCAGGATATTACGCGCGATCCGGTATCGGGGCTTGAATACAGATTTGCCAAAGATGCTGGTGGTGGCTTGGTGCTTCAATGTCCATCTCCTTCTGCCCATGGTGTTGAGTCGATTGAGGTGCAACCGGGGAAGGCCGCCGTGGTGAAATATCTGGAGCTGGGGAACAGATGATGGCGACGAAACATAGCCAAGGGTTTACCCTCATTGAACTCCTCACCGTGATTGTCGTTGTCGGGATATTGGCGGCAACATCAATTACTTCATTTAAAACCACTGTAAAACAGGCAAATCTGCTGACTGCGGAAGTTACCCTGAAGCAGGCGATTGATGCTTATAGTGTAGCCAATGATTATAGCCCGGCCATGCTGGAGGATCTGGTTACAGAGGGTTTTTTGACGGATATTCCCAATGATCCTTTTACCGCATTGGGAAGTGCAACGCTTGTGGCTTCAAGCCCCGTGGGTGGTTTTGTTGCAGCCGCCTATGCAGCGCTTGCCGGAACCGGGGTTGATGAGGCTGGCGACTGGTTTTTTGAGAACGATGGTCAGAATGTGACGCTCTATGCGCTCAGTCATCCGGGTCGGGATTATGTGCTGGCGAGTTTTGGTATGCCTCCTGGTATTGCACCCCCTTCCGCGGGTGGTACGCCTACCCCAACGCCTACCCCAACGCCTACCCCAACGCCTACCCCAACGCCTACCCCAACGCCTACCCCAACGCCTACACCAACGCCTACACCAACGCCTACACCAACGCCTACCCCAACGCCTACCCCAACGCCTACCCCAACGCCTACCCCAACGCCTACCCCAACGCCTACACCCATAATCATGACCGATAGCGAGGCCAAGGCTGCAGGGAAGGCCCTGGTGGCTGATGTGCAAGCAGCCCAGAAGGCACTTGTTAAACAGGCGGAAGCAGACAGTGAAGCCCTGATCAAGCAGGCAGAGAAGGATGCCAAGAGCCTCTCCAAGAATGACGGGAAAGCTCTTATTTCAGCAGCAGAAAAGGAAGGCAAAGCATTGATATTAGCGGCTAAAAGCGTTGAGAAGGCTGCGCTTGCAGATGCGAAAGCCGAGCAGAAGGCCATGGAAGCTGCTGCCAAAGCGGGCATTCCTTATCCATAAGCCTGCGTTTGCTTAGGGTAGTTAGCTGATTTCTAGTTTTCTGCGGAATCTTGTCAGGTTGTCGCAGCCATCTTTCCGCACCACAACCAAATCCTCCAGCCGTACACCGCCGATATCGGGGTAGTACAGACCCGGTTCGACGGTGACTACGTGGCCGCTCTTTAAGGTATCGTCGCGCACCGAGATGCGCGGTGATTCATGCACATCGAGACCGACGCCGTGGCCGGTGCCGTGGAAGAAGCCGACCTGCTTACCCCGTCTGGTTCCGGTGAAAAAACCCTGCTTTGAGAAATGTGCCTGAATGGCCCGATGGATATTCAGGCCACTGGCACCGTCGCAGACCATGGAGAGGCCGATATCCTGCCCTTGGCGCACGGTGAGGTAGAGCTTTCGCAGCTCAGATGAGGCGCGTCCCTTTACAAAGGTGCGCGTCATATCGCCCCAGTAGCCGGAGCTCACCAGGCGCGGAAAGATATCGACAATGATCGGTTGATGGGCTTTCAGATAACCGCTGCCGATTTGATGCGGGTCGGATGCTTCGCGACCGCAGGCGACAATGGTGTGCGAAGGAATTGCGCCGCGTGAGATAAGAAAGGTTTCGATGACGGCGCGCAGGTGCGCAGATTTCACTCGCCCGGCCACATCCTTGTGGCGAAGAACCCCATCGTCGCCGATGCTGGCCTCGGCCAGAAACGACTCGGCGGCAGCCATGGCCTGCCGGGTCAGGCGCTCCGCTTTAGCCAGTTGGGCAATCTCGATTTCGCTTTTGATGGCGCGTTGGGGGAATAAGGTTCCCTGTGCTGCCTGAAGTTCAAAACCCAAGCCCCGCAATTGGTCGGCATATTGCAGGGGAAATGAACCGGGCACCCGCACAGCGTGAATATCGTGGTTGCGCAGGAAGGCGGCGGCGATGCCGGCCAAGCTGTTGCCAAACCCCTGTGTTGCCGCCATTTCGCGCCATGCCGTGTCGAGATGGATATGATCAAGGCGTGAAGTCTTGCGCGCCCGGTCGACCTCCAGTGGGGAAAGCAGGCCGTGCCACGCACCATTGATGCCGATGACGATAAAAGGGTCGGGCACGAACAGACCGGAGATATACAGCATGTCGGCATCGTGTTCTGAACCTGCAATCAGCAGGCTGGCTGGCTCAGACATCTCCGTTATCCCTTTCGCCCTGCATCAACTGTCGAATCGAAATCTCGCCCAGCATGGCATTGCGCTCGCGCTCCAGTCTGAAATACAGGCCGGCAAGTGTCTTGCCAATGGCAGTGTCAGTCCATTCTGCAGGCACGCGCATGGGGTGTTCGGCCAATGCCTTCTGAATGTCGGCAAGAAACAGCGAGTCCGGGTCACGGGCCAGGGTCCAGCGCTCGATGCCGCCAGTCTGGATCTGGTGCAACAGGCCGCAGGCGCACAACTGATCCAGCCATTCCTGCAGGATGTTATCCGGAACCTCAGTTTCAGCGGTCAGGTCGGTTATGCGCAGGGTATCGCCGCGTTGCATGCTTTGTGCTGCGCGCAGCACGATAAGATGCGAGAAGAATTTGCGTATGCCCTGATCGGAATAGGCGGAATGCTGGCGGTTGGATTGCTCCGGATGTTGCAGGCAGAAGACGATCTCCGAGCCGATCAGTACCACCACCCAGGCCAGATACAGCCAGATCAGGAACACCGGCAGGGTGCCTAGTGCGCCATACAACCCTTCGTAATTGGCCAGATTGGTGACGTAAAAGGCGAAACCGATTTTGGTCAGTTCGAACAGGGCGCCGGCAGCCAGGCCCCCGACCATGGCAAAACGGAACGGGACACGGGTGTTGGGCAAAACGGTGTACAACGTGGCCAGTGCCAGCGACGACATCATCCAAGGGAGTATGAAGGGGATCTTGTCGAGCAGAGCAGCTCCCGCACTTACCTTATCGATCAGGGGCAATGCAGTGAAATAGGAGGTGATGGTGATGGAAGCACCGATCATGATGGGAGCTAAAGTCAGCGTGGCCCAGAAGGCCATGAACTTGGACATCAGGGGGCGGGAGCGGGTGATGCGCCAGACATGGTTAAAGGCTTCCTCAACGGTGTTGAGCAGGGCTGTGGATGTCACCAGCAGGCCGAGGATGCCGAAGATGGACAGGGCGGTCGCCTTGTCGGCGACGCTGCTCAGATAAGTTTGTACGACATCCTGACTGGTAGGCAGGAGATTGGTGAGCAGCATGTCGCGGATCTTGCCGGCGGCAGCATCGAAGGCGCTGAAGCTGGTGAAAACAGACATGCCCAAGGCCACCAGTGGCACAATGGCCAGCAGTGAGGCATAGGCGAGGGCCGAGGCGCGCTGGATGCACTGATCGGCAACGAAGCGGCGGATCAGGCGGTAGATGAAACGCAGCAGTTGAATCAGCAGGCGCTTGATGCCGGGCACGCTGGCCAGATCGGCGACATCCATGTGCAGAAAATGCCGAAGCTGCTTCCTTAAGGCGCTTTCTTCCGGGTCGTCCCGCCGTTCTCTCAGGTGTTCTTTCAGTTGATGTCTCCCCATTCTCTCTGCTCGTTTGCTTGCTACTTTAGCCGCAAGGCATATTCAATGGCAATGCCGCGTTGGATTGAAAGCACCTGTTTGCATGGGCGGCTTGACCGGGGGGATGGGCGGCAATACTCTTCGGCCCCCTCGCAAGAGGGATACCCAGTATAGGCTCGTAGCTCAGGGGTAGAGCACCACCTTGACATGGTGGGGGTCGGCGGTTCGAAACCGCCCGAGCCTACCATCTTCAATATTGCGATATGATCGGGCCGGACTTATGTAGTCCGGCCCTTTTTTTGCTACATAGTTTTCTTCGCCCCTTGGCCTGTCCGCCTTTGGCGATAGGATGCAGCGCCAGTACCACGGAGGATGACCATCGCCATGAATATTCAATTGCCTGACGGCTCAAGCCGTACCCTTGCCGATGGCGCAACAGCCTATGATCTGGCGACCGATATCGGTCCCGGCCTGGCGCGCGTAACCATCGCGGCAATAGTCAACGGCAAGCAGGTTGATGTATCCCATGCGCTGAACGATGGCGACAAAGTTTCCCTGATTACCGAAAAATCCGAGGAGGCTCTGGAGATTATCCGTCATTCCACCTCGCATCTGATGGCCATGGCCGTGCAGGAATTGTTTCCGAAATCGCAGGTGACCATCGGCCCGGTGATTGAGGATGGTTATTACTATGACTTTGCCTTTGAGCGCCCCTTCACCACGGATGATCTGAAAAAGATTGAAGAGAAGATGCGCGAAATTTCCAATCGCAAGCTGGATGTCAGTCGCGAGGAATGGGATCGGGATGATGCCATCAGGCACTTTGAGGAAATCGGTGAGAGCTATAAGGCCAAGCTGATTGCGCGCATTCCTGCCGGTGAAACCGTCAGCCTGTACAGACAGGGCGAATGGGCCGATCTGTGTCGTGGCCCGCATGTGCCGAATACCGGCATACTCAAGCACTTCAAGCTGATGAAGGTGGCCGGCGCCTACTGGGAAGGTAACTCCGAAAACGAGCAGTTGCAGCGCATCTACGGCACCGCCTGGGCTTCCAAGTCCGATCTGAAGGACTATTTGCACAGGCTTGAAGAGGCCGAGAAGCGCGACCATCGCAAGCTGGCCAAGACGCTTGATCTGTTCCATCTGCAGGAAGAAGCGCCGGGTATGATTTTCTGGCACCCGAATGGCTGGAGCATCTGGCAGTGCGTGGAGAATGAAATCCGTTCAGTGATGCGCGATAACGGCTACAAGGAAATCAAAACCCCGCAGATTGTGGATCGCAAGCTTTGGGAAAAATCCGGTCACTGGGACAAGTTCCGCGACGAGATGTTTACCACCAGCACGGAGAATCGTGACTACGCCATCAAGCCGATGAACTGCCCCTGCCATATTCAGGTGTTCAACCAGAACCTGCATTCGTATCGCGATCTGCCCTTGCGTCTGGCCGAGTTTGGCTCCTGCCATCGCAAAGAGCCTTCGGGTACCTTGCATGGCCTGATGCGTCTGCGTAACTTCGTGCAGGACGATGCGCATATTTTCTGCACTGAGGGGCAGATTCAGGATGAGGTGTGCAACTTCATCGACCTGACCTACGAGGTGTACAAGCGTTTCGGTTTTGAAGAGGTGATTATTTTCCTCTCTGACCGTCCGGACAATCGCGTTGGAACCGATGAGCAGTGGGACAAGGCCGAGGCCGCACTGCATCTGGCACTGCAGTCCAAGGGAATTGCATACGGCGAGAACAAGGGTGAGGGCGCCTTCTATGGTCCGAAAATCGAGTTTTCTCTGAAAGACTGCCTTGGCCGCGTGTGGCAATGCGGCACCATTCAGGTGGATTTCTCTATGCCCGGCAGGCTCGATGCGGAGTATGTGGCCGAAGACTCCTCGCGGCAGACGCCGGTGATGCTGCATCGCGCCATTTTAGGTTCCATGGAGCGTTTCATCGGCATTCTGATCGAGCATCATGAAGGTCGTTTCCCGTTCTGGCTTGCTCCGCGGCAGGCTGTAGTGTGCAATATCACCGATGCGCAGGCAGATTATGCCCGCGAGGTGCGTGATGCGATGCATCAGGCGGGATTTCGTGTAGATGCGGACTTGCGTAATGAGAAGGTGGGCTATAAAGTGCGCGCCCTTACGCTAGACCGAGTGCCGTTTATTGTAGTGGTTGGTGATCGTGAACGTGAGGAAAAAACAGTAGCGGTGCGCAACCGGAAGGGTGAAGACCTCGGGACGATGCCGCTGGATGCATGGCTTGCAGAGATGCAACGTATGCAGCAGGAGTACGAATAAATTGAATGAAACACTGACAGGAGCTTCTTATCGCTAAAAAGGAATTGCCGGTCAATTACGAAATCCAGGCCGCGAAGGTTCGAGTAATTGGCAGTGATGGGGAACAGGTTGGTGTTTTGCCTTTAAGAGAGGCCATTGCACAAGCGGAAGCGGACGGGTTTGATCTGGTGATGATGTCACCGAATGCCGAGCCCCCGGTGTGCAAGATTATGGACTACGGCAAGTTCAAGTATGAGCAGAGCAAGAAGGCCAATCTTGCCAAGAAGAACCAGCATGTCGTGCAGGTCAAGGAAGTGAAGGTTCGTGCCAGTACTGACCAGCATGATCTGGATGTCAAGCTGGACCGTGCCCGCAAGTTTTTGACGGATGGCAACAAGGTCAAGATGACCATGCGCTTCCGTGGTAGAGAAATGGTGTATGCCTCGCGCGGCGCCGATCAGTTGAAGAAGATCAGCGAGCTGCTGCAGGATGTGGGTAAGGTTGAGAACATGCCCAACATGGAAGGCCGCCAGATGATTATGGTCCTTGGACCGATAAAGAAATAAGTTTTAAGTACGAATAGACGAGAGAAGGTTAGTTATGCCAAAGATGAAATCACATAGTGGCGCAGCCAAGCGTTTTTCCAGGACCGGCAGCGGCAAGTGGAAACGCAGCAATGCGAACGGTCGTCATATCCTGACCAAGAAGTCACCGAAGCGTAAGCGCAATATTCGCGGCTACGAGTTGGTTGCTGCGTCTGATGTGCGTTCTATCAACCGCCTCGTTCCGTATAAGTAAGCAGGAGATAAACCATGCCACGCGTTAATTCTACCGTTCAGGCTCACGCCCGACACAAAAAAGTCGTCAAGGCTGCCAAAGGCTACCGCGGTCGTCGCAAGAATTGCTTCCGCATTGCCACGCAGGCTGTGGACAAGGCTCGCCAGTATGCCTATCGCGACCGTCGCGTTAAAAAGCGCGAGTTCCGTGCTCTGTGGATTGCCCGCATCAATGCGGCTGCCCGCCTGAATGACATGAGCTATTCAGTGTTCATGCATGGTCTGGGCAAGGCCGGTATTGAGCTGGATCGCAAGGTTCTGGCCGATATCGCTGTGAACGATGCGGCTGCATTTAGCAAGCTGGCCGAAGCAGCTCGCGCACAGATTCAGTAAACAGCACCGATCCGGCTTGGCCGGCATTGCGTGTGATGAAATCGAAGGCAGGGCTGTTCGCAGTCCTGCTTTTTCGTTTTGAGGCGAACAAGGTGAGGGATTATGAGTGACATTGATGCGATGAAGGCTCAGTTGGATGAGATCCGGCAACAGGCGCTGGATGCCTTCGCGGCTGCCGAAGATTCGGATGCATTGCAGGCGCTGAAGGTCAAATACCTGGGCAAAAAGGGCGAGTTGACGGGCGTGCTCAAGGGCGTGGGTGGCCTGTCTGTTGAAGACCGGCCGCGCATCGGTCAGGTGGTCAATCGCATCAAGGCGGAGCTGGAACAGGCTATCGAGGCAAGCAGCAGCGTGCTCGAGGCCAAGGCCGGCGAGGCGCGTGTTGCTGCCGAACGTATTGATGTGAGTCTTCCGGGACGCAACCGGCCGCGCGGTGCATTGCATCCCGTGCAGCAGGGACTCGATGAGATGGCCGCCATCTTCGAACATCTCGGGTTTGAGATTGCTGAAGGCCCTGAAATCGAGACCGAATTTCATAATTTTGATGCCCTGAATATTCCGCCGGAACATCCGGCGCGCGCCATGCACGACACCTTTTTCCTGCGCGACACCGAAGACGATGAACCGATGTTGCTGCGCACCCACACATCCCCCGTGCAGATTCGCGCCATGCAGCGCTTCGTTGCTGAAGGGCACGAGCCGCCGCTGGCTGTGGTGGCACCGGGCAGGGTGTATCGCTGTGATTCCGATGTAACCCATTCGCCGATGTTTCATCAGGTGGAGGTGTTCAAGGTGGATCGCGATGTATCGATGGCGCACCTGAAAGGCGTGCTGCAATATTTCCTGTCGGCCTACTTCGAGAAGGAAGTACCGATTCGCCTGCGGCCGCATTATTTCCCCTTCACCGAGCCATCCGCCGAGGTGGATATCGGTTGTGTGTTCTGCTCTGGCAAGGGTTGCCGCATCTGCAAGGGCAGCGGCTGGCTGGAGGTGCTGGGCAGCGGCATGATCCATCCGAATGTGCTGCGCTCGGTTGATATCGACACATCCATTTATTCCGGTTTCGCTTTCGGTCTGGGGGTGGAACGATTGGTGATGCTCAAGCACGGCATTCCTGATCTGCGGCTGTTTTTCGAGAATGATGTTCGTTTCCTGCGGAGGATGGGCGCATGAAGATTCCATATTCATGGTTGAAGGATTATGTGGCGCTGGAATCCGATGCGGCCGATGTGGCTGCAGACATGGTTCGTCTGGGTCACGAGGTTGAGGGGATTGAGCAGCCGCGTCAGGGCGTGCTGGGCGTGCGCGTGGGTCACATTCTGTCGAAAGTGTCGCATCCCGATGCCGACAAGCTAAGTCTGCTCAAGGTGGATATCGGTGAGGCTGAGCCGCTGGGAATTGTGTGTGGCGCATCGAATATGGACGTGGGGGATAAGGTTCCTGTTGCCACCATCGGCACGACATTGCCCAACGGGCTGACCATCAAGCAGGGCAAGATTCGCGGTGAAACAAGCTTTGGCATGTGCTGCTCGGAAATGGAGCTTGGTCTGGCCGAGGAAGCATCCGGCCTGTTGATCCTGTCTGCCGACGCACCGGTCGGTGCCGAGATGGGCGAGTATCTCGGGCTTGAAAAGGCCGTGTTCGATCTTTCCATTACCCCGAACCGCGGCGATTGCATGAATGTTCGCGGCCTGGCTCGCGATCTGGCCGCAGATGCGAATCTGCCGCTGGCTGCGCACGACAGTAAAGCTGTGCCAGCCGAGGCCGGTGTCGGCACGCCGGCTGTTGCTATCGAGGCGCAGGATGATTGCCCGCTGTATCTGGGCAGGCGCATAGAGGGTGTACGGGTTGCCGATGCACCGGCATGGATTGCTTCGCGCCTGATTGCTGCCGGCCAGCGGCCGGTGAACGGCATCGTTGATGTGCTTAACTACATCATGCTGGACATGGGCCAGCCGATGCATGCTTTTGATGCCGACACCCTGAAGGGTGCGGTGACTATCCGTTCGGCCAACGACGGGGAGAAGTTTGACGCCCTCGATGGGCGGGAAGTGACCTTGGCTGCCGGTGATCTGGCGGTGAGCGATGAGGCCGGCGTGATAGCACTGGCCGGCATCATGGGGTCCATGCCCTCCGGCGTGACCGGGACGACCAGCAACATCCTGCTCGAAGCTGCCTTTTTCCGCCCGGCACGGGTGAGTCTGACGCGGCGCAGATTGGCCATGGTTTCGGAGGCCTCGATGCGTTTTGAGCGCGGTATTGATCCGGCCATGGTTGAGGCAGCCATGCAGCGTGCCACACGCATGATCGTCGAGCTGTTCGGTGGCCAAGCAGGCGAAATCAAGGTCTGTGGCGATGCCGCCTACGGTCAGGCTGGGCGTACGCTTGAATGCAGCATGGGCAAGCTTGAATCGCGGCTGGGTGTAACGATCTCCGAAAGCGTGGACGATGTATTGCGCCGTATGGGCTTTGCTTTGACGCGGGAGGGTGATGCCCTGCATGTCGGCATTCCGTCCTTCCGTCATGATGTATCCATCCCCGAGGACATGTCGGAAGAATATGCGCGCATCATCGGTTTCGATGCGATTCCTGCCGCACTGCCGCCGCTGGCCGCATCCCGGCCTGCGAAGGCTGATCGCGCCGTACATACCGCAGTTGCCGCAGGTTTTGTGCAGGTGGTCGGATATGCCTTTATTGCACCAAACGAACAGCGTTTATTTACTGCTCCGGATGACAACGACATCGTGCTGGCCAATCCTATTTCCGAGGATATGGCCGTGATGCGCCGCAGTATGTGGCCGGGACTTTTGAAGATTGCCCGGCACAACCTGAACAGGCAGCAGCCGGGCGTGGCACTGGTTGAGCAGGGGCGGACGTATTGCAAATCCGCCGACGGTCATAGCGAGGATAATGCCATCGCCTGGCTTTTGACCGGCGAAATGCAGCGTGATGCCTGGCATGGTGCCGCGCGCGAGGCCGACTTCTTCGATCTGAAGGGGGCGGTTGAGGGCTGGTTGCAGGCACAGGGGCTGAGTGGGCGTTTTCTGGCTGAAGAAATTCCCGGCCTGCAAGCCGGGCAGAGTGCGAAGATTCTGGTCGGACGCGCAGCTGTGGGTCTGATCGGCCGTGTGGATGCAGGGATTGCTGCAGGCTTCGATATTGTCAGGCCGGTATTTGTCGCAGTTATTGATCTCGATGCCCTACCCGCAGGCAAACGGCAGAAATTTGTAGCGCTGCCGGAGTTCCCCGGTGTCGAGCGCGATCTGGTTTTCCTGTTTGATAAGGATGTTGTTGCCGAAGAGATTGTTCAGACGGTCACCAAGGTTGGCGGTAACCTGCTCACCGAAGCGCGCATCTTCGATCGCTATGCAGGCAAGGGCGTGCCCGAGGGCAAGGTCAGTCTCGGTATTCGTTTCTCTCTGCAGGATGGCAAGCGCACCCTGACGCAGGAGGATTCCGATACCGCATCCAGAGCCATTGTGAAGGCCATGGATAGCCGCTTCGGAGCCACACTGCGCGCTTAGTTGTCTGGTAAAGTCACCTGCCCTACAGCAGGTCGGGAGGGTTTTGCTTGATATTGGCAGGTGTTGATGAGGTTGGGCGCGGGCCGTTGGCGGGCCCGGTGGTGACGGCGGCGGTGATTCTTTCACCGGACGATCCTTATCTTGGTCAATATCGTGATTCCAAGAAGGTGGCGGAGAAGAAGCGGCTGAAGCTGTATCACCATCTGCGCCGGCATGCAGTGGCCTATGCCGTGACCATGGCCAGCGTGGAAGAGATTGACCACCTGAATATTCTGCATGCCACCATGCTGTCCATGCGGCGCAGTGTTGATGCCCTTGGTGTTAAGCCAAGCAGGGTGCTGGTGGATGGCAACCGCATCCCGAAACTATCCGTGCCTGCCGAGGCCATCATCGGTGGCGACAACAGCGTGCAGGAAATCGCTGCAGCCTCCATCATGGCCAAGGTGGTGCGCGACCGCCTGATGCGCATGATCCACGCGAAATTTCCGCTCTATGGCTTTGCCGGACACAAGGGCTACGGCACCGCCGAGCATCTTGCTGCGCTGCGCCAGCACGGGCCATGCATTTGGCACCGCACCTCCTTTGCGCCGGTAGCACGTTGTTTGCCCATCTCTGAGCAAGGTCGCAGTACAGAGGCGTAATCCCTTTTATTAAGATATTTCGTTTCGAGCCGATAAATAAACTATCAGGGGCGCAGCAGCGTTCCGAAGTGATAACCGCGGCTTGGGGATTACACATGCGGGCTCCCTCCCCCCTCCCCGTCCCGTATGTCCCCGAGCTGCATGGTTATCGCAAGGCCTCCAAGCTGCTAGTTTCCCGCCATGTCCGCCCTCTCCAGTGAAAATATAGTCGACGAACCCGATTTCTCCGGGCAAACGCCAATGATGCAGCAGTATCTGCGCATCAAGGCTGCGTATGCGGATTGCCTGCTGTTTTATCGCATGGGCGATTTCTACGAGATGTTTTTCGACGATGCCGTACAGGCATCGAAGATCCTCGATATCACCCTGACCAAGCGCGGCAAGGCCAACGGTGCGGATATTCCGATGGCCGGCGTCCCCTGGCATCAGGCGGAGCAGTATCTGCCGCGTCTGGTTGCAGCCGGCGTGCGTGTGGCCATCTGCGAGCAGATGGAACCGCCAGGAGCGGCCAAGGGACCGGTGCGCCGCGAGGTTGTGCGCGTGGTCACGCCGGGCACGATTACCGAAGCAGAACTGCTCGATGAAACTTGCGTGCGGCCACTGGTTTCCCTGTGTGGCACGCCTGCTCACTGGGCGCTGGCTGCAGTGGACCTGTCCAGCGGCTCTTTCCGCCTGCTGGAAGGGCGGGGTGCTGCAGCCCTTGATGAGGAAATGGCTGTGCTCGATCCCTCCGAGTTGCTTCGGCAAGCCGATTCGGACGCGTTTTCCACTTTAAACTGCAAAGCCCCGGTGCACCATCCGGGCGACTGGTGCTTCACCACCGAGGTGGCCGAAGAGCGCATCGGGCGCTGTTTCGGGGTGGGCGAGATGGCTTCGCTGAATCTCGATAAGGCACCATTGGCTGCCGCTGCTGTGGGCGCGGTACTGGTTTATCTGGAGCAGACGCAGAAACGGGCACTGGCCCATTTGCAACTTCCCGTGTTGCGCGAGGCTCAGGGGTGCCTGGGCATTGATGCGCGTTCGCGGCGCAATCTGGAGTTGTACGAAAGCCTGTCGGGCGATCCGCACGGCGGCATGATCGGTGTGCTGGATCAAACGGCCACGCCGATGGGGGCGCGCATGTTGCGCGACTGGCTGGATCGGCCGCTGAACGAGACGACAGCGATTGCCGCAAGGCAGGATGCCGTGCAGAGCCTGATCGACGATGCGGATGCCCTGCGTGCGATTCGCCACAGTTTGAAGGATATCCGCGACATCGAGCGCATGCTCACCCGCCTGGCGCTGGAGCGTGCCGCCCCGCGTGATTATCGCGGTCTGGCCAATTCCCTGCTGGTATTGCCGCAATTGGTGGAGGCATTGGACGGGCGCAGCGGCTTGTTTGCCGGAGTGATTGCCGCCATGGGTGGACTGAATGATCTGGCTGTCCGGTTGCATGCAGCTCTCGCCGAGCCGCCGCCGGCGCATGCAAGGGATGGCGGGGTGATTTGTGCAGGCTTTGATGCAGAGCTGGATCGGCTGCGTAATCTGGCACGCGGTGCCGATGACTGGCTGGCCGCCTTTGAGGCCGAGCAGCGCAAGATCAGTGGCATCAGTAAATTGCGCGTGAAGTACAACAAGGTATTCGGTTATTTCATCGAGATTCCCAAATCGCTGGCCGATCAGGCACCGGTGCATTACGTACGCAAACAAACACTGGTGGGAGCCGAGCGATTCATCACCGATGAGCTGCACCAGCACGAGGAAGAGGTGCTGCGCTCGAAAGAGTCGGCTCTCACGCGCGAATGGGAATTAATTGATCAGCTGCGCCGCGAGATTGTCGGGCGCGCGGCAGCTATTCAGACGGCTGCGGCTGCGGTGGCCAGGCTGGATGTGCTGGCCTGTTTTGCGGCGCTGGCGATTGAACATCGCTATGTACGTCCCGAGGTGCATGGCGGGCATGCGCTCACGGTGAAGGGCGGGCGGCATGCGCAGGTTGAGCAATGTCTGGAGCCGGGGAGTTTTGTCGCCAACGATACCGAAATGCATATGCAGCGCCGGCGTTTCATGCTGCTCACCGGGCCGAATATGGGCGGAAAATCGACCTATATGCGACAGGTGGCGTGGGTCGTCTGGCTGGCCCATACCGGTTGTTTCGTACCCGCCGATGCTGCGCGCGTTCCGCTGTTAAGTCGTATTTTCACCCGTATCGGTGCCGGCGATGAGCTGGCGGCGGGGCGCTCCACCTTTATGGTCGAGATGATGGAGACGGCGCATATCCTTAATCAGCTGGGGCCACGCTCGCTGGTGATTATTGATGAAATCGGACGCGGTACCAGCACCTGGGATGGTCTGGCTATTGCCTGGTCGGTGGCCGAGCAGCTTATGCAGGCGCGCGATGTGTTCACCCTGTTTGCCACGCATTACCACGAACTGACGGGCCTGCCCGATGAATATACGCAGAGCTTTAATGCCTCTGTCATGGTGCGTGAGCATCGTGGCGACGTGGTGTTTCTGCATCGGGTCGAAGATAATGCCGCCGATCGATCTTACGGCATCGCCGTGGCCAAACTGGCCGGCCTGCCGCGCGAGGTGGTAAAAAGGGCACGTGAGCATCTGTTCCGGCTTGAACACGATGCCGAGATGGCAGCTGAATCGGGTAAGCCGCAGTTGGGGCTGTTTGCCGAGGCCGAGCGGCGTGAAAAACAGGAGCGCGAGCGGCTGCATGCGGCACTGGCGGCACGCTTGTCCGAGCTGGATGTATCCGCCATGCGCCCGCTGGAGGCGCTTAATACACTGGATGAGCTGGTACGCATGGTGACCGGGAGTGACGATGGGCATGAGTAGTGAGGTGTTGCCTGCAGCCCGTTATGCGGGTGAGCTGAAGAAATTACTCGCTGAGACAGAGACTCTGTTTGCGGCAGGCGAGATGGGCAGCGTGCTGGTGCATCGTCTGAGTGACGGGGTGGATAGCCTGCTGCGTGACATATGGCAGGAGATGGCCTCGGATATTTCCGACCGGGTTGATCTGCTGGCCGTTGGTGGCTTCGGGCGTGGCGAGCTGTGCCCGTATTCCGACTGGGATTTGTGGTTCCTGCTGGGTTCGGAGTCCGATGCGCAGGTGAATGAGCGCATCGAGCGCTTTATTTATGTGCTGTGGGATATGAATGTGAAGCTCGGCCATGCCGTGCGCACAGTGGATGAAACCATTGAGGCCATGGGTGGTGACGGGAATACAGCAACGGCGGCACTGGAGATGCGCTTGATCTGCGGTAGTGGTGCAGGCTATGCCGTGCTCAGGGGTAAGGTGGATGCCTTCTTTGCCCGTCGCCGTAAGGCCTTTGTCGAGGCCAAACTGGATGAGATGCAGCAGCGCCATCATAAAGCGGGTGATACGGCCTTTCTGATGGAACCTGATCTGAAAGAAGGGCGGGGCGGCCTGCGCGATGTGCAGACCGTCTTCTGGCTGGCCCGTGCCTGGCATGGCAGCAGCGATATCAGACAACTGGTTGAACTCGGTTTTATCAGCGAAACCGAACACATGCATTTGATGCAGGCCCAGGATTTCCTGTACCGCTGCCGCGTTGGTCTGCACGTCGAGGCAGGGCGGGGCAATGATCGACTGGGCTTTATGCAGCAGATGCAGTTGGCCGAACGCATGGGTTACAGGAACGAACCCTACCGCCCGGGCGTGGAAGTGTTTATGAAGGATTACTTCCGCCATGCAGGGCGCATTCAGCGCGTGTCCGGCCTGTTGTGCCTGCATTTTCAGGAGGAGTTGCATCCGCAGTGGCTGACGCGACGCAGGGATATCGGTGACGGCTTTGTGCTCGAGGGGCAGCGACTGGGTGTGCGCGACGGCAAGGTGTTTGAGCAGGATCCCCTGCGCTTGCTGCGCATCTTTCATGTTGCGCAGGAGGGTAAGCGGCATTTATCCGGCGGTGCATTGCGCCAGGTGCGCGAACATGGGGGGCTTATCGACGATGCATTTATTGCCAACCCCGAAGCGCAGCAGACCTTCCTTGATATCCTGAGCGACTCGCGCAATGTTTCCTCAGTGCTCAAGGAGATGAACGATACCGGCATACTGGGGCGTTTTATTCCCGAGTTTCGCCATGCCGTAGGTCTCGGGCAGTTCAATAATTATCATGCCTATACCGTGGATGAGCATACCATTCGCGCGGTGGCCGAGGCGCGCAATATGGCGCATCGCCTGCATGGCGAACGATTGACGCTGGCCTGCGATATATTCGCCCGTCTGCAGCGCCCCGAGTTGCTGTATATAGCTATCTTGTGCCACGACATCGCCAAGGGCATGCCCGGCGATCATTCGGATCTGGGTGCGGTGATTGCCGCTGATGTGTGTCGGCGTCTTGGTGTGAGCCGTGATGCACAGGAACTGGTCTCCTGGCTGGTGCGCCATCATTTGCTGATGGCCATTACCTCGCAGCGTTGTGATTTAACGGACCCCCACGCCATAGCCAGCTTTGCTGAAAAGGTCAGCGATATGGAACGGCTGCGCTATCTGTTATGCCTGAGTGTGGCCGACATCGCTGCCGTCGGACCTGGCGTGTGGAACGAATGGAAGGGCAGCCTGCTGCGTGAATTGTATCTGGCCACCGAGCGTCACCTGATGGGTGAGGAGGATGCCAGCCGTGGCACGCAGGAGCGCGTGGCTGTGCGCATTGAGAGCACTCTGGCCAAGGTGCAGACAGCGCAGCGCAGCGGGTTGAAGAAGGTTCTGCAGCAACTGCCGTGGCGCGCGGTGATGGGGTTTCCGCCACGGCATCTGTTGCGTGTTGGTTCCCTGATGCAGGCCTCACCGGAGGGTGGGGTTGATGTGTTGGTGGATCAGAGTCGCGGCGAGAGCCTTGTTTTTGTGCTGGCGCCCGACCGCAAGCGTCTGCTAGCCGACCTGACAGCAGCCTTGTCCTCCGGTTACGTCAACATTGTTGCGGCGCATGCCTATCAGATTGATGCCAATCGAGTGCTCGATGTGTTTCATGTGCAGGGGGGCGATGGCAAGGCATTAAGCGAGAAAAGCGATCTACACAGATTGCAGCAACGCATGCAGAAGGTCGTTGAAGGCGAGGATGTGAGCAGGGCCAAGCCAGGCAAGCAGCATATACTGATGCATCATGTTTCGGTGTCGGCCAGACCCTTGCCCCTGGCCTCAAGCCGGCAGACGGCCATTGAGGTGGTGGCTGCCGATCGCACAGGTCTGTTGGCAGCGCTTGCCACGGAGATCGACGATGCCGGTTTCAGTGTGCGTGGCGCCAGTATCAGCACCTTCGGCGAACGCGTTGTGGACGTGTTTTTCCTGACCCACGGCAATGGCGATACCCTGTCGCCGGCGGAAGTCGATGCGATATGCGAGCGTCTGAGCCGGGCAGCTGAATTGCCGACAGCAGCATGAGATTGTTCGGCAGACATCCTACCGGCTTTGTGCTGGCACTGGCTGGTGGCGGTGGTCGCGGATTGGCGCATCTGGGTGTGCTCAAGGCGCTGGAGGAACACGGGCTTCGTCCGGATGCTATTGTCGGCACCAGCATCGGCGCCCTGTTCGGTGCGATGTATGCGCTGAATCCGGATGCCGGGGAAGTCCGTGATCGCGTATTCAAATTCCTTGATTCGGATGTGTTCCGCAATATCAACCTGCCCAGCGTTCAAGATGATACGGGAGCCGAAGATGATTCATGGCTGACGCGTTTAACGGCTGTGGCAAGGCAGACGATTCTGTACACCAGAGCGATGAACGACATTGCCATTGGCGATCCCAGCGCGCTGACCAGGGTGGCTAACCTGTTTTGCGGTGGGGGGAGTTTCGAGGCGGCGAAGATACCCGTTTATGTTACGGCAGTGCGTTTTCCCGGCGGCGAGTGTCAGCTCTTTTCGCAGGGGGATTTGTGCATGGCGCTGGCGGCCAGCATGGCGGTTCCGGGGGTGTTCGCCCCTGTTGAGATCGATGGTGAACGTTATCTCGATGGAGGACTGGCCAGTGAGGTGCCGGCCAAGGAGGCGCGAGACGTGGCTGGCGATTCGCAGTTGGTGGTTGCGGTGAATACCGGTGCCAACCCCGATCCTTCATATGAACCGTACAATGTGCTCGGTATGCTGGATTGGACAGCGCAGGTGAAATCCTTGTATCTGCGCAAATATCAGAAGGAACACGCCGATGTGCTCATCGAGCCATTGGTCGGCGCCACGCAGTGGCACGATTTTTCCAACTCTTATGATGAGGTCGGGTGCGGCTATGAAGCGACGCTGGGAATGATTCCTGAGCTGCGTAAACGGCTTGGTCGCTAAGCCCGTATGCATGTGTCTTCATCGAGAGATATGTGATGGTTGTTGAGCGGGCGGTTATTCTGGCCGCAGGGCTTGGCACACGGCTGAAGTGGCTGACGCGAGAGTGCCCCAAGGCCTTGATGCCGGTGGCCGGAGCCCCGGCCATTGTGCAGGTGATCCGGGGGCTGGCATCGCAAGGTGTGCGTTATATCGCCGTCAATGTGCATCATCATGCCGATGCATTGTGTGCCGCGCTGGGTGACGGGTCGCGTTACGGTGTGCGTCTGTATTACAGCCCTGAGAAAAACCTGCTTGATTCGGGCGGTGGTGTGCGTACGGCGATGGAGAAGCTGCCGGGCGAAGGCCTGCTGGCAGTGCACAATGCCGATGTGCTGTGCAATGTCGATGTGCGGCAGTTGGCCGGCATATGTCCTGCTGCTGGCTGCGCAATCGGACTGGTGCCCAATCCGGCGCATCATGCGGCGGGGGATTTCTCCCTGCACGGCGGTCGTGTCACAGATTCCGGTGAGTCGCGTTTTACCTTCTCCGGTGTGTCGGTCTGGCAGGCGGAGGCACTTTCAACCTATGCTGTCGGGGAAAAGTTTTCTCTGGTACAGCCAATGCGCCGGCTGATTGATGCGTCTTTGTGTGCAGGGTTTGTATATCGTGGTCCGTGGTTCGATATTGGTCGGCCCATCGATCTGATTCGTGCCAGAAGGCAGTGGGGAGGATGACGTGAATTTTGATTTGCATCCCAGATTGGCACAGGACTGCTTTATCGTCGGGTACTTCGATTTATGTGTCCTGTTACTGATGAACGATGCGCGCTATCCGTGGTTTATTCTCGTGCCGCAGCGGGCAAACATCAGCGAAATTCACCATTTGAGCGGCGCGCAGCGGCAACAGCTGATGAGCGAGTCGGCGGCCCTGTCCGAGGCGCTGGAGGCGGCCTTTTCCGCCGATAAAATCAATATCGCAGCCCTGGGCAATGTCGTGCCGCAGTTGCATATCCACCACATCGTGCGCTATCGCAGCGATCCGGCCTGGCCGGCGCCCGTATGGGGAAAATTACCTGCTATCCACTATGCCGATGGTGCACAGGTTGCTGTGATGCAGCGCCTGCTCGCGCAGCTTCCCGCTGATCTTTTGCAGGGTTCGTGATGAAATCGGTCGCTGAACAAAGGCTTCTCCTCGCCATGATTGTCGGCATCGTGGCCGGCGGCCTTTCAGGCTTCCTCTGGGGTGAGGCCATGCTGAGCGTTAAATGGCTGGGCGACCTCTTTTTAACGATGCTGAAGATGCTCATTGTGCCTCTGGTTGCGGCCAGTGTGATTACCGGCGTGGCAGGCCTTGGTGATGTGCGCAGGCTCGGGCGCATGGGCGCCTATTCCGTGGCCTATTATCTGTGCACCACGCTTATCGCCGTGTCCATCGGACTGATGATGGCCAATCTGTGGCAGCCGGGTGTGGGTGTTTCTCTGGGGGCCGATCTGGCGGCGTCCCGGCCGGCAGCCGGTGATATCGGTGTGACGGACCTGATCCTGTCATTGGTGCATCCAAACATCATTGCGGCTGCGGCTGATATGAAGCTGTTGCCGATCATCGTTTTCTGCATCGTCTTTGCTGCAGCCCTTTCCACGCTGGGTGAGCGGGGCAAGCCGGTCATCGCCTTCTTCGAGGGTCTGAACGACGGTATGATGAAGCTGGTTGAGTGGATCATGTGGCTGGCCCCCTTGGGGGTATTCGCACTGATTGCTTCAAGGCTGGGGGCGGCCGGTGGCGGCGAGGCCTTCCTTGGCCAACTGGCCGGGCTGGCGAAATATGCGGCTGCTGTGATATCCGGCCTGCTGACCCATGCAGCCGTTCTCTGTCTCGTTCTGGCTGTGCTGGCGCGGCAGCATATCGGGGCCTATCTGAAACATATGGCGGCGGCCCTGATAACCGCCTTCTCCACCGCGTCATCCAGCGCCACCCTGCCGCTCACCATGGAAGGGGTGAAACTGGCGGGCGTGGATGAAAAGGCGCGGCGTTTTGTGCTGCCACTGGGCGCAACCATCAATATGGATGGAACAGCTCTTTATGAAGCGGTTGCTGTGCTGTTTATTGCCCAGGCCTATGGCATCGATCTCTCTTTCGGGCAGCAGATGGTGGTGCTGCTGACTGCGACCATGGCAGCCATCGGGGCGGCTGGTATCCCTGAGGCGGGATTGGTCACCATGGTTATCGTGCTCGAGGCCGTTGGCCTGCCTCTGGAGGGCATTGGCCTGTTGCTGGCGATTGACTGGTTCCTCGACCGGTGCCGGACGACGATCAACGTGTTCGGTGATTCGGTGGGCGCAGCCGTAGTCGGGCGCTTTGCGCCCGGAGGCTGAGCCATTACTTTTAAATTGGCGCAAAACAATCGATTTGGTGCTTTGATGTATGTGTCGCTTGCCGGTAGGATGCGCGGCTTATTTGTGCAGGGGGTATGACGCGCATGAAAATGCCTGAAATGACAGAGGCTTTAACATTTGATGATGTGTTGCTGGTACCTCAGGCCAGCAAGGTTGTGCCGCGCGAGGTCAGCACGGTATCGCAGCTGACCAACAAGATCCGGTTGAACATCCCGGTGATGTCCGCGGCCATGGATACCGTGACCGAATCCGCCACCGCCATTTGTCTTTCCCAGGAAGGTGGTATCGGCGTGATCCACAAGAACATGACGCCTGAGCAGCAGGCGCAGGAAGTGCGCCGCGTGAAGCGTTACGAGGCGGGCGTTGTGCAGGAGCCGCTGACGGCTTCCCTTGATATGCGCCTTGCTGATGTGGTGCGGCTGTCGCGCGACAATGGTTTTTCCGGGTTTCCGGTATTGGATTCCGACGGCAAGCTGTGCGGTATTATCACCAACCGCGATATCCGTTTTGAAAGCGATGCCGGAAAATCGGTTGCCGAGATGATGACCCCGAAGGAAAGGCTGGTTACCGTGAAGCCGGGCACCAAGCCTGATGCCTGCAAGGAGTTGTTCCGCAAGCACCGCATCGAGAAGTTACCGGTGGTGGATCGTGACGGCTATCTGCGCGGCATGGTGACGGTGCGCGATATTGAACAGGCCACGGCATTCCCCAATGCGGCGCGTGATGATCTCGGACGTTTGATCGTGGCGGCAGCTATCGGTGTTGGCGAGAAGGAAATGGCGCGCTTCGAGCTGTTGCATGCGGCCGGTGTCGATGCGGTGATTGTCGATACTGCGCACGGCCATTCGGCAGGTGTTATTAGTCAGGTGCGCGAGATCAAGCGGCGCTATGGTGACACGATTCAGATCATCGGCGGCAATATTGCCACGGGCGATGCAGTGCGCGACCTGGCCGAGGCCGGTGCGGATGCCGTGAAGGTGGGTATTGGTCCGGGCTCGATATGCACAACGCGTATGGTGGCCGGTGTCGGTGTGCCGCAGCTGACTGCCGTGATGGATTGTGCTGCTGCCGGGCGCGATGTCGGTATTCCCGTGATTGCTGATGGCGGTATCAAGTTCTCCGGTGATTTTGCCAAGGCCATGGCGGCCGGTGCTTCATGCTGCATGTTTGGCTCGATGTTCGCCGGTACCGACGAGGCTCCCGGCGAGAAGATTCTGTTTCAAGGCCGGGCTTATAAGACCTATCGCGGCATGGGTTCGCTTGGCGCCATGGAATTGGGCAGCAAGGACCGCTATTTCCAGGGCGATGTAGACGAGGCCATGAAGCTGGTACCTGAAGGTATTGAAGGACGTGTTGCCTATAAGGGAGCTCTGTCGGAAATCCTGCATCAGCTCGTTGGCGGTTTGCGCGCCTCGATGGGCTACATCGGGGCCAACGATATTGCCGCCATGCATGCCAAGGCGCGTTTTGTGCGCATCACCGGTGCGGGCCTGCGCGAATCGCATGTGCATGATGTAACCATCACCAAGGAAGCGCCCAATTACCGTCTTGATTCCTGAGCGACGAAAGGCGGACTAAACATGGAAAAGATTCTTATTCTCGATTTTGGCTCGCAGTACACCCAGCTGATTGCGCGTCGGGTGCGCGAGGCCGGCGTGTTCAGCGAATTGCACCCGTGGGACATGACGGCGGCGGAGATTCAGGAATTCAAACCTTCCGGCATCATCCTTTCCGGTGGTCCGAACTCGGTTTATGAGCAGGAAACCCCGAAGGTGCCCGGGATTGTTTTTGAGCTTGGCGTACCCGTGCTCGGTATCTGCTACGGCATGCAGACCATGGCGGCTCAGCTCGGTGGCAAGGTTGAAACAGGGCATGTGCGCGAATTCGGCTATGCAGAGGTTTTGAGCAGCGGCAATTCGGCTTTGTTGAGGGGGATCGAAGACAAGCCCGACGGCGTGCTTGATGTGTGGATGAGCCATGGCGACAAGGTGACCTCGCTGCCCGATGGCTTCCATGTTTTGTGCAGCAACGATTCCACGCCGATCGCCGGTATGGCTGATGAAACACGCCATTTCTATGCCCTGCAGTTTCACCCCGAGGTGACGCATACGCATCAGGGTAAGGCAATTATCAGTCGTTTTGTGCACGATATCTGCGGCTGTGGACGCGACTGGAGCATGCCGCACTACATCGATACCGCAGTGGCGCATATTCGCGAGCAGGTGGGTGAGGAAGAGGTGATTCTGGGTCTTTCCGGTGGGGTGGATTCATCGGTTGCAGCCGCTTTGCTGCACCGTGCTATCGGCGATCAGCTGACCTGCGTGTTTGTCGATAACGGCTTGTTGCGCCTGAATGAGGCCGAGCAGGTGATGGCTACCTTTGCCGACCATCTGGGTGTGAAGGTGGATCATGTCGATGCAGCGGATCGTTTTCTCGGTCATCTGGCCGGGGAGAGCGATCCCGAAGCCAAGCGCAAGATTATCGGCCGTGAATTTGTGCATATTTTTCAGGAAGAAGCGGAAAAGATACCCAAGGCCAAATGGCTGGCACAGGGCACGATTTATCCCGATGTGATTGAATCCGCCGGTTCGAAGACCAAGAAGGCGCATACCATCAAGAGTCACCACAATGTTGGCGGCCTGCCCGAAACCCTGCATTTGAAGTTACTCGAACCCTTGCGCGAGCTGTTCAAGGACGAGGTGCGAGAGCTGGGTGTGGCCTTGGGCCTGCCGCGCGAGATGGTGTACCGGCATCCCTTCCCGGGGCCCGGACTGGGTGTGCGTATTCTGGGCGAGGTTAAGAAGGAATATGCCGATCTGTTGCGTCTGGCCGATGCAATTTTCATCGAGGAGCTGCGTGCATCCGGCTGGTACGACAAGACCAGTCAGGCATTTGTCGTCTTTCTGCCGGTGAAAAGTGTCGGTGTGATGGGCGACGGACGGACCTACGAATGGGTGGTGGCTTTGCGGGCGGTGCAGACGCAGGATTTCATGACCGCCCACTGGGCAGAGCTTCCGCATGCGCTGCTGGCCAAGGTGTCGAATCGCATCATCAACGAGGTGCGCGGTATCAACCGTGTTGTGTACGACGTGTCCGGCAAGCCGCCGGCCACCATTGAGTGGGAATAGATTTTACTGGCAACGAGTGATTAAAAAAACCGAAGGGGCCACAGGTCCTGTATCCAAGGAGAACACATGAAGAAGATTGTTACTATCGCAGCAGTACTGCTGCTGGCCGGCTGTAATGCCGCTGATGACAAGGCTCCCGCAGCCAAGGCTGGCGCGCTGGACAGCGAAAACGCCAAGTTCAGCTATGCCATTGGTCTGGATGTCGGTCGTTCGCTATCACGTATCGACGAGAAGCTGGATATGTCCGCTTTCAACGAAGGCCTGATGACGTCTGTGGACGGTAAGGAATCCAAGCTGACTGAGCAGGAAATTGCCGAGGTGAAACAGGCTGTATTCAAGCGCCAGCAGGAAGCCATGATTGAGAAACAGAACAAGCTGGCGGTGGAGAATAAGGCCACCGGCGGCAAGTTCCTGCAGGAAAATGCCAGTGCAGAGGGCGTGAAATCGACAGAAAGCGGCTTGCAGTACAAGGTGCTGACCGAAGGCGCAGGTCCGAAGCCGACGCTCGACGACACAGTGAAGGTGAATTACGAGGGTAAGTTGCTCGACGACACCGTGTTTGATTCCTCCTACAAGCGTGGCCAGCCGGTCACATTCCCGCTGGGCAGCGTGATTGAGGGCTGGAAGGAAGGCCTGCAGTTGATGCCAGTGGGCAGCAAGTATCGTTTGTTCATCCCGGCCGCACTTGCCTACGGTGAACGCGGTGCCGGCAACATCATCGGCCCGAACGCGGTGCTGGTATTTGATGTCGAACTGCTGGATATCGAGAAACCAGAGGCCGCAGCGCAGTAATGTTTCAACGCCTGAGTGAGAAGCTCGGCGGTATCGCCGAGCGCCTCAGGGGTGCGGCACGCGTCTCTGAGGCTGATCTGGATGCCACGCTGCGTGAGATGCGGCTGGCCCTGCTGGAGGCCGATGTAGCGCTTCCCGTGGCGCGTCATCTGATGGCCGAGGCACGGCAGCGTGCCATGGGTGCTGAGGTGGCCAAGAGTCTGAATCCGGGACAGGTCATCGTTAAAATCCTGCATGATGTGCTGGCCGATGTGCTGGGCGGTCAGCGGCGCGATCTGGATATCTCACGCATTCCATCGGTGATTCTGTTGTGTGGTTTACAGGGCGCAGGTAAAACAACCACGGCCGGTAAGCTGGCAAAGCTTCTTGCCGGGCAGGGGCGCAAGGTTGCGCTGACCAGTGTCGATGCGACACGCCCTGCGGCGCGTGAGCAGTTGCAGGTGCTGGCTGGTCAGGTGGATGTCCCCTATGTGCAGGGCGAGGGAACTACAGCGGCTGCCATGGCGCTTTCTGCCCTGAATCGGGCACGCAGCGAGGGTCATCATGTGCTGATTCTCGATACCGCCGGCCGACAGGTGGTGGATGATGGTCTGATGGCCGAAATCCGCGAGGTGGCGGAAAAGATTCAGGCATCCGAGCGTCTCTTGGTGCTCGATTCGATGACCGGACAGACAGCTCTGACCATCGCCGAGCAGTTCCATGCTGCGGTGGATATGTCCGGCTGCATTCTTACCAAAACGGATGCCGATGTGCGCGGCGGTGCGGCCCTATCGGTGGCGCATATTACCGGTGTGCCGATCCGTTTTGTCGGTACGGGCGAGAAGATTGATGCCTTCGAGACCTTTGATCCGCAGCGTTTTGCAGGGCGGATTCTCGGGCAGGGCGATGTTGTCGGGCTGGTTGAGAAGGTTCAGGCCCATGTTGACCAGGAGCAGGCCGAGAGACTGGCCGGCAAGGTCAGGAAGGGCTCCTTCGATCTGATGGATTTTGCCGATCAGCTTGGCCAGATGCAGAAGATGGGTGGCATGGGCAGTATGCTAAAGATGCTTCCCGGGGTGAAGTTGCCGCAGGAAGCCTTGGCGCAGATGGATGACAAGCCGGTGAAACGCATGCAGGCCATGGTGTATTCGATGACGCCGAGGGAGCGGCTTTATCCGAAGCTGATCAATGGCAGCCGCAAGAAGCGTATTGCTGCCGGTTCGGGCACCAGTATTCAGGAACTGAATCAGATGCTCAAACAGTTTGCCCAGATGCAGAAGATGATGAAGAGAATGAAGGGTGATAAGGGCAAGCGCATGATGGCCCAGATGGCCGGCAAGTTCGGTGGTTTCGGCGGCATGGGTGGTATGTCTAAGATGTAAAGTTGCTGGCGTTTGTAAAACGCCAGAGGTAAGGCTGATAGGGAATGGATTTCTTCTTTCTTGATCGGCCAAGAAAGAAGCAAAGAAGGCCGCCCACGGGTAGCTGTGAATTCCCGGCCCGATCACTCGTCCAGCGGGCGCAAACCGGGAGTAAGGCCCCCTTTATTTACGCAAGACCCCACTGGCCAAGCGCCCGATCCGGCACAGCTACAAGCGGGACCCGGAGTCAAAACATGATTGTGATTTTCGGGGTGACATTTTATACAGACGCGATATAGTGCGCGACCTGATTTTCCGGAGGTATTGATTTTATGGCAACAATGATTCGCCTGCAGCGCGGTGGCCGCAAGAAGCGTCCGTTTTACTCCATCGTTGTGATGGACAAACGTGATCGCCGTGACGGTGCATTCATCGAGAAGCTCGGCTACTACGATCCGTGCACGACGCCTGATGTGCTCGAACTCAATCTGGAGCGCGTCAATGCGTGGAAGGCGGAGGGCGCTGAGGTGTCCGGTCGCGTTGCCAGCCTGATTCGTCTGGCTGAGAACCCTGAGCTGGCCGCCAAGGCATCTGCCAAGGCAGAAGCAGCTGTCGCAGCCAAGAAGGCAGCCGCAGAGGCCAAGATCAAGGCTGAAGCTGAAGCTGCTGCCAAGGCCAAGGCTGATGCCGAAGCTGAGGCCAAGGCTGCCGAGAAGGCCGCTGCCAAGGCTGCTGCCGACGAAGCCGCTGCTGAAGCTGCTGCCGCAGAGCCAGCTGTTGAGGCCGCTGCTGAACCAGCTGCAGAGGCTGAAGAAGCTGTCGCTGAGGACAAAAAAGACGTCTGAGCACCTGCTTGAGGTCGGGGCGGTTCATAAGCCTCATGGCCTGAAGGGAGCCCTGACTATTTATTCATATACCCGGCCTGCCATCGGCATCGCCGGGTATTCTTTTTGGTGGCTGGGAAGTACGGCCGCAAACGCCACCCGCCATTCAGTGCAACGCTGCTGGCAGCATGGCAGGCGCATTCTCGCCGAACTGCAGGATATATCCGACGTCAATGCAGCAGAACGCCTGGCTGGCATGAAGGTCTGGGTTCCTGTGGAAGAAGTCGACGTCGACGATGACGAATACCTGTGGCAGGACCTGATCGGTTGTGAGGTCTATCAGGCTGATGGCGGTCTGTTGGGTTCGGTAACAGCGCTGGAGGAATACGGCGCTCAGGATATTCTGACCGTACAATCGCCTGCTGATGCAGCACAGCCGGGCGAGTGGATGTTGCCCTTTATCGAAGAGGTGGTTGCCGATGTGGATATCGATGCAAAACGCATCACGGTAAACCTGCCTGAAGGGATGGATGCTTGTTTTACGCCCAGATTCTGACCCTTTTTCCTGAGTTTTTTGCTTCGCCGTTAGCCTGCTCGATTCCCAAAAGGGCGATTGAGGCCGAACTGGCCAGGGTGGATTGCATCCAGATTCGCGATTTTGCTACCGATAAGCATCGCAGCGTTGATGATTCGCCCTATGGCGGCGGGCCGGGCATGCTGATGAAGCCCGAACCGTTGGTGGCGGCAATTCGCGATGCCAGAAGGCGACGCCCGGAAACCCGGGTGGTGATGCTCACTCCGTCCGGTGTGCCATTCACCCAGGACAAGGCGCTGGAGTATGCCCGCATGTCTGATGTCACCCTGCTCTGCGGCCGTTATGAGGGCTTCGACGAGCGCATTGTTGATTATGTCGATGAGCAGCTGTCGCTGGGTGATTATGTGCTCTCCGGCGGCGAGCCTGCAGCCTTGTGTGTACTTGATGCAGTGATTCGCCTCTTGCCCGGTGTGCTTGGCTCTGCCGAGTCAGCTGTGCTCGATTCATTCAGCGAGGAAGGCATCCTCGATTGGCCGCATTACACTCGTCCTGAGGAATTTGAAGGTAAGCGCGTACCTGATGTGTTGCTCTCCGGGAACCATGCGGAGATTGAGAAATGGCGGAAGGAACAATCACGGCTGCGCTCCAAGCGCAGAAGCTCATCCTGAGCTGGCGTGTGCTGCCATATAATGGATAAAAAACGGGGCCTGATGGCCCCGTTTGCATTGCTGTTGCGCTGTCGAAAGGCTTAATCGGCTGGTGGCGTGTCCACTATCGCTTCATCTTCCGGAGCAGCTTCATCACTTCCCTGTTCATCTTCGGGTAAGACATTTTCATCACTTCCCTGCTCATCTTCGGGTAAGGCGTTTTCATCGCCGCTTCCGATGGCTTCGGAATATTCCGATGGTTCAGTGTCGCATGGGTTATTCTCATCAGCGTACTGCCCGTTATCGCAAGGGCTTGCCATCTCGCCTTCATTTGCCATGAGTATGGCGGGTGCCAGCATAAGGCTAATTATTGATGCAGCCAGCAGTGTTTTCAGTTTTATTGCCATAGATCTCCTGTCTACCAGTCATTCACATCATCAGAGCTGTCATAGTCATCGACATGGCTGATCCAGTCATCGATAAAATCATCATCGGGTTCCAGATTGCGTTGTAAATCAATGGCTCCCGTCGCGCCGGAATCTTCATCCTCATCATCCAATTCATTGCCGACAGAAACTTCCTGCATCTGAGGTTTTCCCATAAAACTCTCCTTCAACAAGTCGTGTTTGTGTTCCTTACCTCGGCAATGTGTGGACAGGGGGGTAGGGAGTAAAGCAAAATAATTCATTCAGCCTGTTCGAATATGGAGAACACATGAATATTGATCTTCTGCGTACGTTTCTGGCGGTTGCGGAACATGAAAGCCTGCGGCGTGCAGCCGATTATATGCATCTCACGCCTTCGGCAGTGTCGGCCAGAATCAGGCAGCTTGAACGATCACTGAACACCCGTTTGTTCGAACGCAGCAAGTCAGGTGTTCAGCTAACCCCGGCAGGTCTTAAGCTGGCCAGTCGCTCCCGCAATCTGCTCCGCGAGTGGCAGGATATCCGGCAGGAGGTTGGGCAGGGCAGCAGCGACTCGATTCTCGTCCGCCTGGGCGCTCCGGGGGCCTTGTGGCAGGCAAGACTGCTGGCAGCAACAGCGGATTTTTGCCGCAGCAGGCCGAATATGCATTTCGTCCTCAAGACCGGGGGCCGCCGTGAACTGGCGACCATGTTGATTGGTGATGAGCTGGATTGTGTGGTCCTGCCTGAGCAGCTGGCATATCCCGGTTTTGAAAGCCGGAGGGTTGCTGTGTTGCGCCTGATCCCCGTTGCCACGCCCGATATTCCAGCCGATGAGGCAGTGCGCTTCAGTCATTTTGTCGAGGTGGATTGGGGGGACTCCTTTCGCGACCGTCTTGAACAGGTGGGCGTGTTGCTGCCGGTCGCTGCCGTGCAGATCAATGTGGCATGGCTTGGCCTTGACTGGTTGCTGCGCACCGGCGGTACGGCATGGCTGCCGCAGCACTTGGTGCGCGCGCATATTGAAGCCGGACGTCTTGTCCGCATTCCGGGTCCGGAGACGGTAAATCTGGATGTCTATGCGGCTTTTAATCAGGAACATATCGGAGCAGAGGCGATGGTTCGCGCTTTGCGCGATTCGATGGCCGAGGTTGAAGGGTAGGCAACATTGCGGTGAGGCCCCGGCAACTGCATTATGCACATCCTGATGCCCGCATGGCATGAGGAAATCGTTGGCAGGAGACATGATGGCTGAGTGGAAGGTTGAGGATGCCGCGGAACTTTATCAGGTGCAGGGCTGGGGCAGCAGTTTTTTCGGGGTGAACGAAGAAGGCCATATGGTGGCCATTCCTGACGGGAAACATCCTGTTGATCTGAAAAAGCTCTACGACGAATTGACCACGCGCGATTTGTATGCGCCGCTTCTGCTGCGTTTCTCCGATATCCTCAGGGAGCGTATGGCGCAGATCCATGAGCGCTTCACGATTGCCCGCGATGAGGCGGAATATCAGGGCCAATACTTCGGCGTCTATCCCATCAAGGTGAATCAGCAGCGCCAGGTGGTCGAAGAGATTGTTGAATTCGGCAGCGCATTCAACTGGGGTCTGGAGGCCGGTTCCAAGCCCGAATTGCATGCCACCCTGGCCATGCTGGAAGACGTTGAGGGCCTGATCGTGTGCAACGGCTACAAGGATCGCGAATTTATCGAGCTGGCCATGATTGGCCGCAAGATGGGTAAGCGCGTGTTCATTGTGGTCGAGAAGCCCAATGAACTGGATCTGATTCTGGAAGCCGCAAAGCGCTTTGAAGTTGAGCCGCTCATCGGGCTGCGTTGCCGTCTGGCCGCGACCAGCAAGGGTCTGTGGGAAGATTCCGGCGGCGATAACTCGAAGTTCGGGCTCTCCGCTTCCGATCTGGTGGAGGTGATCGACAAGCTGAAAAGCGTGAATATGCTCGATTGCCTGCGTCTGCTGCACTTTCATATCGGTTCGCAGGTGCCGCAGATCAGGCGCATCAAGCAGGCCATGCAGGAGGCGGCGCGCTTCTATGTAGAGATGCGCAAGCTGGGTGCACCGATCGAGTTCATGGATGTGGGCGGCGGTCTGGGTGTCAATTACGATGGTTCCGTTTCGGCCAATATTTCATCGGTGGATTATTCCCTGCAGGAGTATGCCAACGATATCGTCTGGACGATGAAAATGGTTTGCGATGACGAGGGAATGCCGCATCCGAATATTATTTCCGAATCGGGCCGGGCACTGGTGGCGCACCATGCGGTGCTGCTGATTGATGTGCTCGGCGTATCGCAGCGCAGCAGCGGCCTGCCACTTGCGGAGCCATCTGCAGACGCGCCGATGCCCTTATACCAGCTATGGGAGACACTGCAGGATTTGCCTGAGGTCAATCCACGCGAAACCCTGCATGATGTGGTCTCGCACAGGGAGGATGTGAACAAGCTGTTTGCACTGGGACATTGCTCGCTGGCCGACCGTGCGCATGCGGATGCCCTTTACTGGCATATGCTGGGCATCCTGATCGGCAAGCTGGATGAGGAGGAGCTCGATCAGCAGATTCCCGGCATCCGAACCCAGATGGCGGATCGCTACTTCTGCAATTTTTCCCTGTTCCAGTCGCTGCCCGACTCATGGGCGATTGATCAGGTATTTCCGGTGGTGCCGATTCACCGCTTGAATGAAGAACCATCACGGCAGGCCATTCTGGTTGATATCACCTGCGATTCGGACGGCAAGATTCAGCAGTTTCCGCTGGCAGGTCATGTGGCGCAAACCCTGCCCCTGCATCCGGTCAAAACGGGCGAGGAATATATTATCGGTATTTTCCTGACCGGTGCTTATCAGGAAATCCTCGGCGACCTGCATAATCTGTTCGGCGATACGCATGCGGTGCATGTACGCATGGACGGTGACCACTATGAACTGGAGCAGGTGGTCGAGGGCGAATCGGTGGCCGAGGTGCTCGATTATGTGCAGTTCCACGAAACCGTGCTGCTTGATCGTATGCGCCGGCAGCTGGCGCATGCACGTAAGGAAGACCGCATCACGGCCAAGGAATCCACGGCCTTCCTCAACTACTACCGCGAGGGCCTGAAGGGCTATACCTATCTGGAGGAGAACGCTCCGATGGGGCTGCTCAAGGAATAGGGCCTGTTTCGCCGCTCTACTCAGGGACCAGCCAGTCGCTACGCGCAGTGCCGGCAGTGGGGCAGAGCACCTGTTTCAACCAGTTCAATGAGATGCGAATCGACTGTGCGGCATGCCAGGGCGGGTTGACGATGAGCATGCCCGAGCCTTGCATCTGCATGGGCCTGTCGGTATCCCCGAAGGCCCCGTTGCCTTCGAGTTCGACACGCAGAATCTTGCGTATGCCCGATTTCTGCAATGCGCGAAACAGCTCGCGCTGCCTCCCGGCAGGCAAGAGCGGATACCAGATCAGGTAGACCCCGGCGCGAAAGTGCGGATAAGCGTCGGTGACAGCCTGTGCGATGCGGCGGTATTCATCCTTTTCCTCATACGACGGATCAATAAATACCAGGCCACGCTTTTCCTTTGGTGGCAACAGCGCGCGCAGGGCTTCATAGGCGTCGCGCTTGTGCAGGGCAAGACTGCGACTGCTCCTGAAGGACGAGCGCAGGGCATCGAATTCCTGCGGGTGCATCTCGCAGGCGGCAAGCCTGTCCTGATCGCGTTGCCAGTGGTGCAGCAGGGCGGTGGAGCCGGGGTAGGTGGTACATCTGTCGTCGTTATTCATGGAACGCACAGCCAGCAGCCAGCGGGCCACGCCCTCGGGCATGGGCTCATGCCGATGCGGCCAGATGCGGCCGATGCCGCTATCAAATTCCCGGTTCTTCAGTGCCTCTGCTGAATCCAGATCGCAGTTTCCGCGGCTGGCAAAGGCATCAAGCGCAAACATCGGCGCATCCTTCTGCTGCATGGCGGCGAGCACCTCGCCGAGCACGATATGCTTGAGCACATCGGCATGATTGCCGGCGTGGTAGCTGTGCTGATAACTCAGCACGGCAAAGGGTTCTGCATCAGCGCTCTAATTGCCTGGGGGTAGGTCCCGTATACAGCTGGCGCGGACGGTCGATGCCATGCCCTTCCTGCTTGAGTTCCAGCCAGTGCGAAACCCAGCCGACGGTGCGGGCTACGGCGAATACGGCGGTGAACATGCGGCTCGGGAAGCCCATGGCACGCAGCAGAATGCCGGAATAGAAATCGACGTTCGGATACAGCTTCTTCTTGATAAAGTATTCATCCGACAGCGCGATGCGCTCGAGTTCGAGGGCTGTGGCCATCAGCGGGCTATTTTCCATGCCGAGATGGGAAAGCACGTTCAGGGTGGTGTCGCGGATGATGGCTGCGCGCGGATCGTAGTTCTTGTACACGCGGTGGCCGAAGCCCATCAGGCGGAAGGGATCGTTCTTGTCCTTGGCGCGTTTCACCACATCGGGAATGCGCTCGGGCGAGCCGATCTCCTCCAGCATCAGCAGCACGGCTTCGTTGGCTCCGCCATGCGCCGGGCCCCACAGGGTGGCGATGCCGGCCGACAGGCAGGCAAACGGGTTGGCCCCGGATGATGCAGCCATGCGTACAGTGGAGGTGGAGGCATTCTGTTCGTGATCGGCGTGCAGAATCATGATCAGCTCAATGGCCTTGGCCAGTACCGGATCGACGATATACGGCTCATTGGGCTTGCCGAACATCATCTGCAGAAAATTGGATGCATAATCCAGGCTGTTGTCCGGGTGGCGGATCGGGCGGCCGGCACTGTAGGTGAAGCTGGCGGCGGCAATCGCCGGCATCTTGGCGACCAGACGAATGGCGGCCTTCTGCTGATCGGCATCGCGATTGTAGTCCTGCGAATCCTGATAGAAGGCGGACAGTGCGCCGACCACGCCAACCATCACCGCCATCGGATGGGCATCGCGGCGGAAACCGCGATAGAAGGACAGAACCTGATCATGCAGCAGATTGTGGTCGCGAAGATCCTGCTGGAAGCTGGCCAGTTCCTCAGCATTGGGCAATTCGCCGTGCATCAGCAGATGTGCCACCTCGTCGAAATTACACTGTGCAGCCAGTTGCTCAATCGGATAGCCGCGATACAGCAGCTGTCCCTTGTCGCCATCGATGTAGGTAATGGCACTCTGGCAGGAGGCTGTGGAGCGGAAGCCGGGATCGAAGGTCAGCAGGCCCTGCTTATCGAGCAGCGCGCGCACATCAACCGCATCGGGGCCGATGGTTCCCTTGAGGATGGGGAGCGGATTTTGTGCCGACGCATCGCCGACAACGAGATTTGCAAACTGATTGGACATGGCTTTTCTCCACGTGGTTACGGGTCGCGCCCGTTAGCGCAATTGTCGTGCCCGACACATCCATTTGTCCAGCAGGATAATGTCTTTTGCACAGCACTGGCGATTTTCAGGGTGGCGGATTTTAACTGTGCTGGACAGGCGAGGACATGGAGGTTCATGATGATGGGCGGCAGAAAACCTGTGGCGGAGGCAGCATGATAAGCGATTTTATTGGCGACGGAGCATTCATTTCTCTGGTCGGGGTATCCATCCTTTGCGGTATCATGATCGGGCTGGAGAGACAGATCCGCGGTAAACCGTCCGGCGTCCGTACCAGCATCCTTGTCTGTATAGGAACGGCGGTTTTCGTGCATCTCGGGGAGCAGGTGGGAGGTCCCGGTGCCGATCCGGGGCGCGTGCTGGGGCAGGTGGTGACCGGTGTGGGCTTTCTTGGCGCAGGAGTCATGTTCATGCGCGAGGGGACGGTGCTCGGTGTAACAACGGCTTCAGTGATATGGATACTGGCCGCCATCGGGGCAACGATTGGTCTGGGCAAGTATCACATGGGTATCGGCCTGGCCCTGACCACCGTCACCATACTGGTTGTTACCGAGTGGCTGGAGCGGACCTTCAAGGGCATGCGCCGGGGAGCACATGAAATGTATCGTTCTCCGCCCGAGTCCCGGGATCAGGACGGGCAGGAAAAAGGCAAGCGCGACAGATAAAGCGCATCGCTCCGGCAGGGTGGCTGGTATTTTTCACCACGCTGTGCGAAACATTGCGTTTTACTTGCTCACCCCCATTCCCTTTAAATTGGCCGCAGGGAATCACGATTCCCCAAGAATATAAACTGATGGAGCGAAACATGGGATACGTTCCCGAGCATGAACAGCAGGAAGAAATTCTTCCATACAGGTCGAAGGGCCATGGACACAAGCCGAAGAAAAGGGAGTCGAAGCCTCTTCCCAAACGCAAGGGAGAAGATGAGTGGGGCGACGATTGGGACGATCACGAGATTGACTAAGCTCGACTAAAAGGCAGGGGGTATCCCTTGCCACCGACTCAGCGGTGATTCTGTACCGTTGACGGAATCACATCACCGGAAGCCTGCATGCTTATGGCCTCGGGATATTCGCGGTAGTGGGCACGCACCACTGCGGCCAGCCTCTGTTTGACTGCCTCATCCACCAGTGCGGCTGAAACAGGCGGCAGGACATCAATCAGCGATGCAAGCAGCCGGTCCTGCGGGGCCGGCATTTTTTTGATCCAGGCGGTGAGCAGGTCGCGGTCCACACGGGCCGGCAGCGAGCCCATGATGCCGACATCGTTCTGGTCGTGCACCAGAAGCCCGGTGGTGGTGCCGCGATCCAGGGTCAGCACCTGAAAGAAATAAAGCGTGTGGTAGGCCAGCTGTTTGTCCTTCTGCTCAGCCGTCGTTGCGCCTGCTGTGCGCAGGGCATGGTCGAGGATGGCTACATAGCTGTCGATGGCTGCTTCGCCAACGCTTTTGGCCAGTGCAAAATCAGCAGCTGCGTCGCCGCTGTTGTAGTTCTCCAGATAAAAATGCGCCACGCCGCGATGCCTGCCCAGCACCGGGATAAAGAAATAGCGCTCGCCCTGTTCTTTGGCTTCGGCGAACTGCTGCGGGGCGGCCTTTTCCAGTGCGGCAAAGAATGCGGTCTTGTCTGCCTCAAGCTCATTGGAAGGATTCAGATCGGCCATCATGCGCCAGTAGCCGCTGCCGTCTTTCATCTCCGTCCAGCTGATATGGATGTGCACCGAGGGGGCCAGGGGGTGCACGGGATGGATGATGGTGGAAATGGCATTGGCCGAGGCCAGCTTCTTCGCAGGCTCATCGTCGTAGTGCACCTGCGACACATTCACCGAGCCGCGCCCGATCAAATCCCCGTCCGCCGTTTCATAGCGCACGCCACCGCCGTGCCGCCCATCGTCGCGCAGCCATTGCACATCGGCAAAGCGCTGCGTGCTGTGCATATCGGCAGCCAGTTTCTCCAGCCCCTGCACAAAGCGGTGCTGCAGGGAGCTTACCAGTTCGAGTGCGCGACCGGCGCTGGCTGATGTGGCGGGAATACGTTTCATGGGTAAATACCTTTTGTGTTTGGTGGGAAAGATCTGTGTGGCAATCAGCCTTAGCGATACAGGCAGAGGTAGGCTGTCTGGCCGATGCTCTTCACGCCGAAGCTTTCGCCGGCCTCGACAGTGAACTGGCCGCCTGCAGCGATAGGCATCCATTCCCTGGAGCCGGGAAGCTTCACATCGAGATTGCCGGAGACAACCGACATGATTTCCTTGCTCGATGTGCCGAACTCGTATTCGCCCTCGGCCATCACACCGACCGTGGCCGGTCCTTCTGCGGTCTCAAAGGCAATGGATTTCACCTTGCCGTCAAAATACTCATTGGTTTTGAACATGTTGTTTCCTTTTTATCTGTGATTTGCTGCGCGGCGATGTCTTGCATGCGGCGCCTGATTCGGGGGCCATACTAGCGCGCAGGCTGATTCAGCCAACATTTGTTGCGCTATTACCTGCCGCGCAGTACGGGCTTGTATGCAAGGGGGCGGAAAAATGCAATACTGGTGACGTTCGACCCCGGGCTTTCTTTCCCTTAGAGGTACATCATTATGTTGCAGGCTGTCGCCTTGCAAGACCCTGTTCAAGATGATCAGGCGAATTTCAACGCCGTCGTAAATGCGCTGGCCGGCCAGGGCTGGTGCGTGATCCCCGATTTCATGCCGCCCGAGCAGTGGCAGCCGCTGGCTGCAGAAGCGAAGCAGCTGTATGCCGCCGGTGAGTTCCGGCTGGCCCGTGTGGGGCATGGCGATGCCGCCAAGGTTCGCCCCGATGTACGCACCGACCGGGTGCGCTGGATTGATCCGCTGGAGGCAACGCCCTTGCAGCAGGCCTATCTTGAGCGCATGGAAGCACTGCGTCTGTTTATCAACGGTGAGCTATCGACCGGCCTGTTCGATTTCGAGGGACATTTTGCGCTGTATCCAAAGGGTTGTTTCTATCGCCGGCATCTGGATCGTTTTGCCGATGCCAAGCACCGTGCCGTGAGCTGTATCCAGTATCTGAATGAGGACTGGAAACCGGAGGATGGCGGGAATTTGCGCATCTACCTGCCGGATGGAAAGGGTAAGGAAACGTATACCGATATTCAGCCGATTGGCGGCAGCGCCGTGATTTTTCTCAGTGATCAATTTCATCACATGGTCATGCCGTCCAAGCGCGAGCGACTGAGCCTGACCGGCTGGTTCTGCAAACGCCGTTAACCGGCCAGTTCATGCTTACGGTTTTTTTGATGGCTCGCCAATCCGGTCTCTGGCGTGAATCCTGCGCGCCTCGCGTCTCAGGCTGTAGCGCTCCATCATCAGATCGACATAGTTGAGCAGCCATTCGCGCAGCCGGGAGCTTGCCGGCCGCTTTAACCATGCCTCCAGCGTGATTTCCTTTGCTTGTGCAAAGGCCTCGTTGAAACAGGTCTCGACATCCGTGCACAGGGCGGCATCGTCACTCTCCAGATTGGCCTCCAGATTCCAGCGCAGGCCCCAGCGATCGATATTGCATGAGCCGATGGAACACCATGTATCGCACAGGTAGAACTTGGCATGCATGAAGGCCGGCTGATATTCGAAGATGCGGATGCCATGGCGCAGCAGGTAGTGATAATAGCGTTGTCCGGCATGATAGACGGCGGGGTGATCGTTGAACGGGCCGGGCAGCAGCAGGCGCACATCCGCACCGCGTCGTTTGGCGGCGCGCAGCGCCCACAGGATTTTTCGGCTGGGTATCCAGTAGGCCGTTCCCAGCCATGCCCGTTCGGTGGCATGCCGGATTCTGAACAGCAGTGATCGGCGGATGTATTTGCGCAGGCCGCGCAGGCTGACGGCAAGCCGGCCCCTCTGACCCCCTGCTTTCTCTACTTCCACTTCCGGCAGGTCTATTGCGCCATCCCAATGTTGCCAGACATGGACAAACTGTTCCTGCCAGTCGACGACGACCGGCCCGCGCATCTCCACCATCACATCAAACCACGCCGGCCTGAATTCGTTGCTTACATAATCGTCGGTGATGCCGGCGCCACCCGTATAGGCCAGCTCGCCGTCGATCAGCAGCACCTTGCAATGGTTGCGCGGCAGGCCGCGGAAGAAGTGGCTTAAGTAGGCAGGGTTGTAGAACAGGATGGAAATCCCTGCATGTATGATGCGCAGCCGGTCGGATGCTGTGAGCCCGCGCGCCCCGAAATGATCGATGAGCATATACACCGGCACCCCGCGTTGCACACAGCCGGCAAAGGCATCGAGGAAGCGATCGGCGATCTCGCCTGAACTCATAAGATACTGCTCAAAGAGCACGAAGCGCCTGGCGCGATGTATGGCCAACTCCATCACTGGGAGGAAGTTCTCTGCACCGGCCAGCAGCCGGAAGGTGTTGCCCTCGCGTTCGGGATACGGGTTACTTGCAGCCATGTCCTGATTGTATGCCATTTTGCCCGTGTTTGTTGGATTCCCGTGGAGTAGGCTTGAGGTATGAAGCTGAATCCATCCGATATCCCCGAAGTTGCCATGCCGTTTATGCAGCAAACTCACCTCGAAGAGGTGGCCATGCTCAATGAGCTATACACCCTGTTCGACAGGTTGGGGGAAGGGGAAGATGTTCCACAGCTGGCCGGCAAGCTTGAGGCGCTGGCCGAGCATACCCATGCCCATTTTGCGCGTGAGGAGGAGAAGATGCTTGAACTGGATTTCCCTCCCTACCCGATGCACAAGCAGGCGCATGATGAATATCTGGCCGGGTTCGATGCGCTGCTCGATGCCTGGCGCGCGAGCGGCGATGTCGCACCGCTTGCCGATTTTCTGCAGCACAGCACACCGGATTGGATGCAGCAGCATATCGGCTGTATGGATTTCGTAACGGCAAGGTTTTTTGCCATGAGTGAGGGTGGCTGAAAAATGCAGCCCCACGCAGGAGACAGGCATGCCGTATAACAAGATGCCGGGTATTTACCTTGAGGAGGTTTCTGCTGCGCCGCGCTCCATCAGTGAGGTGGAGACGGCCATTCCCGCTTTTATCGGCTATACGGAGAAAGCGCAGGAGCGTGATGAAAACGACCTGTTCATGCGCCCCCTGCGCATTGCTTCGCTGGCCGAATACGAAGGCTTGTATGGCGGCCCGATGCCTGAGGCCTTCGATGTCAGCCTGCTGGAAGTGGGTGGTACAATCACCCCCACAGTTCGCCCCGCGCGCAGGCTGGCGGCAAACAAGTACAGAATGCACTACGCCATGCAGATGTATTTTGCCAATGGCGGTGGCCCCTGCTACATCGTGTCGGTCGGCGGCTATGATGATGCCATCACCCGTGGACGCGGTAGCGGCAGAAGATCGGTCGGCCTGCTGGGCGGACTGATTATGCTTGAGGCGGTCGATGCAGTGACCATGATCGTCTTTCCCGATGCCACAGCCCTGCCGGAGGGGGACTATTACAAACTCATCAACAGGGCCCTGACGCAGTGCGCAACCCTGAAAGACCGGATGGCCATCCTTGATGTATTTGCCGGAGACACAGCTGCCTTCAGGGACAAGATATCGCCGCTGGATGCGGATCCGCTGAAATATGGTGCGGCCTATCATCCCTGGCTGGAAACCTCGCTGCAGGTCGCCTTCGCTGAGCAGGATGTCGTCGTTCGGGCACACAGCGATGAGCACGGCGCAGAGGTCGCCTCGGGTAGCCTCAGGGGGGCTTGCCTGTCGGATGCCCCGATCAAAAAGCAGAATCCTGCGCTGTATCAGCATATCCGCGACGAAGTCCTGAAAACAGTCATCACCCTGCCGCCATCGAGTGCCATCGCCGGTGTTTATGCCGCAGTCGATAAGAGTCGCGGTGTGTGGAAGGCTCCGGCGAATATCGAGCTGCAAAGTGTGCGCCGCCCGAGCATTGCCATCAGTAGCGCAGAGGGTGCGGCGCTCAATGTCGATGTATCAGGCAAGTCGATCAATGCCATCCGCGCCTTCCCGGGTCGGGGCACGCGCATCTGGGGCGCACGCACCCTGGCCGGCAACGATAACGAATGGCGCTACATTCCGGTGCGCCGCTTCTTCAACATGGTGCAGGAATCGGTGAGCAAATCGACTGCATGGGCGAGTTTCGAGCCGAATAACGCCGCCACCTGGGACAAGCTCAGCAGCACAATCGAGACCTATCTGACATTGAAATGGCGGGACGGTGCCCTGCAGGGGAGTAAGCCTGAACAGGCGTTTTTCGTGCGCGTCGGGCTTGGCAAAACCATGACACAACAGGACATTCAGCAAGGCCGGATGCACGTGATGATCGGTCTGGCCATGCTGCGCCCGGCGGAGTACATCATCCTGAGGCTTGCGTACAAAATGCAGGTGCCATAATGATGCCGCAAGCCTGTCATATCGCTGTATGAGCTACGCGCGTCATATCCATTCCTGCAACCAGTGGAATCCCGCCGGCTTCATTCCCTTTGCCGTGGGTGAAACACAGTATGGCTGGATGCGCCCGGCCTTTGCGCGTCAGCTGCGCCGCTTTCCCGCCACCTTCACGGTTGAGGACAGCTATGTGGCGCTGCATCCGGCGCTGCGTACCTTCGAGGCACGCAACAGCGCGGTGGCCGAGGCACTTGATGAACTGGTGCGCGAGAGGGTGCTGGATCATGTGATGGGCGAGCTGTTCCCGGTGCTGCATGCATGGGGGGAGCAGCCTGCATTCCTGCTGGATCGGGCAGCGGTGTCGGCCTTCGGCACACGCTCCTTCGGGCAGCATCTCAACGGCATCGTGCTATCTGAGCATGGGACATCGATGTGGATCGGCAGACGCGCCGCCGATCGGCACACCTTTCCCGATCAGCTCGACCAGATGGTGGCCGGTGGTATGCCCTACGGGATTACCCTGGCGGAGAATCTTGCCAAGGAATGCGAGGAGGAAGCAGGCATGAAGAAAGAGCTTGCCGCCAGTGCCAGAGCGACCGGGCTGATCAGCTACCGGCGCGAAACCCCGGCCGGCCTGCGTTCGGATACCATCTTCTGCTACGACATCACCCTGCCTTCATCGTTTAAGCCGGTGTGCAGCGATGGCGAGGTGGGGGAGTTCTATCTCTGGCCGCTGGATGAGGTGGCGCGCGTGGTGCGCGAAACCGACGAGTTCAAGCCCAACTGCAATCTGGTGGTCATCGACTTCCTGCTGCGCCACGGCCTGATTACTGCCGATCATCCGGAATACGCCCAGCTCAAATCAGGCCTGCAGCTGCTCTGAGCCCGCTGCCGTGTTAATAAGGGAGCTTATGATGAGAAAGATTGGGTTTCTGCCCTTCCTTGTTCTGGGCGGTTTGCTGACGATGAGCGGATGTGGCGGCGGCAACACAGCCTCAACGGGTTGGGCGATCGGTTACCGTTCCGATTACACGGCCGCCATCCTGCATACGGCAAACGGGGGCAATACCTGGGAGGAGCAGGGAGACCCATCACTATGGACCGGACTTAACGGCAATGACATTACTGCCGTGGACAGGTTGACCGCCTGGGCTGCGGTTGGCAGCGACGGTGTTGGCGGTGCCATTCTCCACACAACGGACGGCGGTGTTACATGGAATGCACAAACCTTGCCGCAGGGAGTTAACGAAACAGTTAAGGGGATCAAGGGCCTTTCCCGGAAAGTGGCGTGGGCCGTTACTATCGGCGGTACGGTCATGCGAACCATTAATGGCGGTCAGAACTGGGTCGTTGTGCCTCATGACGGTGTGATAATCAAACAGGTCAATCGCATCGACGCCATGGGGAATGACATCTGGATCGCAGACTTCGGCAGCTTCGATGGCGCGATGATTCATTCAGCCGATTTCGGCTCTACCTGGAGACGGGAGCCACTTCCCGGAATCAATCTTGCAAACGGCGGGCCAATGGGCGTCAGCATTGTCAGCCGTGACATTGCCTGGAGTGCTGTGAAACTCGATGCAAATCTCTACCGGACAACAGACGCTGGCACTACTTGGAGCATGGATGCACCCCATGTGTCCGGCTCTAATGATATCGATGACATCTGTGCACACGGGGCAGACATGGTCTGGGCTGCACAGAACGGTGGCGGAACGAGCGGCGGAAGCATCATACGGGTGCGCCTCCTCAACGGAACAGTCACCAGCGACCGCATGGATCCAATGGGTGCGAAGTATGAGTACGAGGGGGTTTCCTGTTTTGATGATAAGAATGCCTGGGTCGTGGGGTTCAAGGCGTTCCTCGTGGACCCCAGCCTTCCGCAAGGCGTCATCGTGCATACAGCAGACGGTACGACATGGACGAGCCAGACCTTGCCGGCCAGCGACATCTCACTGTGGAAAGTTTCATTTGTCGCTGCACGCCGATAGGTGAAGGCGCAGAAGAAAAGGTGTCAGGACCCTTTTTCTGAAACGGTGAGTTCAAGCTTACCGGCAATCCGGTGGTGATCGACTATAATATCTTTGTGTTAGCGCAGTCATTCTTCAGGCATTGAAACCGGTGCTGCTGCCAGCCAAGGAGGAACCAGCGATGCAACAATCAAGCGAGCTGCAGGAGCTGTATCGGCAAAGCTGTGACGCCATGTCGAGCGGCGACCATGGGTTTTTTGAACGTCATTTCTCGCAAAGGGATGGTGTGCTGGCGATAGGCACGGACCCGGCGGAATGGTGGTCCGGCTATGCCACGATCAGCAGGATATTCAGGGAGCAGATGCAGGAAGCGGGTGGCTTCCGCATTCTGGCGGACAGCCCCGAGGCCTATTGTGAAGGCACGGCCGGCTGGGTGGCGGGCAGACCCACATTGATGCTCCCGGATGGTGTGCAGGTGCCGGTGCGCCTGACTGCGGTTTTCCTGAAGGAAGAGGGTGCATGGAAGATCGTGCAGTGGCACTTCTCGACCGGCATCGCCAATAAGGATTTACTCGGCGAGACCCTGAGCACCTGATCGCCGATCCCTTCGGCCAGTTGCAGGCGTGACGCCCGCACATTGCGGGCGTAATGTTTTTCCTGTTCGGGGGAGCGGGGATATGCCATTCATTTTCAAGCTAACAAAAGATCAGAGCGACATGCGAGCAAGCAGGATGCGGCCGAGGCAATTGCCATGTGAAGAATATCTGCTAATGTTCCGTTATCATCCGATGATAACAAGTGTGGCCCGGAGGCTCGGGCATGATGGATGATGCGGGTCTGGAGACGCTGCTAAGTCTGGATGGCGAGGTCTTCCCGATGGACAGTGGTTACTGGACCAAATTTGAAGTGAAGGTCGTGGAAGCCGATGCGCGGATGCCGCATGGCATCAGTATTCACTGACCCTGCATGATCGCAGCAATCGCAGGGTCTTCGGTATTGATAATGCGCATGCTTACAAGCCGAAGCGGAAAAGGTACGGGGCCGGAAAGACAACATGGGACCACCGGCATTTAAGGGAAAAGGTTGCTCCCTACGAATTCGAATCAGCGGGAAGTCTGCTCGAGGATTTCTGGCATGAAGTGTATCGGATCATGGATGATGAATGAGGTGAATAAATGCGCAAGGTAGTGAAGGTCGGAATCATTTCGCGGGATGATTATCGCAAGCGGACCATCCAGATTGCCAGGGGTGAATACACACCGCGCAAGGATGAGCCGAAAATATGGTTCGAGTCGCTAGCCTCGATGGCGCAGGTGCTGGGCAGGGAGAATCAGGCGCTGCTCAGGACTATTCTTGAAAAGAAACCGGCCTCGCTCGGTGAGCTGGAATTGCTGACCGGCAGGAAGAAGGCGAACCTCTCGCGCACCCTCAAAACACTGGAACGCTACGGCGTAGTCTCGCTGGAAAAGGAAATGAACAGAACGGTTCCCAAGGTGCATATCACCGATTTCAAGGTTGAGTTCGGTCTGAATGCCAGCCCGTCGCTGGCCGCCTGATCTTCCCACATCGTGAGGTGTCATTCCGACACCACACATCGCGCAATGGTGTTGGCAACAAATAGAGTTGTCCGGTTTTAGAGCACAAGGGTTGTCCGGTTTGGTTTTGGTTCATATTGCTGCCTTCAGCCTTGGTAGTGGTAGTTCCGGCTTGCTGGCCTTGGGCTTCAGAAGAGGCTGAAACTCGGCGAGTTTTCTTGGCCCGTGGAAGATGGCCATGCTGCCATCGGTATAGCAGTGAACACGCACTCTGGCTTTGACATAATGGTGTCGGTATTCATTGCTGGGGATTTGCAGGGTTCTGCCCTCAAAGCTGACGGTGTTGTCTTTGTTGACTGTGCGTTCGTGCT